>NZ_DATLEC010000241.1:0-32672 GCF_035525475.1 Lentzea sp. | reverse complement strand
CTTGCCCGCGCCGTTCGGCCCGAGCACTCCCACGACTTTCCCCTCCGGCACCTCCAGGTCGACCCCGTCGAGGGCCTTGGTCTCCCCGTAGTGCTTGACCAGGCCTTCAGCCCTGATGGCCAGCGACATCGTTCGTTCCTCCCTGTGTCGGGAGGAACTGTGCGCCCGTGCGCTGACAGCGCGCGCACAGACCGCTGTCAGCGCCTGTCGGCGGCCCTTCCACCGGGATGCGCCGTCACGTTGTGCGCGGTGATCTCCTCGCCGCAGCACCGGCACGCGAGGAACGCGTCGGCGGGCTTCCCGCACGCGTTGTGCTCCAGCACGACCGGCGGTCCGCCGGGGTCCGGGACGTGGGTGTCACCCCACTTCATCAGGACCACGATGGCGGGGAACAGCTCCAGCCCGGCCGGCGTGAGGCGGTACTCCTCGCGGTCCTCCGCGTACGGGACGCGCTCCAGCAGCCCGGCGTCGACGAGGGTCCTGAGCCGGGCGGACAGGGTGGGGCGCGGGATGGTCAGGTTGCGGACGAACTGCCCGTAGCGCTTCACGCCGAAGAACGCCTCGCGCAGGATCAGCAACGTCCACCGCTCCCCCACGAGGTCGAGCGCCCGTCCGACGGACTCGCCGCGGAACCGGCGGTCGTGGGCGTCGGAGTCGATCATCGGCGTCCCTGCGCCAGCGGGGAGAGCGCGGTCAGCAGGCGTCGTCCCGCCGGGTCCTCGGCCGTCGCGGGCACCAGGCCGACGTGGCTCGCGCCCGCCGCGACGTAGTCGTCGACGCGGCGGGCGATGTCCTGGGCCGAGCCGATCGCGCCCACGGCCTCGATGAGCTCCAACGGGATGGCTTCCGCGAGCTGGGACCGTGGCTTGCCGGAGCGGGCGTCGCCGACGAGGTCGCCGTGGCCGAGGGCCGTGAACATCTCGCCGTAGCCGGGCGGGGCGAGGTAGACGGAGAGCTGGTTGCGCAGCTGGCGCAGGGTGCCAGGGCCGGGCTCGAGGGCGGCGGGGACCCAGACGGCGAGAGGCGGACGGGCCTCCACCCGGGCGACGTGGCCGGTGCTGACCAGGTTGAGCACCACCTCGTCGCCGACCTCCGCCGCCACCCGCGTCATCGCGGGCCCGAACGCCGCCACCGAGATCGACACCCCCGGAACCGGCTGCGGCAACCGGAACCCGGCCACCCGGTCGCCGTTCAGGATCGCCCGCGTGTCCCCGACCGTCTCCCGCGTCCGCCGCACCGGCGCCCAGTCGCGCCCGTGCCACTCCGACACGATCCGCGGGCTCGACGCCCCCAGCGCCAGGTCCGTTCGCCGTCCGGTCGTCGTGGCCACAGTGGACAGTCCCAGCGCCAGAGCCACCGGGCTGCGCACACCGACCGCCAGCGGTCCGATCTTCAGTGAGATGGCCGAGGTCCGCAGGCCCACGGCCGTCGCGAGGGCGAACGCGTCGAACGTCGCCATCTCCCCGATCCACACCGTCCCGAACCCGGCCTCGTCGGCGGCCACGGCGATGTCGAGCGCCTCCAGGGGCGGACGGTCCAGCCAGAACGGCGTCACGACGCCGACGGTGCTCACAGCATCTCCGTCTGCGCCTCGACGCCCAGCAGGACCTTGCCCGGCAGCTCGTACGAGGCGGCGTTGATCTGGAAGTGCGCCGACGCCGTGTGGGCGTCGCGGAACCGCCGTTGGAGCGCGGCGCCGTCGTAGATCGCGCCACTGCCGGCCAGGTCGTAGAGGCGGGAGACGACCTCACGGGCCGTGCGGGTCGCGTGCGTGGCGGCCAACCGCAACGAGGCCCGTGCCTCGACCGGCACCGGGTCGCTCCCCTGCGCCGCCTCCCACGCCTCCTCGACGGCCTCGTAGAAGAACGCCCGCGCCGCCCTGAGGGACGCCGCGGACTCGGCCACGGCCGCCTGAGTGGAGGACCGTTCGGCCACCGTGCGCCTGGACCCGAGAGAGCTCTTGGTCGCGGCCAGTCCCACGAAGTCGTCCAGGGCGCCGAACGCGTTGCCCATCGCCGCCGCGGCCACCGACAGCGCGAAGAACCCGAACACGGGGAACCGGTACAGGGCGCCGCCGCCCAGCGGTCCGTCCAGAACGGACAGAACGCGGCTCGACGGGACGAACACCTCGCGTGCCACGGTGTCGTGGCTGCCGGTGCCGCGCAGACCCGTGGTGTGCCAGGTGTCGAGCACCTCCAGCGACGCGCGGGGCAACGCGGCCACCTTCATCGTGCCGGAGACCACGAACCCGGCGAACAACCAGTCCGCGTGCTGGATCCCCGAGCAGAACGGCCACTGCCCCGACACCACCACGCCGCCGTCGGCCTCGACGCCACGGCCTCGCGGCGCCCACACCCCGGACGCCACCGAACGCGGATCACCGAAGACCTCGTCCGCGCCCTCGCCGGGCAGGTAGGCGGCGAGCAGGCTGCTGGTGGCGGCGATCGCCACGCACCACCCGGCGGAGGCGTCGCCGCGGGCGAGGGTCTCGGCGGCTTCCAGCGTCACCGCGGGAGGCTGTTCCGGGCCGCCGAGCGACGCCGGGACACCCAGGCGGAACAAGCCCTCGTCGCGGATCGCCGTCAGCAGCTCCGGCGCGAGCGCGCCCGTGGACTCCGTCTTCGGGGCGGCCTCACGGGCCAGATCGGCCACGGCAGTCAGCACGGTTCCTCCTGGTTCACTTTTCTTACCGGTTCAGTTTTCTTACCGCACCCACCACCTCGAAACAAGGGTCCCACCGAGAACGGTGGGACCCTTCAGACCACGAACGATCATGCGAACGGCGACTTGTCGATGCCGCACGTCTTCTGCGTGGGCAGCACACCGGTGAAGAGGTACTCCCGCTTCACCTTCTCCGCGCACGCACTGCGCACGTACATCGACGTGTGCCCGTAGCCCTCCACCGTCAGGAATCCGGTGCGGGACAGCTCCGCGGCGCCGTCGCGGGCACCGTGCAGCGGGGTCGACGGGTCGTACCTGCTGTTGATGAACAGGATCGGCGCCGACGTCCAGCGGTTCCACGGACCCGTGTAGCGGTCGTCGTCACGGCCCTGCCAGAACGCGCAGGCCATCATGTCGAACACCACGGCACGGCCCCAGTACGGGACGCGCTGGTCCTCGCTCGCCCCGTACCGCGTGTACACGGCCGGGTCGCGCGGGAAGTCGCTGTCCGAGCACTGGATCGCGTTGAACGACTCGAACCGGTTGGAGGTGTAGGCCTCCGAGGCCGTCAGCGAGGCCGGCGCCTCCCAGACCCCCTGCAGGATCCGGGCGGTGTCCTGCCACGTCTCGGGCTGCGCGAGCGCGTCCCAGACGGTGCTGATCAGCGTGACGCGGTCGAACCGGCCGTCCGGCGTGGTGACGGGCGACGCCGCCACCTTGGCGACCAGGTCCGCCCACTTCTGCTTCAGGTCGCCGCCCGCGAACGCGCAGTTCGCGCCGGGAGCCGCGCACAGCTTCAGGAACTGGTCGAACGTCTCGGCCACACCGCGCGGCACGTCCTGGCGGGTGTCCAGCGGCACGGTCGTGCCCTGGTCGCCGTGCCCGGTCGCGTTGCCGACGAAGTCGAGCGAGCCGTCGAACGCGAAAGCGCGGACCTTGTCCGGGAACAGGTTCGCGTAGATCGCGCCGAGGTGCGTGCCGTACGAGATGCCGTGGAAGGTGAGCTTCTTGTCGCCCACCGCCTTGCGCAGCAGGTCCAGGTCGCGTGCCGTGTTCGCGGACGAGACGTGGTCCAGCAGGTCACCGGACTTCGCCTCACACCGGCTGACGAAGTCGCGGTAGCTGTCGTAGAACGCGGGCTCCTGCGCCGCCGTGTCCGGGTAGACAGGGATGGAGTTCAGGAACGCCTGCTGCTCCTCGACGCTGTCGAAGCAGCGCACGGTCGCCGAACGCCCGATGCCGCGCTGGTCCCAGGACACCAGGTCGAACCGCGACCGCAGTTCCGACGAGAACAGCCATTCCCACTTGCCGCGCGCACGCAGCCGGTCGACGCCGGACGCGCCGGGCCCGCCGAAGTTGACGAACAGCGACCCGATCCGCTTCGACGGGTCGGTCGCGGGCAGCCTGATCAGCGCGAGGTCGATCTTCGTGCCGGTGGGCTGGTCGTGGTCGAGCGGCACCTTCGCCGTCGAGCACTGGAACCCGTCCTGGCAGTCCTGCCAGGACAACGAGGGCGTCTGCGCCTCTTCGGCGGCGGTGGCGGCCGGTGCGAGACCGGCCAGCAGCACAGCCGTGATCAACAGAGATTTCATTCAGCTCCCCAGTCGTGAACGTCTCGATCATCGAGACGCCCCGGACATCCCTGGGGTTGCACTGCATTCGTGCCCGTGTCAACCGCTCAACGCGTGCGTCGCCGTGGCTCCTCCGTCCACCGCGAACTCCCCGCCCGTGCAGTAGGCGCTGTCGTCGCTGGCCAGGAACAGCACGACGTTCGCGACGTCCTCCGGCCGGCCGATCCTGCGCAGCGCCAGTTTCTTGCCGATAGGCGACACGTCGATCGGACGGCCCAGCGCCTCGCTCACCATCGGGGTGTCGATCGCGCCGGGGTGCACCGAGTTCACGCGGATCCCGTACTGCCCGAGCTCCATCGCGGCGACCTTCGTCATGCCGCGGATCGCGAACTTCGACGCCGTGTACGCGACCAGGTAGGGCATTCCGCCCAGGCCCTCGACGGACGACACGTTGACGATCGAGCCGCCGCCCGCCCGTTTCATGGTCGGGATGGCGGCGCGCATGCCGAGGAACGTGCCGACCTGGTTGATGCCGATCACGCGCTGGTAGTCCGCGAGCGTCGTGTCGGCCAGCGCGGAGAAGTGCAGGATGCCCGCGTTGTTCACGAGAACGGTGATGTCGCCCAACGTCTCCACGGTGTGCGCGACGGCGTCGGCCCACCCCTCCTCCGACGAGACGTCCAGGTGGGAGTACTCCGCGCCGAGCTCGGCCGCGAGGTCCTTGCCCCGGTCGTCGAGGACGTCGGTGATCATCACCCGCGCGCCCTCCGCGACGAACAGGCGTGCCGCCGCCGCGCCCTGACCCCGTGCGGCGCCGGTGATCAGGGCGACCTTCCCGTCGAGCCGCATCTACATCATCTCGTCGGTCAGCGGCATCATCACGGTCTTGAGCTCGGTGTAGGCCTCGTAGGCGCTCTGCCCGCCCTCGCGGCCCAGGCCCGACTGCTTGTAGCCGCCGAACGGGATGTGCGGTTCGAGCTGGAACCCGTTGATGCCGACCATGCCGACGCGCAACGACTTCGAGACGCGGAACGCGCGGCGGACGTCGTTGGTGTAGACGCCGGCGCCGAGTCCGTACTCGGTGTCGTTGCCGAGGCGGATCGCCTCTTCCTCGGTGTCGAACGGCACGACGGTGAGCACGGGCCCGAAGATCTCCTCGCGGGCGATCGCCATGTCGTTGGTGGCGTCGGCGAAGATCGTCGGTGCGACGAAGTTGCCGGCCGCGAGGTCGCCCTCGAGGCGGGTGCCGCCGGTGACGAGACGGGCGCCGTCCTCCTGGCCGCGGTCGATGTAGCCGAGCACGCGCTCGAGCTGCTTCTGGTTGATCAGCGGGCTGGCGAGCACACCGGGGTCGAACGGGTCGCCGAACGTGACCGCGCCCGCGAGCATCTGCGCGGTGGCGATGAACTCGTCCTGCACCTCCCGCGCGACCAGCGCCCGCGTGTGGGCGACGCAGGCCTGTCCGGACAGGCCCATGGTCACCATGCCCATGCACGTCATCGCCGCCAGGCCGACGTTCGGGGCGTCCGCGAACACGATCGCCGGCGACTTGCCGCCCAGCTCCAGGGAAACGCGCTTCATCGTCCCGGCGGAGGCCTCGATGATCCGGCGGCCGACACCGCGGCTGCCGGTGAAGCTGATCTTGTCGACCAGCGGGTGGGTGATCAGCGCCTCGCCGGTCGGGGTGCCGGGGCCGGTGACGAGGTTGACGGCGCCTTCCGGGAGCCCGGCCTCGATCAGCAGCTCGACCATGCGGATCACGCAGAACGACGCGTACTCCGACGGCTTCACCACGACCGTGCAGCCCGCCGCCAGCGCGGGGGCGAGCTTCTGGGCGAAGAGCACGAACGGCGCGTTCCACGGCAGGATCGCCGCGACGACGCCGACCGGTTCGCGGAACGTCATCGCCAGGTGGTCGCCGCCCTGGTACGGAGGCAGCGTCTGGCCGCCGACCTTGTCGATCCAGCCGGCGTGGTGGTCGAAGATGTCGGCCGCGATGTTCACCGAGGTGGCGTAGATCTGGCCGAACGACAGCGGCACGCCGTTGTCCAGCGCCTGCAGGCCCTTGAGCTCGTCGGCGTGCTCGCGCAGCAGGTCGCCGTACCTGCGCAAGACCTTGATGCGCTCGCCCGCCCCGGACCGCGGCCACGTGCCCTCGTCGAAGGCCTTGCGTGCGGCGCGCACGGCGGCGTCGACGTCCTTCCCGGACGCGACGGCGAAGCTGCCGATCTCCTCGCCCGTCGCGGGGTGGTGGTGAGTCCAGGTCTCGTCCGACTCGCGGAACTCACCTCCGATGAGGAGCCGGCCGTCCTTCAGACCCAGCGTCTCGCGGTGTGGTTGGACGGTGAGCGTCACAGCTCCTCCTACAGGGCCCCGATTAGAGACTCATCGTTTCCGTACAGGCGAAAGTCCTCTGTGGATCGCGATCGGCGAAGTAGCCGTCGAGATCGCTGAAGCCGTCGAACCTCTGCTCGACGGTCGGCGGGGCCATCAGCGCGACCATGCCGCCGTGCACGACGAAGACCTGTCCGTTGATCTTGTCGCCGGACGGTCCCGCGAGGTGCGCCACGAACTTCGCGACGTGCTCGGGCGCCAGCGAGTCGTCGCCCTCCGGCGCGTCTCCGAAGACGTGCGCGGTCATCTGCGTGCGGGCCCGCGGGCAGATCGCGTTGGCGCGCACGCCGTACCGGCTCGTGCCGCGGGCGGTCGCGATCGTCAACGCCGTGATGCCCGCCTTGGCCGCCGCGTAGTTGGCCTGCCCTTCCGAGCCGAGCAGGAAGGCCTCCGACGAGGTGTTGACGATCCGGCCGTAGACCGGTCCGCCCGCCGCCTTCGACTGCTGCTTCCACAACGAGACCGCGTTGCGCGACAACAGGAAGTGGCCCCGCAGATGGACCTTCACGACGAGGTCCCACTCCTCGTCGGACATGGTGAACAGCATCCGGTCGCGCAGCACGCCGGCGTTGTTCACCACGACGTGCAGGCCGCCGAACTGCTCGACGGCCGTGGTGACGAGAGCGTCGGCGGTGCTCCGCTCCCCCACGTCGCCCTCGACCACGACGCACTTCGCGCCCAGCTCCCCGACCTCGGCCGCGGCGGCGTCGGCCGCGCCCGGCAGGTCGTTGAGGACGAGGCCCGCACCGGCGCGCGCCAGTTCCAGCGCCTCCGCGCGGCCGAGCCCGGCTCCCGCGCCGGTGACGACGGCGACCTTCCCCGCGAGGTCCACAAAAGACTCCCAAAGAACAGCGTCAGTCGAAGAGGATGACCTGGCGGATCAGGGATCCACCGCCGCGCAACGCCTGCAGGCCCTCGTTCACGTCCTCGAGCTTGATCCGCTTGCTGATCATGCCTTCGAGGTCGAGGCGGCCCTGCCGCCACAGCGCGATCATCCGCGGCACGTCGCGGCGGAAGTTCGCCGTTCCGTAGAACGACCCGTGCAGGGTCTTGTCGTGCAGGAACAGCTCCTGGGCGCTGAACGAGACCATCGCGTCCGCCCGTCCGGCTCCGACGACGACCGTGTGGCCGCCGCGGCGGGTGAGGTCCCACGCCTGGCGGATCGTCGCCGGGATGCCGACGACGTCGAACACGTAGTCGAAGCCCATGCCGGAGTTCAGCTGGTTGTTCAGGTCGGCGACGCCGTCCGGTGCCGTCGCGTGCGTCGCGCCGAACCGTTGCGCCACCTCGTGCTTCTCGACGACCGGGTCGACCGCGACGATCCGTGCGGCAGCGGCGAGCCGCGCGCCCTGGATCACCGCGATGCCGACACCACCGCAACCGATCACGGCGACGCTGGAACCCGGTTCGACTCTGGCGGTGTTGAGCACGGCACCGACACCCGTCAGGATGCCGCAGGAGAGCAACGCCGCCACGTCCCACGGCACGTCGTCGTCGATCTTCATCGCGGCGTCGGCGGGGACGACCATCTCCTCGGCAAACGCGCCCAGTCCCGCGTAGCCGAAGGCGGGGTTGCCACCGACGACGAACCTCGGTGACGTGAACGCCGACAGCGTGTGAACGAGGCACAGATGTCCTTGGCCCGTCACGCATTGGGCGCACTTCCCGCACGGCGGCACGAACGTGATCGCCACGTGGTCGCCGACCGCGAGCTGCGTCACGGCGCTGCCGATCTCGACGACCTCACCGGCGCCCTCGTGCCCGACGACGCCGGGTACCAGCGCGGGCAGCGTTCCGTCCATGGCGGACAGATCGCTGTGGCACACCCCGCAGGCCTTGATCTTGATGCGGACTTCCTGCGGCCCTGGGGCGGTGGTCGTCACATCGTCGCGGAGCTCGAGCTTGTCGTCGCCCACCTGGTTCAGCACGGCTGCCTTCACCGGTATCACTCCTCGCTGAGCTCACGGCCGAGGTACCCGTCGCACACTAGAATCTGTTCCTGTTCATGACAAGGCCCATCAGCGTGAGAGCCGCAGCGCGCCCTTGGGGCACGAGACGACGGCGCGTTCGGCCGGCTCCTCCTCGCCACGGGCCAGCTCACCCTCCCGGATCTGCAGAACCTCGTCATCGTCAAGGTCAAACACCGCGGGCAGGATTGACATGCACTCACCGTGCGCCTCACACAGCGAAGGGTCGACGTCGACCTTCATGGCGGCCTCCTGACACGAAGTAGAACTTGTTCTAGAGTAGCCCGCATGCGCATCGGTTTCACGCCCGAGCAGGAGCAGCTGCGCCAGGAGTTGCGGGCGTACTTCGCCGCGCTCATGACGCCCGACCGCCGCGCCGCGCTCGCCGGGGGCGGCGACTACGGCGACGCCGAGACGTACAAGGAGACCGTCCGCCGGATGGGCCGCGACGGCTGGCTCACCATCGGATGGCCGCGGGAGTACGGCGGCCGCGACCGGCCGATGCTCGACCAGCTGATCTTCCTGGACGAGGCCTCCGCCGCGGGCGCGCCCGTGCCGTTCCTGACGCTGAACTCGATCGGGCCGACGATCATGACCTACGGCACGCCCGAGCAGAAGGCGTTCTACCTGCCGAAGATCGCGTCCGGCGAGATCCACTTCGCCATCGGCTACTCCGAACCCGAGGCCGGCACCGACCTCGCCGGGCTGCGCACCCGAGCCGTGCGCGACGGCGACGACTACGTGGTCAACGGCCAGAAGATGTGGACCAGCCTCGTCCAGTACGCCGACTACGTCTGGCTGGCCTGCCGCACCGACCAGGAGTCGCAGCGGCACAGGGGCCTGAGCATCATCATCGTCCCGACATCCGACCCCGGCTTCTCCTGGACGCCGGTGCCGACGATGTCCGGCCCGACCACCAGCGCCACCTTCTACGACGACGTGCGCGTGCCGGCGGGCAACCTCATCGGCGAGGAGCACAAGGGCTGGAAGCTCATCACCAACCAGCTCAACCACGAACGCGTCGCCCTGTGCTCGGCCGCGCCACTGCGGACCGCACTGCGCGAGGTCCGTCAATGGGCTGGGGAAACCGGTGCTCTGCAGCACGAATGGGTGCGCCTGCACCTGGCCCGCGTGCACGCCAAGACCGAGTTCCTGAAGCTGGTCAACTGGCGGATCGCCGCCGGCGGTGACGAGGCCCCCTCCCCCGCCGAGGCCTCCGCCACCAAGGTCTTCGGCACCGAGTTCGCCACCGAGGGCTACCGCCTGCTGATGGAAGTCCTGGGCGCCAACGGCATCGTGCGCGCCGGCTCCCCCGGCGCGCTCCTGCACGGCCGGGTGGAACGCATGCACCGCTCGTCGCTGATCCTGACGTTCGGCGGCGGCACCAACGAGATCCAGCGCGACATCATCGCGCGGGTGGGCCTGGGGCTCCCCGCCGTGCCTCGATGAGGAGACCCCGTGGACTTCACGCTGACCGAGGCACAACGCGAGCTCGCGGCGCTGACCCGCAAGATCCTCGACTCGTCGGACACGCCGTGGACCGACCTGGTCAAGTCCGGCGTCGTGCCGGAGTCCCCCGACGAGCTCGGCGTGCTGGAGCAGTGCGCGGTGCTGGTCGAACTGGGCCGCGCGGTCGCCGCCGTTCCCTACCTGCCCGCGATGGTCGCCTCGTCGGCGCTGGCGTCGTTCGGCACGCCCGAGCACCGTTCTCGCTTCACACCGGGAACCGTGCTGTCCGTGGCGCTTTCGGAGTCCGACGGCGTGAAGACCACCGTGCCGTTCGCCACCACGGCGTCCGCTTTCCTGGTGCCGCACGACTCGCAGGTGTTCCTGGTCGACGCCGGCGAGCTGGAGATCACCCCGCAGGAACTGGTCGACGGCTCGGACGCGGGATCGTTCACGTTCTCCGGCGGCGGCTCGGCCGTTCCCGGTCTCACGGCGGACTGGCTGGTCACGCGGTACACGCTCGGGCTCTGCGCTCTCCAGCTCGGCGTGACCGAACGCGCGCTGGAGCTGACGGCCGGGCACGCGCGGACCCGCGTGCAGTTCGAACGGCCGATCGGCAGCTTCCAAGCCGTGGCGCAGCGGCTCGCCGACGCGTACATCGACGTGGCGGCGATCCGGCTGACGTTGTGGCAGGCGGCCTGGCGGGTTTCGGAGGGGCTTGATGCCGACGCCGAGGTGGCGACGGCGAAGTTCTGGGCCGCCGATGCCGGGCACCGCGTGGCGCACACGGCTGTGCACGTCCACGGCGGGACCGGCATCGACATGAGCCACGACGTGCACCGGTACTTCACGGCGGCCAAGCGCAACGAGTTCGAGCTGGGCGGGGCGACCGCCCAGCTGCTGAAGCTCAGCGCGGCGCTCTGATCAGCCGCAGACCCACCAACGCGGGTCGGAGCCGCCGGCCGGCGGACCCGCAGGTGCCGATCAGCGTCTCGCTGTCGGTGATCTCCGAGTAGTGGCCGGTACTCCTGGCTCCCGACCACGACGTCCACGTTGTTGACCGCCGCGGGAACGACGTCGGTGAGGAACACCGGTGGCATCGCGGTCACCTCACCGTTCACCCACAGCAGGCCGCGCTTGCGAGCCGGGGTCCTGGTACAGCACGACAGTGCGGAGCCGGCAGCACCACGGCCCGGCCCCGCACTGCGATCAGCCGCACCAGAACCAGCGGGCCGGTTGCCAGCGGCCGTCGGCGCTCCGGTAAGTACCGATCAAGGCGCCCTCGTCGCTGATGTCGCCGTAGAACTCCGGCTCCGGCTGCTGGGCGGAGTCGACGGCGTACCGGATGCCCCACTGCCACAGCGACGGGGTGCCGTCGACAGAGCCGAACACCACGTGACCGCTGGACGTCCTGCCGAGCGGCTTCGTGCCCCCTTCCCAGGTGGCGACGTGCCGGCCGTCGAGGTCGTACTCCACCAACCCGGTTCCGCCGGGGTACAGGACCCGGTCGTTGTCGAAGACCATGGGCTCGCGCCCGCCGGGCAGCTCGGTCACGCGCTCCACCGTCAGGTCGACCACGGCCGCCGCACTCCGGGTCAGCTGTACGGACCGGAGGTCGTCGCTGATCCCGACGGCCCTGTAGCCGACGAAGCCCGACACGGGACCGTCGATCGGCCACACGATGGTCTGGCGTTCGTTCGGCAGGTCCTTGTGCCACACGTCGCCGATCACGTCACCGCGTTCGTTGATGCCTTTCGCCGCGGTGCTGTGGTCCGCCGGCGTGTAGAGCATCTCGTAGACGCCGTCGCGGTAGCGGAAGGCCACGGACCGCCCCTCGCTCCAGAGGTCCTGGGTGCCCACCACGACGCCGCTGTTGTTCACGTCCGTCGGGTGGACCGGGATCACCGACGAGCCGGGCGAGGCCATCTGGACCAGAGAGCCGTTGTCCCACAGCAGTCCGTACGCGGCGATCCGCGGGCCGATCTCGGTTTCCCCGACGATGTAGCGGTTGTTCTCGCTGCTGCCGGTCGTCCTGGCGTACCTCGACCCGTCCGGCAGCGGCAGGTCGTGTGCGATCCACCGGCACGGGTCCGCCGCGGCCTGAGGCACCGCGACTCCCGACATCAGCAGCACCACGCCGAGGAGCGCACCTGACTTCATCATTCCCCCGAGTCCTCGTGACACCTGCATCAGCCGCACCAGAACCAGCGCGCCGGGTGCGAGCCACCCCGTGCGTCGTGGTAGACGCCGATCAGCGCGCCCTCGTCGGTGACGTCGCCGTAGTAGTTCTCGGAGACCACGGGTTGCTTGGCGGAGTCGACGGAGTAGTGGATGCCCCACTGCCACAGCGTGGCGGCGCGGTTGATGGCGCCGAACACCACGTGGCCGCTGGACGTCCTGCCCCACGACCACGTGCCGCTGTCCCAGGTGGCGACGAGCTCGCCGGTCAGGGCGCGCTCCTCGAGGCCGGCCGCGGTGGCGTAGAACAGCCGGTCGTTGTCGAGGACCATCGGGCGCTTGGCACCCGGAAGCTCCACCTGCTGCCCGGTCGCGAGGTCGTTCACGAACCCCGAAGTCTGGCTCAGGTGCGCGTACTTGCCGGCGTCGCTGATCCCGACCGCGATGTAGGACGAGAGAGACGTCGTGGAGCCGGTACGGGGCCACACGACGACGTCGCGGACCTCCGGGTCGTCCTCGTGCCACACCTCGCCGACGACGTCACCGAGGTTGTTGATGCCCTCCGCGCGCGAGCTGTGCCCGGCGGGCGTCGGCAGGAGCTCGAAGGAACCACCCTGCCAGCGGAAAGCGAGCGAGCGCTGCTGTCCGTAGAAGACCTGGCGGCCGACGACGACCCCGTCGTCGTTCACGTCCTTCGGGCGGACGCCGATCGAGGACGAGCCCGCGGAGGGCAGGCGGGTCAGCACGCCGTTGTCCCAGAGCAGGCCGCTCTGCCCCACGTCGCTGCCGACCTCGGCCTCGCCGACGATGAACCGGTTGTTCTCGCTGCTGCCGCTGGTCCTGGCCCACTCGGAGTTCGTCGGCAGCGGCAGGTCGTGCGCGATCCACCGGCACGGGTCGGCCGCGGCGTGCGGTGCCGCGACGGTCGAGATGATCACCAGCGCGCCGCACAGCGCGCCCAGCACCTTCGTGCGCGCCATCATCCGCACCAGAACCAGCGCGCCGGGTGCGAGCTGCCGTCGGCGTTCTGGTAGGTGCCGATCAAGGCGCCCTCGTCGCTGATGTCGCCGTAGTAGCGCACGTCCGGCTGCTTCTCGGAGTCCACGGAGTACCGGATGCCCCATTGCCACAGCGTCGCGGTGCCCATCACCGCGCCGAAGACGACGTGGCCGCTGGACGTCCTGCCGTACGGCTCCGTACCGCCCTGCCAGGTGGCGACGTGCTGGCCGGAGGTGGTCCACTCCATCAGGCCGCCCCAGGAGAAGTGCAGCAGCCGGTCGTTGTCGAAGACGGCGGGGGTGCGGCCGCCGGGGAGCTCGGTCTGCTGCCCGCTCGTCACGTCGATCGCGAACGCCGACGAGGCGGTGACCTGCACGAGCTTGCGATCGTCGCTGATGCCGACGGCCTGGCCGGGCAGGAACTCCTTGCGGGTGCCGTCGTTGAGCCAGACGACGACCTGGCGGGTGTCCGAACCCTTCTGCCACATCTCACCGACGACGTCGCCGAGGTTGTTGACGGCCCGCGCCCAGGAGTGGTGCGTCGCGGGCGTGTCGAGGAGCTCGTAGGAGCCGTTGCGGTAGCGGAAGGCCCGCAGGCTGTCCTGGCCCCAGTGGTCACGTCCGCCGACGACGACGGCGCTGTTGTTGACGTCCTTCGGGTGGATCGCGATGTTCGAGGAACCCGGCGACGCCATCTGGGTCAAGGCGCCGTTGTCCCAGATCAGGCCCTTCTCGGCGCCGCCGCCGGTGATCCGGGTCTCGCCGACGATGAACCTGTTGCTCTCGCTGCTGCCCCTGGTCGCCGAGTACGTCGCGTCGGCGGGTAGCGGCAGGTCGTGCGCGATCCAGCGGCACGGTTCCGCCGCCGCGGACTGCGGTCCCGCCATAGCGGTGGCGAGCACCAGCCCGCCGATGAGCACGCCGAACACACGTCTTCGCATGGTGTTGCCCCCAGTGATCGTCCCCAAGTCGGCAACACGATACGGCCTATCGATCCAGTTTCGTCAACCTTTCCACCGTCTCCCGGTACTCCTTGAGCAGCTCGGCCATGACGACCGCGACCGGCCGCACCTCGTTCATCCGCCCGACGACCTGACCCACGGGCATCGACACGACAGACGGGTCGTCGGACCGGGCGATCCGCAGGTGCGCCTCCGACACCAGGAGGTTCTGCAACGGCATCGGCAACGGCTCCGGAGCACCTGGCTGAGCCCACGCCTCGGTCCACCGCGTCCTCAGCAGCCGCGCGGGCTTGCCGGTGTAGATGCGCGTGCGCACGGTGTCGCTGGAACTGGCCGCCAGCAACGCCTTCTGCGTCAACGGGCTCTGCGTGTACTCGGCGGTGGTGAGCCAGTACGACCCCATCCACACCCCGGAGGCACCCAAAGCCATCGCCGCCGCGGCCTGCCGCCCGGACCCGATGCCGCCCGCCGCGAGCACGGGCACGTCCACGGCGTCGACGACCTCCGGCACGAGCACCATCGTCGCGATCTCACCGGTGTGGCCGCCCGCCTCGTACCCCTGCGCCACCACGATGTCGACTCCGTTGGCCACGTGCCGGCGGGCGTGTTCGCCCTTGCCGGCCAGCGCCGCGACCGGGACGCCGGCCGCGTGGACCCGTTCGATGACGTCGGCGGGAGGTGAGCCCAGCGCGTTGGCGATGAGGCGGATCGGGTGTTCCAGCGCGATGTCCACGTGGGACCGCGCCACGGAGTGCAGCCATCCGAGCACGCCCTCGCCGCCCTCGCCGTCGGGCAGCGGTGGCACGCCGAGCTTCAGCAGCGTCTGCTGCACGAAGTCCTTGTGGCTCTGCGGGATCAGTGAGGAGAGGTCGAGCTGTGTGCCCTCCTTGGGCACGGTGGCGGGCATGACGATGTCGACGCCGTAGGGCTTGCCGTCGCAGTTGCCGTCCATCCACGTCAACGCGCGGTCGAGGTCTTCCGCGTCGTTGAACCGCACGCACCCGAGCACACCGAGGCCACCGGCTCTGCTGATCGCCGCCGCCACGTGCTCGGACGGCGTGAAGCCGAAGACCGGGTGCTCGATGCCGAGCTCGTCACACAGGCTGGTGCGCATGGTCCTCCACGTGGCGCTGCGCCCACTGGTAGTCGGGTTTGCCGCTGGGGGTGCGGCCGATCTCGTCGACGAGCCACAGCGTCCGCGGCACCTTGTAGCCCGCGAGCGTCTCGCGGACGTGAGCGTCCAGTTCGGACAGTGTCGGCGTGGCGCCGTCACGCGGCTGGACGAGCGCGCCGACCCGTTGGCCCAGCAGGTCGTCCTGCACGCCGATGACGAGCGCGTCGAACACGTCCGGGTGCGACTTCAGCGCCGACTCGACCTCCTCGGGGACCACCTTCTCGCCGCCGGTGTTGACGCAGGTGTTGCCGCGTCCCAGCAACGTGATGTCGCCGTCCTCCTCGAACCGCGCGTAGTCGCCGGGCACCGTGAACCGCTTGCCGTCGACCTCGACGAACATCCGCGCGGTCTTCTCGGGGTCCTTGTAGTAGCCGAGCGGGATGTGGCCGCCGCGCGCCAGTCTGCCGATGACACCGGGCGCCGGGTCGAGCTTGTTGCCGTCGTCGTCGATGACGATGGTGTCCTCGTTGAGCTTCACCTTGGTGCCGTCGGTCTTCACGATCTCCTTCGCCACCGTGCCGATGCCGGTGGACCCGGTCTCGCTCGACCCGATGGACTCCAGCAACGTCGTGTGCGGCAGCAGCTCCTGGAACTTCCTCTTCACCGGGAACGAGAACAGGGCGGCGCTGCTGTTGAGGATGAACAGCGACGACGCGTCGTACTCGCCGCGTTCGAACTCCTCGATCAACGGCCGGCCCATCGCGTCCCCGGTGATCGCCGCGACCTGGACCTTCTCCTGCTCGATCACCCGCCAGATCTCGGCGGGGTCGAACTTCGGCACCAGCACGACGGTGCTGCCGCTGAACAACGCGCCGAGCACGGCCCACTGCGCGGCACCGTGGATCAACGGGGGAAGGCACAGCCGCACCAGCCCGTAGTCCTTGCCCGACTCGGCCTGGTGCCACTCGTCGGTGAGCCGTTCGCCGGTCACGAAGTCGATGCCGCCGCCGAGCGTGCGCCACACGTCCTCGTGCCGCCACATCACGCCCTTGGGCATGCCGGTCGTGCCACCGGTGAAGAGGATGTAGAGGTCGTCGGGGCTGCGCGGGCCGAAGTCGCGCTCACCGGACTCCTCGCTCAGCGCGGTCTCGTAGTCCGCGCCGGAGAAGGGTTCCTCGCTCTCGTCGTCGATCACGACGGTGTGGCCGGGCACGCCGACCTCCGCGACCAACGGCGAGTAGCGCCGCTCGTGCACGAGCGCCTTCAGGTCCGCTTCACCGAACAGGTACTGCAACTCGTTCTTGGTGTAGCGGTAGTTCACGTTGATGGCCACGGCGCGCAGCTTGTACACCGCGAGCATGGCCTCGACCAGCTCGATGGAGTTGCGCGCGTAGAGCCCGACGTGCGCACCCTGTGTCACGCCGTTCTTTGCCAGGTGGTGAGCCAGCTTGTTGGCTCGTGCCTCGAGTTCGGCGTAGGTGGTCCTCGTGGAGCCGCACACGAGGGCGATCCGGTCGGGCACGGTGTCGGCGGCGTGTTCAACGAGGTCTGCGACGTTGAGGGCCATGATACGCAAAGTAGAACGTGTTACTGTTCCCGACAATCCCCCGTGCGGTCAGACTCGATCCAGGAGGCGCGCGAATGACGACCACGACGGAACCTCACGCGTTGGTGGACCTGGCCGGCAACGTCCTGGTCGTCACGATGAACCGGCCGGAGGTCCGCAACGCGTTGTCGGGACCGATGCTGGCGATCATGCGCGAGGCCTGGGACCGCGTGGACGACGACCCGGACGTGCGCGTGTGCGTCCTCACCGGCGCGGGCGGCTCGTTCTGCGCGGGCGCCGACCTGAAGGCCATGACGCGGAACCACCCCAGCGAGAACGCCGGGAAGTTCGACTTCTCCGTCATCGAGCCGCTGCTGAAAGGTCGCCGGTTGACGAAACCGCTGATCGCGGCAGTGGAAGGTGCCGCTGTCGCCGGCGGCACGGAGATCCTCCAGGCGACGGACATCCGCGTGGCCGGCGAGAGCGCGCGGTTCGGCGTCTCGGAGGCGCGGTGGGGCCTGTTCCCGCTGGGCGGCTCCGCGGTCCGGTTGCCGCGCCAGATCCCGTACACCGTGGCGGCGGACCTCCTCCTGACCGGGCGGCACATCCGGGCCGCCGAAGCCAAGGAGATCGGCCTCATCGGTCACGTGGTGCCGGACGGGCAGGCGCTCGACAAGGCCCTCGAACTCGCTGCGTTGATCACCGCGAACGGACCGCTGGCCGTCCGAGCGATTCTGCGGACCATGCGGGAGACCGAGGCCATGCACGAGAACGACGCGTTCCAAGTGGACGCTCGCCTCGGCATGGAGGTCTTCGCCAGCGAAGACGCGAAGGAAGGCCCTCGCGCCTTCGCCGAGAAGCGCAAGCCGGAGTTCAGAGGTCGTTAGCAGCCCGCCACGGCGAAGTCGCCCGGCGGGACCCACGGCGTGCCGGGCCAGAAGATCCTGCCCTCCGGCCGGATCTGGCGGCTGAACGCGTAGTCGTGCGAAAGCCTTGCGACCTCGGGGTCGTGCGGCCAGTACTGGTCCCAGATCTCGATCTTGCGGTCACGCCAGTAGCCGGACACGTTCTCCGGGAAGGCGCGGCTGTTGTAGCCGGTGTACTCGTCCCGCCTGATCCACGTCCTGCGCGCGCCGTCGAGGTCCGCCTCGGCCGTGAGGATCGCCGCGGCGACGTGGTCGACGTGGTCGGGGTTCGGCCTGTCGCGGTGCCCGATGCTGCTGCCGGACCGGATGTAGTCCGGCTTCGCGCGGTCCAGGATCGAGTGGAGCATGCCCACGAAGGTCGCCCTGGTGTAGGCGGGCCTCCCGTCGATCGGCCGCGCGACGTACGGGCCGTCGTGCAGCATCTTGTAGAGATCACCCTGCGGATCGCCGCCGTCGTCGCACCCGCCGGAAGCGCCGTGGATGAACGTGAAGACCAGGCGCACGTTCGTCCCGTCGAGCCGGTTCGTCGCCACCGGGTGGCCGTTGAACCACATCTCCTCGTACGTCCAGTTGTTCGCGACGTTCGCGGTCCTGGCGTAGGCGGCGCGCTCGCCCTCGATGCGCTGGTTCGCGTAGGACAGCGGATCCCTGGTGTGGACCTCGCCGGCGGTCAGGTAGACGACCCAGACGTTGTAGCCCGCCTGGACGTCCGAGGCGATGTCGGGGTTCATGAACAGCAGGTCGTCGTCCTGGTGGGCGACGAACGAGACGGTGGTGGTGGTGGCGGCCTGCGCGTGGGTCAGCGTGGCGGCGACCAGGACCAGTGAGATGAACAAGGACAGCGTTGTTCGACGCATGAACTCTTCCCCCAGGTAGAAGTGCGTGCGCCGCCATGGTACTTCATCCACGAATTCGTTTGTCTCCGTAACACACGGCTTTGACTGGCCGATCAGGCAGCTATCACACTCCCGCGACTCGGGACAGGGGCCAGTCTTGAAGCACTCGGATCAGTCGACGGAGAACGACCTCGACGGGGACGTCAGCGGCACGTCGTTCCAGGCCGGTTCGATCGAGATCAACGTCGGCGCGCCCGGAAAGCGGTGGCGGCGCAAGGTTCTCCTGTACTGCAGCGCTCCGGCGGTGGCGGCCGTCCTGGGAGGCTCGGCCGCGGTCGTCGACCTGGTGTCGCCCGGCGACCAGGTCGTGGACCTGCCCGCTGCCGTCACCAGCACGGTTCCGGCGCAGGCCACCACGACGTCGTCACCGGGTCCCGCGACCGGCGCGCCGGCTCCCCGGAGACCCACCGCCAGTGCGGTCCGCCCGACGCCGCCCGCCGCGGCACCGCGGGCGAACGGCAACGCCCCTGCCTCCCTGGCCTCCCCCACCACCACGACGACGCCGGTCTCCACCGTGGCCGCGCCGCCCATCACGACCGAAGGCGCGCGGTACAGCGGGGTGCTGCAGTTCGGCAGCTACCACCTCGACCTCCCGCAACCACGCGACATCGCGGGCACGAACGTCTGGCCGCTCACCCCTGGCCGGCTGCACGGCGACCCCGGCTACTGGCTGGCCGAGTGGATCACCGACGGCGTGCCGGGGCGCGCCGAGTGCGTGGCCCGGCTCGCGGAGCGGTCCACACAGGACGCCGAGAACCTTGTTCAGGGCAGCCGGGTGTGCGGGCAGACCCCGGAGGGCCGGATCTTCCGGATCGAGGTCACCGCGCTGGACAGCGCGGGGATCACGGGCCAGGTCACCGTGTGGGAGCTGACCTAGACGTCGTTCGCCGCGATGTACCCGAACGTCATCGCCGGCCCGATCGTCGACCCGGCACCGGCATAGCTGCGGCCCATCACGGCCGCGCTCACGTTGCCCGCCGCGTACAGCCCCGGGATCACCGACCCGTCCGGCCGCAGCACCCGAGCACGGGCGTCGGTCACCAGGCCGCCCTTGGTCCCGAGGTCACCCGGCATGATCTTGAACGCGTAGAACGGCGCCAGCCACAGCGGGGCGAGGCACGAGTTCGGGATGACCGCCGGGTCGGTGTAGTAGTGGTCGTAGGCGGAGTCGCCGCGCCGGAAGTCCGCGTCCCTGCCGGTGAGCGCCTGGCTGTTGAACCGGCTGACGGTGGCCCGCAGCGCGGCGCCCGGCACCCCGATCGCGGAGGCCAGGCCGTCGAGCGACCAGTTCTTCACGACCGCGCCGGACTGGTACCAGCCGTCCGGCAGCGGCAGAGCCGGTGCCACGTCGGCGAACAGGTACCGGTTGCGGTAGTTCTGGTCGACGATGAGCCACGACGGGATGCACGGATCGGCCGGGTTCTTGTCGTACATGACGTGCACGACGTCGCTGTAGGGCGCGGCCTCGTTGACGAACCGCCTGCCCGCCGCGTTGACGATCAGGCCGCCGGGCAGCGTGCGTTCGGCCAGGCAGAAGTACGGCGAGCCGGGAGTGGGGATCACGGGACCCCACCAGGCGTCGTCCATCAGGTCGAACGCCGCCCCTGCGCGCTGGCCCGCGCGGTGTCCGTCGCCGGTGTTCTCCTTGGCGCCGACCGTCCACTGAGTACCGATCGGCTGGCGTTGGTACTGGGCGCGCATGGCCGCGTTGTGCTCGAAGCCGCCGGAGCCCATGATCACGCCTCGCCGGGCGCGCACGACACCCCGGGAGGTCAGCACTCCCTTCACGGCGCCGTTCTCCACGACCAAATCCTCGAGACCGGTGTTCAGCCACACCGGCACCCCTGCCTGCATCAGGCCCGCGCGCAGGCCACCGGCCAGCGCCTGCCCCATCGTCAACGGCTTCTGACCGGCCAGAGCCGCCGCGGTGCCGCGGGCCAGCGCGGCGGCCGCGGTGGCGGCGCCCTTGGCGTTGACCAGGGCCAGGTTGAGCCACTTGTAGTCCGCGCCGAAGATGACCATGCCGGCGGGCACGGCCAGGTAGGGCGCGTTCAGGTGTGCGAGCTCGTCGCCGAGGACGCGTCCGTCGAGCACGTCCGGTTCGATCGACCGGCCCCTCGCGATGCCGCCGGGGAGCTCCGGGTAGTAGTCGCTGTAGCCGTCCATGTGCCGGAAGCGCAGCGGGCTGTTGCGCACGACGAACGAGATCATCCGCGGCCCGTGCGCCAGGTAGGCCTGCTGGCGCGCCACGGGGACGTCGCCGACGACGGCCGCCAGGTACTGCGCGGCCTTGGCGGGGGTGTCCGGGACGCCCGCGGCGAGGATGACCTCGTTGTTGGGGATCCAGATGCCGGCACCCGACCGGGCGGCGGAACCGCCGAACGTCGGCGCCTTCTCCAGGACGACGCAGCTCAGTCCGCGTTTCGCGGCGGTGAGGGCCGCGGTCATGCCGGCCGCGCCCGAGCCGACCACGACGACGTCGAACTCGTCCAGCGCGGCCGCCGAGCCGGGTCTGAGAAGTCCCGAGGCCAGTGCGAGACCGGCTCCGGTGAGCACCTGACGGCGGTTCACGGTCATGGGGTCGCTCCCGACATCGTCTTCCGGTGGTCCCAGCTGGCCGTCCTCGTCGGACGGAAGATCACGGCGACGCGCCGGGACATCGCCTTGCGCAACGCCTCACGGGCGGTCTCGTCCTCGCCCACCTCGCCGAAGTTGCGCGCCACCACGGCGTCCACGACCCGGCCCAGGTCCGGCGTGAACTCGGTGACGCCCTCCATGTGCACGCCGCGCAGCTGGTCGTAGGTCTCCCCCGCCTCGGCAAGCACGCTGCACCGCGGGTCGCGGCGCAGGTTCACGATCTTCTGCGACTTGCGGTCGGTGCAGAACACGATGTCGCCGTCCAGGAACGCGAACCACATCGGCGCGAGGTGCGGCAGCCCGTTACGGCCGATCGTCGCCACGACCAACGTCTTCTGCTCACCCAGGAACGTCCGCACCTCGGCCGGCGTCATCCTGATCAGGTCACGCACGGTCGCGCAGCTTTCGCTTGTACAGCTTGCCGTTCGGGTCGCGCGGCAGCTCCGCCATGTACTCGATCGTGCGCGGCAGCTTGAACTTCGCGAGCCTCGTGCGGGCGAACTCCAGTAGTTCCACGGTCAGCGCCTCGTCTCCCTCGACGCCGTCCGTGGGCTGCACGACGGCCTTGATCTCCTCGCCCCAGTCCGGGTGCGGAACGCCGAACACGGCCACGTCCGCGACCTTGGGGTGGCAGACGAGCTCGCCCTCGATCTCCGCCGGGTAGATGTTCACGCCACCGGAGATGATCATGTCGTTCTTGCGGTCGCACAGGAACAGGTAGCCGTCCTCGTCGAGGTAGCCGATGTCCTGCAACGTGAAGAGCTTGCCCACCCGTGCGGCGCGGGTCTTCTCGGCGTCCTTGTGGTACTCGAACGTCGAGTCGCCCATCCGCATGTACACCAGGCCCTGCTCACCGGCGGGCAGCTCGGTGCCGTCCTCACCCAGGATCTTGATCTCGGACGTCGGCCACGGCAGACCGACGGATCCGGGCTTGCGCAACCACTCCTGGGCGGTGATCGCGGTGCCGCCGCCCTCGGTCGCCGCGTAGTACTCGATCACGACCGGTCCCCACCAGTCGAGCATCCGGCGTTTGACCTCGATCGGGCACGGCGCGGCGCCGTGGATCATCGCGCGCAGCGAACCCATGTCGTACTTGGACTTGACGTCGTCGGGCAGTGCGAGCAGGCGGTGGAACTGGGTCGGCACCATGTGGCTGTGGGTGACCTTGTACCGCTCGATCAGCCGCAGCATCTCCTCGGGCGACCAGTGGTCCATCAGCACCGCGGTGTGCCCGAGCTGGATGGAGATGGTGACGAAGTTGAGGACGGCGGTGTGGTACAGCGGCGACCCGCACAGGTGCACGTGACCGTCGTGCGGCGAGATCGCGAAAATGCCGAAGAACCACGCGGCGGACGGCGGTACCGCGTCGGGATCCGCGCCGGTCAACGGCCTGCGCACGCCCTTGGGCCGACCGGTGGTGCCGGACGTGTAGAGCATCGGTGACCCGGTCGTGCGGACGTCGGGCCTGCCCTGCTCCCCCTCGCCGAGCTTCGCCAGCGGCCCGAACCCCGCGATCTCGCCGACCGCGAACCGCGCGCTCTCCGGCAGGCTCGCCGACGCCTCGGCAGCGGCCTCCGCGAACCGTTCGTGGGCAACGAAAGCCTTGGCACCGCTGTCCTGCACGAGGTACGCGACCTCGGCGCCGGTCAGGTGCCAGTTGGCCATCACCACGTAGAGACCGGTCTGGTACGCGGCGAAGTACACCTGCACCAGCTCGGCGCTGTTGGGCAGCATCAGCACGATGCTGTCGCCGGGTTCCAGTCCGAGGGCCTGGAACCCGCGCCCGTACCGGTTCGCGGCCTCGGCCAGCTCCCGGTAGGTGATCTCGTGACCGCTCGGGTCGACCAGCGCGATGGTGTCCGGCCGGTCCGCGGCGATGTTCCAGAGTCCAGTGACCACACCCTCAAAGTAGAACGCGTTTCACTTACTGACAAGCCTCAGCGACCGCCTTGATCGAGGCACCGTCGCGGCATCCGACGAGCAGCATCGTGACACCGGCGGCCTCCCAGCGGCCGATCTCCTCGCGGACGTGCTCGGCCGTGCCGACGATGCTGATCTCGGCCACCAGCTCGTCCGGGACCACCCGCGCCGCCTCGTCCTTGCGCCCCGCCTGGAACAGCGCGCCGATGTCCCTCACCGCCTCGCCGTATCCCATGCGGGTGAAGACCTCGGCGTGGAAGTTCATGCCGGGCGCGCCCATTCCGCCGATGTACAGGGCGACGAACGGCTTCAGCATGGCCCTGACCGGTGCCGGGTCGTCCGTCACGACGACCTGGCAGGTGGCGGCGACCTCGAAGTTCTCCCTGATACGCGCCGAATCCCCTTGGCGCGACTTGGCGAACCCCTCGTCCAGCCACTCGTCGTACATGCCGGCGAGCCGGGGCGCGTAGTAGATCGCGAGCCAGCCGTCGGCGATCTCCGACGTCAGCGCGACGTTCTTGGGACCCTCGGCGCCGAGCCAGATGGGCAGGTCGGCGCGCAGTGGATGGGTGATCGGCCTGAGCGGCTTGCCCAGTCCGAGCGCACCCGGCCCCTGGTAGGGCAACGGGTAGTGCGGGCCGTCGTTCACGACCGGCGCCTCACGGGCCAGCACCTGGCGCAGGATCGACACGTACTCCCTGGTCCTGGCAAGGGGTTTGGCGAACGGGCGCCCGTACCAGCCCTCCACGACCTGCGGCCCGGAGACGCCCAGACCCAGCACGAACCGGCCGCCGGACAGGTGGTCCAGCGTCAGCGCGTGCATCGCGCACGCGGCCGGTGTGCGGGCCGACATCTGCACCACGGAGGTGCCGAGCCGCACCCGTTCGGTGCCGGATCCCCACCACGCCAACGGGGTGAAGGCGTCCGAGCCCCACGCCTCGGCCGCGAACACCGCGTCGAAGCCGGACTCTTCCGCCGCCGCCACGAGAACGGCTGCGTTCGAGGGCGGGGCCGCGCCCCAGTAGCCGAGCTGCAGACCGAGCTTCATGCACTCATCTTGCCACCATTTCGAGAACCTGTTTCACTTTGATCTGTGACCAGGCCGCTGAGTGCTCCGCTGGACGTCGGCTTCGACTACACGCGCTCGACCGGTCCGACGCTGGGCCGGTTCCTCTCGGACCTGCGCCGCCGCAGGGTGACCGGGATCCGCGGTTCCGACGGCCGCGTGCACGTGCCGCCGCTCGAGTACGACCCCGTGACGGCGGAGAAGCTGTCCGAGTTCGTCGACGTGGCGTCGACCGGTGTCGTGCGCGGCTGGTCGTGGATCCCCGAGCCCCTCGAAGGACAGCCGCTCGACCGGCCGTTCGCGTGGGCGCTGATCCAGCTCGACGGCGCCGACACGTCGTTGCTGCACGCCGTGGACGCGGGGACGCCCGACGCGATGTCGACGGGCGCACGCGTACGGGTGCGCTGGCGCGGTGAAAGAGTCGGCTCCATCACCGACATCGAGTGCTTCGAGATCTCCGGCGAACCGGCCGACCCGCCCGTCGAGGCCGACGACGTCACCATGGTGATCACGCCGGTCACCCTGCACTACACGCACTCCGCGTCGCCGACGGAGGACCCGTTCCTGCGCGGCCTCATGGACGGCCGGCTGATCGCCCAGCGCTGCCCGGTGTGCGAGAAGGTCTACTTCCCGCCGCGGCCCGCCTGCCCCACCGACGGCGTGCCGACGACCGACCAGGTCGAGCTGCCCGACCGCGGCACCGTCACGACGTTCTGCGTGGTCAACGTGCCGTTCCTGGGCCAGCGCATCCCGCCGCCGTACGTCTCGGCCTACGTGCTGCTGGACGGCGCCGACATCCCGTTCCTGCACCTGCTGCTCGGCATCGCGCCCGAGGACGTGCGGATGGGCATGCGCGTCGAGGCCGTGTGGAAGCCGCGCGAGGAGTGGGGACCGACGATGCGGAACATCGACCACTTCAAGCCCTCCGGCGAGCCGGACGCGCCGTTCGACTCCTACTCCCAGCACCTGTGAGGCTCGCATGCGTGACGTTGCGGTAGTCGGTTTCGCGCAGACGCCCTGCGTGCGCGAGACCGACGGCACCACCAACGGCGTCGAGATGCTGGTGCCGATCTTCCACGAGGTGCTCGGCGGCCTCGGGCTCACCAAGTCCGACATCGGGTTCTGGTGCTCCGGCTCCTCGGACTACCTGGCGGGGCGCGCCTTCTCGTTCGTCTCGGCGGTGGACGCGATCGGGGCCTTCCCGCCGATCGTCGAGTCGCACGTCGAGATGGACGCCGCGTGGGCGCTGTACGAGGCCTGGGTGAAGCTGCAGTGCGGCGAGATCGACACCGCCCTGGTCTACGGCTTCGGCAAGTCCTCGGCCGGGCAGCTGCGCCGGGTCATGGCGATGCAGCTCGACCCGTACGTCGTGACGCCGTTGTGGCCGGACACGATCGGCCTGGCGGGGATCCAGGCGCGGATGGGCATCGAGACCGGGCTCTGGGACGAGCGGGCGATGGCGTCCGTGGCGGCGCGGAGCCGTTCCGCCGCCCTGTCCAACCCGCTGGCGCAGCTCTCCGGTTCCGTCGAGGTCTCCGATCTGCTGGCCACGCCGTACATCGCGGATCCGTTGCGCCGTCACGACTGCGCACCGATCACGGACGGCGCGGCCACGGTCGTGCTGGCAGCGGGTGACCGCGCGCGGGAGCTGTGCGCGCGGCCCGCGTGGATCACCGGGTTCGAGCACCGCGTCGACTCGCCGTCGTTCGGCACGCGCGATCTCACGACCTCCCCGTCCGCAGTCGCCGCCGGCAAGGCCGCCGGGGCCGAGGGCGTCGGGGTGGCGGAGCTGCACGCGCCGTTCACCCACCAGGAGATCCTGCTGCGCCAGGCGCTCGGGCTCGGCGACGACGTCGTGGTGAACCCGTCCGGCGGCGTGCTGGCGGGCAACCCGATGTTCTCGGCCGGTCTCGCGCGGATAGGTGAGGCGGCACGCCGGGTCCACGACGGCTCGGCCTCCCGCGTGCTGGGTCACGCCACGAGCGGGCCGCTGCTCCAACAGAACCTCGTCTGCGTGATGGAAGGGCGGGAGTAGATGCGACCGGCAGCTGTGGTCGGCACCGGCCAGACGCACCACGCCGCGAAGCGCCTCGACGTGTCGATGGCGGGCCTGTGCCGCGAGGCGATCGACCGCGCGATGGCCGACGCGGGCGTCGACTGGCCGGACATCGACGCCGTGGTGCTCGGCAAGGCACCGGACCTGTTCGAGGGCGTGATGATGCCCGAGCTGTTCCTGGCGGACGCGCTCGGCGCCGTCGGGAAACCGTTGCTGCGCGTGCACACCGCGGGTTCGGTGGGCGGCAGCACCGGCAACGTCGCCGCCTCGCTCGTCCAGTCCGGTGTGCACGACCGCGTGCTGGCCGTGGCGTTCGAGAAGCAGTCGGAGTCGAACGCGATGTGGGCGCTGTCCGTGCCGACGCCGTTCACGATGCCTGTGCACGCCGGTGCCGGTGGTTACTTCGCACCGCACGTCCGCGCGTACATCCGCCGTGCCGGAGCCCCCGAGCACATCGGGGCGATGGTCGCCGCGAAGGACCGCCGCAACGGCGCCAAGAACCCGTACGCACATCTCAAACAGCCTGACGTCACCGTCGAGTCGGTGCAGGCGTCGAAGATGCTGTGGGACCCGATCCGGTACGACGAGACGTGTCCCTCGTCCGACGGCGCCTGCGCGGTGGTGATCTCCGCCGAACCGGCGTCGTCCCGCGCGGCCTGGATCCACGCCACCGCGATGCGCACCGAACCCACGACGTTTGCCGGACGCGACCAGGTCAACCCGCAGGCCGGCCAGGACGCCGCGCGGGCGTTGTGGAAGCAGGCGGGGATCACGGACCCGCTGTCCGAAGTGGACGCGGCCGAGATCTACGTGCCGTTCTCGTGGTTCGAGCCGATGTGGCTCGAGAACCTCGGCTTCACCGACGTCGGGCAGGGCTGGAAGCTCACGGAGGCGGGCGAGACGGAGATCGGCGGCCGGCTGCCGGTGAACCCGTCCGGCGGCGTGCTGTCGTCGAACCCCATCGGCGCGTCAGGGCTGTTGCGGTTCGCCGAGGCGGCCATGCAGGTCATGGGTACCGCGGGCGAGCACCAGGTCGACGGCGCGCGGGTCGCGCTGGGGCACGCGTACGGCGGTGGGTCGCAGTTCTTCGCCATGTGGGTCGTCGGATCGGAGAAGCCATGAAGTTCACCGTCGGCATCGCGATGAGCCCGCTCGACCAGCTGACGTCGCTGGCCCAGTGCGCCGAGGAGTGCGGGTACTCCTCCATCGCGCTGCCGGACTCGCTGTTCTTCTCGGAGAAGGTCTCCGCGGACTACCCGTACACGCCCGACGGCTCGCGCATGTGGAACGCCGAGACCCCCTGGGTGGACCCGTTCGTCGCCGCCGCGGCGATGGGGGCCGTCACCTCGCGGATCCGCTTCTACACGCAGGTGCTGAAGCTGGGCTCCCGCAACCCGTTGCTGCTCGCGCGCCAGGTCGGCTCGGTCGCGCACATGACCGGCAACCGCTTCGGGTTCGGCGTGGGCCTGGGGTGGTCGCCGGAGGAGTTCGAGTGGTGCGGCGTGCCGTTCAAGAACCGCGGCCCGCGCGTGGACGAGATGATCGACGTGCTGAAGCTCGTGCTCGGCGGCGGGATGGTCGAGTACCACGGCGACTACTTCGACTTCGACCGGCTGCAGATGTCGCCGGCACCCACTTCGCCGGTGCCGTTCTACGTCGGTGGCCACTCCCCCGCGGCGTTGAAACGCGCCGCCCGCGCCGGGGACGGCTGGACGTCGGCGATGATCAAGTTCGACGAGCTGAAGTCGGTGATCGCGCGGCTGACGGACCTGGGCGCGTTCGAGCGGCCGTTCGAGATCCAGGCCGTGTGCATCGACCGCTTCGGCCTCGACGGCTACAAGCAGCTGGCCGAGGCCGGCGTGACCGACACGATCGTGGTGCCCTGGCTGTTCTACGGCGTGGGTTTCGACGGCAGCCTGCAGGCCAAGAAGGACGGACTTCGGCGCTTCGCCGACGAGGTGATCGGAGACCTCGCGTGACCGCTGTCAGCTGGAACGCCTCCAAGACCGAGACACCGGCCCGCGTCGCCTCGTGGCGGTCGATGGACGCCGTGACGCGGGGTGCCAAGGACGAGTGGCTGGCGTTGTTCGCCGCGGACGCCGTCGTCGAGGACCCGGTCGGGCCCTCCATGTTCGACGCCGAGGGCAAGGGGCATCACGGGAAGGAGGCCATCGCGGCCTTCTGGGACCTCGCCATCGCGCCTGTCGAACGGTTCGAGTTCGCGATGCACGACTCGTTCGCCGCCGGGTCGGAGTGCGCGAACGTCGGGGTCATCACCGCGTTCCTGCCCGGCGGGGCCAGGGTCGACACCGAGGGCGTGTTCGTCTACAACGTCGGTGAGGACGGGCTGATCCGGTCGATGCGGGCGTTCTGGGAGACCGAACGGGCGCTGGCGACGCTGCGCACCGAACCCTGACCTTTGCTTGAGGTGAGGCCCCTCCGTCTGCGGACGGAGGGGCCTCGACCGTTCACGCGTACTGGACGCGGAACTCCTTGATGCCGTTCAACCACCCCGAACGCAACCGCCGCGGCTCTGCCACCTGCCTGATGTCCGGCATCGCGTCGGCGATCGCGTTGAAGATCAGGTCGATCTCGAGCCTCGCCAGGTTGGCGCCGATGCAGAAGTGGGCGCCGCTGCCGCCGAAACCCAGGTGGGGGTTGGGGTCGCGGGTGATGTCGAAGACCTCGGGGGCGGTGAAGACCTCCTCGTCGAAGTTCGCGGACGAGTAGAACATCCCGACCCGTTGACCCTGCTTGATCTCCACGCCGCTCAGCACGGTGTCCGCCATCGCCGTGCGCTGGAACGAGACGACCGGGGTGGCCCAGCGCACGATCTCGTCGGCGGTCGTGGCGGGGCGCTGGGACTTGAAGAGCTCCCACTGGTCCGGGTGGTCGAAAAAGGCCTTCATGCCGTGGGTGATGGCGTTGCGGGTGGTCTCGTTGCCCGCGACGGCCAGCAGGAGCACGAAGAAGCCGAACTCCTCCGACGCCAGACCGGTACCGTCCACATCGGCCTGGACGAGCTTGGTGACGATGTCCTGGCGCGGGCACTTGCGGCGGTCCTCCGCCATCGTCCACGAGTAGCCGAGGAGCTCGGTGGCGGCCGCCAGCGGCTCGATCTCGAACTCGGGGTCGTCGTAGGCGATCATCTGGTTGGACCAGTCGAAGATCTTGCGGCGGTCCTCCTGCGGGATGCCGATCAGCTCGGCGATCGCCTGCAGGGGCAGCTCGCAGGCCACGTCCGAGACGAAGTCGCCGCTGCCCTTGGCCAGCGCCTCGGCCACGATCTGCCCGGCACGGGCCGTCAGGGCCTCGCGCAGGGCGTTCACCGCCCTCGGGGTGAAGCCGCGCGAGACGATGGCGCGCTGCTTCGTGTGGGTCGGCGGGTCCATGTTGAGCAGGAGGAGGCGCTGCATCTCGATGTTGTCGCGCGGCATCTCGTCCTTGAAGCGGATGATCGCCGTGTTCTCGCGGCTGGAGAACAACTCGCTGTTGCGCGAGACCTCCTTGACGTCGTGGTGCCTGGTCACCACCCAGTAGCCCTCGTCGGGGAAGCCGCCCTGGCCCAGCGGTGTGGAGTTCCACCAGATCGGCGCGGTCTTGCGCAGCTCGGCGAACTCCTCGTGCGGCAGACGACTCGCGTACATGTCGGGGTCGGTGAAGTCGAAGCCTTCCGGGATGCTCGGCTTGCCCACAGGCACCTCCTAGGTGGAACGCGTTCTATCCGATTCAAACACGCTTGCGCCTTGTGTTGAAGCCCCCATACAGCCAATCTGGTGAAGCACAGGAACGTGTTCTAGTTTCCAGGCCAAGGAGGCTCGCGTGGGCAGTCCGGTGATCGTGGGAGCGGTGCGCACGCCCATCGGCAGGCGCAACGGCTGGTTGTCCGGCCTGCACGCCGCGGAGCTCCTCGGCGCGGCACAACGGGGCCTGCTGGACCGGACGGGCGTCGACCCGGCCGCCGTAGAACAGGTCATCGGCGGCACAGTCACTCAAGCGGGTGAACAGTCCAACAACATCTCCAGGACGTCCTGGCTGCACGCGGGCCTCCCGCACACCACGGGCTGCACGACGGTGGACGCCCAGTGCGGCTCGGCCCAGCAGTCCACGCACCTCATCGCGGGCCTGATCGCCACCGGAGCCATCACCTGCGGCATCGCCTGCGGCGTGGAGGCCATGAGCAGGGTCCCGCTGCGCAGCAACATCGGCGACACCGGCATGCCCCGCCCCGACTCGTGGACCATCGACCTCCCGAACCAGTTCGTGGCGGCCGAACGAGTCGCCACCCGCCGCGGCATCGGCCGGGAGGAGGTGGACCGCTTCGGCGTCCAGTCCCAGAACCGCGCACGGGCCGCCTGGGCAGCCGGCCGCTTCACCACCGAGGTGGTGCCGGTGAAGGTGGGCGAGGACCTGGTGGACACCGACCAGGGCCTGCGCGAGACGTCCCTGGAAGCGCTGGCCGCCCTGAAGCCGGTCGTACCGGACGGCGTGCACACGGCGGGAACGTCGTCACAGATCTCCGACGGCGCCTCGGCGGTGATGGTCGTGGACGAGGACTTCGCACAAGCACACGGCCTGAAACCACGCGCGCGAATCGTGACGCAGTGCCTAGTCGGCTCAGACCCGTACTACCACCTGGACGGCCCGGTGGACGCCACGGCACGGCTGCTGGAACGCAGCGGCATGAAGATGGCGGACATCGACCTGTTCGAGGTCAACGAGGCGTTCGCGTCAGTAGTCCTGTCGTGGGCGGCGGTACACCGCCCCAACCTGGACCGCGTGAACGTGAACGGCGGCGCCATCGCACTGGGCCACCCCGTGGGCAGCACGGGAACACGCCTGATCACCACCGCACTGCACGAACTGGAGCGCCGAGACGCCACAACCGCCCTGATCACGATGTGCGCGGGCGGCGCCATGGCCACCGGCACGATCATCGAACGGATCTGAGCTCCGCGGCCGGGTACGGCGTCTGCCTGCTCTCGTGCTGGAACCTGCGGTAAAAGTCCTTCATCACCGCGGCAACCGCGCTATGACGACCGAGAACCTCCAGAACCCCCGGCGGAGCCCCGGTCGAGCGCAGCGCGTAGGCAAACCACATCACCAGGTGCATGACGGTGTAGCAACGGTCGTAGTCCCGGTTCTCGACGAAGAACGCGATCTCCTCCTCCGACATGTCGAACCGGGAGGAGATCGCGAGACCGTAGTCGGCGAAGTAGAGGCGCTCGCCATCAGTCAGGACGTTCCGGAAGTGGCCGTCGAAGTGCAGCAGGCCACGGGAGTTCATGAACTCCACTCCGGCCCGCAGCTCCCGGTCAACCATCACGCAGGCACTCCCGAGGTCGGAAACTCCGTTCAACCAGTCGTGCAGGTCGTACGGCATGTACTCCAGAAACAGCGCGATGCTCGCAGAAGAGTCCCGCAGCGCCTCGATCCGGCCGCGCATCCGCGGCCCCCAGTAGGCAACAGCAGCGTCGACGTCAGCCAACTCCTCCGGAAGCACCTGACCAGGATGGGGCAGCACCCGCCAGTGGTAGGTCAACGGAAAGCCTTCATGCTCCCGAGCGAGCACCCACTCCGTGGTCATGGAGTGCACGGCCAACTCACGCCAGGCCCCGAAACCCGGCCCGCCGATCAGCCCCACACCGTAGTGGGCGTACATCGGCAATTCGAAAAGGTTCGCCGTGGACCCGACGTTCTCCGGCCGCAGCTCCAGATCGGTCAACGGAAGCCGCTTCACGAACACCGGGGTCCCGCCGATGTCCACCAGCGCGGTAGGACCACCGATCCCCGCCCCGACCGGCTCGGCCCGCGCCAGGACGGCGGCCAGCTCGTCATCACCAAGCCGACCCAAAGCCGCCGAGACGGAACGGTAAGCAGTCAGACGCGCTTGGTATGACACATGATCGAAGCTACTGGTCTACGCACACACCGACGGCGACCAAACTTCCGCCGCCGGGCTGGGCACACCGGAAGTGGCGATGCGAAGCGAGCCGTCCTCCCTATGAACCGCTGGGAGCCGCTTATGCCCCCTGCTCTTGCGATTGGGGCTTGACTTTGGGTGCGAGGTGCTACCTTGCCGGGATCGGGCGGGCGCGGAGCGTCCGGCCTTTTCCGCCCGATGAAGCGCCTCGCAAGGGCCCCGAAGTCAAGCCCCAATCGCTATCGACGCGAAGCGGCGATGAACCCCGCAGCGTCGACAATGCCCGCGCAACCACCCACGCAAGGCGACCCGCTCGGCAAGGGTGACCTCCCCCAGAACCGCAACCGGCCAGGTCAAGCCGACCGCGACAACACCCCACGAGCCCCGTAATACCTGCGCACCAAGGCATCA
>NZ_DATLEC010000226.1:0-6632 GCF_035525475.1 Lentzea sp. | reverse complement strand
CCCTTCGGCCATCCCCACGGCGGTCCACCGAGGACGGGGACAGGCCCCGCCGTGGCCGTCGAGACCTCGTACTACCCTGGACAACCGTGCTAGTGCTCGCCGTCGACACGGCCACTCCCGCAGTCACCGCCGGTGTGGTCGAACTCGCGCCCGACTCGCCGCCGCGCCTGCTCGCGAAGCGGGTGACGCTCAACGCCAAGGCGCACGGCGAGCTGCTCACCCCGCACATCAGCGACGCGCTCGACGAGGCCGGCAAGACCTTCGCCGACCTCGACGCGATCGTCGTGGGCGCGGGCCCCGGCCCGTTCACCGGCCTGAGGGTCGGCCTCGCCACCGCCGCCGCGCTCGGCCAGGCGCTCAACCGCCCGGTCTACCCGGTCGCCACGCCGGACGCGATCGCCAAGGACGCCGCGAGCGGCCACCCGCTGCTCGTCGCGACCGACGCGCGGCGCAAGGAGGTCTACTGGGCCGCCTACGACGCCGCCGGTCGCCGCACGGACGGCCCGCACGTCGAGCGCCCGCAGGACCTCGCCGAGAAGCTGCCGTCCCTGGGCGTGCACCAGGCGACGGGCGAGGGGGCCGAGATCTACTCCGACGTCCTCGGGCTCGAGGTCCTCGGCACCCGGCACCCGAGCCCGGAGGGCCTGGTCGCCGCCGCTGCCGCCGAGGTGCTCGCGAAGGCCCGTCCCGCCGCGCTCACCCCGCTCTACCTGCGCCGTCCCGACGCCGTGGAGCCCACCGGGCGCAAGAGGGTGACCAGGGCATGACCACCGGCACCGTCACGCTCGGGCCTTTGCAGCACGCCGACGTGCCCCAGTGCCACGAGATCGAGCTGGCGTTGTTCTCCGGTGAGGACCCGTGGAGCGAGACCGCGTTCCACAGCGAGCTGGACAACGGCCACTACTACCTCGGCGCGTACGCGGACGACGAGCTCATCGGCTACGCCGGGCTCGCCGCCAGCCAGTACGAGGCGAGCGTCCACACGATCGCCGTCGTCGGGCACTGGCAGGGCAGGGGCGTCGGCAAGAAGCTGCTGCGGGAGCTGCTGGCCCGCGCCGACGAGATCGGCGTGCCGGTCTACCTCGAGGTCCGCACGGACAACGAGCCCGCGATCGCGATGTACCTGGCGCACGGCTTCGAGCACCTCGGCCTGCGCCGCCGCTACTACCAGCCGTCGGGTGCCGACGCGTACACGATGGGAAGGCCTGCGCAAAGTGTCTGATCGCCTGATCCTCGGCATCGAGAGCTCGTGCGACGAGACGGGCTTCGGCATCGTCCGCCTCGGTCCGGACGGCTCGCTCGAACTGCTCGCCGACGAGGTCGCCTCCAGCGTCGAGGAGCACGCCCGCTTCGGCGGCGTCGTGCCGGAGGTCGCCTCCCGCGCGCACCTCGAAGCCCTGGTCCCGACCCTGCGCCGCGCACTCGACACGTCCGGCGTGGAGCTGTCCCAGATCCACGCCATCGCCGTCACGGCGGGACCGGGTCTCGCCGGCGCGCTGCTGGTCGGCGTGTCCGCCGCGAAGGCGTACGCGGCCGCGCTGGGCAAGCCGCTCTACGGCGTGAACCACCTCGCGGGCCACGTCGCCGCGGACACGCTGCAGCACGGCCCGCTGCCGCAGCGCTGCCTCGCACTGCTGGTCTCCGGCGGCCACTCGCAGCTGCTGCTGATCGAGGGCGGCCTGGCCAACTCGATCACCGAGATCGGCTCGACCGTGGACGACGCGGCCGGCGAGGCCTACGACAAGGTCGCCAGGCTGCTCGACCTGCCCTACCCCGGCGGCCCGCCCATCGACAAGCTGGCCAAGCAGGGCAACGGCTGCGCGATCGCGTTCCCGCGCGGCCTCACGGGCCCGCGCGACGCGAAGTACGACTTCTCGTTCTCCGGCCTGAAGACCTCGGTGGCCCGCTGGGTCGAGCGGGCCGAACGCGCCGGCGAGGAGATCCCGCTGGCCGACGTCGCCGCGTCGTTCCAGGAGGCCGTCGCGGACGTGCTGACCGCCAAGGCCATCCGCGCCGCGAAGGACCTGGACGTCGGCACGCTGGTCATCTCCGGCGGCGTCGCGGCCAACTCGCGCCTGAGCGGCCTGGCCGCCGAGCGCTGCGCCGAGGCGGGCATCGAGCTGCGCGTGCCGCGGCCGCGGTTGTGCACCGACAACGGCGCGATGATCGCGGCGCTCGGCGCCCACCTGGTCGCGGCGGGCGCCAAGCCGTCCCGGATGGACATCTCGACCGTGCCGGGCCTGCCGGTCGGGACCGTGCAGATCGTCTAGACCGCGTGCAGCCCGGGGTTCCGGTCCTCGATCACGAAGGACGCCTTCGTGGTCACCGGGGCTCCGGGCTTGGACACGTAGTCCACGGCCCGGAAGTCCGCCCGCACCTCACGCGCGGTGAAGCGGGTACGCACGTACCCGCGCCGGTTGTTGAAGTACTTCACGTGCGGGTTCTCGGCCAGCATCGCCGGGGTCTCCGCGCGGGTCTCCGACCCGTCGCCGCCGGACGTGATCGACGTCGACACCAGCTCGGTAGCGACCGTGCGCGAGGCCGGGTCGTTCCAGCGTTCCTTGACCTCGGCAGCCCACGCCGCGTGCACGTCACCGGTGAGCACGACGGTGTTGCGCGTGTGGGAGAAACCGGCGGCCACACGGTCGCGGTTCGCCGCGTAGCCGTCCCACGCGTCCATGTTGTTGGTCTCGCCGGCGCCGGGCGTGAAGTCGAGCTGCGAGAAGAACACCTGCTGCCCCAGGACGTCCCACCGCGCGCGTGAGCGCCGAAGACCGTCCAGCAGCCACTTCTCCTGTTCGGCGCCGGTGATCGTGCGGGTGGGGGACAACCGCTCCGGGCACGCCTTCACGCCGTCGCCGCAGAGCTGGTCGTCGCGGTACTGCCGGGTGTCGAGCATGTGGAAGTTCGCCAGGCCGCCCCACTGCAGGCGCCGGTGGAGCCGCATGTCGATGCCCTGGGGCCTGCTGCGGATCGGCATGTTCTCGTAGTAGGCCTGGAACGCCGCCGCCCGGCGTGCCAGGAAGTTCGGCTGGGGGATGTCCGGCTTCTCGTAGACCTCGTCCGCCCAGTTGTTGTCGACCTCGTGGTCGTCCCACACAACTGCCCACGGCGCCACGGCGTGCGCCTCCTGCAGGTCCAGATCGGTCTTGTACTGCGCGTGCCGCTGCCGGTAGTTCGCGAGTGTCTCGGTCTCCGGGCCCTCGTGGTCGCGCGGGTTGCCGCCCGGCGCCACGTACGCGCCCTTCTTGTACTCGTACTGGTAGTCGCCGAGGTGCAGCACCAGGTCCGGCTGGTCCTCGGCCAGCCTGCGGTACGCGGTGAAGTAGCCGTGCTCGAACTGCGAGCAGGACGCGAACGCCATCGTCAGTCCGCTGCCCAACGCCCACGGAGCCAACGCCGTGCGCGTGCGGCCCGTACGAGAGAGATGGCCCTCGGCGGAGAAGCGGTAGAAGTACTCGTGACCGGGCAGAAGGCCGCGCACGTCCACGTGCACGCTGTGGCCTTCCTCGGGCCGTGCGTGGGCGGTGCCACGACGGACGACGAGCCGGAACCGCTCGTCCAGTGCGATCTCCCACTTCACCTCGACGACGCGCGACGGCATGCCGCCCGTGCCGTCCTCCGCGAGAGGGATGGGTGCCAGGCGGGTCCACAGGACCACGCTGTCGTGGGTCGGGTCGCCCGAGGCGACACCGAGAGTGAACGGGTCGGTCAGGCGAGCCGATCCCGCGCCGACGGTGGTGAGCGCAAGTCCCCCGATGAGGAGTGCGCGTCGCGTCACTCGAGTCATGGTGAGACCTTCACCCACCAGAGTGGCTACCAGGTGAACGCCTGCCTAAAGTCTGTGGAGCCCTGGCACGCGGTCTTCCACGGCGAACGACGCCTTGGTGCGGACGGGTGAGCCCGGCCGTGACACGTAGTCCAGCCCGCGGAAGTCCGTGCGCAGCTCATCGGGCGTGAACCTGCTCACCGTGTAGCCGCGCCGGTTGTTGAAGTACTTCACGTGCGGGTTCTCGCGCAGCCACGACGGTGTCTCGGCGTACTCCTCCGACCCGTCACCACCGGCCGTGATCGACGTGGTGACCAGTTCGGTCGCGAGAGTCTTCGACGACGGGTCGTCCCAGCGCTCCTTGACCTCAGCGCCCCACGCGGCGTGCACGTCCCCGGTCAGCACGATCGGGTTCCGGACGTCCGCGAGCCCCGCCACCACCCGGTCGCGGTCGGCGACGTAGCCGTCCCACGCGTCCAGCAGGAACTTGTCGACCTCGCCGGGGATGTAGTCGTACTGCGAGAAGAACACCTGCTGCCCGAGCACGTCCCAGCGGGCGGTGGAGCCGCGGAACCCGTCGAACAGCCAGTCCTCCTGCTCGGCGCCGAGCATCGTCCGCGTGGGGTCCAGGCGTTCCGGGCAGAGCTGCAACCCGTCCCCGCAGGCCTGGTCCGTGCGGTACTGGCGGGTGTCGAGCAGGTGGAACGTCGCCAGCGAGCCCCACCCGACCCGCCGGTGCAGCCTGGGTGACCTGCGCAGAGGCATGTTCTCGTAGTAGGCCTGGAACGCGGCGGCCCTGCGCGCGGGGAAGTCGGGCTGCGGCTTGTCCGGCAGCAGGCCCGCCCAGTTGTTGTCGATCTCGTGGTCGTCCCAGATCACCGCCCACGGCGCCACGGCGTGCGCTTCCTGCAGGTCGGGATCGGTCTTGTACTGGGCCTGGCGGCGGCGGTAGCCGGCGAGCGTCGTGGTGGTCGGGCCCTCGACGCGGCGGACGTTGCCGTTCGGGGCGACGTGGATGCCGCTCGCGTACTCGTAGGTGTAGTCGCCGAGGTGCAGCATCAGGTCGGGCTCGTCCTCGGCCAGCCTGCGGTACGCCGTGAAGTAGCCGTGCTCGTACTGCGCACACGACGCGAAGGCCATCGTCAGCGGCACCTGCAGAGCGCTCGGCGCGGGCGTCGTCCGGGTGCGGCCCGTCCGCGAGAGGTGGTTGAGGGCCTTGAAGCGGTAGAAGTACTCGCGGCCGGGCTCCAGTCCGGCGAGTTCCACGTGGACGCTGTGGCCCTCCTCCGGTCGAGCGGTGGTGGAGCCCCGTTGCACGGTTCGGGTGAATCGTTCGTCGGCCGCGACCTCCCACTCGACGTCGACCGGACGTGATGGCATGCCTCCCAGACCGTCCTCGGCGAGCGGGTCGACGGCCAGCCGGGTCCACAGGACCACACCACCGGGTGCCGGGTCGCCCGAGGCCACGCCGAGTGTGAAAGGGTCGCCGGGCCGGGCCGACGCGGCGGCGGAGAACGCTGTGACTCCGGCCACGCCCGCGAGCAGCAGCGTTCGGCGCGTCAAGGGGGACATGCCCCTGAATACGTCTCCCATGTGGTGATCGGTTCGGGGGGCTCGTTGAAGGCTTGGCACTCTCATGGGTAGAGTGCCAACTGCACGGCACCAGCACCGCCCCGACCCCCGCGACGGCGGGGTGGCAGGAGCCGTTAATTCGAACCTGCCAACGACCCGTGGAGGTCATCCCGGTGAGCGTGAACATCAAGCCGCTCGAGGACAAGATCGTCGTTCAGGCCTCGGAGGCCGAGACGACCACTGCCTCCGGCCTCGTGATCCCGGACACCGCGAAGGAGAAGCCCCAGGAGGGCAAGGTCCTCGCGGTGGGTCCCGGTCGCATCGACGACAAGGGCAACCGCGTCCCGCTGGACGTCGCCGTCGGCGACGTCGTCATCTACTCGAAGTACGGCGGCACCGAGGTCAAGTACAACGGCGAGGAGTACTTGATCCTCTCCGCCCGCGACGTGCTGGCCGTCGTCAACTAGTTCCTTCGGTTGGCACAGAGGTCACACGCCTGACGCCCCGGCGCCCCATCCGGGGCTACCGGGGCGTTTCGCTACCCAGAGAGGCTTTGAGGTAAATGCCCAAGCAGATCAGCTTCGACGAGGACGCTCGTCGGGCGCTCGAGCGCGGCGTCAACAAGCTCGCGGACACGGTCAAGGTCACCCTCGGCCCGCGCGGGCGCCACGTCGTGCTCGACAAGAAGTTCGGTGGCCCGACGGTCACCAACGACGGCGTGACGATCGCCCGTGAGATCGAGCTGGACGACCCGTTCGAGAACCTCGGCGCGCAGCTCGCCAAGTCGGTCGCCACCAAGACCAACGACGTCGCGGGTGACGGCACCACCACCGCCACCGTGCTGGCGCAGGCGCTGGTCAAGGAAGGCCTGCGCAACATCGCCGCGGGTGCGAACCCGACCGCGCTCGGCCGTGGCATCCAGGCCGCCTCCGACGCCGTCGTGGACGCGCTCAAGGCCAAGTCCACCCCGGTCAAGGGCCGCGAGAACATCGCGCAGGTCGGCACCGTCTCCTCGCGTGACGAGTCCATCGGCGCCCTGCTCGGCGAGGCCATCGAGCGCGTCGGCGAGGACGGTGTCATCACCGTCGAGGAGTCGTCCACGCTCGCGACCGAGCTCGTGATCACCGAGGGCGTGCAGTTCGACAAGGGCTACGTGTCGACGCACTTCTCGACCGACCTCGAGGCGCAGGAGGCCGTCTACGAAGACGTCCGCATCCTGCTGCACCGCGAGAAGATCTCGGCGCTGGCCGACGTCCTCCCGATCCTCGAGAAGGTCGCGGAGTCCGGCAAG
>NZ_DATLEC010000116.1:0-10841 GCF_035525475.1 Lentzea sp. | reverse complement strand
CCCGCACGACGACCGGCAACCACTACCAGGTGGTGCAGGACCTGTTCACCGCGTTGTGGCGCAACGGCTACGTCATCCCCAAGACGGAGATGGGCGCGATCAGCCCGTCCACCGGCAGGACGTTGCCCGACCGCTTCATCGAGGGCACCTGCCCGATCTGCGGTTACGACGGCGCGCGCGGTGACCAGTGCGACAACTGCGGCAACCAGCTCGACCCCATCGACCTGAAGAACCCGCGCTCGCGGATCAACGGCGAGACGCCGAAGTTCATCGAGACCGAGCACCTGTTCCTCGACCTGCCTTCGTTCATCGAGTCACTGGGCAGCTGGATGGGTACGCGGTCCGAGTGGCGCCCGAACGTGCTCAAGTTCTCGCAGAACCTGATCAAGGACCTGCGGCCGCGTGCGATCACCCGCGACCTCGACTGGGGTGTGCCGATCCCGCTCGACGGGTGGAGCTCGCAGCCGATGAAGCGGTTCTACGTGTGGTTCGACGCGGTGATCGGGTACCTGAGCGCCTCCGTCGAATGGGCCCGGCGCAGCGGGAACGACGACGCCTGGAAGGAGTTCTGGACGGGTGACGCCCAGGGCTACTACTTCATGGGCAAGGACAACATCGTCTTCCACTCGCTCATCTGGCCGTCGCTGCTGCTCGGGCAGAACGGCGCGGGCGACAAGGGCGGCGAGCCCGGCCGGTTCGGCACGCTGAACCTGCCGACCGAGGTCGTGTCGTCGGAGTACCTGACGATGAGCGGCTCGAAGTTCTCGACGTCGCGCGGCACCGTGATCTACGTCGGCGACTTCCTGAAGGAGTTCGGGCCGGACGCGCTGCGGTACTTCATCTCCGTCGCGGGTCCCGAGAACCAGGACACCGACTTCACCTGGGAGGAGTTCGTCCGCCGGACGAACTTCGAGCTGGCGAACGAGTGGGGCAACCTGGTCAACCGCTCGGTCTCGATGGCGCACAAGAACGTCGGCGCGATCCCGAAGGCCACGGCGCTGACGGACGCCGACCACGAGCTGCTGCGGCAGTCGAAGGCGGCGTTCGACACGGTCGGCGCGCACCTGCGCCGCTCGCGGTTCAAGCAGGCCTCCGGCGAGGCCATGCGCGTGATCTCCGCGGCGAACAAGTACCTGTCCGACCAGGAGCCGTGGAAGCTCAAGGACGACCCGGACCGCCGCGACTCGGTGCTGCACACGGCGTTGCAGGTCGTGCAGGACGCGAACACGTTGATGACGCCGTTCCTGCCGCACTCGGCGCAGAAGGTGCACGAGGCGCTGGGCGGCACGGGCGTGTGGGCCGCGCAGCCGGAGATGACCGAGGTGACCGACCTCGACGTGCCCGACCGCTCGTACCCGGTGCTGACCGGTGACTACGCGGGCGAGCAGGCCAGGTGGGAGTCGACGCCGATCGCGGCCGGCCGGCCCCTGGGCAAGCCGTCTCCGCTGTTCGCGAAGCTCGACCCGGAGCTCGGCGAGACCGGTCCGGAATGGGCCCCGATCGTCAAGTGAGCGAGAAGCGTGAACGACCGCCGGTGCCGGAAGTCCTTCCGGCACCGGTGATCGACGCCCACACGCACCTCGACGCGTGCGGCGCCGAGAACGCCGCCGACGTGGCCGTGCTGCTCGACCGGGCCAACGCCGCCGGTGTCTCGCACGTGATCACCGTGGCGGACGACCTGGCCGCCGCGCGGTGGGCCGCCGAAGCGTCCACTTGGGACCCGCGCGTCTACGCGGCCGTGGCCGTGCACCCGACGCGCACGTCTTCCTTCGGTGACACCGAGAAGTCCGAACTGGAGCGGCTGGCCGTCCAGCCCCGTGTCGTGGCGATCGGCGAGACCGGCCTGGACTACTACTGGGACTACTCGCCGCCGGCCGCCCAGCACGAGGCCTTCCGCTGGCACATCGACCTCTCCAAGCGCGTCGGGAAGCCGTTGATGATCCACGACCGGGATGCGCACGAGGACATCCTCAAGATCCTCGACGCCGAGGGCGCACCGTCCACTGTGGTCTTCCACTGCTTCTCCGGCGACGCGGACTTCGCCCGGCGGTGCGTCGACGCGGGGTACGTCCTGTCGTTCGCGGGCCCGGTGACGTTCAAGAACGCCCGAGCGCTGCGGGAGGCGGCCCTGCTGGTGCCGCAGGACCAGCTCCTGGTGGAGACGGACGCGCCTTTCCTGACGCCCCATCCGTTCCGGGGCCGTCCGAACGAACCCTATTGTGTGAATTACACAGTTCGGGACCTGGCCGCGCTGCGCGGCGAAGATCTTTCTGAACTCTGCTCCGCCGTCAGCCGTACTGCTCAACGAGTGTTCGGGCTTGGCGACTGAAATGCGGCTTGAGGCGAACGGAGCAAGGGGTTCCTACCTCGATGGGGTGACTGACGTCACAACATCCGCGGAGGTGTTTGCGCAACGTGCGCTACCCCGTTATGGTCCCGTGACCGTGCCACCTGAGTCGACCTTGTCGGTTCGGAGCACGCCCGCGGTCGGGGCGGGACCCAAGCCAGAAGCGCGAAGAAGCGAGACCACGTAGGAGGAGTTGCCGGGGAATTTCGAGTCCGACTCGAATGATCTTGTCAACGCCAACTGTGCGGTCGCCTCGAGCTTCCGCAATGGAGGTATCGACCCAGTGTCTCGAAGCGACAGAACTGCCGCTCCGTACGACTTCAACGACGACACGGACTGGTTCACGCCGGTCAGCGGTGCGACGGCCGTCGGACTCGCCGACCCCCACCCGAGCTTTCCCGCCGGTGCGCTGACCATCACGCCCGCGGACGTGCTCGAGGTCCTCGGCCCGGACGCGGACGACCTGCTCGCCACGGCCAACGTCGACGTCGACGAGCTGATCCGTCTCATCAACGCCGAGACGACGATCATGCCGCCCCTCGTCCTCCCGACGGAGGAAGAGGAGAAGAGCGACCCGCAACTGCTCGTCACGGCCGTCTCGTCCTGGAAGCGACGCTTCCTCAAGGGCGCGGTCGCCGCGATCCTCGTCTCGATCTCCGGCGGCGGCGTGACCGCGATGGCGATGGACAAGTCGCTGACCGTCGAGGTCGACGGCGCCCTGCAGACCGTCCACTCCTACGAGGGCACGGTCGGCGAGGTCCTGGCGGAGGAAGGCATCGTCGTCGGTGAGCACGACGCCCTGTCCCCGTCGCTGAACACCCCGATCTCCGACGGCGCCAAGATCAGCCTCGACCGAGGCCGCCTGCTCAAGACGAGCGTCGACGGCCAGGCCCGCGAGGACTGGGTCCGCTCGGTCACCGTCGAGGAAGCCGCCCGCCAGATGGGCGTCCCGCTCGAAGGCGCGTGGTTCTCCGCCCCCACCGGCCAGGACATCCCGCTCGAGGGCATGAACCTCGAGGTCAAGACCCGCAAGAACATCAAGCTCTTCGACGGCGCGAACCCGGTCCGCGAGGTCCAGACCACCGCCCTGACCGTCGACGAGCTGCTCAAGGGCGAGAACATCACCCTGGGCGCCGAGGACGCCGTCGCGTCCGGCACGGACGTCCGCCTGGCGACGGGCGCCGAGGTCTACATCTCCCGCACCGGCGTCACGGTCATCAACGTGAACGAGCCGGTCGCCCCGCCGGTCGAGAAGACCAACGACCCGAACATGAACGCGGGCGAGCAGAAGGTCCTCGACCCCGGCACGCCGGGCGAGCAGATCTCGCAGTACCGCGTGACGGTGAAGAACGGCAAGGAGATCAGCCGCGAGAAGATCGGCGGCAAGGTCACCAAGGAGCCGAAGCCGAAGAAGATCGTGATGGGCACCAAGCCCCTCCCCGACGGCGCCGTGTGGGACCGCCTCGCGAACTGCGAGGCAAGCGGCAACTGGGCCATCAACAACGGCAACGGCTACTACGGCGGCCTCCAGTTCGACGCGGGCACCTGGGCCGCCTACGGCGGCACCGCCTACGCGGCCCTGCCGCACCAGGCCACCCGCGAACAGCAGATCGCCATCGCTACCAAGCTGCGCGACGGCCGCGGCGGCACCTACTCGGCGTGGCCGGGCTGCCGCGCCAAGCTGGGCCTGCCGTAAACCCCAGATCACTTCTCGGTCCCCAGACGAAGGCCGCCCTGGTCCGCCACGGGCGGCCTTCGCCGCGTCCGGGGTAGGGGGCGGGGCTGCCGTGTCCGGGCCGGGAAAGCGGGGCTGCCGCGTGGAGCGCGCGTGCCGGGTTGACGCTGCGGGCGCATGCCGGGGTTGACGCTGGGAGCGCACGCTGCTGGAGGAGTGGGCAGGCTGGCGCAGGGGTCCCCTTGCGTTGTGGCTCCCCCGCGACCCAACGTACCGGGCGGGTCTGACACTCCGGTGGCTCTGGAAAAGGCGAGGTCCGGTACCTGCTGCCCAACGTTCCCCATGGCGACGCGAAGCGAGCCGGACAGCCCCATGAACCGCCGGGAAGCGGTGTGCCCCAATCGCTGTCGACGCGAAGCGGCGATGACCACGAACGCGTCGACACTGCCTGAGCAACCACGCTGGAACGCGACCCGCCGGGCAGGGGTGACCCCTCCGCTGGAACAGCAACCAGCCAACGCGACAAGACCGCACGCACCCCGACCCACGCCGCCTGCGAGAATGCCCCGGTGAGCCTGCTGGGACCCGCCGAAGTCCGCCGTCTAGCCAACGAGCTGAACATCCGCCCGACCAAGAAACTGGGCCAGAACTTCGTCCACGACCCCAACACGGTCCGCAAGATCGTCGCAGCAGCCGGCCTCACCGAAGACGACGTCGTCCTGGAGGTGGGCCCAGGCCTGGGCTCCCTGACCCTCGCCCTGCTCCCGAACGCCAAGCAGGTCGTCGCGGTCGAGATCGACCCGCCGCTGGCGCACCGGCTTCCGCAGACCGTCCAAGAGCACGACCCGGAGAACGCGGGCAAGCTCCAGGTGGTGCTCAAGGACGCCATGAAAGTCACCCAAGAGGACCTGCCGGCGCACCCCACCGCGATCGTCGCCAACCTCCCGTACAACATCGCGGTCCCGGTCGTCCTCCACCTCCTCCACGAACTCCCGAGCCTGAAGAAGGGCCTGGTGATGGTCCAGGCGGAGGTGGCCGACCGGATGGCGGCCAAGCCCGGCAGCAAGATCTACGGCGTCCCGAGCGTGAAGCTCGCCTGGTACGCGGAGGCGAGGAAGGCCGGGGCCGTCGGCAAGAACGTCTTCTGGCCCGCGCCGAACGTCGACTCGGGGCTGGTCGCGTTCCAGCGCCACGAAAAGCCGTTGTCCACTGTGGACCGCAAGAAGCTCTTCAAGATCGTCGACGCCGCCTTCGCCCAGCGCCGCAAAACCCTCAGGGCTGCCCTCAAGGGCACCACGCCAAACGTCGACGAGTTGCTCCAGAAGGCGGGCATCGATCCCCAGCAAAGGGGCGAGCAGCTCAGCGTGATCGACTTCATCCGGATCGCCGAGGTCTAAGCCGGGGATCCTTCGGCCAACAGTGTGATCTGTCGAACGAATCGGAATCTGGCTTGCGCAACCGAACGTCCGTCCGGTTGACTGCTACTTGCCATCCGGAGCGACTGAGAGACCTGGCTCTACGACGTCGCAGCAACCACCCGCTGGATGCGGGCAGGTGCTAACGCCAGGACCGATGGAGGATCACATGGGTACCGTGCGAATGCTGACGCGCCGTCGAGTCATCGACCAGTGCCGTCGCTCGTCTTCTGCATGTCGTCGCCACCTCGTCTAAGGCGCCTTCTCAAAGTCCTTTGACGCGCACTCGGCCAACGAGTGGCGCACACACCTGAGCAGAACTCCGACCGCGCACCGCCCTCGAGGCGAGTGTGCCGTCGCGCGCAGCCGTGGAGCAGACGTGATCACTGTCGAAAACCTCACCAAGTCCTTCCAGGGTGTCAGCGCCCTCAACGGCGTGACCCTCGACGTCGAGGCGGGCACCGTGCTCGGTGTCGTCGGCCCGAGCGGGGCCGGCAAGTCGACGCTCGCCCGCTGCGTCGCGCTGCTCGAGCGTCCTGACTCGGGTGCGATCCGCGTCGACGGCACCGACATCACGAGCCTCGACGGGTCGGCCCTGCGGGCTGCCCGTCGTCAGATCGGCGTTGTGCCGCAAGGGGATTCGCTCCTCCGGCAGCGCACGGCGGCCGGCAACATCGCGTTGCCGCTGGAGTCCGCCGGCGTGCCCGGACCGCAGCGCCGCAGCCGTGTGGGCGAGCTGCTCGACCTCGTCGGGCTGACCGACAAGGCCACCGCCTACCCCGACCAGCTGTCCGGCGGGCAGCGTCAGCGCATCGCCGTGGCGCGGGCGCTCGCCGCCAACCCCAGCGTCCTGCTCGCCGACGAGCCCACGTCCGCGCTCGACCCCGAGACCACCGGGTCCGTGCTGACCGTGCTCGACCGTGCGCGCGCTGAGCTGGGTGTGACCGTCCTCGTCGTCACGCACGACATGGGCGTTGTCCGCAAGATCTGCGATGACGTCGCCGTGCTGGAGCAGGGCCGCGTCGTCGAGCACGGCAAGGTCCTCGACCTGGTCGGCGACGCCGGGAGCCGCACGAGCTCCGCGCTGCTGCCAGCCGTCGACCTGAACCCGATCAACGAGACCGCCTACGACCGGGTCGCCGACGTGGTGCTCGTCGGATTCGCCGCGGTCGGCGCGCTGCTGCCGGAGGCCGCCCACCGGTTCGGCGTCGAGCTGAACATCGTCGGTGGTGGCCTCACCCGGCTGGGCGAGACGCCCGTCGCGCGCTTCCGCCTCGGCTTGAACGGCGAGCGCTCCGACTCCGCTCTCGAGTGGATCGGCGAGGCCGGCGGTGCGGTGCAGAGGTCCCTGAAGGGGCCACAGGGAGTAGCTGCGTGAGGTCTGCAACACCTTGGTCCGACGTGATCACCTATCTCGTCGAGGCCACCGGGGAGACGCTGTACATGGTCGGCGTCTCCACCGTCATCGCCACCGTCTTCGGAGTTCCCGTCGGGGTCTGGCTGCAGCTCACCGCCCAGGGCGGCCTGCGTCCGAACGCCGCGGTGCACCGCGTTCTCAGCTTCGTCACCGACCTGGGCCGCTCGATGCCGTTCATCGTGCTGCTCGTCGCGCTCACGTCCGTCACCCGCCTGATCGTCGGCGGCTCCATCGGCAGCACGGCGGTCATCGTGCCGCTGGCCGTGGGAGCGATCCCGTTCGTCGGGCGGCTCGTGCAGAACATCCTGTCCGAGGTGCACGTGACCGTGGTCGAGGCCGCGATCACCACGGGCGCCTCGACGTTGAGGATCGTGCGCAGCGTGCTGATCCGCGAGTCGCTGCCCGCGCTGATCAACGCCATCGGCGTCACCGTGATCGCCCTCATCGGGTACTCGGCGATGGCGGGCGTGATCGGCGGCGGTGGTCTCGGCGACCTCGCGATCCGCGAGGGCTACCAGCGCTTCAACGACCGGATCCTGTGGAGCACCGTGGCGTGGCTCGCCGTGCTCACGACCGTGATCCAGTTCGGTTTCACCCGTGCCGCCCGTGCGTCCGACCGGCGCCGGCACGCCTCCGTCTGACCCCGTAGCAATTCTCAAAAGGAACATCATGCGTATCAAGGCTGCCCTGATCGCGGTCGTTTTGACTGCTTTGTCCGCCTGCTCGTCCGGTGGCGCGTCCGCCTCGGACACGCTGAAGGTCGGCGTCTCGCCGGTCCCGCACGCCCAGATCCTCAAGTACGTGGCCGACAACCTCGCGTCGCAGAAGGGTCTGAAGATCGAGGTCGTCGAGTTCACCGACTACGTGCAGCCCAACACCGCGCTGGTCGACGGCTCGCTCGACGCCAACTACTTCCAGACCGTCCCGTACCTGGCGACGTTCACCAAGGAGAGCGGCGCCAAGGTGGAGTGGGTCCAGCCCGTCCACGTCGAGCCGCTGGGCCTGTACTCGAAGAAGTACAAGAAGCTCGACGAGCTGCCCTCCGGCGCCAAGGTCGCGGTCGCGAACGACGCCACCAACGAGGCCCGCGGCCTGAAGCTGCTGGAGGCCAACGGCCTGATCAAGCTCAAGACCGTGGACCAGCCGACCGTGCGCGACCTGGCGGAGAACCCCAAGAACCTGCAGTTCGTGCCGCTGGAGGCCGCTCAGCTGCCGCGGTCGCTGGAGGACACCGACGCGTCGGTGATCAACGGCAACTACGCCATCGACGCCGGTCTCAAGCCCGCCACCGACTCGCTCGCGCTGGAGAAGGCCGAGGGCAACCCGAACGCGAACGGTCTGGTCACCCGCACCGAGCTCAAGGACGACAAGCGCATCCGCGACCTGGCGGAGCTGCTCGGATCGCAGCAGGTCAAGGACTACATCAAGCAGACGTTCGACGGCTCGGTCATCCCGGTCTGACGGTGACGACGACCGGGGGAGGAGTCCGGGACCCGAGAACGCCCGTAGGCTGACATGGTGCTCGCAGTCGTTCCGCCCCCGGTCACAGTTCGCGTCCCGGCCAAGGTCAACCTGCACCTGGCCGTGGGTGACGTGCGCCCGGACGGTTACCACGACCTGGTGACGATCTTCCAGGCGCTCTCGCTGGTCGACGAGGTCACCGTCGCGGTGGCCGACGAGCCCGGCGTCGAGGTGCACGGCGAAGGCGCCGACCAGGTGCCCACCGGAGCCTCGAACCTCGCCTGGCGCGCCGTCCAGCTGCTCGCGGCGCACGTGGGCAGGGACGCCGACGACCCGAAGGTCCGCGTCGTCATCCGCAAGGCCATCCCGGTCGCCGGCGGCATGGCGGGCGGCAGCGCGGACGCGGCGGCGGCCCTGGTCGGCCTGTCGTCGTTGTGGCGGCTGGACATCAGCCGCGACGAGCTGGCCGAACTGGCCGGGAAGCTCGGCGCGGACGTCCCGTTCGCCCTCTACGGCGCCACCGCTCTCGGAACGGGCCGCGGCGAGCGGATCGTCCCGGTGCTGGGGCGCCACCAGTTCCACTGGGTGATCGCCTTCGACCGCCGCGGACTGTCCACTCCGGACGTCTTCGACGAGCTGGACCGCCTGCGCGCCGAGGGTGACCCGCCACGCGTCGGCGCGGTCGAGGCGGTGCTGGAGGGGTTGTCCTCCGGCGACCCGCGCCAGCTGGCGTTGCTGCTGGGCAACGACCTGCAGGCCGCCGCCGTCTCGTTGCGGCCGAACCTCAGGCGGACCCTCCGCGCCGGTGTCGACGCCGGTGCGCTGGCGGGCATCGTGTCCGGTTCCGGGCCCACGACGGCGTTCCTGTGCGAGGACGGCGACATGGCGGTGCGCGTGGCCGCCGAGCTGGCCGGCGCCGGGGTGTGCCGGACGGTCAGGGTCGCGCACGGGCCGGTGCCGGGTGCGCGCGTGATCACGACCGAGGAGCCCAAGCCCACGCCACCCGAGGTCCGCGCGTGACAGCGTGAGCTGGTGGACGGGGTCTCCCGCTCCTCTGGGTAGCCTTCACCGGGCAGTTTCTCCGAAGTCGTGAGGTTTTGATGGCCAACCTGGTCAACCTGGAGTCCGTGTCGAAGTCGTTCGGCGTCGGGCCGCTGCTCGACAGCGTGTCGCTCGGCGTCAGCGAGGGCGAGCGGATCGGTGTCGTCGGCCTGAACGGCGGCGGCAAGACGACGCTGCTCGAGGTGCTGGCCGGGGTGGAGCCCGCCGACGACGGCCGGGTGTCGCGCTCGCGCGGCCTGCGGATGGCCGTCGTGACGCAGCGGACCGAGCTGCCGCACGGCTCGACCGTGCGCAACGCGGTGATCGACCCGCTCGGCTTCGACGCGGAGCACGAGTGGGCGGCCGACGCCCGCGTCCGGTCCATTTTGGACGGTCTCGGCATCACGGCGCTGGGCCTCGACTCCGTGGTCTCCACGATGTCCGGTGGCGAACGGCGCCGCGTCGCGCTGGCGGCCGCGCTGATCCAGGACCTCGAGCTGCTCGTGCTCGACGAGCCCACGAACCACCTGGACGTCGAGGGCGTGCGGTGGCTCGCGGAGCACCTGCTGGCCCGCCGGTGCGCGCTCGTCGTCGTCACCCACGACCGGTGGTTCCTCGACACCGTCTGCAACCGCACGTGGGAAGTGGTGAAGGGCAAGGTCGAGCAGTACGAGGGCGGCTACGCCGACTGGATCTTCGCGCGCGCCGAGCGGCAGCGGCTCGCGGACACGCTGGAGGAGAAGCGGCAGAACCTGGCGCGCAAGGAGCTGGCGTGGCTGCGCCGCGGCGCGCCCGCGCGGACCTCCAAGCCGCGCTACCGGATCGAGGCCGCCGAGGCGCTGATCGCGGACGTGCCCCCGTTGCGCGACAACGTCGAGCTGCTCGCCTTCGCCAAGAAGCGCCTGGGCCGCACGGTGATCGAGCTGGAGGACGTCACACTGTCCATTCCGGACCGCGTGCTGGTGCGCGACCTGACGTGGCGCATCGGGCCCGGTGAGCGGATCGGTCTCGTCGGCGTCAACGGGTCCGGCAAGACGACGTTGCTCAAGCTGCTGGCGGGAGAGCGCGAACCCGAGACGGGCAAGCGGATCCAGGGCCAGACGGTGAAGATCGCGCACCTCTCCCAGGAGCTGCTCGACCTCGACGGGTCGATGCGCGTGCTGGAGGCGATCGAGGAGGTCGCGCGGCGCGTCGTGCTCGGCAAGTACGAGATGTCGGCCTCGCAGCTGGGCGAGCGGTTCGGGTTCTCGTCGCAGAAGCAGTGGACGCCGGTCTCCGACCTCTCCGGTGGTGAGCGGCGGCGGTTGCAGCTGTGCAGGCTGCTGATGGCCGAGCCGAACGTGTTGCTGCTCGACGAGCCGACGAACGACCTGGACATCGACACGTTGCAGCAGCTGGAAGACCTGCTCGACTCGTGGGCGGGCACGCTCGTCGTGATCTCCCACGACCGCTACCTCGTCGAGCGCGTCTGCGAGAAGGTCGTGG
>NZ_DATLEC010000151.1:0-26824 GCF_035525475.1 Lentzea sp. | reverse complement strand
GTTGCGCCAGGTCGCCACGGACGTGAAGACCGTGCACATCGAGCAGATCGGGCACCACGTGGCGATGGAAGCCCCCGAACAGCTCGCGACCGCCCTCCTCGACTTCTACGCGAACATCGACAGGGGATGACCCCACGGCGCGCTCACAAGCTGATGCGCAGCTACTCCACGCAATCCGCAAGCTTCAAGCGGATCGGGCAGGAGGTCACGCCCCGTGCGCGGGCGGAGCTGCCGCGGGGTCGAGGTGCATGACTCGGTCCGCGCTCGTGGCCGTCCGCAGGCGAAGTGCCAGTGCGGCGGCCTTTTCGGCCTTGGGGTGGGTCTCGCCGAGCCGGCTGCTCAGGATCAGCGCGCCCCGGTGGGCGAGGTCCGTCGCGGCCGGGTCGTTCAGCAGGTGCGCGACCCGCGCCTTCAGCAGCAGGACGTAGCCGATGTACAGGTGGTCCGGCGGGTATGCGGCCTCGCGGATGCGCAGTGCGCGGGAGAGCAGGGGCTCGGCCGTGACGTGGTCGCCGCGGTCGAGGTGGACGCTCGCCAACGCCACGAGGTCGAAGCTGACGTACGGGTCGTCCGGCTCGTATGCCGCCTCATCGATCCGCAGCGCCCGGTGGGCCGCGGACAACGCCTCCTCGTGCCGGCCGAGGAGGTGCTGGGCGCGCGCCAGCGTCGCCAGATCCGTGGCGATGAGGGGACTGTCCGCCGGCAGGGAGGACTCGTGCAGCGTCAACGCGCGTCGCGCCCTCCGCCGCGCTTGCTCGAACTCCCCGTTGTCCAGGTGGATCTGAGCCAGGGTGACCAGGTCGAAGCCGACCTCGACCTCCCTCCCTCCGAGCGACTCGTCGATCGCCAACGCGCGCTCGCACAACGGCAGCGCCATCAGGTGGACCCCGATGGAGAGCAGGAACGCCGACGCCAGCCTCAGCAGCGTGGCCGTCTCCGCGGCACATCCGGCCGACGGTGCGTCGTTGACCACGGCGAGCACGTGCGGGAGCAGTTCTTGCCAACGCGGCCGTGCGTCCGGATCGCGGTGGATGTCCTGTGGCACGGCGGCGAGCAGAGCACCGCACAGTTCCGCACGGGTGTGATCGAGCAAGTCGGCCGGCATCGCGGCCCGGATCGCGCTCTGCACCAGCCGGTGCAGCAGCAGCGAGGAGTCTCCGCGTCGCGCGAGTCCCATGCCCGCCAGCGCGCCCACCGTCGTGTCCCACGTCAGCGTGTCGCCTGTGACCGCGTCCAGCGATCCGGCCGCGCCGACGAACACGTCCAGCGGGATCGGCTCGGGCGCCAGCAGGGCGCACAGTTGCAGCAGCCGCAACGATTCCGGCCGGTCGGCCGCCAGTTTCCGCACGCTGAGCCGCCACAGGTTCGCGACCACCACCCGCGGCCGGTCGGGAAGCTCGCCCAGCCCGATCATGTCTTCCAGCCGCGAGGTCAGCAGCGCCAGGTAGTGCTCGGGCGGCGTGCTGTTGTAGTCCATGTACCCGGCGGCCTGCTCCAGCGCCAGGGGCAGATCCCCCAGGTGCTCGGCGATCCGGTCCGCCGTCGGCGGCGTCATGCCGGGGATCCTCCTGGTCAGCAGGCGCACGGACTCCTGTCTGGTGAACAGCTCCAGGTTCACGACGCCGGCCGTGCCCGACCATCCGCTCGACCTGGACGTCACGAGAACGTGGCCGTGCCCGTCGACATCGCCGGGCGGCAGGGCGTGCGCGAGGGTGCTGGGCTTCTCCCCGTTGTCGAGGATGACCAGCCAGGGGCTGAGCTCCCGCAGCCCGTCGTACACCCTCGGCACCACCTGCTCCGCGCTCACCTCGGCGATTCCCAGCTCCTCCGCCAGCTGAGCGAACCGCGACGCGACCATTTCGGGGCTCTCCGCGTCCATGAAGACCACGAGCCGGTACTCGGACCGGTAGCGATGGGCGTACTCGACTGAGAGCTGCGTCTTGCCGACCCCGCCCAGCCCGCACACGACCTGCACCGCGATGTCGCCGCCAGAGACGAAGCGCTCCCGCAGCTCCCGCAGGACCGCGTCGCGCCCGGTGAAGTTGATGTTGCGCGGGGGCACCCGGCAGGTCGCCGGCCTCGAGGACCGGGCCGCCGGCACCCGCGCCTCCCCGGTGCCGGACCGGGCACGGTCGTGCTGACGCGACTCGGTTTCGTCGCAGAGGACCAGCTGGTGCACGCGCCGGACATCAGCGCTGGGGTCGACGCCCAGTTCTTCGGCGAGCCAGGTCCTGAGGCGGTCGAACACCGCCAGTGCCTCCGCTCGCCGGCCACAACGCTGAAGGGCCACCATCAGGTGCGCGTGCAGCCCCTCCCGCAGCGGGTGGTCGCGCACGAGGCCGTCGAGATCCTCGACGACCTCACGGTGCTCGCCGAGATCGAGCCTCCACTCCGCGCACAGCTCGATCGCGTTGAGCCGCAGCTCGTCCCATCCCGCGGCCGATCTGCTCAACGCCCCGACGCCCAGCCCGGCGAGCGCGGGGCCACGCCACAGGCGCAGCGCTTCCTGAATCGTCCGGACCGCCCGAACCAGGTCGTCGTCCGCCGCGTGACGACGGGCATCGGCGACGGCGGCCGCGAAGCGCGAGGAATCCAGCTGTCGTTCGCCGACGAGGATTCGATAACCGGTTTCCTCGGTCAGGATGAGCCGCTGATCGGTGTCGCCCAACTGCTCGCGCAGGGCCGACACGCAGTTGCGCACCTGCTTGAAAGCGGAGTACGGCGGCTCGCCTTCCCAGACCATCTCGACGAGCCGCGGTAGCGGTACCACCGCGTTCGGAGCGAGCAGCAGAGCGGCCAGCGTCCGCTGACGACGTGCGCCCGACACGACCACGCGGCCCGCGTCCGACCAGACTTCAAGGCTGCCGAGCACGCGGAACTCCATGCTCCCGGCCTCCCCCAACCGACAGTAGCCGATCGCGAGCATAGCGTTGCCGACCGCCCTGGGTGGCGTGACCTGCGGTGAGGACGGCGTGATGACCAAACGAGGACGGCGCCCGGCACCGTGGTGCTCGTCCGGTCACCGATCCGGTGGCGATCGACTCGAAGGGGGATTTCCCCGGACAGGACCGGACGCCTGAAATTCCACGAGGGGAACGGAAACACGATGAAAACGATCGCGGCAATTCTCGCTGCTGCCGGCGTGGCAGCGGTGTCGCTGGTGGCGACCGAGACCACGGCGAGTGCGGCGTGCAGGGCCGACTACGCCTGCATGTACTCCGCCTCGAACTACACCGGCCTCAAGCGCGAGGACTTCAACAGCCGGACGAACTGGGGCCAGATCACCTACAACGGGTCGAGCATCGCGCTGTACAGGGGTGACGGTTCCCAGCTCAACGTCAGTTCGATGGAGAACCGCGACCCGAACTCCTACATCGCCGTGTACTACAACTCGGGCTACCGGGGAGCGTGCTTCCGCATCCGCCCGAACGGCAGCGTGCCGAACTTCCAGACCATCCCGTTGTCGATCGGCGGTGACGCCAACGACCGGATGAACTCCCACCAGTTCAACCCGACGAACTGCACCGGAACCATCTACGGCTGATCAGCGGCGGAGGCCCCGCCGATGGGCGGGGCCTCCGCGGTTTCGAAGGGGGAACGGTGAAACGAACGCTCGCGCTCTGCCTGGCCGCCGCCGCGGTGATCGCGGTCGCCGGCACGGTCGTGATGACCGGCCACGACCACACCACCACCTCGCCGCCGGAGGTGGGAGAGGTGCTGTCCGTCAGCTCTTCGAGGGACATCGTGCTGCCGCTCGACCGCTACCAGCACTCTCCGGACGACCTCACCACGATCGACAGGGCGACCGCCGTGCTGGCCCGCCGATGCGTGCGGGAGTTCGGCCAGACGTGGGTGGTGCCCGACCCGCTCCCCGTCCCGGCGAGCACCGGCTCCTCCCGGTACGGCGTCATGGACTACGACGAGGTGTCCACGTCGGGCTACCACCCGCCGGACAACGGACAGCCGAAGTCCCCAGACCTCCCCGAGCCTCCGCCGGAGGCGATGATGATCTACACGGGCAAGGGGATGACGTCGTTCGGCGGGAAGCAGATCCCGGAGGGAGGGTGCCTCGGCCAGGCGCGCCGCACGGTGGAGCGGGACGTGCCCGCGACCATCCAGGCCGCGGATCTGATCGAACTCGACCAAAGCACGTTCGTGCGCGCACAACAGGACGACCGGGTGCAGCGCGTGATGGCGGGATGGCGTGGGTGCATGGCGGAGTCCGGCTACTCCTACACCGACGTCTGGGCAGCCAACAACGACATCCGGTGGAGCGCGCAAAAGCCTTCGCAGGCCGAGATCGACACGGCGAAGAGCGACGTGCTCTGCCGGCAGCGCACCAAGCTGGTCGACACGTGGTTCGCGGTCGAGACCGCCTATCAACGCCAGGCGATCGGCGAGCGGGCCGAGCAGTTCGAGGCCCTGGACAGCGGCATGCGGATCAGGCTGGAGAACGCGAAGAGCGTGCTGGAGACCGGCTGACCGCTCCGGCTCAGGCCGGCGGCCGGCTGCCGGTGCCGCGCCGGCGGATCTGGAACACGCCTTCGGCGACGCGGAGCGAGTTGTGGCGGACCCAGTCCTGCCAGTGCGGCGGCCACCGGGTTTCGGTGGACCACCGCACGCCGTCGAGCGGGACGCCGTCGAGATCGGCAGCCGCCAGATCGACTCCCACCATGCTGGTCACCGCCGTGACCAGGCGGTGGATCGGTTCCGTCAGGGCCGCCTCGAGGTCAGCGACCTCGTGACGCTCGGCGGCCGCGTGAGCCTCGGCGGCACCGGCGAAGGCGTCAGCGAGCCGCGGGGCCGAGCCGGCGGCTCGGAGGCGGTGGACGATGCGATCGAGCAGGCCTTCGAGTTCGTACCTGACGCGGTCGGCGAGGCGGTGCGCGAGGTTGCGAACAGCGACGTGCGCGTGCGGGGAGGGTTCCTTCAACAAGTCGCTGAGTTCCACCGCGAGGGCGTGGAGGCCGGTTTCCCCCGCCACACCGAGCCTGAGGTCGCGGCAGAGGTGTGCGATGTGAATTCGGGCTTGGGGACGGGTAATGGCGTATCGGCGTGGGTCGTCGAGCGCGTGGGCCACCCCGCGAGTGCGTGCCGCACAGGTGGCGAGATGGGGCACGCCCGCGAGCAGCTCCACCGGTAGCCAGGCACGGGCCGCCAAGCGCTCGGCGCCGGGCAGCGCGGCGAGCTCGTCCACGAGGGCGGCCAGTGGTTCGGCCGGCCAGGGAACGCCGCCGGAAGGCACCACCTCTGCGAGCCCGGCGTGCAGAGAGTTCAGCCACTGGTCGAGTTCGTCATCGGTCATCGGTCACCTCCCGTCAGCGGGCGTCTTCCAGCAGACGTGTCGCCTGCGCGGTCCGCCGGTACAACACGAAGCGTCCGTCCCTGCTCTTGGTGACGAGGCGTGCGCGGTGCAGTGCGCCGAGGTGGTAGGAGACGGTGGCCGCGGCGTATCCCGTCCGGGCGGCGAGCTCCGCGGTGGACCGGGCGGTGCCGAGGTCCGCCAGCAGGACCGCTCGGGCGTTCCCGACCACCGGCACGATCGCCCCGGACCCGCGGTCCTGGCCGGCTCCGATCCGCTGGGCGGGGTAGTAGAGGACGAACTGCCCGGGGACGTCGACCTGGATGACGACGTCGGACCGGCTGAGCACGCCGGGCGCGAGGACCAGGTCCCGGCCGGTGACGTCGATCTCGCCGTCCCACGACCTGGTGAGGGTGACCGCGTCGCCGGCCCACTCGATGTCCGGGTGCAGTGCTTCGAGCGTCCGGCCGACGCCGTGGGTGGCCATGGTCGTCGCGCGGTGGGCGATGTCCTGGTCGATGATCGAGCTCAGCGCGGGCCAGCCGTCGGAGAGGGTGTCCCGCCAGAACCGCGCGAGGCCGTTGGCGAGACGTCGCTGCATCCGCCCCGACTCCGCGACCCGGCGGGTCGTGGCCCGCAGCGGCCTGCTCCAGTGGGTCCGGGTGTAGGTGAAGACCTGGGTCTCGAGGTCGTCCTGGGCCGCGGACTCGATCTGCGCGATCTGCTCGTCGAGCAGGTCCCCGCGCTGCGCGTTCGTTCCCGGTTGCGGGGTGAGCAGGTCGGGTGTGTACGTGTCACCGTTGCGCGGCAACAGGTCCGCGAGCAGGGCGACGTCCGGGTGGGCGAGTGACGCGCGGGCGAGCGGCCCGGGATCCCCGAACACCGGGTGCCGTCCCGACGCGGCGGCGAGCCTGAGCCACGCCATGGACTCCGACGCCGGGGAAGGCGACAAGCGCGTCCTGGACACCGTGTCGGCGTCTACGCGCAGCGTCAGCACCACACCGACGCTAGCAGTCGTCGCGGCGGATTCGAGCCGGTTCGAATGCTTTCCGGTGCGGGGGTCACGCGCAGTTGAGTTGGTGCTGCCGGACAACGGCGTGCACCCGTTACTCGAAGAACCCGGGAGTGGTGGTCATGGTGAGGCTGAAGGACACGACGAAAGCCAAGCGCGGCAGGAGGAGGACGGGGGCGTTCGTGGCCGCGGTGGTGTCGATCACCGGGTCGCTCTTGGCGGGGGCGCCCGCGTCCGCGGCGCCGGACGAGGTCAAGGCGAACGCCTGGTCCATCAGGATGACGCCGGTGCCCGCCAACGGCAGGGTCAGCTGCTACGGCTACTACGGCACGTTCAGGGCCGGCACGGACGTCATGGTCGTCGACTGGGAGACCAGCAGCGACGAGTGCTTCGGCATCGCGACCGACCGGACGATCTGGCACGTGTGGCCCAAGTCGGGAGGGTGGAAGCCGATGCCCGGCAACGGCCACGCCGACTACATCTACCCCGAGGTCGTCGAGAGGTCCGACAAGGCTCGCGCGGTCATGGTCTCCATACCGTCAGCACCCCGCTGGCGCTGGTGCCAGGACTACTTCGTCAACACCGACTGGACGGGCGCCTGGTACGACTGCACTCCGTAGCAGAGCTGGACGACCGGTGCTGCGGGCGTAGGGCTCCGAATCCGTCGCGCAGGTCCGGACACCGTCCGGGCCTGCGCCGCCGCGGAACTACGCGGGCGTGACCTCTTCCTCGTTCTGCCCCTCGAACTTCTCCGCCGCCTTCGCCAGCCGGCGCTTCACCACGAACACGCCGGCCACGCCCGCCACCACGGCGATCGCCAGGCCCGCGTACGAAAAGCCCTTCAGCCACTTCTCGGCCACCACGCCGAGGTAGTAGACGGCCGCCGCCGTGCCGCCCGCCCAGACGACGCCGCCCAAGGCGTTCGCGACGAGGAACTTGCCGTAGTTCATGTGCAGCGACCCCGCCAGCGGGCCGGCCAGAATGCGCAGCAGAGCGACGAAACGGCCGAAGAACACCGCCCAGGCGCCGCGTTTCTGGAACACGCGGCGGGCGTGGTCGATCTGCGTCTCCCCGAAGTGCTTGGGGAATTTGCGGCCCATCCACGCGAACAGGCGGGGTCCGCCCCTGCGGCCGATGAGGTAGCCGAAGTTGTCGCCGATGATGGCGCCCGCGCTCGCCCACACGCCGATCCACAACGGGCTCAGCTCGGCGTGCTGCGACGCCAGCAGTGAGGCCGTGACCAGCACGATCTCGCCGGGGAGCGGGATGCCGAGCGACTCGAGACCGATCACCACGCCGACGATCGCGTACACGAGCAGGGGTGGGATGGCTTCGAGCCACTGTTCGATCGGCACGCCGCAACTCTAGCCTCGACCCCGTGAACGAGCTCGCACTCGCCGTCGTCGCGGGAATGGTCGCCACGGTCAACCCGTGCGGATTCGCGATGTTGCCCGCGTATTTGGCATTGGTGGCCCGGGACAACCTCGCCAGAGCCTTTATGTCCGGTTTGGTGATGACAGCCGGATTCGTCACCTTCTTCGGCCTGTTCGGCCTTCTGGTCACACCGGTGGCCGCGACGCTCAAGAGCTATCTGCCGGTCGTGACGGTCGTGATCGGGCTCGCGATGGTCGTCATCGGCGTGCTTCTGCTGCTCGGCAAGGACTTCTACCTGCGGCTGCCGAAGCTGCAAGCGGCGCCGAAGAGCCTCTGGTCGATGTACGGCTACGGCGTCGCGTTCGCCATCGCCTCTCTTTCGTGCGCTATCGGCCCGTTTCTCGCCGTGGTGGGCACATCGCTGCAAACCGGAGGTGTCGCCTTCCTCGCCTACGCCCTCGGCATGGGTCTTGTCGTCACGGCGCTCGCCGTTGCGGGATCGGCGCTGGCGCCGCGGATCAGGAAGCTCTTGCCGTATGTAGGTCGCATCGGCGGTGTAGTGCTGGTCGTCGTCGGTGCGTACGTCACCTACTACGGCATTTACGAGCTGAGGTTGTTCCTCGCCAACGGCAGCGCGGCCGACCCGGTGGTGCGGGCGGCCGGGCGGTTCCAGACGACGCTGGTGCAGATCATGTCGGCGCTCGGGCCGTGGCCGTTCGTGGTCGCGCTCGCCGTCGCGGGCGGGTGGTGGCTGAACCGGAGGAGGCGCGAGGCCGTACGCCCTGACAGGAGGTGAGGAGCCGAATGCGCGTCCTCGGGCTGCTGTTGGGAGTCCTGCTGCTCGCCGGGTGTGCCGAGAAGGCGCCGCCCCCGGAGAAGTTCCAGTTCACGGCCAAGACCCTGGACGGAGCGGAGTTCCGCGGCGACAAGCTCGTCGGGCAGCCCGCCGTGCTGTGGTTCTGGACGCCGTGGTGCCCGTCCTGCAACGCCGAGGCCTCCCAGGTCGCGGAGATGGCCAAGCGCCACGACAAGGTCCAGTTCGTCGGCGTCGCGGCGCAGGACCAGCTCGACGCGATGAAGAAGTTCGTCGCCGACCACCACATGGACGGGTTCCCGAGCCTCGCCGACCTCGACGGGTCGGTGTGGAAGCGCTTCGGGGTGACCGCCCAGCCGACGTTCGCGTTCGTGCGTCCCGACGCCTCGGTGGAGCTGCTGGTCGGCTCGCCCACCGAGGAGCAGCTCGACCAGCAGGTTTCCTCTTTGACGGCACAGGTTTGAGCCACAGCAATCCCGGGAAAAGGGCCCTGTGCAGTCGGGACCAACGCCTGGTTCGGCACTGCGATTCGGTTACGTGGTGTCGAACGGGCCGCGCGGCGTTGTCGTGTGGCCCTGAGGAGGCAGTGGCGATGGACTACATCCAGGTCTCGCTCGGAGAGTCCGTTCCCGAACAGGCTCGGGACTACGCGTCCGCGCGCATCGGTTCGCTGGACGACTACGCCCCCGGCCGGGTCGACTTCGCCTGGGTCGACCTGACGGCGGACAAGACGGTGATCCACGCGCACGCCCGGTTCGACCTGAAGTGGGTGGAGGTGCGGGCGTACGCGGAGGCCGGGACGGTCACCGAGGCCGTCGACCTCCTGCGCGAGCGCATGCGGCGGCAGCTCGTCTCGATGCGGCTGACGCCGGCGAGCTGATCCCGGTGAGCTGAACCCACCACCCGACGGCGGACGGGTGGTGGGGTCGCCGCACCTGTCGAAACGGGTCACCCTCGTTCGTACAAGGGGCGAAGGGAGATCCACCATGACGCAGAAGTACCTGCTCAGCATCTACCAGCCCGACGGAGAGGCTCCTTCACCCGAGGTCCTCGACCCGATCATGGCGAACCTGGCCGCGCTGAACGAGGAGATGCGGGCCGAGGGCGCCTGGGTGTTCGCCGTCGGCCTGCACCCGCCGTCGACCGCGACCGTGCTCAGGGCGAAGGACGACGACGTGCTGATGACCGACGGGCCGTTCACCGAGGGCAAGGAGCACATCGGCGGCTTCACGGTCGTCCGGGCCGCCGACCTCGACGAGGCCCTGGAGTGGGGACGCCGGCTCGCGACCGTGCTCAGCCCGCTTGCGGTCGAGGTCAGGCCCGTCGTGTCCGGATGATCGACCGGATCTTCCGCGCGGAGTACGGCCGCGCGGTGTCCGTCCTGACCCGCGTCCTCGGCGACATCGACCTCGCCGAGGAGGCGGTGCAGGACGCCTTCGCCACGGCCGCCGAGCAGTGGCCCGTCAGGGGCGTGCCGCCGTCGCCCGCCGGTTGGATCATCACGACCGCCCGCAACCGCGCGATCGACAGGCTGCGCCGCGAGACCAGGGGCCGCGAGAAGCACGCGCAGGCGGCGCTGCTGAGCCGCGAACCGGAGCAGGAGGTGGGGGACGTGACCGACGACCGGCTGCGCATGATCTTCACCTGCTGCCACCCGTCGCTGGCGCCGCAGGCCAGGGTCGCGCTGACGCTGAAGCTGCTCGGCGGTCTGACGACGGGGGAGATCGCCAGGGCGTTCCTGGTGCCCGAACCCACGATGGCGCAACGGATCGTGCGCGCGAAGGGCAAGATCCGCGCGGCCCGGATCCCGTACCGGGTGCCGTGCGACGCCGACCTGCCCGACCGCCTGGAGGCCGTGCTCGCCGTCGTCTACCTGATCTTCAACGAGGGGTACCTGGACAGGCGGGAGATCGGCGACGAGGCGATCCGGCTCGGCCGCGTGCTGGCCGCGCTCATGCCGGACGAGCCGGAGGTGTGGGGCCTGCTCGCGTTGATGCTGCTCGTCGACTCGCGCCGGGACGCCCGGCTGCGCGACGGTGAGATCGTCCTGCTCGCCGGCCAGGACCGGTCGCTGTGGAACGCGGACCTGGTGGCGGAGGGCCAGGACGTCGTGCGCCGCTGCCTGCGCTGGAACCGGCCGGGCCCCTACCAGGTCCAGGCGGCGATCAACGCCGTGCACAGCGACCCGCCGACCGACTGGCACCAGGTCGTGGCGCTCTACGACCAGCTCATGGCGATGACGCCGAGCCCGGTCGTCGCCCTGCACCGGGCGGTCGCGGTGGCCGAGACGGAGGGCCCGGCGGCAGCGCTCGCCCTGGTCGACGCGCTCCATCTGGACCGCTACCACCTGTTCCACGCCGTGCGCGCGGACCTGTTGCGGCGGTTGGGGAAGGACCCCCGGGCAGCACTGGAGGCCGCGCTCGAACGGGCGGAGCACCCGGCCGAACGCGACCTCCTGCGGCAACGACTAGTTCGCTGGGCGGCGGCGGACCAGCAGGATCGCGCCGACGACCACCACCAGCCCGACCAGGACCCACACCCAGAGCGGCACGCCACCTGACTCCTGCGACGCCGGCGGGGCGGCGTTCGACACCGGCGCGCTCACCGGCACCGACGACGTGGGCGCGGCGGACGAGGTCTGCGCGGCGACGTTCATCGTGAAGGTGAAGGTGCCCTCGACGGTGTCGCCGTCCTCGGACTTCGCCTTCCACGCCAGCGTGTGCGCACCGGCCTTCATCGCCGCGGTGTCGAACTTCGCGGTGATCGTCCTGTCGACGGCGGCGGACTGGGTGATCGGCCACTTGGCGCCGTCCGGTCCCGTGATGGTGATCGCGTCGCCGTCGGGCAGGCTGATCACCCCGCTGAACGTCAGCTCGACCTGCTGGGGCGGGGCGTCGAGGGCCGCGCCGGACGCCGGGTTGCTGCTCTTGAGCTCGGCGTGGGCCTGCGCGGGGACGGCCACGGCCGTCGCGGCGAGCAGTGCCAGCACGAGCGCGCTGAAGAAACGCCTCACGCGCGCAGCGTAATGGCACGGATGCGCTGTGACACAGACCGGAGTCAGACCGGGATCTGCGACGGCGGGACCCGCGACGCCCCGATCGGCAGCAGCGCCAGCCCTGCGGCGAGTGCGGCGGCCACCCCGGCGGCGATCACCGGCGCGATCGGTTCCACCTCGTACAGCAGCCCGCTCGCCACCGGCGCGATGACGACCGTCAGCCCGGCCGTGGCGTTGACGAACCCGGCGACCAGGCCCTGGTGCCGCGGCCCGGCGCCGAGCGTGGCGGCCGCGGCGAACCCGGTCACCGCGAAGCCGACCCCCACCGCCACCACCAGGAACCCCAGCGCCGCCAGCACCACCGAGGGCGCGACCGCCAGCACGGCGTAGCCGGCGAGCGCGACCGGCGCGCCGACCTTCATCAGCTTGCCGGCGGGCCACTTCAGCACGGGCACGAGCACGCCCTGCGTCCCGATGAGCCCGACAGCGGCGACCAGGGGCACCAGACCGGTGGCGCCCGCGGTGACGTCGGACTGCAGCCTGTCCTTCACGAGCAGGATGGTGACGACCTCGGCCAAACCGAGGGACAGGTGCATCAGGAACCCGACGCCGAAGGCGGGCAGCACCTCCCACGCCGGGAACCGCGCCGGCTGTCCGACGGGCCGTCCGGGCTGGACGACGAGGAGCACCACGACCGCGGCCACCGCGGCGATCAACGGCGCGAGATAGAGCGGCAGCATCAGCGACACGACCGCGAGGCCACCGCCGACCAGCGGACCGAGGGCGCCGCCGAGTCCCGCCGCCGCACCGACCAAGCCGACTGCCCGGGTGCGCTGCCCCTCGGGCGACGTGCCCGCCACGGCGAGCGCGGCGACCGGGAGCGACGCGAGTCCGATGCCCAGGAGAGCACTGCGCAGCACCAGTACGGCCGTGAACGCCAGCTCGGGCGTCAGGGTCTCGTCGGAGGCGAGCGTCACCGCCACGGCGAACCCGGCCAGGCCCGCCACGCACAGGGCCAGGCCGGCGATCAGCACGGGGCGCAGTCCCAGGCGGTCGAACGCCAGGCCCCACAGCGGGCTCGACAGGGTCATCGCGATGGCGGAGACCGTGAGCACCAGCCCGTACTGGGCGGCGGTGAGGTCGAGGCTCTGGGTCATGGCAGGGAAGAGCGGGGTGAGAAGCTGCTGCGCGAAGGAGATCACCAGCAGCGCGAGGAGCAGAGGCGTCAACGTTCTGGGCACGCGGTTCCCCCTGGAGTTGCGGCGGCGCGGAGAGGGTAACTCGCGATCAACTCGGTGGTTTGGGGATTGATGCAACCGGGTATCCCGCGCCCGAACTGATCATCCGACCGAGGAGCGGTTTGGCGCACGACCACGCAGCGGAGGCCGGCGAAGCGGCGGACCTGCCACTGGGCAGGCAAAGGCCGTCGCTCGCGGCTGTCCGGCGCTGGGTGCGCCTGGAACTGGTGGACGAGGACGTCGACGCCGTCGCGGACGTGCTGCTGGTGGTCAACGAGCTCGTCAGCAACGCCTACCGGTACACGTCGGAACCGTCGTTCCTGCGCGTGGTCGTGGAGCAGAGCAAGATCCGCGTCGAGATCACCCACGACTCCCGCGCTCATCCGCCGTTGCGCAAGGTCTCCCGTCCTCAGCGGGGGTACGGTCTGGTCCTGGTGGCCAGGCTGTCCGACCGCTGGGGAGTGGACAGGGCGCACGGCGGCACCGTCGTGTGGGCTGACCTGCCGAGGGTGACGTGATAGAAGTTCGCTGGGTTTCGAACGACGTGTTGCTGGGTATGGAACTCCTGCCTTGAACGAACAGGGCGCCAGGAGATGCTGATGGGTATTGCAGGACGGTCCGGCGAACGATTGGACCTCGTCCTACCGGAGGGGCTTCTTCCGCTCGCCGACGTGCGGGCGGAAGTGCGGCGCCTTCTTCGAGGGATGCACGAGAACGTCGTGGTCGACGTGATGGTCGTGGCGACGGAGCTCGTCAGCAACGCGTACCACCACGCCGCGCCGCCTCGCCGCGCCCGCATCCTGCACCTCCCCGAACGGGAGGTCGTGCGGGTCGAGGTCGACGACGGAACCCCCGGCCGGTTCCCGCAGCTCGGGAGAATGGGGTTCCGCGGACGGCGTCAGCGCGGGTTGCTGCTGGTGAACGGCTTGGCACAGGTGTGGGGGCACAACCGGTTCCCCAACCTCAAGACCGTGTGGGCGGACGTGTCCTCGGTCAGATGAGTGTCTTGAGAACGTAGGCGGCGGCCTCGGCGACGAGTGCCTCGTCGTAGTCGGCGTCCGCCGCGGACCTGCTGGACATGATCGCCACGAGGACCGGCTCGCGGTCCGGTGGCCACACGACCGCGATGTCGTTGACCGTGCCGTACTCGCCGGTGCCGGTCTTGCTCGCGACCCTGCTGCCCTGCGGAACGCCCGCCCTGACGCGCTTGGCGCCGGTGACCGAGCGTTCCAGCAGGTCCCTGAGGAAGTCGCGCTTCTCCGGCGGGAGAGCGTCGCCGAGGACGAGCCGCTGGTAGTCCGTGCCGAGCGACCGCGGCGTGGCGGTGTCACGCGGGTCGCCGGGCGTGGCGGAGGTGATGTCGGGCTCGACGCGGTCCATCCGGGTCTCCGTGTCGCCGAGCTCGCGCAGGTACCTCGTGAGCTCCGCGGGCCCGCCCACGTCGCGCAGCAGCAGGTTGCCCGCCGTGCCGTCGCTGTGGCGGACCGCCGCGTCGCACAGGTCGCGCAGGGTCATGCCCGTCCGGACGTGCTGCCTGGTGATCGCCGAGCTCTTCATCAGCTCGGCCTCGGTGTAGGTGACCACGGTGTCCAGGTGCGCCATCGGGTTGCGGTGCAGGACCGCGGCGGCCGCCAGGCCCTTGAACGTCGAGCAGAACGCGAACCGCTCGTCCGCCCGGTGCTCGACCGTCCTGCCCGCACCCGCCGCGAAGACGCCGAGCCGGGCGTCGAACTTCTTCTCCAGCTCGAACAACGCGTCGTGGCGCACGGGTGCGGCGCTGGTCGTCGTGGTGGTGGTCGCCGTCGGCGGCCCGGTCGTCGGAGCCGTCGGCCGAGCGGCGCAGCCGGCCAGCGGGAGCAGGGCGAAGGTCTTCAGCGCTGTGCGTCGATCGGTCACCGCATCAGTTCACCAGGCGGATCCCCGGATGGCGCGACCGGTCGAACAACGTCGTGCTCCTGTGCTTGAGGTGCAGGTCGAAGAACGCGCCCACGTGGTCGTGCTGGGCCTTCAGCGCGTCCCGCGGGGTGATCGTCCCGATGAGACCGGCGCGGTGTTCCGGTGTCACGGCGGAGATCTGCGGCACCGCCCATTGCAGGTCGGTGAACCCGTAGTGGGCGCCGTCGTCCAGGTGCACGTCGCGCTTCCAGCCGCGCTGGTTCGGCCAGAAGTCGGCCCACGACCTGGTGAGGCTCGTGTCCACGTGCGAGAGCTCGCGGTCGCCGAGGTCACCGCCGAACAGCAGGAACGGCCTGTCCAGGCCTCGGGTGACGACCTCGCCCGGTGCGTAGGTGCCGCCGTCGCCGGTGTGCTCCATCGCGCCGTCGATGTTGATGCCCGCGCCGAACCTCCGGTCGTGCGCCATCGTCTCGCCGGCCGTGTAGCCGCCGAACGAATGTCCCGCGATCCCGACCCGGCTCGTGTCGGCCCACCGGTGCAGCTCCGGGAGCTCGCCGAGGACGAACCGCATGTCCGCGACCCGCGTGTCGATGACCTTCTTCATCGTCTGCGGACTGCCGTCGACCTGGCCGTACTCGATGCGGTCACCTGGGAACTCCACGGCGAGCGCCTCGTGCGTGTGCGACACGGAAACGACGACGTAGCCACGGCTCGCCAGGTCGTCGACGGCGGCCGCGTAGAACTCGCGCGGCGCCTGGAGTCCCGGTGAGAACAGCACGACGGGCCACCTGCCCGGCACGGCCCTCGCGTCCGCACGAGCCTGTCGCCGCGTGCCGGACCAGTCGACGGTGCCGGCGGGGACGTCGAGGAACGCCGGGCTGGAGAGGATCGGGTCGGCCGCCGCGGCGAGACCGGGAGCGAGCCACGGAGCCCGTTCCCCGGTGCGGTGGGCCGGATAGCTGACGGTCACCATCAGTTCCCGGTTCTCCGACGGCCGGAACGGGTCGGGCCGGGCGGTGTCGACGAGGTGCGCGTCGAACGTCCCGACCGGGAAAGGCCCGGTGGGCTGTGGTGAGACCAGGGTCGAGGCGACGAGGACGGCCGCTGTCAGAAGCTGCATTGTTGATCTACCTCCTTCGCGGGCGAGCCTTGCAGCCGCCCACTGAGAAGGTGCTGAGAGCTTGTGGCCGGAGTGGTCCAGTGCCAAGTTGGTCGTTGACGTACCAGCTGGTCCTCTGGGTGGGGAGATCACGGATGCGGCGGACAACGACGTTCGGGCTGCTGGCGGTGTGCGGGGTGCTGGCGGGATGTCTGGGACAGACGCAGCAGGGCGATCAGGCGAAGAACGCCGACGCCAAGGAGGTCACTCTGACGATCGTCGCCAACGCGGTCGCGGGCGGGAAGAACTCGCGCGGGGCCGGCTGGCTGCAGAACTGGGTGATCCCGCGGTTCACCGAGCAGCAGAAGGCCAAGGGCGTCACCGCGACGGTCAAGTTCGAGCAGAACGGCGCCGGCGACGAGGACTTCAAGACCAAGGTCGCGCTCGACCTCAAGACCGGCGGCGGCGGTGACATCATCGAGATCGACGGCATCTGGCTGGGCGAGTTCGCGCAGGCGGGCCAGATCAAGCCGCTCTCCGACGTCGTCGGCAACACCGACTGGGACGGCTGGGACCAGATTCCCAAGGCCGTGCAGGGACTCGGCGAGTTCGACGGCAAGCGGTACGGCGTGCCGATGGGCACCGACGGGCGCGTGCTGTTCTTCAACAAGAAGCTGTTCACGCAGGCCGGGTTGCCCGCGGACTGGCAACCCAGGTCGTGGCAGGACGTCCTCGACGCGGGCGCCCGCCTGAAGGCGTTGCCCGGCGTCACGCCGATCCAGCTCAACGCCGGCACCGCGATGGGCGAGGCCACGACGATGCAGGGCGTGCTCCCGGCGTTGGCGGGCACCGGCAGGCCCATCTACGACAACGGCAAGTGGCAGGGCGACTCGGCCCAGCTCAAGGACGTTCTCGGGCTGTACAGGAAGATCTACGGCGGCGGGCTGGGCGATCCCGTGCTGCAGCAGGAGGCCAAGGGCCGCGACAGGTCGTTCCAGCTGTTCAGCGAGAACAGGATCGGCATCCTGCTGGAGGGCGACTACTTCTGGCGGTCTGTCGTGGAGCCGAAGAACGGCGTGGCGAAGATGGCCGACCGCGACACCGCCGTCGGCTGGGCGCTGGTCCCGGCCCGGCAGGCGGGAGCCGGCGTGGGCGGGCAGGACTTCGTCAGCATGTCCGGCGGAGGCGTGCGGGTGATCAACCCGAACACGCGGTACCCCAAGCAGGCGTGGGAGTTCCTGCAGTTCCTCAACTCCGCCGAGGCCGTGAAGGAGTCGCTGGCGGGCACCGCGCAGCTCACGCAGCGGCAGGACGTCAACGACGAGGTCCTGAAGGGCGATCCGATGCTGACGTTCGTCGCGGAGAAGGTCCTGCCGATCACCCGCTACCGGCCGGGTCTCGCCGACTACCCGAAGGTGTCGGCGGCGCTGCAGCAGGCGACCGCGGACGTGGTGGCGGGCAAGAGCCCGGACGAGGTCGCCCGCGCGTACCGGGAGGCGCTGGTGAAGGCGGTCGGCGAGGGCAACGTTGGCTAGCCCGGTACTCGACAGTTCCGGGTTGGGTGTCCGGCGCGCGGCCGGGTTCGTCGCGCCGGCCCTGGTGCTGATCGGGGTCTTCCTCGTCTTCCCCGCGCTGTGGACGCTCTACATCGGCATCACGAACTACCAGCTCACCGGGCCCGCGGCGGCCAACCCGCGGGTGGTGGGGCTGGACAACGTCGTCGAGGCCGTGCGCGACCCGTTGTTCACGAACTCGGTGTGGCTCACGGCGTTGTTCGTGCTCGGCTCGGCGGTGATCGGGCAGAACGTGCTCGGCTTCGGGCTGGCGTGGCTGTTGCGCACGGTGCGTCCCTGGCTGCGGCGGACCGTCGAGGGCCTGGTGCTGCTGTCGTGGATCTTGCCGGGCACGGTGGTGGCGTACCTGTGGTTCGCGGTGCTGAGCCGCGACACCGGCACGCTCGGCGTGCTGCTCGGCTCTCCGCAGACGGCGTGGCTGGTGCAGTACCCGATGACCAGCCTGATCGTCTTCAACGTCTGGCGCGGCACGGCGTTCTCGATGCTGCTCTACACCTCCGCGCTCGCCGCCGTGCCGCCGTCGCAGCTGGAGACCGCGCGGCTGGCCGGTGCCTCGGGCTGGCAGACGGTGAGGGACGTGGTGTTCCCGCACATCCGCGGGCACGTCCTGACGAACACGTTGCTGATCAGCCTGTGGACGGCCAACGACTTCACGCCGTTCCTGCTGACGGCGGGCGGGCCGAACCACCGGTCGGAGGTGTTGCCGGTGCTGATCTACCGCCAAGCGCTCGAGAGCGGGCAGCTCGGGTACGCGTCCGCGATGTCGATGCTGCTGCTGGTGGGCAACCTGGTCATCGCGCTGGTGTACCTGAGGTTGCTGCGGAGGCGCGCATGAGTCCTCTGTGGATGGTCAGGCGGATCGGCTTCTACGTGCTGGTCGCGGTGGTGATGGCGTTCTTCGCGGTGCCGATGCTGTGGCTCGCCTCCGCTCCGTTCGACTCGAAGCCCGGACTCGGGTTGCGCTGGCCGGACTGGACCCTGCGCAACGTCGTGGCGACCTTCGACCACCCGTACGCGCTGACGTCGTTGGTGAACTCGTTGGTGCTGTGCGTGATCGCGACCGTGGTGACGACCGTTTTCGCGGCTCTGGCGGCGTATGCGCTGTCGCGGGTGCGAATCCCCGGCCGGGACCTGTTGCTCTACCTGTTGCTGCTGCTGTCGAGCGTCGTGACGGGCACGGCCGCGATGGTGCCGATCTTCGTGATGATGCTGCAGCTCGGCCTGATCAACTCGCGGTTCGGCACCGCGCTGGTCATCGCGGGCGGCATGCTCCCCGCGGCGATCTTCATCCTGAAGGACTTCGTGGACGCCGTGCCGCGGTCGTACGAGGAGTCCGCGCGGGTGTTCGGCGCCTCGCCGCGCCAGGTGCTGAGCCACGTCGTGCTGCCGGTCGCGCGGCCCGGTGTCGCGACGATCTTCGTCTGGGCGTTCGTCAACGCCTGGGGCAACTTCCTGCTGCCGTTCCTGCTGCTGCGCGATGTCGGGCAGCAGCCGGCGGCGGTGCTGCTGCGGACCCTGTACGACGAGGGCGGCAGCGCCAACCTGACGGTGATCCCGGTGTTCTCGCTGCTGTACTCGATCCCGGTGGTCGTGCTGTACCTGTTCGTCAACAAGCGGTACGGGTTCCGATTCCACGGAGGCATCAAGAGCTGATGGCAAGCATCACCGTGGAGGAGCTGTCCACCGTCTACCCCGGCGGGGTGCGGGCGGTGGACTCACTGGACCTGGAGATCGCCGACGGCGAGCTGTTCGCGCTGCTCGGTCCGTCCGGCTGCGGCAAGACCACGCTGCTGCGCACCATCGCCGGCCTGGAGAGCGCCTCCGAGGGAGCCGTGGCGATCGGCGCGCGCGACGTCACGCGCCTGCAGCCCGGTGACCGCCGGGTCGCCATGGTGTTCCAGGACTACGCGCTGTTCCCGCACATGACCGTGGCGGAGAACATCGCGTATCCGTTGCGGGTGCGGGGAGCGGCGAAGTCCGAGCAACGGGAGGTGGCGTCGCGCATCGCGGGCGGGCTGAGCCTGGACGGGTTGCTGGAACGCCGTCCCGGTCAGCTCTCCGGCGGCCAGCAGCAACGGGCCGCGCTGGCCCGTGCGGTCGCCGCGTCGGCCGAGGTGCTGCTGCTGGACGAGCCGCTGTCCAACCTGGACGCCCGGCTGCGGCTGGAGGCGCGGACGTTCCTGAAGAAGCTGCAACGGGAACTGGCGTTGACGACGGTGTTCGTGACGCACGACCAGGCCGAGGCACTGGCGCTGGCCGACCGGATCGCGGTGATGGACGCCGGCCGCATCCGGCAGATCGGCACGCCCCGCGAGGTGTTCCAGCGACCCGCGGACACCTTCGTCGCCAACTTCATCGGCTCGACGCCCATGAACCTCGTGCCGCGCTCGTCCGAGATCATCGGCGTCCGTCCCGAGTACCTTTCGCCTGCTGATTCGGGACTTTTCACCGGAACCGTGTCCATTGTGGAGAACCTCGGCGTGACGTCGCTGGTGACGCTCGACTGCGGCGAGGAGCAGATCGGGTACGTCGTACCCGAGGACGACGAACCCGCTGTCGGCACGACGGTGACCGTGGACGCCCCGCCCGCACGCGTTCTGCGTTACGACAAGGAGACCGGCCTACTCGTGAGGTGAGCTGATGTTCCAGACCGACGGCTACGAGACGCATCCGAGCGTGCTGGCGCCCTCCCGGTTCGAGGCACTGGCGACGCACTTCGAGGCCAAGCTGGCGGCCCTGCCGGAAGGACAGCGCCCCGAGCACATGGACGTGCCCCACCTGACCGACCCGGCGCTCTTCGAGTGGCTGCTGGACCCGGACGTGCTGGACCTGGTCGAGTCGCTGATCGGCCAGGACATCGCCCTGTTCTCGTCGCACTTCATCTGCAAACCCGCCGGTGACGGCAAACCCGTGCCGTGGCACCAGGACGCGCACTTCTGGCGCGACAGCATCTCGCCCGCCGGTGACGCGATCACGGTGTGGCTGGCGATCGACCCGTCGACCGTGGAGAACGGCTGCCTGCGGGTGATCCCGGGCAGCCACCTGGCCGCCGCCGAGCACACCGGGACCGCAGACTCGTTCTTCAACCAGGAGACGGCGGTGGACGAGTCACGGGCCGTCGACGTGGAACTGGAGCGCGGCGCGTGCAGCGTCCACTCGGCGATGCTGGTGCACGGCTCGCCGCCGAACCGCAGCACGACGCGCCGGTGCGGCTACACGATGAGGTACATGCCGACGACGGTCCGGTTCCTCGCTCCCGGCACCCACAGGATCTACCTGGCGCGCGGCCGCGACCGGGCGGGCAACGACTACACCCCGGTGCCCTGAGCCCGCTACGCCGATCGAAGGCCGGGCGCAGCTTCATCGATCCTCCACCTTGACCGGTCAGTGGACCGGACATAGCGTACGGGAAAGCGCTTTCCGACCCGAGGGGGCTGTGTGGGCACGGTTTCGGGAGAACGCTGGCGAGGCGTCGTCGAGCGGACGTGGCGTCCGGCCGCACTGCTGGCCGCCTGCCTCGCGCTCTGGCAGCTCGTCACGGTCACCGGCATGGTCGAGGCCTACTTGGTGCCGTCACCGGGCAGGACCTTCGGCCTGCTGGTCGACAAGTGGTCGTACCTGTGGGGCCACACGTGGGTGACCACCTGCGAGACGGTCCTCGGGTTCGTCATCGCGGGCGTCCTCGGTGTCCTGATGGCCGTCGCGATGGTCTACTCGCGCACGGTCGAGAGCACCGCCTACCCGCTGCTGCTGTTCGCGCAGGTCATCCCGAAGATCGCGATCGCGCCGCTGTTCGTGGTGTGGCTCGGCTTCGGCTTCGAGCCCAAGGTCGTCGTGGCCGTGCTGATGGCGTTCTTCCCCGTCGTGATCTCCACGGTCACCGGCCTGAAGTCTGTCGACACCGAGATGCTCGAGCTCGCAGCCACGATGGGCGGCGGCCCGGTGAAGACGTTCGTGAAGATCCGCTTCCCGGCCGCCCTGCCGCACCTGTTCGCGGGCCTGAAGGTGGCGGTCACGCTGGCCGTCACCGGTGCCGTGGTCGGCGAGTTCGTCGGTTCCAACGAGGGCCTCGGCTACGTGATCCTGCAGGCCAACGGCAACATGGACACCCCGATGCTCTTCGCGGGCCTGATCGTCACCTCGGTGGTCGGCGTCCTGCTCTTCCTCCTGCTCGACCTCGCAGAACACCTGATGCTGCCGTGGCACGCCAGCAGGCGCGGCGCCGCCGTCACCACACTCCTCGCGAAGGGCTGATCGATGAAGAGAGTGCTCGCAGGTCTTCTTCCCGCGGTGCTGCTGATCGCCGCCTGCGGAGGTGGTGGTGGCACGGCTTCCGACGGCGGTGGAGCCGAGGACGTCACGCTGACTCTCAACTGGTACCCGTACGGCGAGCACGCGCCGTTCTACTACGGGGTCAAGCAGGGCATCTACTCCAAGCACGGCATCAACCTCAAGATCCAGGCCGGTCAGGGCTCCGGCAAGACGGTCACCGCGACCGGCGCCGGTCAGACCGACTTCGGCTGGGCCGACACGTCCGCGCTCGCCACGGCCGTCGAGCAGGGTGTACCGGCCAAGAGCATCGGCGTGTTCCTGCAGACCACGCCCGCGTCCGTGCAGTTCTTCACCGACAAGAACATCCGCAGGCCCGAGGACCTCAAGGGCAAGTCCGTCGCCACGACGGCGGGGGACGCGCTGACGAAGACGTTCCCCGCGTTCCTCAAGCAGAACGGCATGCAGGAGTCCGACGTCTCCATCCAGAACATCGACCCGGCGGGCAAGATGGCCGCGGTCATCTCCAACCGCACCGACGTGCTGCTCGGGTTCGCGTCCGACCAGGGGCCGACGATCAAGGAGAAGGCCGGCAAGGACGTGGGGTACCTGCGGTTCTCGGAGTTCGGGCTCAACTACTTCAGCAACGGCCTGCTGACGTCGAAGTCCACGCTGCAGAAGGACCCGGAGCTCGTGAAGAAGATGGTCGCGGCGACGCAGGAGGCCTGGGCGGAGGCCGAGAAGGCGCCGGAGGCGGCAGCCGAGTCGATGAAGGGCGCCGCCGAGCAGCTGCCGTCGCCGACGGTCGTGCTGGAGCAGTTCAGGACGACGCTGACGTTGCTGCACACCGACGCCACGAAGGGCAAGGCACCGGGCGTGAACAGCGTCGACGACTGGAAGAAGACCATCGAGACGTTCAAGAGCACCGGGATCATCAAAGAAGCGTCCGAACCGTCGGCCTACTGGGAAGAAAGCGTCGCCCCGAAAGGATGAGCACAGCAGGGATGAGCACTGATGTGACTGCAACCACCTCCGCCGTCGCGATCGACGACGTCTCCGTGCGCTTCCAGTCGAAGCGCGCGGAGGTCACGGCGATCGCGCGGGTCTCGCTCGACGTCGCGCCGGGCGAGTTCGTGTCGATCGTCGGCCCGTCCGGGTGCGGCAAGTCGACGTTGCTGAAGCTCGTGTCCGGCCTGCTCACGCCGTCGTCCGGTGCGGTGACGCTGCTCGGTTCGCCGGTGACCGGGCCGCGGCACGACATCGGGTTCGTGTTCCAGCGGGCAGCGCTGCTGGAGTGGCGGTCGGCGAGGAAGAACATCCTGTTGCAGGCCGAGATGCGCGGCATGAACGCGGCCGAGGCGGGCAAGCGCGCCGACGAGCTGATCGAGATGACGGGGCTGTCGGGGTTCGAGAACGCGCTGCCGCACGAGCTCTCCGGCGGTATGCAGCAGCGCGTGGCGTTGTGCCGTGCGCTGCTGCACCAGCCGCGCGTGTTGCTGATGGACGAACCGTTCGGCGCGCTCGATGCGTTGACCCGCGAGCAGATGAACGTCGAGCTGCACAGGGTGTGGCGGGAGACCGGCACGACGGTGCTGCTCGTGACGCACTCCATCGCGGAGTCGGTGTACCTGGCGAACCGGGTGATCGTGCTGACGCGACGGCCCGCGGTGGTCAAGGAGGCCATCGACGTCGACCTGCCCGCGGAGCGCGACTACTCGGCGACGATGGCGCGTCCGGAGTTCGCCGCGGCGACCGCGCACATCCGGGGTCTGCTGGGGTCGGTGACGGGACACGACTGATGGTTGTGGCTAATTCATCAGCTGGGTAGATTCGGAGGTCCGCCGCAGAGGAAAGCGCTTTCCACAGCCGTGTCGCACGGCCTGGCCCACAGGGTGGTGGGGATGTTCACACGCTTGTCCTGGTTGGCTGTCATCACGTTCGTGCTCTCCGCGTTGCTCGTGCCCGTCGCGTCGGCTCAGCAGGAGGCGCCGATCGCCGACCCGCTGCCGACACCGGCTGCGTCGGGCATCGGCCTGGAGCTCACCGAGGTGGCGCACCTGCCGGCCTCCCAGCCCGTGCCGCCGCCGACGGACCCGAGACTGGTGCGCCACAACAGGATCAACTACCTCGGCGAGGTGCCCGACGGCTCCGGCAGGCTGTTCGTGCCGGACATGAACGGCAAGCTCTACCTGCTGGACGGCGGGGCACAGCACACGTTCCTCGACCTGGGCGCCGCCGTCGGTCCCGACTTCCACACCCACCGCGGCCTGGGCAGCGGCTTCGGCTTCGCGGCGTTCCACCCGGACTTCCGGCGCAACGGCAAGTTCTACACCGTGCACACCGAGACCGGTTCCGCGCTCACCACGAAGAAACCCGATCTGCCCTCGTCCGGCGCCACGCAGGTGCACGGCGTGGTCACCGAGTGGACCGCCTCCGACCCACGTGCGGACGTCTTCTCCGGAACGCGCCGGGAGATCCTGCGCGTCGGCTTCGCGACGTTCATCCACGGCTTCCAGGAGATCGGCTTCAACCCGACGGCCCGCTGGTGGGACGAGGACCGCGACCTGCTCTACATCGCCTCCGGGGACGGGGGGATCGGCGCCAACACCACCGTGCCGCAGGACCTGGCGTTGCCGCAGGGCAAGATCCTGCGCATCGATCCCGCCGGTGGTGACGGGGCGAACGGCCGGTACGGCATCCCGCGCTCGAACCCGTTCGTCGGCGCCGCGGGCAAGCTGGGCGAGATCTACGCGTACGGCATGCGCGACCCGTACCGCTTCAGCTGGGACGCCGGTGGCTCGCACAAGATGTTCCTCGGCCACATCGGCGAGAAGGCCGTCGACTCGGTGTACGAGGTCCGCAAGGGTGCCAACCTGGGCTGGAGCGAACGCGAGGGCATCTGGGAGTTCCGCCGCGGCGACCCGTCGTGCGGCGTGTTCCCGCTGCCCGCCGACGACGCGAAGCACGGCTACACCTACCCGGTGACGGCGTTCGACCACAACCGTCTCGCGTCCACGAGTCCGTGCGCCGACAGCGGCAACGCGTTGATGGGCGGCTTCGTCTACCGCGGTGCGAAGATCCCTTCCTTGCGCGGCAAGTACATCTACGGCGAGGGCGTGAAAGGTCTGCTGTACTACGCCGACGAACGCTCCATGCGCGCAGGTTCCGCGATGGCGGTGTCACGCGAGCTGATGGTCTACGTCGACGGCCGGCTGACCACTTTGAAGGCGTTGGTGAACGACCCCGACCGCGTCGACCTCCGCTTCGGCCAGGATGCCGCCGGTGAGCTCCACGTGCTGGCGAAAGCGAACGGCAAGGTCTGGAAGGTGACGGGCGCGCGCACCTTCGCCTCCTGCCACCTGGGCCACGACGTCGTCGTCGGAAGCGGATCCGCCCGGTCGTGGGCGCCGGTGACCCCTGAACTGTGGCAGTTCCCCGGCCGTGAAGTCGTGCTGGCCCAACCGGGTGCCGCCCGTCCCGGTCCGCGGCGCCCGTTCGAGTACGCGGTCCTGACGAAGGGCCCGGCGTTCGGCTCGGTGCAGGCCGACGCCTCGGTGCGGCTGGACACGCCGGTGTCCGAGTCCAACCGGGACGTGATCATCGTGTTCGGGTACCGGTCCGACACCGAGTTCTACTACGCGCACCTCTCGTCGGACAACACGATCTACCCGCACAACGGCATCTTCGTCGTCAACAACGCCGACCGCCTGCGCCTGGACCACCAATGGGACGCCACACGTTCCGTCGGCGCCCCACCGGCCGTGTCGGACACGGCCTGGCATCGCGTCAGAGTGCGGCACTGCGCCGGTTCGGGTGAGATCGCGGTCTACGTCGACGGGTCCGGGTTCCCGCTGATGACCGCCGTGGACAAGACCTTCTCGTCGGGCAGGGTCGGCTTCGGATCGTTCGACAACATCGGCCGTGCGCGCGACCTGCTGGTGCGGGGGACCGGATCATGAGGCGACTGCTGGTTCTCGGTGTGACCGCGGCCTTCTGCATCGGACTGGCCGCGCCCGCTCACGCCACGTTCGGCGCGGTGCTTCCCACGCTGGCCCGCGACCTGGTGTCCTACTACGACTTCGAGCACCCGGTGCGTGGCGACAAGGCCCTGGAACAGGACCGCGGCCGCTCCGGCACGACGTTGTCGCTGATCAACGGCGGCGCCGGCATGCGCGTGCGTGACGGCGTGTCGAGCCGGACCTCCTTGCAGCTCAGGCAGATCAACCCGTCGGTCGCCGGGAACGACGACTGGAAAGCGGGCTTGTACAGGGAGTCCGGCGTGCCGTCGTTGAGAGCGTTCAGCGGCACGCGTGAGGCGTCGATCATGGGCTGGGTGAAGATGACGGGCCAGAACCCGGCGCCGAACTCGAACACCGCCGACCCGTCCGACCTCTACGGCGCGATCGGGCTGGCGGGCGTGCTGACCGGGAGCTCCGACGGCCACGCCGTGCGAGCGCTGCTGGAGCTGATCCAGGTCGACGGAGAGCTGAAGCTCGTGGCGCTGGCCAGGCGGCTCGACGGCGGCGCATCGCAGACTTTCGCCGCCGATCAGCCGTGGCAGGAGTTGTTGCCGCAGAACGAATGGGTGTTCCTGGCGGCGTCGTTCGACTTCGACACCGGCGCGATGGTGTTGTACCGCAACGGCGAACCGCTGAAAGGCAGGTACGTCGTCGCCGGTGACCCGTGGCAGCTCGAAGGCGAACCGGAGCCGGACCTGGCGTCTCCCACCGACCCGCGCGGGTTCAAGATCGGTGGGAGCTACCCGCAGAACACCCGTGAGCACAACACGTGCAACTGCCGGATGGACGACCTGATGTTCCTCGACCGGGTCGTCCGTCCGTGGGAGGTGAGCCTGCAGCACCGCTGGGCGAAGGGCTGATCCAGATCGTTCCACATCGCGTAGAATCGTTGTAATGGAAAGGAGTTCCGGAACGAGATCCCTTCGGGACCGTGACTCCGCCGACCGCGGGTCCGAGAGCCACGAAGATCATCGGTTGGCCCGGCTTCCGTGAGCGGTGGTTCTCCTGCGCCGAGCGGATCGGGCCGTTAGTCCTCGCCGATCACCGACGCCGATCTCGGCGATTGCCTCTGCTGAGGGTGCCGGAGGTCCGCTAGCGTGCGGGTTCCGCCGAGTCCACCGGAGAGCCCGAGTGAGTGTTGGTGTGCCGTCCGACCGCGGTACGACGTCCAACAACGTCGACTCCGCGGTTACCGCGGTCCAGGCCGGCGCGATCCGCGACGTGCACTTCCA
>NZ_DATLEC010000127.1:0-39954 GCF_035525475.1 Lentzea sp. | reverse complement strand
CAGTCCTAAGCTGTCCGCATGCGTCCTTGGTTCGTCCGTGCGTTGTGGATGGGGCTCCTGCACGGAGCCGTGCAGACCGGCGTGGCGGCGGTGGGCGTGCGCAGCCCCGAGGCCACGTCGGTCCGCCCCATCGCCATCGGGCTGCTCGTGGCCGCCGCCGTGATCTGGGGCGCGGTCGACCGCCTGCGCGACCTGCCGTCGCCGGGCATGCAGTGGTTCATCGCCGCCCTGATCGCCGGCCCGTTCGCCGGGGCGCTCGGGGTGATCGGGTCGGCGTTGCTGGTCGACCAGACCGGGCAGGAGGCGCTGTGGGTGGCGTTGACGGGCGGGGCGGCGTTCACGGCGTTGCTCGTGCTGGCGCCGGCGGGGCTCGGGTTGCTGCTGGGCGGCTTCCTGGTGCAGAAGGACTCAGCTCGCCACTAGCTCGACCTCGAAGCCGTCCTCGTTCTCCAGGAACGCGGCGTAGTGGTCTGGGCCGCCGGCGTGAGGATGTTCGTCCGCGAACATCAGCTGCCAGCCGTTCTGCTGGGCTTCCCGCGTGAGCCTGTCGACGTCCGCTTTGGCGCCCGCGTGCAGAGCGAGGTGGTTGAGACCGGCTTTCATCCGATCGTGTGGACCGGTGAGCGCCGGGGACTGTTCGACCACGACGTAGGTCTCGTCGAGCTTCCAGCTGACGCCCGCGTTCCAGCGCTGGTACTCGGTCCAGCCGAGCTCCTGGAAAAGCCACCCGAAGGTGGCTTCGGCGCGGGCGAGGTCCGGCACCCACAGCTCGACGTGGTGCAGCACGGCGCTACCTCTTGAGCGCCAGCCAGCGCAGCGCCAGCAGGTAGCCCTCCACGCCCAGCCCCACGATCACGCCGTTCGCGACCGCCGAGATGACGCTGTGCTGCCGGAACTCCTCGCGCTGGTGGATGTTCGAGATGTGCACCTCGACCAGGGGCGCGGTCAGCTGCGAGCACGCGTCGCGCACCGCGATCGAGTAGTGCGTCCAGGCGGCGCCGTTCAGCACCACGGGAATCGAGAGGTCGGCGGCCTCGTGCAGCCACGCGACCATCTCGCCCTCGTGGGCGGTCTGGCGCACCTCGACCTCGAAGTTGAGCTCCTTGCCCTCGGCCACGCACATCGTGACCAGGTCGGCGTACGTCGTGCGGCCGTAGACCTCCGGCTCGCGGGTGCCGAGGCGGTCGAGGTTCGGGGTTGCGGGCGGGCACCGCGACGTAGAAGAGCTTCGGGTCAGCGCCGACGACCTGGATCTTCTGGTTCGCGGCCTTCATCCTGGCGCCGATGGCCTTCAACCGGTCGGCGGCCTTGGTGAACGCCTCCTCGTCGGCCTTCACCTTCGCCGACTCCGTGTCCCCGCCGAGCGACCTGGCGAGCTCGCGGAAGCGCTTGACGCCCTCCGGAAGCTTGATCTTCGACTGGCCGATGCCGACGGTCGGCGCGACCTTGACGACCTTCTCCTCGAACTCGGCGGTGAGGTGCCAGAGACCGGTGACCTCCGGGTAGTAGCCCGCGACCACGAGGTCGGCGTCGAGCGCCGCGAACTTCTCGAAGTCGATCTCGCCGTAACCGGGGCCGGTGACGTCGGTGACCTGGCTCGGGTCGATGCTGCCTGCCTCGGGGTCGGTCGTGCCGTCCGCGCGCTTGAGCGGGCCGAACGTGCCGACGACGTTGACGCCGAAGTCCTTCAGCGCACCAGCGGCGGACACCTGGGCGACAACGCGCTTCGGCCGCTCCGGTGCGGTGACCTCCTTACCGCGGTCGTCCTTGAAGGACCACTGACCGGTTCCCTGCTCAGCGGGAGCGTTCCCGCCACACCCGGCGACCAAGCCGAGCAGCAGAACCGCGGCGACTGTCCTGCGCATCTGTCCACCTCCTGAGTTTAGGCTTGCCTAACCTATCAAGTGGTGATGGAAGACCGGACATACCGGTACCCCCGTCACCGGGCGAAGCCGGCCGGTGACAGGAAGGAGTCGACGGTCCGCGGACTGAACCCGGACGGCCGTTCGGCCGTACGCCTCCTCAGAAAGCCGATTCCTACTCCGAGGAGGCCGCGTGCCCGGCCATCGTGCTGCAAGGACCACCGCTTTCGCCGCCGTGATCGCCGCGACGGTGGTGTCGATGCCCTCGGCGCACGCCCAGCCCGCCGCCGACGCGCTGAAGACCTACAACGAGCTCACGCAACAGGCCGAGAAGCTCAGCCAGGACCACCTCAAGGCCCAGGGCGACCTCGCGCAGGCCAACGCGGTCGCGGGTGCCGCCACCGAGGCGGAGAAGAAGGCGCTGGCCGAGTCCCAGCAGTTCCGCGGCCAGGTCGACGTGCTGACCGAGGCGACGTTCGAGGGCGCGCGGTTCACCAACATCTCGGCGTTGCTCACCTCGTCGTCCCAGCAGGACTTCCTGGAGCGGATGCAGGCGATGACCATCATCGCCGCCGACCAGAACGAGGCGGTGGCGCGGCTCGACGCCACGCTGGGCGCGGCGGAGAAGGCGCGGGCCGACGCCACCGCGGCCGCGAGCGCGGCGGAGAAGTTCGCGGCGGACGTGTCCGCGCGCAAGGCCGCCATGGACCAGCAGGTGTCGGCGGCGCGGACCAAGTACCAGTCGCTGTCGGTGCCGCAGAAGCAGACCCTGAAGGCTCCTGGCGACACCTCCGCCGTGCCGGTGCCGTCGGGTGCGGCGGGCGTGGCGCTGAACTTCGCGCTGGGCGAGCGCGGCAAGCCCTACGTGTTCGGCTCCAACGGGCCCAACTCGTGGGACTGCTCGTCGCTGATGCAGGCCTCGTACCGGGCGGCGGGTGTGTCCATCCCGCGTGTCACCTACGACCAGGCGAAGGTCGGGCGCGGCGTGACCCGCAGCCAGATCGCTCCGGGAGACCTCATCATCTACTACTCGGGTCAGTCGCACGTGGCGATGGCCGTGGACAGCGTCCGCGCGGTCCACGCGTCCACCGAGGGCGTGCCGGTGAAGATCGCGGACATCGACTCCATCGGACCCATTTCGGTGATCCGTCGCGTAGTCGGGTGATGTGGGTCTCCACCCCGCGATAAACCCACGTGGGTGACTGTGAGAACGTGCTGGTGGTCAACTGTTGAGGTCCGGGTGCTGGACGAACATCAGCTCGTTCCGTAACCTGTCCGAGACCTTCGGCCCAGCAGTTAACCCACTCGGGGCACACGCCAAGGTTGCCGCCTCACGCGCAGTAGTTCTCGCGGGGCAGCTGCCAGGAAACAAGGAGGACCCGCGACGTGGTGTCGCACCCCTCGCGCCGTATCGTGCGTGGAGCGTTCGTGGCGACGGCAGCAGTCGTCGCGGCCACTCTCCCCACGACCCCGGCCACCGCACAGCCTTCTCCTGCCGACGCGCTCAAGAAGTACAACGAGCTGTCCGAGCAGGCTTCCAAGCTCAACCAGGACCACCTGAAGGCACAGGGCGACCTGGCCGCCAAGCAGGGCGAACTGGACAAGGCCAAGGGCGACCTGGCCAACGCCCAGAAGGCCGAGGAGTCCCTCCGCGGTCAGGTCGACCTCCTCACCGAGGCCACCTACTCGGGCGCGCGCTTCAACCAGATCTCCGCGCTCCTGGTGAGCGACTCCCAGCAGGACTTCCTCAACCGCATGTCGGCCATCAACATCCTCGCGGCCGACAACGCGGACGCTCTCAAGAAGCTCACGGACGCCGTCGAGGCGGCGGACGCCGCCACGAAGTCGGCGAACGAGGCCACCGAGGCCTCGAAGAAGCTGCTCGCCGAGATGGACCAGAAGAAGGCCGATCTCGACAAGCAGCTCAGCGAGGCCCAGGCCCAGTACCGCTCGCTGAGCTCGACCGTGCGCAACCAGCTGGCCGCGGGCGGCGACATGTCGAACATCTCGGTCCCGGCCGGCACCGCGGGACGCGCCCTGCAGTTCGCTCTGGCCCAGCGCGGCAAGCCCTACGTCTACGGCTCGAACGGGCCGAACTCGTGGGACTGCTCGTCGCTGATCCAGGCCGCGTACCGCGAGGCGGGCGTGAGCATCGGCCGCACCAGCTACGCCCAGGCGGCAGCGGGTCGTTCGGTGAGCCGCAGTGAGGTCAAGGCCGGTGACATCATCGTCTACTACTCGAGCCAGTCCCACGTGGCGATGGCGGTGGACGGCATCCGTGCCGTGCACGCCTCGACCGAGGGCGTGCCGGTGAAGATCGCCGACATCGACTCGATCGGCCCGATCTCGGTCATCCGCCGCATCGAAGGCTGATCACCGGTTCAGCACGACGCCCCTTGCCTTCGTGGCAGGGGGCGTTTCGCTTTCGGAAGAACGAACGAGAACGGGCCGGGCCCCACGCGCGGGGTCCGGCCCGTCCGGAGCTCCGGGCTCAGCCCTCCTGCTCCTGCCGCGCGATGGCGAAGGCCGGGTTCCCCTCGTCGTCCTGGCGCACGTCGAGCACCTTGTCGTCCAGGTACTGGGCGGCGGCCGGCTCCATCATGACCTTGGCACCGGCGGGGGCGGTCACCACCTCGTCGCCGTCGACGGCCTCGCTCAGCGTGAGCTCCAGGGCCTGGCTGTCCTGGTCGGTGGCGAGTGCGAAACGCAGGCCGACCTCGTCGCTGGCGGCCTCCGTCTGCGACGTCAGCTCGTTGATGACCTCAGCAGCCACCGGCGTCACTTCGAGCATTTCGGCCCCTCACATCAGGAAACAAGAAACTCGTTCCGTGTTCCCGACCTGGGCCGAGTTCAACCACTTCTCACCGAATCGGCGTGGGAGGTCTCTCGGCGACGGCCCGATTCAGGCCAGTCACCGCAGGTAGGAGGTCCGCGTGGAGTGAAGAACGACATCGCGGAAGCTGGACCAGTGCTCGGCGATCTCACGAGCACGGGCCCACGCACCTGGTGCCTACGCCACCCGGTGCGCCGGCCGTACCACCTCGTTGCGCACGTGCCCGCACGCCGAGCACACCCGCGGCACCGGGATCAGCTCCGCCACCAGCCGCCACGAGTCGGCGAACGACGGCACCTCCTGTCCCGGCAGGAGCAGGCTGTCCAGCACCTCCTGCCTCCGGCGGCCCTTCTCCCGGCTGCGCTCCACCGGGTCGCGGCGGTGGGCCAGGGCGCGCGACTCGGCCCGCGCCCGCTCGCCCTCCGACGTCAGGCCCGTGCGGGAGCGCGGGGCGTGCAGGGCGGCGTTGCGGCGGTTCACGCGGTACCACTCGCCCAGCGAGGTGCCCTTCAGCGGCGGGCGGGCCAGGCCCGCGCCGTCCGCCGTCCAGGTGCGCAGGCGGGCCCGCAGGAACTCGTGGGCCACCTGGTCCCGTGAGCGCGGGCGGCCCTGGCGGCTGCCGTCGGGCTTGGTGTCGATGGCCACCAGGAGGGCGTCGACGCTCCAGCCCGCCTTGAACCACGGCTCCAGCAGGCGGCGCACCCACCGGCGGTCGGCGTCCGGCCACGAGGCGCGCTCGCAGAGGGCCTCGACGGCGATGTCCACGTCGGCGTCGGTGGAAGGGACCACGCGGCCCGGCCAGCGACTGGGTTCGATCTGCATCGGGACTGACCTCCTTCTAGCACGCTCACGAACACCTGTTCGACATGCTGCCACGGGGGTCTGACAAAAATTGAACATCTACCCGTTGACCAGGCAAAACTCACCCGATCAGCACAGTGGGGCGCACATCGTGACCGCCAACCGGCGCACTAATCTCCGAACCATGACGCACGACGAGCCCCACGACGAGGTCACCGGCGACCGGATGAACTGGCTCCGGGCGGGAGTGCTCGGCGCGAACGACGGCATCGTGTCCACCGCCAGCCTCGTGGTGGGCGTCGCGGGCGCCACCACGGACAGGGCCCAGATCCTCGTCGCGGGCCTGGCGGGCCTCTTCGCCGGTGCGATGTCCATGGCGAGCGGCGAGTACGTGTCGGTCAGCAGCCAGCGCGACGCCGAGCGCGCCCTCCTCGCCAAGGAGAGCCGGGAGCTGCGCGAGACGCCCGAGGAGGAGCTGGAGGAGCTCAAGGACATCTACGAGGGCAAGGGCCTGGACGCCGCGACCGCGCAGGAGGTCGCCAGGCAGCTCACCGAGCACGACGCGCTGGCCGCCCACGCCGACGCCGAGCTGCACATCGACCCGGAGGAGCTCACCAACCCCTGGGGCGCCGCCATCGCGAGCTTCATCTCGTTCACGATCGGCGCCCTGCTCCCCCTCGCCGCGATCGCGTTCACCCCCACGACCCTGCGCGTGCCGGTCACCGTGATCGCCGCCATCCTCGCCCTGGCCCTCACCGGCTTCGTCAGCGCGCGGCTCAGCGGGGCGGACAAGCGGCGCGCCATCGTCCGCAACGTCGCGGGTGGCCTGATCGCGATGGGCGTCACCTACGCCATCGGCTCGCTGGTCGGGCAAAGCATCGGATAGGGCCGGACTGGGTACAGGTACCACCATGAGTGAAGATCGCGGTGCTTACGTGCCCCAGGACACCGACAGCTTCGAGGGCCTCGACGAGGACAACCTCGAGCGGGATCCGCTCGAGGGCGCCATGGACCCGCCGGAGGACTGGGCCGAGTCCACGAAGTACGGGATGACCGAGTACGAGCAGGCGCACCCACGGCCTCTCGACGAACGTCTCGCAGAAGAGCGCGGCGATGTCGGCGAGACGGGTGCATGATCACCTCATGAGCCTGGGCATCCCCGAGAAGATCACGGCGTTGCTGTTCGACCTCGACGGCGTGCTCACCAGCACCGCCGTGCTGCACCGCCAGGCCTGGCGGCAGACGTTCGAAGCCATGGGTCAGCCGTTCAGCGAGCAGGACTACCTCGCCTACGTGGACGGGAAGCCGCGCTACGACGGGGTCCGCAGCTTCCTGGCCTCGCGCGGTCTCACCCCCTCCGAGGACGAGGTCCGCCGCATCGGCGACCAGAAGAACGACCTGGTCAACGCCATCATCGACGAACAGGGCATCTCGCCGTACGCCGGTTCGGTCCGCTACCTCCAGGCGGCCCGCGAGGCCGGCCTGCCCATCGGCGTCGTCACGTCGTCGGCCAACGCCATGCGCGTGCTGCGCGCGGGCAACCTGCTCGACTACGTCGACGCGCTCGTGGACGGCAACGTCATCACCGCGTCGAACCTGCGGGGCAAACCGGCGCCGGACTCGTTCATCGAGGGCGCCAGGAGGCTCAAGACGGCACCGGAACACGCCGCCGTCTACGAGGACGCGCTCGCGGGCGTGAAGGCGGGGCACGACGGCGGGTTCGGCTTCGTCGTCGGCGTGGACCGCGGCAACCAGGCCGAGGCCCTCAGGACCGGCGGCGCCGACGTGGTCGTCGACGAGCTCGACGAGCTGCTCTCATGAGCTACGCGATCGAACCGTGGCAGCTGAGCTGGCAGGGCCTCTCCGTGGGCAACCTGCACCAGACCGAGTCGACGTTCGCGCTGGCCAACGGCCACATCGGCATGCGCGGCACGCTCGACGAGGGCGAGCCGCGCGGGCTGCCGGGCACCTACCTCAACGGGTTCTACGAGCAGCACCAGCTGCCGTACGGCGAGGCGGGCTACGGCTACCCCGAGGCGGGCCAGACGGTCGTCAACGTCACCGACGGCAAGATCATCCGCCTGCTGGTCGAGGACGAGCCGCTGGACATGCGGTACGGCGACGCGATCGAGCACGAACGCACTCTCGACTTCCGCACCGGCACGTTGAGGCGCCGCACGGTCTGGGAGTCGCCGACGGGCCGTCGTGTGACCGTGCGCAGCGAGAGGCTCGTGTCCTTCACCCAACGCGCGGTGGCCGCGATCCGCTACGAGGTCGAGCCGGAGGAGGACCTGCAGCTCGTCGTGCAGTCCGACCTGCTGGCCAACGAGCCGACCAAGAGCCGCAGCAGCGACCCCCGCGTCGCCGCCGCGCTGGACGCCCCGCTGGTCAGCGACTTCAAGATGGCCGAGAAGTCGCGGGCCGTGCTGTGCCACCGCACCAAGGTGTCCGGTCTGCGCATGGCGGCCGCGATGGACCACGAGCTGGAGGTCGCGGAGAGCACCGATCCCCGCACGGAGATCCGCGTGGAGGACGACCTGGCCCGGTTCACGGCGGCCGTCGACGTCAAGGCCGGCACCTGCCTGAAGCTCACCAAGTACCTCGCCTACGGCTGGTCGGGCCAGCGGTCGACCCCCGCGCTGCGGGCCCAGGTCGAGGCCGCGCTCGCCGGCGCCTGCCAGACCGGCTGGGACGGTTTACTGGCGGAGCAGAAGGCCTTCCTGGACAACTTCTGGGAGGTCTCCGACATCGAGGTCGAGGGCGACGACGAGCTGCAGCAGGCGCTCAGGTTCGCCCTGTTCCACATCCTGCAGGCCGGTGCCCGCGGGGAGACCCGCGCCATCCCCGGCAAGGGCCTCACCGGACCCGGCTACGACGGGCACGCGTTCTGGGACACCGAGATGTTCGTGCTCCCGGTGCTCACCTACACGCTGCCGGACGCCGCCCGCGACGCACTGCGGTGGCGTCACTCCACATTGGACAAGGCACGCGAGCGCGCGCAGGTGCTGGGGCTCAAGGGTGCCGCGTTCCCGTGGCGTTCGATCAACGGCGCGGAGTGCAGCGCGTACTGGCCGGCGGGCACGGCGGCGTTCCACGTCTCCGGCGACGTCGCCTACGCCGTCCAGCAGTACCTCCACGCCACGAACGACGAGGACTTCGACCGCGACGAGGCCACCGAGATCCTCGTGGAGACCGCACGGCTGTGGATGTCGCTCGGCCACCACGACCCGCACGACGGGTTCCGCATCGACGGCGTGACGGGACCGGACGAGTACTCGGCGATCGTCGACAACAACATCTACACCAACCTGATAGCGCAGCAGAACCTCCGCGCCGCCGCCGACGCGGCGGAACGCCACCCGGACAAGGCGAACGCGTCCGAGGAGGAGATCGCGGCGTGGCGCAAGGCCGCCGACGTGATGGCGATGCCCTACGACGAGCTGCTCGAAGTGCATCCGCAGGCGGACAACTTCACCAAGCACGCGGAGTGGGACTTCGAGAACACGCCGGAGGACAAGTACCCGCTGCTGCTGCACTTCCCGTACTTCGACCTTTACCGGCGTCAGGTCGTGAAGCAGGCGGACCTGGTCCTCGCGATGCACGTGCGTGGTGACGCGTTCACCCAGGAGGAGAAGGCCCGCAACTTCACCTACTACGAGGCACGCACCGTGCGCGACTCGTCGTTGTCAGCAGGCACGCAGGCGGTGCTGGCCGCGGAGGTCGGACACCTCGGCCTGGCGTTCGACTACCTCGTCGAGGCGGCGTTCACCGACCTCCGCGACCTGCACGGGAACGTCACCAACGGCCTGCACATGGCCTCGCTGGCGGGCGCGTGGACGGCGCTGGTGGCCGGGTTCGGCGGCATGCGCGACCACGGCGGCGAGCTCACGTTCGCGCCGCGGCTGCCGGACAGGCTGACCGCGTTCTCGTTCCGGATGGCCTTCCGGGACACCAGGATCGCGGTCGAGGTGCGCGGCGGCGAGGCCACCTACCGGATCGTGGACGGCGGCGAGCTGAAGACCCGGCACCACGGCGAACCGATCACGGTCACGCCCGACGCGCCCGTGACCATGCCGATCCCGGAGGCTCCCGAGCTCGAACGGCCTCGGTTGCCGTTCGGCCGGGAGCCCCGGAGGAATTAGTTCGGGAGACGGGAGACCTGGTAGTGCGCGATCAGGTCTCCCTTCACGAGCACGCTCAGGTAGACGCTGATCGTCGGCCTGTCGGTGAACGAGAAGTCGACGTTCAGATATCCGAGAACCATTTCGTCGGACAGCCGCCGCGTTTCCAGGACCTTGTACTCCGCTTTCAACCCGATGGGCTGGGAGTCGTAGTAGGCGGCGATGGCGGAACGCCCCACCCCGTACGGCTTGAGCCCCTGGAAGATCGCGTCCTCGGTGAACCCGGCCGCCACGCGCTCGGGGTCGTGCGCGTCGACGGCGTCCTTCCACCGGTCCATGACGTCTTCGAGGACCATGTCAGTGCCCCGCGCTCTGGCCGCCGTCGACGTGCAGGATCTCGCCCGTGACGAAGCCGGCCTGTTCCAGGAACGTGATCGCCTCGACCACCTCGGAGATCTCGCCGATGCGGCCGGCGGGGTGCAGCGCGGCGAGCGCCTCGTGCGTCTCCGGGGCGTGCATCGGCGTGCTGATGATGCCGAGCGCCACCGTGTTGAAGCGGATGCCGCGCGACGCGTACTCGACGGCCAGCGACTTCGTGACGGCGTTCAGACCGCCCTTGGTCAGCGACGCGAGGGCGGACGGCACCGCCGAGAGCGCGTGGTCGACGAGGCTCGTGGACACGTTGACGACGTGCCCGCCGCTCGCCTCCATCGCGGCGACGGCGCTGCGCGTGATGTCGAAGAAGCCGACGAGGTTCGTGCCGGTGACGACGGCGAAGTCCTCGTCGGTGTACTCGGTGAACGGCTTGGCCACGAAGATGCCCGCGTTGTTCACGAGCGCGTCGACCCGGCCGAACCGCGCCAGCGCCTCCCGGACCACCCGCGCGCCCTCACCGGTCTTCGAGAGGTCGGCGCGGATCGTGAGCACCTCGGGGTCGTCGGAGGACCCGATGGAACGCGAGACCGCGACAACCGAATAGCCGAGCTTGCGGTAGGCGGGAACGAGAGCCGCACCGATTCCCTGCGACGCACCCGTGACGATTGCCACCTTGCTGGTCATTTTCCTGCTCGCTTTCGAGAAGAGGGAAAGTGGAACTGACAGCCACAACGGCGTGCACCCGCTCCGCATTTCGCGTAATCGCGACCTGTTCCCTCCCTCGTGAGAGGCTCAGCCTCCCACCGCACGGTAGGGGTCGTCGGCGGGCAGCCAGGCGCGGCTCAGCCCCAGGTCGCCCACGTCCCGCACTATCGCCTCGGCCGCGGCGATCACGTCGGCGCGCACCTCGTCCGCACGGCGCACCAGCGACCAGGTCCACACCACCTCGGGATCGACGACGGGCCGTTGCACGAGATCCGGCGGCAACGGCGTCGTCTGCCCCTTCGGCGAGTTGAGCACCGGCGTCGTGCACACCCGCACGTGGTCGAAGAACGCCGGCCCGGTGATCGCGCCGTTGTGGATGCGCCGGACGGCCGCCCCGGTGTCGCGGGCGAACTCCTCGGCGTAGTCGTTCCAGGACTGCCACGACGTGACGTCGTCGTCCACCAGCACCGCGATGTCCTTCGCCCGCACCGGGCTCGTGTCGGTGCCGACGGCGACCGCGTAGAGCCGGTCGGCGCCGAGCAGCCGCGCCTCGAGGCCGAGCTGGGCTGCCTCGGACCGGCGGATCCAGCACACGGCGAGGTCGAGGCTGCCGTCGGCCACCCGCGCTGCCTGCTGGTGCGAGGGCACGACCCACGCGTCCACGTACAGCTGCGCGATCCCGGCCGTGCGCGAGGTGAGGTCGTGCGGCAGCCAGTTGACGTACCCGATCCGCACCGGCCGCGACCCGGACAGCTGGCGCGCGTGCCGCTGCAGCTCGTCCGCCCTCTCCAGCAACGCCCGCACCTCCGGGACCAGCGCGGCGCCGGCGGAGGTGAGGGCGACGGCGCGGCGGTCGCGGGCGAACAGCGGCACGCCGAGGTCGCGTTCGAGCGCTTTGATCTGCTGCGACAACGAGGGCCCCGCGATCAGCAGACGTGCCGCGGCCCTGCCGAAGTGGAGCTCTTCGGCGACGGCGAGGAAGTACCGGAGTTGACGCAGTTCCACGCCCGCATCCTAGGAGGCTGAAGCTCTCACGAAGGAGAAAGCCGGTCGTGGCACCCAGGACGCCCCGGTCGGACGATGAGGGCATGAGAGAGTTCATCGTCGAGATCACCACCACGATCCCCGACGGCACCCCGCAGTCCGAAGTGGACGCCCGGCGCGCCGCGGAGGCCGTGCGGGCCAAGGAGCTCACCGCGAGCGGCAACCTCGTCCGGCTCTGGCGGCCCGTCGGCGAGCTGCGCAGCATCGGCCTGTGGCGAGCCGGGGACGAGGACGACCTGCACGCCAACGTGCTCGGCACCCTTCCGCTGAGCCCGTGGATGGAGTTCGACGTCACCGCCGTGCAGCCGCACCCGAACGACCCCGGCCGGCTGTGAGCGCTCGTCAGGCCGCCGCGGCACTGGCGGCGGGCATGGGCATCGGCCGGTTCGTCTACACGCCGATCCTGCCGCTGATGACCGCTCAGGCCGGTCTGTCGGCGGCCTCGGCCGCGAGCCTGGCCACCGCCAACTACCTGGGCTACTTCGCCGGTGCGCTCGCCACGGTCGTGCGGGCGCCGTCACGGACGACGAACCGCGTGGCGCTCGTGGTGCTGGTGGTGAGCCTCGCCGGGATGCCGCTGACGCACGGCCTGGCGGTGTGGTTCGTGCTGCGGCTGGTGGCCGGGGTGGCGAGCGCGCTGGTGTTCGTGGCGGCGGTGAACGCCGGGCCGGGCTGGGGCATGAGCGGGGTCGGCGCCGGGATCGCGCTGTCCGGCCTGGTCGTCCTGGTCCACGCCCAGTGGCGGTTCGCCTGGTGGGTCGCGGCGGGGTTGTCCGCCCTGCTCGCCCTCGCGGCGTGGAACCTCCGGCCGGAACGGCCGCGGCCGCAGGCCACCGGGAGCGGGCGGCGCGGGTTCGGCGCGCTGTTCACCAGCTACACCCTCGAAGGCGTCGGCTACATCATCGCCGGGACGTTCCTGGTCGCCGCGATCAGCGGCCCGCTCGGCAGCGGTGCCTGGGTGCTCGTCGGCGTCTCCGCCGCGCTGTCGGTGATGATCAAGGGCAGGAACCTGCTGCCGGTGGCGCTGTTCCTGCAGGCCGTCGGCATCGCCCTGCCCGCACTCGTCAGCGGGACCACCGCCGCGCTGGTCGCCGTGGTCCTCTTCGGCGGCACGTTCCTCACCGTCGCGGCGACCTCGCTCAGGATCGGCGCGGACCTCGGCTTCCCGCGCGCCGCGGCGGTGCTCACCGCGGGCTACTCCGCGGGCCAGGTGCTCGGCCCGCTCGTCGCCACTCCCCTGCTGCGCCACGGCTACCACCAGGCGCTGCTCCTGGCCGCCGGGATCGTGCTCGCAGCCGCGTTCACAGCTCTAGCACTACCTTCACGTCGTCCGGCCGCTGCTCGAACGCCTCGGCGAACGACTCCAGCGGCACCCGCCGAGTGATCATCGACGACAGCCACCCGTCGTCCGCGCGGTCCAGCACCGCCGCCGCCTCGCGGTAGTGCCGCACGTTCGCGTTGACCGTCCCGAACACGATCCCGTTGCGCAGCACCAGGTCGCGGTTGGCCTGCCCGATGTCCGCCTCGACCACCTCGGAGGACGGCACCCCGGTCAGGCACACCAGGTCGCGCCCGAGCAGCCGGGCGACGAGCTCCGGCGCCCCGGTCGCCTCGATCACCACCGGGTGGTCGGGCAGCTCCCGGTGGTAGGTCGCGCCGAGCGACTCGACGAGCGCGGGCTTCGGGCCGTCGGAGGCAAGGTCGAACACGTGCACGTCGAGCCCGCGCTGCACGCCGACCAACGCCGCCAGCAGCCCGATCGGCCCCGCGCCGGTGACCAGCACGCTCTCGAACGGGAACAACGCCAGCCGGTCCAGCCGCTCCCACGCCTTGACCACCACGGACGTCGGTTCGACGAGAACCCCGGTCGCGGAGCTGACCTCCACGGCGTAGGAGGCGGGCACCGTCCACAACGTCGAGGCGTACCCGTCGAGACCGGTGATCCCGCGCTCGGTGTACTGACCGTTGCGGCACATGTCGAACTCGCCACGCGCACACGCCACGCACGGCACCGGGTCGGGCCTGCGGACCACTCCCGCCACCAGGGAGCCCGCGGCGAACCCCGGCCCGCTGATCACCCGTCCCAGCGACTCGTGACCGATCACCAGCGTCCCGCCGGTCCCGAACTCCCCGCGGACGATCTCGCGGTCCGTCCCGCAGACGCCGACCGCCATCCCCTCGACCAGCAGTTCGCCCGGTCCCGGCACCGGATCGGGCAGGTCGGACAACGACAACGACCCGGCTCGTGCGGGATCCACCGTCAGTGCGCGCATGAAGACCATTCTTGACAGGTCAACACGATCGCGCTGACTATGAGAGCGCTCTCACGACCCCTGTCTCAGTGAGGAGATAGCCCGATGCGCAAGCTCCTGCTGCTCGCGACATCGGCCCTACTTGGGCTGACAACGATGTCCCCGCCCGTGCAAGCGGCTCCCCCGAGCCAACTCCCGCTCACGATCACGAACAACTCGGGCCGCGGCGACGCGGTCCACCTGTACGTCACCGGCATCTACAACGGCCGCCTCGGCTACGTGAACGGCAACGGCCAGTTCACCCCGTGGTCCGGCGGTGCGATCCCGCCCGTCCCCGCGCCGGACTTCTCGATCCCCGGCCCGGCCAACGGCGCCAGCAAGACCCTGCAGATCCCGCTCAACCTGGCCGGCGGCCGGATCTACATGGCCTTCCGGGACAAGCTGAAGTTCAGCCTCGTCCCGGACGGTCTCGTGCAGCCCGCTCCGTGGGCGGGCGGCGACCCGAACCGCGACGTCCTGTTCGACTGGAGCGAGTTCAGCTACGACGGCGGCGGTCTGTGGCTCAACAGCTCCCAGGTGGACATGTTCGCGGTCCCGCACGCGGTCGAGGCGACGTCGCAGGGCGGCGCCACGAGGAAGGCGGGCCAGCTCGTGGCGAACGGGCGCAACCGCGTCTTCGACCAGCACCAGCAGCTCGGCGGTGACTGGGCGAAGCTCGCGTACACGCGGTCCGACGGCACCCGGCTGCGCGTGCTGAACCCGAGCAAGGGTCTCGACGCGGGCCTGTTCTCGAGCACGTACTTCCAGAGCTACGTCACCAGCGTCTGGTCGACCTACCAGAACACGCCGCTCACCGTCGTGCCGTACCAGGCCGAGCCGAACCGCAAGTTCACCGGCCGCGTCAGCGGTGGGGTCATGCGGTTCACCAACACCTCGGGCCAGCAGGTGGCGGAGTTCCAGCAGCCGTCCACCCGCGACGTGCTCAACTGCGACGGACGGCTCGCGGCGCCGAACAACGAGCTCGGCGCGATCTCGCGGTCGCTGTGCGCGGCGCTCAACCGGTCGACGCTCGGCTTCCTGCACACCCAGCCGACGTACAACGCGAGCGAGTTCTACACCCGTGCGACGACGAACCACTTCTCGAAGATCGTGCACGCCAACATGGCCGACGGCCGGGCCTACGGCTTCGCCTTCGACGATGTCGGCGGCTTCGAGTCACTTGTCCACGAACCGAACCCGCGTTCGGCGAAAATCACGCTGACCGCATTTTAAACCGAAGTGTTCTTGCTTTTGATCGACTTTCGCTCCACTGTGTGAGAGCCGTCGCCGCGGCTCTCACACAGTGGAGTCGACGTGTGCGTACGGGTCCTGCTGGTCGAAGACGACGAGCGAATCCGGCAGGCGTTGAGCCTCGCCTTGTCCGACGAGGGTTTCACCGTCGACGAGGCGGGTTCGGGGGAAGTGGCCCTGCGAAGGGTGGAAACCGAGTCCTTCGACGTCGTGCTCGTCGACCTCACGTTGCCCGGCCTCGACGGGCTGGACGTCGTGCGGACCCTCAGATCCCGCGGTGACCTGCCCGTCATCGTGGTCACGGCGCGAGCGGACGCCCGCGACATGATCGCCGGACTGGAGGCGGGAGCGGACGACTACGTCACGAAACCGTTGATGGGCGACGTTCTCGCGGCCCGCATCCGCGCGTTGTTGCGCCGGCGCGGACCGGGCAGGGAATCCGTTCGGATCGGCGATCTGGAAATCCGTCCGCAGGAAGGGCTGGTGCACCGTGCGGGTGAACGCGTTCATCTCACCAGAACGGAATTCCGGCTGCTGCTGGAACTCGCTGGTGCGGGCGGCCGAATCGTCACCAGGGAACAGCTGCTGCAGAGGGTCTGGGGATATGACTACTTCGGTGACACCCGGTTGCTGGACGTGCACATAAGAAGACTGCGGCGCAAGGTCGAGGCGAATCCGGACGATCCGGCGCTGGTTCTGACCGTGCGCGGCGCGGGCTACCGGATCCGCTCGTGAGACTCACCCTGCGCCGTCGCGTCACCCTCTCGTTCGGCTTCGGCCTGCTGGTCGTGACGAGCGTGCTGGCGTTCGCGACGTGGAACCTCGCCACCGGCTACCTGTTGCGGCACCGGGAGGCGGGCGCCACCCGGCAGGCCGAGCTCAACGCGCGGCTCGTGGAGAGGTCGCCGTCCTCCCCCGCACTCGGCGAGCTGCTCGGCGGGCCCGACTCGGCCATCCTCCTGTTCGGCCCGGACGGCGTGCTCACCGCGGGCCGCGCGGTCGACCCGTCCCGGCTCCCCGCCGCCCTGGTGCACCACCCGCCGGGCACCGCGAGGATCACCGTGGACGGGGTGCCGATGCTCGCCGTGGCGCGGCCGGTGGCGGGCGGCGCCGTCTACGTCGAGCTGTCCGGGTTGCAGCAGCTCGACCGGACGTTCGCGTTCCTCGGCGCGATGCTCGTCGCCGGGACGATCGGGTCCGCCCTGCTCGGTGCGGCGCTGGGCTCGTGGGCGTCGAAACGGGCGCTGAGACCGCTGACGGAGCTGAGCTCCGCGGCCGGCAGGATCGCCGGCGGTGACCTCCGCGCCCGGCTGCCCGACCAGGACGACCCCGACCTGGCCGCGCTGGCGGCGAAGTTCAACTCGACGGCCCAGGCGCTGGAGCAGCGGGCGTTGCGGGACGCGCGGTTCGCGTCGGACGTGTCGCACGAGCTGCGGTCGCCGTTGACGACGATGGTGAACGCGGGCGCGGTGCTGCGCCGCCGCCGTGAGCACCTGCCCGGCACCGCCGGGACCGCGCTGGAGCTGCTGACCTCGGAGGTCGACAGGTTCGCGCGGATGGTCGTCGACCTGCTGGAGATCTCGCGCGCCGACCAGATCGACGACCCGCCACCGGAGGAGATCGCGCTGGACGCGCTGGTGCGCAACGTGGTCGCGACCCGCGCGCCCGTGCCGCTGGACCTGGAGCCCGCCGTGGTGCTCGGCGACCGGCGCAGGCTCGACCGGGTGCTGACGAACCTGCTCGACAACGCCGAGCGGCACGCGGGTGGCGCGGTGCTGGTGGGTGTGCGGGAGTGCGGTGGACAGGTCCGGCTGACGGTGGAGGACGCGGGCCCCGGAGTGCCGCTGGACCTGCGGGAGCAGATCTTCGAACGGTTCGCGCGCGGCGTCATGGCGGGCAGCCGCGGTGACGACACGGGCAGCGGGCTGGGACTCGCGCTGGTCCGCGAGCACGTGCACCGGCTGGGCGGCCGGGTGTGGGTGGAGGACCGTCCGCCCACCGGAGCGCGGTTCGTGGTGGAGATGGTCTTACGGAGTTCTGACGGCTAGCGCCGCGGAGGCGCTCGGGGAGACGGGCGGCCCTACGGTCGGTCCATGCGAGTACTGGTCACCGGCGGAGCCGGGTTCATCGGATCGCACGTCGCGGACGAGCTGACCGCACAAGGACACGACTGCGTGCTTCTCGACGCGTTGCTGCCCGAGGCGCACGGCGCGGTCCCCGTGCTGGACCACGAACTGGTCGTCGGCGACGTCACCTCCCCCGACGTGCTGCGGCCGTTGCTGTCCACAGTGGACGCGGTGTGCCACCAGGCGGCGATGGTCGGGCACGGCGTGGATCCGTTCGACGCGCCTTCCTACGCCCGCCACAACGACCTCGGCACCGCGGTGCTGCTGGCCGAGATGCACCGCGCGGGGGTGTCACGGCTGGTGCTGGCGTCGTCGATGGTCGTCTACGGCGAGGGTCGGTACCGGTGCCTGTCGCACGGGATCGTCCGCGCCGAGCGGTCCGCAGCCGACCTGGCGCGGGGCGTGTACGAGCCGAGGTGCTTCTGCGGCGACTTCGTGGTGTCCGAACTGGTGCCCGAGGACGCGCCGCTGGAGCCGCGCAGCACCTATGCGGCGACGAAGCTGGCCCAGGAGCACCTGGCTGTGGCGTGGGCGCGGCAGACCGGCGGAAGCGTGTGGGCGTTGCGGTACCACAACGTCTACGGCCCGCGGATGCCGCGCGACACCCCCTACGCCGGAGTGGCGTCGATCTTCCGGTCGGCGCTGCGGAACGGCGTGGCGCCGCGCGTGATGGAGGACGGCCGGCAGCGGCGCGACTTCGTGCACGTCACCGATGTGGCGCGGGCCAACGTGCTCGCGTTGGTGTCTCCTCGCCCCGGTTTCGAGGCCGTGAACGTCTGCTCCGGCGAACCGCACACGATCGGCGACCTCGCCTTCGCACTGGCCGAGGCGTGCGACGGCCCGGCTCCGGAAATCGTCGGCGGCGCTCGTCCCGGCGACGTCCGGCACGTCGTCGCATCGCCCGCGAAGGCGTTGGACGTGCTGGGTTTCGAGGCGCAGGTCGCCTTCACCGAGGGCGTGCGGGACTTCGCGTTCGCCTCGCAGCGGGAGTCCGTCACCAGTTCGTGAGCACGAGGTGGTTCACCGCCAGGGCGGTCAGCGCCTGGGCGGTGAGCCACCTCCTGTCGAGCCTCGCGGTGCCGGCGAGCAGCCAGACGGCGAACGGCAGCCAGATCCGTTCGGTCTCGGCCTTGCTCAGCCCGGACAGGTCCGCCGCCAGGATCGCCGCACCGGCCGCGACGACCCACCTGTCCTTGCGCAACCCCTTGATCCCCGCGGGACCGATGACCAGCGTTAGCGCAGCGAGGTTCGCCCACACCCAGTACCAGTACGGCCGGGTGTCGCCGATTCCCTGGTAGTAGCGGAGTTTGACGAGCTCGTAGCCCTCGTACCACCAGAACCCCGCCACCGCGAACGCCGCTACGACCGCCAGAGCGCCGACCACGGCCAGTCCCGCTCGGCGGGCGGTGGCGGGCAGGTCGTCCCGGCGCCAGACCGCCGCGAGCGCGAGCGGCGCGAGCAGCACCAGGCCGTAGGACAGGAACAGGCACCAGCCCAGCACCACGCCACCGAGCAGTGGCCACCGCGTGAGCAGGTAGATGCCCGCGGCCGCGATGCCCATGAACATGCCGTCCGCCGACGCCCCGACCCACACCGCCCCGGGGAACAGCACGAGGAACGGCAGCACGGCGTTGTCGTCGAGGGCCTTGGGGATCGCCACGACCACGAGCGATCCGACCAGCACGCAGAAGAGCGATGCCGCCGCTCCCCCGCCGAGTCCCACGCGGTCGAGCCACGTGAACGTGAGCAGCGCGCCCGGCGGGTGACCGGAGACGTGCGTGGTCCACGAGTCCGGCTGGAAGTCGGGGATCCGTCCGGCGAAGCCGCGCAGCATCGCCGGGACGTCGGTGACGCCGGTGACGCCGGGAACCTCGTGCAGGTACTCGTCGTCGGTGGTGAGCCTGGTGACGAACCGGTCCCAGCCGTCGATCATGGCCAATGACAAGGTGAACGCCGTGGCCGTGGCGTAGGCGATCGGCAGGGCGAACCTGTGCCGAGCGAGCTCGGGTCCCTTGGCCACGACCAGGAACGCGATGAGGACCGCGACGGGCGTGCCGGGACCGACGTGCGGGTGCCAGTTGCCGAAGAGCGGTGCCGCGGCGGCGTAGAGGATGTCGGGGTCGTGGGCGTTGACAATGATCCCGGCGATGATGGCGGCAGTGACGAGGCAACCGGCGATGACTAGACGCACCGCGCCCAACCTAGGGGGTCCGGCGGGTGCTCGCAGGTCGCGCAAGACAACCGTAAGAACTCTTTCGCGCGTCACAATTCCGTAAGCACCACAACACTTTCCGATGGTCCAGGGTGGACCCATGGATGTCGTGTTGCCCTGCCTGGACGAGGCCGCCGCACTGCCGGCGGTCCTCGCCTCCCTGCCTCCCGGACACCGCGCGATCGTGGTGGACAACGGGTCTGTCGACGGCTCCCCCGGCGTGGCCGCCTCCTGCGGCGCGCTGGTCGTGCACGAGCCTCTGCGCGGTTACGGCGCCGCTGTGCACACCGGCCTTCTGGCGGCCACCTCGGACGTGGTCGCGTTCGCCGACGCGGACGGCTCGCTGGACCTGGCCGAGCTGCCGGGGATGGCGGCGCTGCTGGGCGAGGCCGACCTCGTCGTGGGGCGGCGGAGGCCGGTCAGCTCCGGTGTGTGGCCCTGGCACGCGCGAGCGGGCAACGCGGTGATCTCGGGCCTGCTGCGGCGCCGCGGCCTGGACGTGCACGACATCGCGCCGTTGCGGGTGTGCCGCCGGGAGGCGTTGCTGGCGCTGGACGTGCGGGACCGGGCGTTCGGCTACCCGCTGGAGCTGCTGGTGCGCGCGGCTTCCGCGGGCTGGCGGGTGATCGAGGTCGACGTCAGCTACCGCGCCCGTGCGGCGGGCACGCGGTCCAAGGTGTCCGGCTCGGTGCGCGGCACGCTGCGGGCGGCGCGCGACATGGCGGGGGTGCTGCGATGAGGTTCTGCCTGCTGGTCATGGCCAAGTCCCCGGTGCCCGGTCAGGTGAAGACGCGCCTGTGCCCGCCGTTGACCCCGGAGGAGGCGGCGGACGTCGCCGCGGCGTCGTTGCTCGACACGCTCGAGGCCGTCCTGGGGACGCCGGGCGCGGTCCCGGTGGTGGCGCTGGCCGGCGTGGTGCGGCGCGAGGACGTGCGGGAGGCGCTGGCGGAGTGCGTGGTCATCCCGCAACGGGGTCAGACCTTCGCCGAACGCCTGGTGAACGCCCACGCCGACATCGCGCGGTTCGGGATGCCGGTGCTGCAGATCGGGATGGACACGCCGCAGGTGACGCCGGAGCTGCTGGCGTCGTGCGCGGAGTTCGAGGAGGCGGCGCTCGGGTTCGCGCTGGACGGCGGCTGGTGGGCGCTGGGGCTGCGCGACCCGCTGCGGGCCCGCGTGCTGCAAGACGTGCCGATGTCCCAACCGGACACGGGGACCCGGACGTTCGAGGCGTTGCAGGAGTCGCGGGTGCGGAACCTGCCGATGCTGTCCGATGTGGACACGATGGCGGACGCGAGCGCGGTGGCCGCGCAGGTGCCGGGAAGCCGTTTCGCCGCCGCGCTCACGAGGATCGCGGCGGTACCCCGATGATGTTCGACCAGGCCCTGAAGGGCCGCCCCAGCTGGCTCGACCTCCCCGGCGCCACCCCGCGCGAGCTCAGCGTCACCCGCTGGCAGGCCGACGCCGACGGCGGCGACGACGACGTCCTCCTCGACGCCTGCACCGGTCCCACCCTCGACGTCGGTTGCGGCCCCGGCCGGCTCGTCGTCGCCCTGCTGTCCCGCGACGTCCAGGCGCTCGGCGTCGACGTGTCCCCCGAAGCCGTGCGCCGCACCACCGAACGCGGCGGCATCGCGATCCGCCGCGACGTCTTCGACCACCTGCCCGGCGAAGGGCGCTGGCAGCACGTCCTGCTCGCCGACGGCAACATCGGCATCGGCGGCGACCCGGCCGCGCTGCTGCGCCGCGTGCACCGCCTGCTCGAGCCCGGCGGAACCGTCGTCGTCGAGGTCGAGCGGCCGGGATCCGGGCTGACCGTAGGACAGGCCCGCGTGCGGACCGGGGGCACGCACAGCTCCTGGTTCCCGTGGGCCTGGGGCGACGCGGAGTCCCTCACCACCGACGGGTTCTTCCCGCTGTGGCAGGCCGAACGCGCCGGCCGCTGGTTCGCCTGTTGGGAGAAGTTGTGAAGTTCCGGGCTCCGGCGCACCACACGGGCGTGACCAGCCGGGTCGGCACGTGGCTCGGGATCGCGTTCGGGCTGTGCTTCGTCACCGGGCTGATCAGCCACGGCGTGCAGCACGACTGGCCGTGGCCGACCCGCCCGGTCGACCTCTACCGCGTCACCCAGGGCGTGCACGTGGTCTCCGGGGTGGCGTCGATCCCGTTGCTGCTGGCCAAGTTGTGGACCGTCTACCCGAAGCTGTTCGAACGGCCGCTGGTCAGGAACGTGCCGCACGCACTGGAGCGCGGCTCGATCTCCGTGCTGATCGCGGCGTCGTTCTTCGAGCTGGTGACCGGTCTGTTCAACGCGGCGCAGAACTACCCGTGGTCGTTCTACTTCCCCACCGCCCACTACGCCGTCGCGTGGATCGTGACCGGTGCGCTGCTGGTGCACATCGCGGTGAAGATCCCCCTGATCAGGAGAAGCCTCGAACCCGCGTCCGAGGAACGGACCATCCTGTCCCGCAGGGCTTTCCTCAGGACGACCGCGCTGGCGACGGGTGTCGCGGTGGTCGCGACGGCGGGCGTCACGGTGCCGTGGCTGCGCAAGGTCTCGGTGCTGGCCTGGCGGTCGGACGGCGACCTGCCGGTGAACCGGACCGCGAAGGCCGCGAACGTCGTCGTGCCGCAGGACTGGAAGCTGAAGGCAGGCGGGAGGAGCTACTCGCTCGCCGAGCTGAAGGCCATGCCCCAGACGACGGTCGACCTGCCGATCGCGTGCGTCGAGGGGTGGAGCCAGAACGCGACCTGGACCGGCGTCCGGGTCGCCGACCTGGTCAGCGGGGGCGACGTCCGGGTCGAGTCGCTCGAGGAGGACGGGCTGTACCGGGCGACCACGTTGCCCGAGGCGTTCGCACGCGATCCGTTGACGTTGCTGGCATTGCGGCTCAACGGCGAGGAACTGAGCCCGGATCATGGCTACCCGTGCCGGCTCGTCGCACCGAACAGGCCTGGCGTGTTGCAGACGAAGTGGGTCACGTCGTTGGAGGTCCAGTGAGGATCGCGCTCGCGGCACTCGGTGTGGCGCTGGGAGCGTGGGGCGCCTGGCTGCTCCTCCCCCAGGTCACCGTCGAGCTCCTGATCTGGCTCGGCGGCGGGGTGGTGCTCCACGACTTCCTCGTCGCCCCGCTCGTCGGAGCGTCGGGGCTCGTCGTCAAGCGGACGTCCGTCGGCGTCGGGCTCGTCGTCAGCGGTGTCGTCGGGCTGCTCGCGGTCCCGTTGCTGTGGCGGGAGTTCAGCGGTCCGGTCAACCCCGGCCTGCACGACCGCGACTACGTCACCGGAGTCGCGGTCGTGCTCGGCGTGGTCTGGGCCGCGGTGGCCCTACACGAGGTCGCGGCGCACCTTCAGAATGGTCGCCGCCCCGACGAAGACCACGACGTACCCGGCGAGGAACAGGGCCGCGGTCGTGCCGCTGAGGCTCGTCAGCACGCCGGGCGCACCGGACCCTCCGACGGCACCGGCGAGGTTGCCCGCCGACCCGCCGGGCAGGACCTCGGTCAGCGACTCGACCGGCCCGAGCAGGGAACCCACGCCCCGCAACAGGTTCTCGGTGACGATCGCCCACATCAGGCCGAGACCGACGGCCAGCGCGGGTCCCCTGGTGACGACGCCGAGGAAGACGCCGAACCCCGTCCACATCGCGGCGATCAGCAGTGACGCGCCCAGGGCCTCCAGGGCGGCGGTGCCGGGCAGCTTCCAGTCCCAGCCCTCCAGCGACGCCACGGTGATCGCCGCGCTCAGGTCGACCACGAACGTCAGCGCCACCAGGACGACCACGATGATCGCGAGCGCCCCCACCGTCCCTGCCATCGCCGAGACACGGCGCGGACCGGCGGTCAGCGTGGTCTTCCAGGTGCCCCAGCCGTAGCCGCTGCCGACCGCCAGGGCCGCCAGCACCAGAATGATCGCGCCGCCGAACATCGGCAGGCCGCGCACGACGGCGGCGCCGACGTTCTCGGGCTGCATCGCGCTGATCAGTTGCTGCTGCGAGAAGCCGCGCGTGTTGGTGCCGCCGTCGAGGGCGATGTAGTTGAACACGTAGCCGAACGTCAGCGTCATCACCAGCCACACGCCGATCAGCACCCACGTCGCCGGCCACTTCCACAGCCGCAGCAGTTCCGCCTTCACGCTGCCCATCACGCCACCCCCGTCATCTCGAAGAAGACCTCTTCCAGGGTCCGGCGCAGCGGCCGGACCTCCCGCACGTCCACGTCGGCGTGCACCAGCATCCGCACCAGCGCGCCGGCGTCCGCCTCCCGCACGTGCAGCACGTCGCCGCGCAGCTCGCTGCCCTCGACGAGGACGTGCGCCTTCTCGATCGGATCGGCCTTGATCAGCAGCACGGTGTCGCCGCGCAGCTGCTCGACCGTGCTCTCCGCGACGAGCTTCCCGTTCGCGATCACGCCGACCCTGTCGCAGATCTCCTCGACCTCGCCGAGCAGGTGGCTCGACAGCAGCACCGTCTGGCCCTGCGCGGCGAGTGCCCGCACCAGGTCGCGCATGTCGGCCATGCCGGCGGGGTCGAGGCCGTTGGTCGGCTCGTCGAGGACGAGCAGCTCCGGCCGGCCGAGCAGCGCGGCCGCGACGCCGAGCCGTTGCTTCATGCCGAGCGAGTACCGGCGGAACTTCTCGTTCGCGGCGCCCACCAGGTCGACCTGCTCCAGGACGGCCTCGACGTGCGTCCTCCCGGCACCCCTGCGGGCCGCGTGCACGCGCAGGTTGTCGCGGCCGGACAGGTACGGGTAGAAGCCAGGCCCCTCGATGAGCGACCCGACCTTCAGCAACGCCCTGGGCGTGCCCGGCGCCTCCCCCAGCACGCTGGCCGAACCGCTGGTGGGTCTCACGAGTCCCAGCAGCATGCGGATCGTGGTCGTCTTGCCCGCGCCGTTGGGACCGAGGAACCCGTAGACCTCACCCCGCCGCACGGACAGACTGACCTCGTCCACCACGGCGCGGTCGCCGTAGCGCTTCGTCAGCTTCTCCGTCGTCACGATCATGTGCTCAACAGTGACCTGCCGGGCCCTCGCGGGCGTCCGCTCGGGAGCGTCGTCAAGATACGCACATCTGCGTACGTCCCCGGTCGTATGGTCGGCAGCATGCGCATCAAGTGGCAGGACAGCGCGCTCACGGCGGCGCTGCTGTTCTTCGGCCTCGCAGGCACGCGGTTCGCCGCACGGTTGCAGGGCGCCGCGGTACCCCTCGACGCCCTGGCGTACGTGCTCATCGTCGTGTCGGCCGGCGGCCTGCTGTTCCGCTCCGTCCGTCCGCTGTGGACGGTCGGGATCACGATCGTGCCGATCGTGGTCTACCTGGCGCTGGGCTACCCGTACGGTCCGATCCTGATGAGCGGTGTCGCCGCGATCTACGCGGTGGCCCTGTACGCGCGCATCGAGCTGGCGGCCGCCTGCGCCCTGCTGTACGCGCTGGCGCTCCTCCCCTGGTGGAACGACTCGCTGACCTCGTGGGTCACCTGGTCCGCCGGCTGGATCCTGCTGCCCGGCGCGGCCGGCGCGCTGATGAAGCTGCGCCACCGGTCCGTTGTGGACACCCGCGAACGTGCCGTGATCTCCGAACGACTCCGGCTCGCCCAGGAGGTCCACGACGTCGTCGGCCACGGGTTGAGCGTGATCGCCATGCAGGCCGGTGTGGCCCTGTACGTGCTGGACAAGGACCCCGCGAAGGCGCGCGCCTCGCTGGAGGCGATCCGCGACACGTCGAAGGAGGCCCTGGACGGCCTGCGGTCCGAACTGGACACCCTGCGCGGCTCGGCCCCTCTGACACCGACGATCACCCTCGCCGACGTCCCGGCGCTGGCGTCGCGGATGCGCGAGGCGGGACTGGAGGTCTCGGTCGAGGTGGAGGAGATCTCCCTGCCCGGCACCCACCAGCTCGGCGTGTACCGGATCGTGCAGGAGTCGCTGACCAACGTCCTGCGCCACTCCTCCCCCGGCGTCACCGCGTCCGTGCGCGTGCACACCGTGCGGGACGAGCTGGTCGTGCAGGTGACCGACACCGGCACACCGAGCACGTTCACCGAGGGCCACGGCATCACGGGCATGCGTTCCCGGGCCGAGGCACTCGGCGGCACGCTCGAGGTCGACGGATCCCACGGCTTCGCCGTGATCGCGCGGATACCGTTGCCCTCATGATTCGCGTGGTGGTGGCGGACGACCAGCCGCTGGTCCGGATGGGACTGCGGACGTTGATCGAGACCGAGGACGGCGTCCAGCTCGCCGGCGAGGCCGCCGACGGCCGCGAGGCGTTGTCGCTGATCCAGTCGGTGAAGCCGGACGTGGTGTTCCTCGACATCCGCATGCCGCTGATGGACGGCCTCGAGGTGCTGCGCCGCGTCTCCGCCGACCCGGCGTGCGCCGAGGTCCGGATCGTCATGCTGACGACGTTCGACCTCGACGAGTACGTCTTCGAGGCGCTGCGGACCGGCGCGTCCGGGTTCCTGGTGAAGGACTCCGACCCGGCTGACCTGCTGCGCGCCGTGCACGTCGTGGCCGACGGCGGTTCGCTGCTCTCCCCGTCCGTCACGCGCCGGGTGATCGACCGGTTCGCGTCCGGCGCGTCGGCGAGGCCCGTGCCGCACCTGGACAAGCTGACCGAACGCGAGCGGGAGATCATGCGGCACGTGGCGTCCGGCGCGTCCAACGACGAGATCGCGGACCGCCTGGTGATCTCGCCCGCGACCGTCCGCACGCACGTGTCGCGGGCGATGGTGAAGCTGGGCGCGCGAGACCGCGCCCAGCTCGTGGTGTTCGCCGTGCAGTCAGGCCTGACGTGACGCGAGCGCCGTCCTGAGCCCCTCCGTGATCTCCGGCGGGATCGAGTCGTACGAGCGCGGCGGCTGCGGGTCGTACTCGATGCCGACCTGCACCGCCTGCGCCACCACCTCGCCGAACTCCGCCTCGACCAGCCGCAGCGCCATGTCGATGCCCGCCGACACGCCCGCGCCGGTGACGACCTTGCCGTCGAACACGACGCGGTCCGTCGACACCTCGACCCCGCGCACCTCCAGGTCCTCGCGGGCGGCCCAGTGCGTGGTCGCCCGCGAGACCAGGCCGGCCTCCGCGAGCAACGTCGACCCGGTGCACACCGACGTCGTCCACTTCGTGGTCACGTGGATCGCGCGCAGCCACGTGACCAGTTCCTCCGACTCCCGCAGCACCTGCTTCCAGTGCCCGGAGCCCGGCACCACGACGATGTCGGTGGACTTCACGTCGGCGAACGTGTGGGTGGGCTGGACGACCAGGCCGTTGTCGGACCTGACCGCGTCGAGCGTGGCGGCGACGAACTTCGGCGTCACGACCGGCACGGACGCGAGCACCTCGAACGGCCCGATCAGGTCGAGCGCCGTCAGGTTCGGGTAGAGGACGAACGTGGCTTCCATCAGGCAACTCCGGTTGTCCGGAAACGGGCGCGGTAGCTGCCCGGCGACACGCCGAGCACGCGCAGGAAGGCCCGGCGCAGGGTCTCGGCGGAGCCGAACCCCGACTGGCGGGCGACGAGGTCCAACGGGTCCGCGGTGCTCGCCAGGCGGTCGGCGGCGGCCTCGACTCGGGCTCGTTCGACGTACTGGGCGGGCGAGACGCCCACGTTGCGAGAGAAGACGCGGGCGAAGTGCCGCACGCTCATCATGGCCTTGCGCGCCATGACCGGCACCGTCCACTCGCGGGTCGGATCGGCGTGGATGTCGTCGAGCAACGCGCGCAGCGAACCGTCCGAGACGGGCTTCGAGCGGGTGTGCACGCTGAACTGCGACTGCCCGCCGGACCGCTGCAGGAACACGACCAGGTACTGCGCGATCCTGCGGGCGAGCGCCGGTCCGTGGTCCTGCTCGACCATGGCCAGCGCGAGGTCGATGCCCGCCGTCACCCCCGCGGACGTGGACACCTGCCCGTCGCACACGAAGATCGCGTCCGGTTCGACCTCGACACCGCGGTTCTCCAGCTCGCCGGTGAACGCCCAGTGCGTGGTCGCCTTCTTGCCGTCGAGCAGCCCCGCGCTCGCCAGCACCACGGCGCCCGTGCACACCCCTGCGACCCGGCGCGACCTCGACGCCAGGCGCCGCAGGTTCGTCGTGAGCACCGGGTCGGCCGCGGCGTCGTCATATCCCCAGCCGCCGACCACGAGCAGCGTGTCGATCGGACGGTCCAGCGTGCGCAGGTCGGCACCGGCCTCGACCCGCACCCCGGCCGTCGCGGTGAAAGGCCCTCCCCCGAGCGTGGCGACCGTGACCTCGTAACGAGGTTCGCCGTAGTTCGCCGCCTGGAACACCTCCACCGGTCCCGCCAGGTCCAGCAACGCGGTGCGGTCGTACCCCACCACGACTATCTCCCTCGGATTCCCCACACCTCCACTTTCCTCACGGCGCGTGGTGGCGGCAACGCCAAGGTCCCCTCGCATTCGGCCACCCGCGTAAGCTGATCAGCGATGCGGAGAGTGCTACCCCTCGCGGTGATGAGCCTGCTCACGGTCCTGCTGATCGTGAGCGACCACCCGTTCCCGCCGCCCTCGGACGCCGACCGCGAGTCCAGGACCGCGGTCGTCGCGCTGGGCGACAGCACGATGTCCGGCGAGGGCGCGGGCAACTACGAGAGCGGCACCGACGGCGAACAGGGCGGCAACTGGTGCCACCGCTCGCGTGACGCCGAGATCGGGAAGACGACGATCGAGGCCGACCGGAAGTTCAACCTGGCGTGTTCGGGCGCCAACTCCGAGAAGCTGCGCAACGACCAGCTCCCCCGCCTGCGCGAGATCGCGGGCTCGCACCGCGTCATCGCGATCGTCGTGGCCATCGGCGCGAACGACGACCCGCGCTTCTCCGAGATCCTCAACAAGTGCTTCGAGGCCTGGGGCAAGCGCAGCGACTGCACGTCGGCCGTGGCACCGGAGTGGTCCAAGCGCGTGCGGCGGATGATCCCCAAGGTCGAGAACACGCTCAGCGCCATCCGCCAGACCATGCGCGACTCCAGCTACCTCGACTCGTCGTACCAGCTGGTCGTGCAGTCGTACGCGGCCCCGGTCTCCCCGAGGATGCCGCGCTCGCTGCAGAACCTCTCCGGCTGCCCGCTGCGCACGAGCGACCTGGAATGGGTCGTCGAGGACGCCGTGCCGGAGCTGTCGAACGGCCTGCGCACCGCCGCCTCCGAGGTCGGCGCCCGCTTCCTGGACCTTTCCCGCGCCGGCGAGGGCCACGAGGCGTGCGCGGGCGGTTCCGACACGTCCTCGGAGTGGTTCACGCGGCTGTCCGTCGACTGGGACGGGCTGCGGGACCAGGGCCGGTCCTCGCACGCGTTGCAGGAGTCGTTCCACCCCAACGCCCGCGGTCACGAGCAGATCGGCCGGTGCCTGTCCGAGTTCCTGGCGTCGGACAAGCGGGACGGGGCGTGCGTGCCGCGGCTGGACGGCACGCTCGGGCTCACGACGGAGAGTTAGCTCCAGCGTTTGAGTTCGTCGCGCGGCCAGCCGGGGTCGCCTGTCGCGGCGAACCTCGCCCACGCACGGGCGATGTCGCCGCGGAACATGTCCGGGACGTCGGCGCCGTGGTGGGCCGGTCGCCTTGCGTAGACCGACCGGAACGCGCGCCCGTGCTCGTCCGCGAGCCTGGCCGTGGGCCGCTGGAACAGTTCGGAATCCTCGTCCTCGGTGTGGCACACGAGGAGATCCACGTCGTACGGACCCCGCAACGGCGAGCGCGGCAGGGTGTCGCCGTCCACGATCGGCTGGTACAGCACGACTCCCGGTTCGGCGGCCCGCTGCACCTCGGCGGCCTCCTCCGGCGTGAAGAACCTCCCCGCCAGGCTGTGCGCGATCGCGCGGTGGAACAGGCCCTTCGCCGCCGGCATCACCATCAGGCTCGCGACGGTCTGCGCTCCGGACGACTGGCCGGCGACCGTGACGGTGCCCGGATCGCCGCCGTAGGCGTGGATGTTGCGCTGGATCCACCGCAGCGCGGACACGACGTCGAGCAGTCCCCGGTTGTGCGGGAATCCTTCCAGCGCGCCATATCCGTCCACGGCGAGCCGGTAGTTGCAGCTGACGAACACCACGCCGAGATCAGCCAGGACGTCACCGGCGTACTCCGGCTGCGCGGACGAGCCGACGGTGTTCGCCCCGCCGTGCACCCACAGCAGAACCGGCGCCGGACCGTCCGTTGCGGACCAGACGTTCAACGTGTGCGCGTCGCCGAACGCTCCGGCCGGCTCACCGTCGCAGTCCACCGGCGGGTGGAGGCGCAGCGAGCCGGCCGGAGCCTCGGCGTAGCGGATTCCGAGGTTCAGGCTTCCACCGTCACCCGGTGCGAGACCGGCAGCACGCGCAGGTTGGCCGCCGCCCGTTCCAGCTGTGAGAGGACGCTCGGCCGCAGCCCGGCGATCTCCTGGTCCGCCACCGCGCCCGCCATCTCCTGCAGCAGCACCTGCTGCGGGTGGTCGCCCTCGGCCTCGGCGACGGCCAGCACCCGGAACGGCGTGCCGGGCGGGAAGAGCACGCGCTCCTCCGTGGACACGGCGACGCGGTCCGCCACCTCGACGCGGCGCCCGGTGACCGACCACAGCAGGTACTCGGTGGCGCCCTCGATGCGGCCGACCGGGTTCGCGATGGCGTCCAGCAGGCCGTGCTCCACCAGGACGTCGCCGCTGCGGTAGCGGCGCGGGCCGTTCGGGCCGGTCATGCCCCACACCGTCACAACGCCGCTGTGCACGGGCAGGCGGTTCATGCCCGAGACGATGCATGCGACGTACGGGTGCAACCGGCCGAGGCGTCCCGTGCGCAGCGTGTCGACGACCATCTCCTCGTCCTGCGACACACACGCGAGCAACGCCGTCAGGTCGGTGACCATGGCCTCGAACGCCGCCGGGTCCTCCTCGGCGTCGGGGCGTTGTGCGAGCAGACGGCAGACCGTCGCCGCGTGCACGCCATAACGCTCGCCCAGCGCGCGTCGGACCGTGTCGCGTTCCGTGTCCGAGCTGCTGTGATCGGGCAGAACGGTCTCGCGCTCGCCACTGCCGTCCGCCGGCAGCTCCCACATCGCCAACGGCTGCAGCGGCAGCGGGCCGTCCACGCGGAACCGGATCGGCGCGTAGTCGGGGTCGTCGGACGGGAACGCGGCCTCGTCCGGGTCGTCCAGCGCGTGCGACGTCACCGTCGCCATCGCCGGTCCGGGCTCCATCGACGCGTAGGCGGGGCGTTCCGGCTCGGGTTCGGCCGGCGTGACGGCGGTGAAGAAACCGGTGCCGTTGTCCGCGGACTCGCGCGCCGACAACGCCTGCTTCGCCGCGCTCAACGCCGACGCGAGCTGCCCGGGACTGCTCGAAGGGGCCGTCGCCGGCACAGCGGGGGCCGGGGCAGCGGGCGCCGGTGGTGGGGGCGGAGGCGGGGACACCTTGGAGTCGCAGAACACCAGACGCAGCAGTTTGCGCACCTCGGGCTCGAGGCGTTCCACGAGAGCAGCGCCGTGCACCGCGACCGCACCAGGCGTCGTGCGCCCAGGCGTGCCCACGGTCAGACGCGCCCACTCCGGGTCTACGGGCTGAGAGCGCACCTCGGCCGCGTTGTACGGCTCGTCGTGCTCGCGCACCCACAGGCCCGAGGGCACGACCTCCAGCACGACGCCGTCGCCGAGGGAGAACACACCGGGTGAGACCTCCGCGAGTCCCGGCACCGGCGCACGGTAGCCGGACACGGTCGGGAAGGTCTCGTTCGGCAGGAACGTCACCTCGGTGACGAACGGCCGCCACGTCTGCTGCCCGCGCGGGTCGACCGCGATCACCGCGGGACCGCCGGTGCGCAGGTTGCCGACCGGCAGGCCGGTGAACATCGAGATCGGCTCGCCGAGCTGGTCGGCGACCAGGCGTCCGAGCGAGGCGTCGACGCCGTACGGGACGAGCCGCACGCGCGACCGCGCCGCCTGGGGCAACGCCGTCAGGAGTCGGCAGACCTCGTCGGTCGGGATCGCCGACTGGCCGGGACCGCCTACGACGACCGTCAGCACGTTCTCCCGGCACGGCAGCGCCACGACGGGCCGCGAGTCCTGGGCGGACGGGTCGAACGGCGGCTGCTGCGCGCGCAGCCACAGCCCGGCCGGAACGGGTTCGGAGACGCCGATCTCGCCCGTGGGCCACGAGGAGTTGGGGTCCATCGCCTCCCACTGCGGCACCGGGAAGCGGCGGCCGAACGGCATCGGCGACGCGTTCGGCTGGAACTTCACCCAGCTGCCGTAGCCCTGGGTGCCCACGACGAACGCGGCGCCGGGCACCGTGGTCAGCACGCCGTCCGGCGCCACGACCTCGGCCTGCAGCTGCTCGGACAGCCACTGCGCGGGCGCGGTGGGCCGCATGGAGCCCGCGTGCGAGACCGCGAGCCGGATCGGCCCGCGCCCGCTCAACGCGCTCACGACGTGCGGCCAGAAGGTGCTCTGGTCCCCGCTCGGGAAGTCGACGACGACCACGGTGCGGCCGCGGTCGACCGGAAGGGTGCGCGCGAGGTTGGTCGCGGCCTGGTTCGGTCCCTCCGGAGCGGAGACGACGAGCGTCGCCCCCACGAAGTTCGCCGCGTACGGCGTCCTCTGGGGCACCACCGGTTCCGGCGGTGTCGCCGGCGCCGGGGGCTGCTCGACGGGGTACAGATCCGAGTTCGTGTGCTCGCTCGAACTCGGTGTCTGTGTTTGCTGGTCGCCATGGGCGGCGGCACGTCGGCCCATCAAGCGCCTGATCACCTCCGTGCCATCCCGTTCACTCGCCCTTTCGGCTTAACCGGGCAACGGTGGTGCACGCTATCAAGACGCGATGCATCGCTGTCACCCAGTCGGGTGGTTTGACCTCATCCGACCGATACCCACACGGCCCGCGCTCGTCCGCACACACCGTGAGGACCGATGATCGCCGACGCCGAGTAGGCCTTGCGCCCTTCACGGCCAAGCTCCCACGCCAGGAGCACGTGGTCCACGCCCAGTGCCACCGGTTGCTCCACTTGCGCGACAAAAGTGCCGAGCACGAACGCGGGACCCCCGTCCGGAGCGACGGGCTGCGCCGACGGGCAGTCGAGCGCGGCCCAGACGATCTCCGGCAGGACGGCGGCCCCGTCGTTCGGCAGCGCGTCGGACGGCCGCCAGACCCCTGCCCACTCCTGGCGCCCGTCCAGCGGGCCGAGCAGCGCCGCGATCCCGTCGTCGCGACCGGGACCGCACCCGAAGCACGTCGGGAACGGGTGCCGGTCGCGCCACGGCACCTTCGCGGCGGCCTCGCGCGCCTCGTCGAGGGTCGGCACGGCGGGCACCTCGAGGTCGAGCGCCGCGGGCTCGGCCGACGCGATCAGGTTCTCGCCGTCGACGAGGTCACCATCACGGACCTGCATGTCGCGGTCCAGCGGAATGGGCTTGCGCAGGCGGACGCTCACCGTGCGCGCGTCGACGCAGGCGGCGAGCAGGCCGGCCGAGTACCCGCCGTTGCCCGACCCCGGAGGGCCGTTGAACCGGGCCGCGACCCGCACGGTGCTCATGACAGCGCCTCCGCGTACATCCACTGGCCGTTCTCCCTGACGAACTTGCTGCGCTCGTGCACGACCCCGCCGACGTAGTGCGCGCGGAACTCGACGACGCCCTCGCTCTGCAGCAACCCGCCGTTCTCGGTCGCCACGATCTCGAGTTTCAGCCAGCGGTCGGAGGAGTCGATCCCGGCGCTCGCGGGGCGGTGCTTCGCAGCCCACGTGCGCAGCAGGTAGTCCTCGTCGGACACGGCGAAAGCGCTGTAACGCGAGCGCATCAGCTGCTCGGCCGTGGCCGCGGTGCGGGCACCCGAGTGCAGCGCGCCACAGCAGTCCACATAGGACTGACCCGTCCCGCAGGGGCACAGTTTGGTGTTCACGTCGACATTGTGCCTGGTGAACCCGTTAGAACCGATCTCGCACCACGTACGTACCCCTTGTCAGACCTGACTCGCGGGAAGCGGAGGAGGCCGGCGTGAGCATCGACAGCAGGACTGAGCTCGTACCGTTGCGCACGTGGTTCGGGCTGCGATGGCGCGGCTACGACCGCGACGAGGTGGACGACTACGTCTCCGAACTGGAGGCGGAGCTGCGGCTGGTCACGGCCGACCGCGACGCCTCAGAGGCCCGCGCGGACGCCCTGGCCAGCAGGTTGATGTCGGTCCAGGAGGAGAACGCCGCCCTGCAGGACGGCCTGCAGCGCATCTGCCTGACCCCGATCGACTCGAAGGGCCTGCCGGAACGGCTCGCCCGCATGGTCGCCCTGGCGGAGGAGGAACGCCGCGAGGTCATCAGGGACGCGCAGCTCAAGGCGTTGATGATCGTGGGTGAGGCCGAGCAGCGCGCCCGGCGGCTCGACGAGGAGGCCGCCGCCCGGCGCGAGGACGTCCGCGAGGACTTCCGCCTCGCGATGTCGGCCCGCCGCGCCGAGGCCATGCGCGCCCTGGCAGAGCTGCGCTCCGCGGCACGGGACGAGGCCGAGCGCATCATCGCGGAGGCGAAGGTGCAGAGCTTGCACATCGAGTGACGCGTTCGGGAGGATCAGGCAAGAACGCGACAGCTTCGTTCTGCCGTCCGAACGGTTTTCGCTGGTCTCATTGTCGTAGACGAGAACAGCGAACCGAACAGGCGGTAGGAAAATGTCAGTAGCACTCGTGACCGGCGGCAGCTCCGGCATCGGCTGGAGCACGGCCGTCGAACTGGCGCGGCGGGGCGCCTCCGTGATCCTCACGTACAGCTCGAACGAGGAGGGCGCCAAGCAGGCCGTCGCGGCCATCGAGCAGAACGGCGGCACCGCCGTCGCCCTGCGGCTGGACGTGGGCCGCAGCGACACGTTCCCCGCGTTCCGCGACCAGGTCGCCGAAGTGCTGCGGGAGTGGGGCAGGGACTCGGTCGACGTCCTCGTCAACAACGCCGGTTTCGCGCAGACCGCGCTGTTCCCGGACATGAGCGAGGAGCTGTTCGACAGGTTCTACCGCGTGCTGCTGAAGGGCCCGTTCTTCCTCACGCAGACCCTGCTCCCGCTGCTGGCCGACGGCGGTGCCGTGATCAACACGACGAGCAGCTCCACCGAGCAGGCCGAACCCGGTTACTCCGGCTACGCCAGCATGAAGGGCGCGCTGGTCGTGCTGACCCGGTACCTGGCCAAGGAGCTCAGTCCGCGCCGCATCCGCGTCAACTCCGTCTCCCCCGGCGCCACCCGCACCCGGCTGGGTGACGACGCCTTCGAGAAGTACCCGGAGGTCATCCCCGCCCTCGCCGCGAACACCGCGCTCGGACGCGTCGGCGAACCGGACGACGTGGCGGTGGCGATCGCCGCGCTGGCGGGCGAGGACGGCCGGTGGATCACCGCGCAGAACGTCGAGGTGTCCGGCGGGTTCGGGCTCTAGGCCGCCCGTCGCCCTGAGGCAGGGGTAAATCGCTGCTCCAGCGGTGGATGTGGCGCGTACCGTGCGGCTGCGGTCGGCGATCGCGCGCACCGGCGGCTCGCGGAGACGGACGCGCGGACGCGCGGACGCGCGGACGCGAAGGAGCGCATGGTGCCAGGAGCTGTACTGCGAGGGGTGACCCTGGACTGCGCCGATCCGCGGACGCCGGCGGGTGCTCCTGGATCCGGCGGGCCACCCCTTCTGCCTGACGTCTTCCTGACACCACCGTCCGACCCCTGGCGCCAGGCGAAGAACCGGTTCATGCCGTCCACATCGGACAGGAACGTCTCGATCCTCGCCACCTTGCCGTCCCGCAACGTGAAGACGGTGGCCAGGTGCTCGTCCAGCACCAGGTCGCCTCTGGTGGCGGTGTTGTGGAGGTTCAGCGCCACGTTGTCCCGGCTGACGAGCACGTGCAACAGGGCGAAGTCCACTCCGTACGACGAGATCAGCCGAACGCGGCCGACCACGCCGTCCGGTCCCTCCGCGGTCCCGGAGATCCGGTTGTCGCCGGGCAGCGTCCAGGTCACGTCCTCGTGGAGAACGACGAGGGTCCGGCCAGGGGCGACATCACCATCGAGGCGGTGCTCGCGGCGCTGGACCACCCGCTGAGGTTGCGGGTGGTCCGCGCGCTGGCCGCGACGGCGGAGATGACCTGCCAGCAGATCCTCCCCGAGGTCACCAAGAGCACCGCCGGCCACCACTGGAAGGTGTTGCGGGAGGCCGGGGTCGTCGAGCAGCGCCGGGACGGGCGGTACCTGTACCTGCGGCTGCGGCGCGAGTACCTCGACAGCCGGTTCCCCGGCGTGGTGGACGCCGTCGTGCGCGGCTGAGGGTCAGGGCAGGGGGTTCTGCGCCATGTGCTGCTCGCCGGTCCTGGCGGACTCCCTGACCACGGGCCCCGCGCCCGAGAGTCGGTGTCATGGCGTGGATCGCGTCGCCGAGCAACGTGACGTTCGTGGGCTCGTCGAGCGTGGCCGGCACGCTGGTGCGCATCGCGACGGGGAAGAACGACTCCGGATCGGCGTGGCGGACGAGTTCCGCGGCACGGCCGGGCCAGTCGCGCAGTGCTTTCGCGGCGACAGCGCGGAGTTCCCTCCCGTCACCCGGTTCGGGGAAGTACTCGTGGCGGCCTCCCACGACGCACACGACGTAGTCCTCCGGGTAGCGCACGGAACCGAGGCCCAGGAGGACTTTCCGGTCATCCGAGGCGATCGTGAAGATGTCCGTGAGCGTCTCGGCGGGGACGAACGGCTCGGCGACTGCCATCGGCAGACGGCCGTAGAGGGCGGTGATGCCCGCGTCGGCGGTCCGGCAGTGCGGAGCCCGCTGCCGGCGCACCGCGGAGCCGATGCCGTCGGCGCCGACGAGCACATCACCACTCGCCGTCGTCCCGTCGGCGAAGAACGCGGCCACCCCACGTGCGGTGCTCTCGTAGTGCGTGAGCTTCCGTCCGAAGTGGACCGCGTTCGCCAAGCCGCTCAACAGGATCCGCCGCAGGGCAGCCCGGTCGACGTTGGCGTGCTCTCCGTGCTCCGGCAGGCGTTTCACCACCGACAGGTCGGTCGCGAGGACCGTGGTGAACGGCTCGGTGCGCACGGCCGCCACGTCGAACCCGGCCCGCGGATCGGCGGGGAGAACCTCGCGGGCGGCGTCGATCGCGTCCGCGTCGAGGTGCAGGCGGTAGCCCTGGGGCCGCTCCCACGGGCTCGCGTCGCGTTCGAAGACGGCGACGCCGATGCCGTGACGGCGGAGCGCCTGGGCGAGGGTGAGGCCGCCGAGTCCGGCGCCGATGACGAGAACGTTCAGGTCGGGCATGGTCGTCCTTTGGTCGATGGTCGACAAAGGACGCACTGGTGACCTGGGAACAGGTACTTGCACGAACGCTCACGCGTCGCCCGGACTACCCACCGGGCAGTGACTTTCGCACGTCGGCGCGACTCTAGGCACCGCCCGCGCGATCCCGCAAGTCAGTGCGCGGACCAGATCTCCTCGGCGCGGGCCGAGGCCTCCCGGGTGAAGTAGTCACCGGTCGCGAGGTCCTCGAGCAACGTCGCGTGCTCCGGCCTCCAGCCCAGGAGCGCCTGGGTGTGGTCGCTGGAGACCGGCACGTCGAGCGAGAAGAACCTTGCCAGGAAAGGGTTTCCGAGGTGCTCGGCGGCCTCGTCGATGGTCAGCGAGGCGGTGGGGAGGCCGAGGGTCCGTGCGATCTGCTCCGCTACACCCCTGATCGTGACGGCGCTTTCGCCGACGCCGTGCAGCACCGAGCCGGTGGGTGCCTGTTCCAGCGCCAGCCGGAAGAGGACCGCGGCATCGCGGCGGTGGACGGCGGGCCAGCGGTTGGCGCCGTCACCGATGTAGGCGGAGACGCCCTTCCTGCGGGCGGCCGCGATGAGCGCCGGGACGAACCCGTGGTCACCGGGCCCGTGCACGGTCGGCGCCAGCCGCACGACGCTGGACCGGACCCCTCGATCGGCGAAGGCGAGGCACGCCCGCTCCCCCGCGATGCGGAACGCGGCGACCGAGCCGGGATCCGGCGCGTCCAGCTCGGTGCTGACCCGGCCGGCCCTCGTCACCAGCGTGCCGGACGTGCTGACGAACGGCTTGCCGGTGCCCGCCAGCGCCTGCCCGAGCGCCTCGATCGCGGAGCGGTCGCGGCGGACGAGGTCGTCCGGATCGGCGAAGTCGCCGCCGTACGCCATGTGCAGGACGCCGTCGGCGGCTTCAGCGCCGCGGCGCAGGCTGTCGTGGTCCTCCAGATGACCGCGGTGCACCTGCGCGCCCAGTGACTCCAGCCGCGCGGCCGCTGTGTCCGAGCGCGCCAGGCCGGTGACGATGTGACCCGCGGTGATGAGTTCGGTGACGACGGCCGGACCGGTCTGGCCGGAGCCGCCGGTGACGAAGACGTGCACGGGTTCCCCTTGATATCAGTGACTGGCGCTTCTTAGCGCCAGTCACTGACTCTACGCGTAACGTCAGCGGCTGACACAACATGACGCCAGTCACTGACACAATGCGGTAGCCTGCGCGTGTGCCACGGAGTGGAGCGGAAGCGCGCCGCCGCCTGCGGGAGGCGGCACTGGAGCTGTACCGGGAACGCGGGTTCGACCAGACCACCGCGGCGGAGATCGCCGCACGGGCCGGGGTCAACGAGCGCACGTTCTTCCGGCACTTCCCGGACAAGCGCGAGGTGCTCTTCGACGGCGAGGCCGATCTGCGCGCCGCGCTGGCGCGCGCGGTCACCGAGGCCCCGGCGGAGCTGACGCCGTTCGAGGTGTTGCTGCGCGCTTTCCGTGAGTCAGCGCGGAACCTGGAGAAGACCCACCCCTACTCGGCACCGCGGTGGGAGGTCATCGCGGCGACCCCGGCACTGCGCGAACGCGAGCTCGCCAAGCACGTCCTCCTCACGGAAACCGTGGCCGAGGCACTGCGCCACCGCGGCGTGGGCGACGGAGTGGCCGACCTGGCCGCCCGGACCGGCTGGGCCACCTACCAGCACGCCGTCCAGGCCTGGATCGGTGACGCCACGAGGAGTCTGGACGCGCACCTGCTTCAGGCGTTCGACGACCTGCGCGCCCTGTCCGCGAACTGAGTCAGGCGGTGTCGACGACCTCGTGCAGGCCCAGCCGCCGGTTCAACGCACCGGTGGCCCGCGCGATCACCTTGCGCGGCAACAGACGCGGGACCCACGTCATGGTCCGGTTGAGCACCCGGCTCGCCGTCCGGCCCGGATACGACACCGCACGCCGCCGCGTGAAGTCGTCGAGCGTGCGGGCCGCGACGGCTTCCGGGGTGTCGGCGACCGGGTGGATCGTGGCCGAGGTGCCGTCGAAGAACCCCGTCGCGACGGGACCGGGGTGCGCGGCCATGACGTGGACGCCGGTCCCGCGCAGCTCCTCGGCCAGCGCCTCCGTGAACGACAGCACGAACGCCTTCGTCGCGGCATAGCTGGCCTGGTACGGCATCGGCTGGAAGGCCGCGGTCGACGACACGTTGATGATGCCGCCTGAACCGCGCGCGACCAGGTCGGGGCCGATCGCATAGGTCAGCGCGAGCAGGCCGTCGATGTTGAGCGCCACCGAGCTCAGCTGCGGCCCCAACGGCCGCGTGAGGAACGGTCCGACGCTGCCCGCGCCGGCGTTGTTGACCAGCAGGTCGATGCTCAGGCCGCGCTCGCGCAGCTCACGCAGGATCCGCTCCGGCCCGTCCGGTGCGGCGAGGTCACCGACCACCACCTCCGCACTGCCGCCCTGCTCACGGATGTCCGCGGCCAGCCCTCGCAAGCCCTCTTCCGACCGGGCCAGCACGACCACGCGTGCTCCCCGCCGAGCCAGCTCCACCGCGTACGCGCGGCCCAGCCCCTTGGACGCGCCGGTGACGAGCGCGGTCAGTCCTTCGTAACCCACAGGGTTCTCCTCGTTAGTTCAAGTCTCGAAGTATCGGCGTCCGGCACGATACTTCAAGTCTCGAACTACCGGTAGGATGGGGCCATGACCGCGTCCGACCTCACCGCGGCGGTCGCCGCGGTCTACGACATCTGGATGCGGACCGTCGACGAGATCAGCCCCGTGCTGACCGAGCACCGCCTCACGACGGCGACTTTCCAGGCGCTGTGGGCGATCGCCCCTGACGAGGAAGCACCCTCGATGAAGGTGCTGGCGGAACGCCTCTACTGCAACGCCCCGAACCTGACGTTCATGACCAACCAGCTGACCGACCGCGGCCTCGTGGAGCGCGTGGTGGACCCGGCGGACCGCCGTTCCCGCGTCCTGGTCCTGACCGCCAAGGGACGCGAGGTCCGCGACGAGGTCGTCCGGGCGGTCCTCGAGAAGACCCCGCTGGGCGGTCTGAGCGAGGACGAGCTGCGCCAGCTGACCGGCCTGCTGAGCCGCGCGGTGCGCCGCTAGC
>NZ_DATLEC010000124.1:0-34040 GCF_035525475.1 Lentzea sp. | reverse complement strand
CGCCATCCAGCGGACGACGTCGGTGAGCTGGAAGCCGCGTTCCCGCGCGCCCGTCCACACCGCGGGCAGGCCGAGCTGCAGTGACGCGATGCCGCCCCACGCCGTGGCGAAGTCGCCCTGCTTGAGCTCCACCGTGCTCGGCGAGTGGTCGCTGACGACCAGGTCGATCACGCCGTGGCGCAGGCCCTGCCACAACGCCTCGCGGTTCTCCGCCTCGCGGATCGGCGGGCAGCACTTGAACTCCGTCTGCCCGTCGCGGATCTCCTCGGCCGTGAACGTGAGGTAGTGCGGGCACGTCTCGGCCGTGATCGGCAGGCTCTCGCGTTTGGCGGCCTCCAGGATGGAGAGCGCGTCCGACGACGAGAGGTGCAGGATGTGCGTGCGCGCGCCGGTCTTGCGGGTCAACGCCACGACATCGCTGATCGCCTTGTTCTCCGCTTCGCGCGGCCGTGACGCCAGGAACCCCGCGTAGTCCGGTTCCGAGTCGCGAACCGTGTGCGCGTCCTCGGCGTGCACGATCGTCAACGCGTCGAGCGTGGCCAGCCGCCGCAGGGCGGCCTCGAGCTCGTCGGTGGTGACGGCGGGGAACTCGTCCACGCCCGAGTGCAGCAGGAAGCACTTGAACCCGAAGACCCCGGCGTCGTGCAACGGCTTCAGGTCGGCCAGGTTGCCGGGGACGATCCCGCCCCAGAACCCGACGTCCACCGAGACGGTCGCCGCGGCCTTGCGCTTGATCTCCAGCGCCTCCACCTCGACCGTCGGCGGGATGCTGTTGAGCGGCATGTCGATGATCGTCGTGACGCCCCCGGCCGCGGCGGCCCTGGTGGCGGTCTCGAAGCCCTCCCACTCGCTGCGGCCGGGGTCGTTGACGTGCACGTGCGTGTCGACGAGGCCGGGCAGCAGCACCTCGTCGTCCGCGAGGTGCACGACGTTCGGCGAGTCGATGCGCGGCTCGACCGCCACGACCCTGCCGTCGACGACACCGACGTCGCACGCGATCTCGCCCTGCGGTGTGACGGCCCTGCGGGCGCGGAAGACCAGGTCCATGTCCCTCACTCTGACACCCAGTCGCGGGCGATGCGACCGCCGAGGACGTGCAACAACTCCTTGGCCAGCGCCATGCACCGCGTGACGTCCGGTTCGACGTCCAGCAGCGCGTAGGCGGCCTTGAGCCCGAGGTCACCGGGTTCGACCGAGCACTGGCCCGCCACCGCGACCACCGGCACGTCGCCCGAGGCCCTGACGACCCCGTACGGCGCCTTGCCGTGCCTGGTCTGCGCGTCCAGCGAGCCCTCGCCCGTGATCACCAGCGACGCGCCGGCGACGGCCTCGGCGAACCCGGCGAGCTCCAGCACGACCTCGATGCCCGGCCGGAACCGCGCACCCAGCACCGCGAGAGCGGCGAACCCGATCCCGCCGGCCGCACCCGCGCCGGGCAGTGAGGCGTACTCCGGTCCGATGCGCCGGGCGAACTCGGCGAGCCGCGCTTCGAGGATCTCCACCTGCCTGGGTGAAGCCCCCTTCTGCGGCCCGTAGACCGCCGCGGCGCCGGAGGGGCCGAGCAGCGGATTGTCGACGTCCGAGGCCAGCACCAGGTCGACGCCGTCGAACGACGTCCTGCCCAGCGCTTCGAGCATCCCCGCGCCACCGTCCGTGCACGCGCTGCCGCCCAGCCCGAGCACGATCGTGGAGCAACCGACGTCCAGCGCGGCTTTCAGCAGCTCACCGACGCCGTGACTGGTGGCGTCCAGTGGCGCGGGTTCCTCCAGCAGCGTCAGCCCGGCCGCCGAGGCCACCTCGACCACGGCGGTCGTGCCCCGCACGGCGAAGGACGCGGGCACCGGCTTGCCGACCGGCCCGGTGACCCAGCGCCCGACCCTCAGGAACCCGGCGGCGACGGCGGCGTCGACCGTTCCGTCGCCGCCGTCGGCCACCGGGACCAGGCGCACGTCCACGTCCGGGACCGCCTCCCGCAGGCCGCGCGCGACGGCGGCGGCGACCTGCGGGGCGGTGAGCGATCCCTTGAACTTGTCCGGCGCTATGACCACTCTCGGGACCACTCCCGGGACCACTCCCGGGACCACTCGACTCACGGGACGGGCTCGAATTCCTTCATCGCGGCGATCGACGTGCCGTTCGCGGTGTTGCCCTCGCGTTCGATCATGATCTCCACGAGCACCGGCCGCCGCGTGCGGTCGGCCTCCTTGCGCGCCCACTCCAGCGAACCGCGGATCTCGCCCGGATCGGCCACGCGGACGCCGGAGCAGCCGTAGGCCTCCATGATCTTGACGTTGTCCGAGCCCGTGGTGTCGTAGTGGATGTCGACCTCGTACTTCATGTCGTAGCCGCCGTGGTCCTCGGCCATCCTGATCAGGCCGAGGTACTCGTTGTTGAGCATGATCAGCACGAACGGCACGTCGTACTGGGCGCCGACCGCGAGCTCCTCAACCAGGAACTGGAACGAGTAGTCGCCGACGATGCCGACGACCTCGGCGTCCGGCCTGGCCTTCTTGACCCCGATCGCGGCCGGGATCTCCCAGCCGAGCGGTCCGGCCTGGCCGCACACCTGGTAGCGGCGCGGCCTGTGCGCCTTCTGGTGCTGGCCGGACCAGATCTGGTAGAGCCCGATGGCCGTGACGAAGTAGGTGTCCGGGCCGTAGAACTCGTTGATCTCCTTGAACACCCGCGGCGCCTTGACCGGCACGGTGTCGAAGTCCTCGCGCCGCAGCAGGGTCCGCTTGAGCTCCTGGCAGCGGTCGACCCACTCACCCGCCGCACGTGGGCCCCTCGAGCGGGCCTTCTCCAGCAGCGCCTGGAGGAACAGCCTGGTGTCGGCGACGATCCCGAGGTCGGGCCCGAAGACCTTGCCGATCTGCGTCGGCTCGACGTCGACGTGGATGAACTTCCGGTCACCTCGGTAGGTCGTGAGGTCACCGGTGTGCCGGTCGCCGAACCGCGCACCGAGCGCCAGCACCAGGTCGGACTCCAGGAAGGACGCGTTGCCGTAGCGCTGCGAGGTCTGGATGCCGGTCATGCCCGCGTAGAGCGGGTGGTCCTCGTCGATCGCGCCCTTGCCCATCAACGTGGCCTGGATCGGGATCTGCAGGAACTCCGCCAGCTCCAGCAGTTCGGAGGACGCCTCGCCGAGGATGACACCGCCACCCGCGAGCAGCAACGGACGTTCGGCGGCCAGCAACATCTCCAGCGCGCGCTCGACCCGTGCGTCGGACGGCGCGCTCTTCTGCACCGGCAACGGCTCGTCGATCGCCGGGTCCCACTCGATCTCCTGCTTCTGCACGTCGATCGGCAGGTCGATCAGGACCGGGCCCGGACGGCCGGAGCGGGCGATCCGGAACGCCTCGCGGAAGATCCACGGCATCTGCGCGGCTTCCTTGACCTGTACCGCCCACTTCGTGACGGGGGCGGCGATCGAGACGATGTCGACGGCCTGGAACGCCTCCTGGTGCAGCTTGGAGACCGCGGCCTGGCCGGTGATGCACAGGATCGGCACGGAGTCGGCCTGCGCGGTGTAGAGGCCGGTGATCATGTTGGTGCCGGCGGGACCCGAGGTGCCGATCGCGACACCGACGTTGCCGGTCGTGCGCGACCAGCCGTCGGCCATGTGCGTTGCGCCCTCCTCGTGCCGCACGATGAGGTGCTCGATGGTGCCGTCCTGCTCCATCGCCTTGTACAGCGGGAGGATCGCGGCGCCGGGGCAGCCGAACACGGTGTCGACGCCCTCGGACTTGAGGACCTCGACGACCGCCTGCATGACGGGGATCTTCGGCATGTGTCAGGCCCTTCCCGCGAAGTTCTCGATGACCTTGAGCAGCGCGGAGTGGTCGAGCGACCCGTACCCCTGCGCGCGTGCCGCCGCGACCAGTGCGGCGATCTGGTTGGTGACCGGAAGCGCGATGCCGGCGGCGCGCGCCGCGTCCAGTGCGATGCCCATGTCCTTGTGGTGCAGGTCGATCCGGAAGCCGGGCTGGAACTCGCGGGCGATCATCGACTCGCGCCTGAGGTCGAGGATCCGGTTCGCCGCGAGCCCGCCCGCGAGCACGTCCAGGCCCGCCTTCGGGTCGACGCCGGACGCCTCCAGCAGCACGATCGCCTCGGCGACCAACGCGTAGATGCCGCCGACCACCAGCTGGTTCGCGGCCTTCACGACCTGGCCGGCGCCGTGCGGCCCGACGTGGACGACCGTCTTGCCGACGACCTCCAGGAACGGCCTGGCGGCGGCGAAGTCGGCCTCGGTGCCGCCGACCATGATGCTCAGGGACGCCTGGACCGCACCGGTCTGACCACCGCTGACCGGTGCGTCGAGCACCCGCACGTGGGTCAGCTCGCGAGCGATCTCGATCGACGTGGACGGGCGGATCGTGCTCATGTCGATCAGCAACGTGCCGTCGTCGAACGTCACCTCGTCGATCACCGCCTCGACCTGCGGGTGGTTCGGCAGCATCGTGATGACGACCTCGGCGCCGCTCACGGCCTCCTGCGCGTTCGACGCGGCCTTGCCGCCGTCCGCGGTGAGCTTCTCCAGCGACGCGGAGCTGAGGTCGAAGCCCGTCACGTCGTGTCCCGCGGCTACGAGGTGGGCCGCCATCGGCGAGCCCATGATGCCGAGTCCGATGAAAGCAACGGTGGATCCCTTTGGCCGGGTCATGCGTTGTCCCTCCAGGCGAAGGAGTGGGTGACGGGCTTGTACTCGGCGCCGACGAAGCCGGAGTAGCCGTTGGCGCGGAGCTTCGCGATGTGCCCGAACAGGTCGAGCTCGCCGGTGCCGGGCTCACCACGTCCGGGAGCGTCGGCGATCTGCACGTGACCGATGCGGTCGACGTGGTCGGCGAGGATGTCGAGGTCGTCGCCGTTCGTGGCGAGGTGGTAGAGGTCGGCGAGCAGCTTCACGTTGCCGCGGTCGATCTCGTCGATCAGGTCGAACGCCTGTCGGGCGGTCCTGATCGGGTACCTCGGCGCGCCGCTCAGCGGTTCGACCACGAGCTGGACGCCTGACTCGGCCGCCACGTCGGCGGCGAAGCGGTAGTTGGAGACGGTCTGCGCGGTGGTCTCGAAGTTGCCGTGCAGCGCGTTGAGCGTGCGGCAGCCGAGGCGAGCCGCGATGGCGACGGTGACCTCGACGTTCGTGCGGAACTCGGTCTCCCGGCCCGGCCAGCTCGCGAGGCCCCTGTCGCCCGCGGGCATGTCGCCCGCGAAGAGGTTGAGGCCGACCAGGCGCACCCGCGCGTCGATGATCGCGTTCTCGAACGCCTCGATCTCGCGCGTCTCGGGCACGGCCTCCGCGAACGGCCACCAGATCTCGACCGCGTCGAACCCGGCGGCCCGTGCCGCTGCCGGGCGCTCCAGCAACGGCAGTTCGGTGAAGAGCATGGACAGGTTTGCGTCGAACATCGCGTGGTCGCCTTCCCCCAAAGATTTCACATTGCGGAAGTTATATTTCGTACTACGGAGACACTAGACATCCCGGAAGGCGTCGGTCAAGAATGTGGAAACTAGATTCCGCGATACAGAAACTTGGAGAGCCGTGGACAGCTTCAACAGCGCCCCGGAGGCCGAGCTCCGGCCTCTGCTCACCGAGTGCCTCGCGGTGCCCCGCTGGGTCGACGCGGTCATGGCCGGCCGGCCCTACGCGTCGGTTGACGCTCTCCTCGCGGCTTCTTCCGTTGCCGCACAAGGGCTTTCCGACGAGGAGGTGCTCGGCGCCATCGCCGGGCACCCGCGCATCGGCGAGCGGCAGAGGACGGGCGGGGTGTCCGCGACCTGGTCGCGGTCCGAACAGTCCGGTGTGGACAGCTCAGAGGCGGACCGCCTGGCGGCTGCGAACGCCGCGTACGAGGATCGGTTCGGGCACATCTACCTGGTGTGCGCGACCGGCCTGAGCGGTGCGGAGATGCTCGGCAACCTGTCCAGTCGCATGGACAACCCGCCGGACGCCGAACTCCGCGTCGTCAACGACGAACTCGCGAAGATCGCCGCCTTGCGGCTGCAGAAGCTGATCGGGAGCTGATCAACATGGCCATCGTCCTGGGCCCGAACCAGTACGGGAAGGCGGAGAACCGCCTCGTCACGGTGTCGCGCAACGGTTCCGTGCACACGATCAAGGACCTGACCGTCAGCACCTCGCTGCGCGGCGACCTCGCCGACACGCACCTCACCGGCGACAACGCCAAGGTGCTGGCGACCGACACGCAGAAGAACACGGTCTACGCCTTCGCCAAGCAGGCCCCGGTCGGCGAGATCGAGGACTTCGCCCTGCGCCTGGGCCGCCACTTCGTGAGCTCGCAGGAACCGATCACGGGCGCGCGCATCCTGGTCGACGAGCACTCGTGGAACCGCATCGACGGCCACGACCACGCGTTCGTCCAGGGCTCCCACGAGAAGCGCACCACGGCCGTGACGATCAGCGGCTCCGAGGCGTGGGTCGTCTCCGGCGTGCGCGACCTCGTGGTGCTCAAGTCGACGGGGTCGGAGTTCCACGGCTATCCGAAGGACCCGTACACGACGCTGAAGGAGACCGACGACCGCATCCTGGCGACGTCGGTGACGGCCCGCTGGCGTTATGCCGGCACCGAGGCGGACTGGGCGAAGTCGTTCGCCGAGATCCGCTCGGTGATGCTGAAGACGTTCGCGGACAAGCATTCCCTGTCGTTGCAGCAGACGCTGTACGCGATGGGCGAGGCCGTCCTCCAGTCGCACCCCGAGGTCGCCGAGGTGCGGCTCTCCATGCCGAACAAGCACCACTTCCCGGTGGACCTCAGCCCGTTCGGCCTGGACAACGACAACGAGGTCTTCTACGCCGCGGACCGCCCGTACGGCCTCATCGAGGGCTCTGTGCTCCGCGACGACGCCCCCGGCGCGGGTCAAGCCTGGAGTACTTTGCCAGCCTTCTGAACACCACCGGGCTGAACAGGCTCGCCGGCGTCGCGACCATGTGCACGACCCGGACGAAGCGGCGGAACAGGTCGGGGTCGTGCACGATCCCGGCCTGCCACTTCCCGAGGTACCAGCCGAGCAGGCCGCGGCGCCTGGTCTCGACCCAGCCGCGGTCGGCGTTGCTCGACATCGCCCACGTCCCCTTCGAGGTCCGCGCGACCTTCCGCTGGAACGCCCGGCAGCCGCGGGCGCTGAAGTCGCCGTGCCGCCGGAACAACAGCGCCTCCATCGCCGCGACCGTGATCCCCTGCCCGTACACGGGGTTGAACGCGCACACCGCGTCTCCCACCGCCACCAGCCCGCCGGGCCAGTTCGCGGTGTCCTCGAAAGCGTTGCGGCGACTGGCCGTGCGGGCGAACAGGTAGACGGGCGTGAGCGGTTCGGCGTCGGCGAGCAACTCGGAGATCGGCACCCGCAACGAGTCCAGGAACTCCTGGTACCCGTCGAGGTCGCGCGGCGGGTGATCACCGGCGGCACCCTGCGCGGTGACCATGAGCCGGTCGCCCTCGACGCGCATCGCCGCGACGCCCCGGGTCAGGTTCGGCGCGGACAGGCTTTCCGCGTACGCCACGGGGAAGTCCTCCGGCGCGGTGTAGATCCGGGTCGCGTACCCGGTGCGCGAGTCGACCACCTCGGGTTCCGGCGTGGTGATCCCCGCGGCGGCCAGCCAGGCCGCCAGCTTCGACGACCTGCCGGACGCGTCGACGACCAGGTCCGCGTCCACCTTGCCGTCCCGCGTGAGCACGCCGTCCACGTCACCACCGCGGAACGACAGCCCCGTGACGTGCACACCGTCCACGATCCGGGCCGTGACGCGGCGCCGGACGCAGGTCTCCAGCAGCGGGCGGCTCAACGAGAGCAACGGCATCCCCGTGTGCGCCGTGGCGAGCCAGCCGAGCGGGTTGAGGATCCGCATGTCGCCCGCGTCGGCGAGGGACGCCCCCGCCCGGACGAGCTCCTCGCGCAGTCCGGGGAACAGCTCCTCCAGCACCTCGCCGCCGCGCACCAGCAACCCGTGCACATGCCTGCCCTGCGGCACGCCTGCCCGGTACTCGACCTCGTCGGACAGCTCGTCCCGCTCCAGCACCACCACGTCGTCGCACGTCTCGGTCAGCACCCGAGCGGCGAGCAAGCCGGCGATTCCCCCACCGATCACCACAGCCTTCATCGGGCCATTGAACCAGCGATCAGCCGAAGCTCAGCGGTTCTCGCTCGTACGCAGGGACATCTGCTGATCACGCCACGAGTGGAACAGGTCCGCCTCGTGGTACCAGTCCACACCGGCCGGCCGTTCGCCGGTCGTCATGAACTCGACCAGCAGCTGCTTGTACAGCCCCAGCGGAACACCGACACCGGGCGGGAAGTCCGTGTACTTCTCGTTGACGTACGGCGCTTCCTCAGACCCCTTGGGCCAGCCCATGAAGGAGTTGTCGACGTAGTACATGTAGCCCCACGCACCGCGCACGGCGAGCACGACGTTGTGGTCCGGGTCGCCGTCGGCGGTGAGCGGCCGGCCGAAGTGGTCGAGCGAGCCGTCGTTGCACTCGGGCCTGGCGAGCAGCCTGATCAGCGTGTCCACGTCCGCCTCGCACGCGACGACCTGGTACCTGCGCTCCGCCGAGTCGAGGTCGGGTAGGCCGGTCCAGAGGCCCGCACGCATGCTCATGCGAGCCACCCTGCACCCATCGCCCGGAACATTCGACAGCCGCGGACAGAACCACACGAACGGGTGATGACCCGTTCAGCCCGACCGTGTTGCGAGGCTCCTCAGCCCCGTCTCGTCGAGACCGGTCGCGACCTGCACTTCCGCCGGGTCGAGCGCACCGCAGTCCACCGCGCGGAGGAAGAACGACGACAGCGCCTGGGCGGTCGCCGGCTCGTCCAGAACGCCTCCGGAGACGTGCTCCACGTACGACTTCAACCGCGCGGCGTCGGCCTCCAGGCCTTCGCGGTAGAAAGCGTAGACGGCCGCATAGCGCGTCACCAGTTGCGCCGGGTGCAGGTCCCAGCCCTGGTAGAAGCCGTGTTCCAGCGAACGCCGCACGAGCCGGTAGTGCGTATCCCAGCCGTGCTGCTTCTGGTCGCCGACGGGCAGCACGTTCGTGGAACCGTCGGACAGCCGCACTCCGGTTCCGGCGGCGGAGACCTGCATGACGTGCCGCGCGAAGTCGCACGCGCCGTGCGCCAGGTGTTGCTGCGCCGCGGAAAGCCCGCAGCCCGCCGTGTAGTCGTAGGTGCCGAAGTGCAACCCCGTCACCTTGCCGCGACCGGCCTCGATGAACCGCGGGATCGCGAGCCGTCCTTGCGAATCCACAATGGACTGGGTGGTCTCGATCTGGATCTCGAACCCCAGGTCCCCGCCGAAGAGGTCCAGGACGTCCGCGAACACCTCGACCTGCTCGGCCGACGTCACCTTCGGGAAGGTGATGACGAAACCCGGCGGCACCTCCTCCAGCGCCGTCAGGAAGATGTCGAGCGTGCGCAGTCCGCGCTCACGCGACTCGACCGTGTCGAACGACTTGATCCGCAGCCCGAACGACGGCGGCGCGGTGCCGTCCTCGACCCAGCGCGACACGAGGTTCGCCGTGCTCTCGGCGTCCATGTCCTCGACGTCGTCCTCTGGCGAGCCGTAGCCGTCCTCGAAGTCGATCCGCAGGTCCTCGACCGGCTCGCGCCGGAGCTTGGCCTCGACCCGGTCAAGCACGCCTTCGGGCAGCTCCGGGAGCAGGTCCGGTTCGATCGACTCCAGCGCCTCGCGGCCCCAGTCGGCGACCGTGGTGCCGATGATCCGGCCGGCGGGCACGTAGCACGTGTGCACGGGCTGACGGCCCACCGGCCAGACGCGTTCCACAGTGGACAGACGCGCTGTCACTCGCGCGATGTCCTCGGGTGACAGCGATGTCCGGTACATCAGATGCGCTCGTACGCCGGCAGTGTGAGGAAGTCGACGAAGTCCTCGGACAGCGCGACCTGCTCGAACAGCTCGACGGCGGCCTCGACGTGCGGACCTTCGAGCTCATCGCCGACCCGCGCCAGCACCTCGCGGACGGCGTCCGCGGTGACCTGCGTGCCGTCGTCGAGCACGACCTCGTTGTGGATCCACTGCCAGATCTGCGACCTGCTGATCTCCGCGGTGGCCGCGTCCTCCATCAGGTTGTGGATGGCGGCAGCACCGTTGCCACCCAGCCACGACGCGATGTACCGCACCCCGACGTCGACGGCGCTCTCCAGCCCCGCCCGCGTAGCGGCACCTCCCGCGGACTTGAAGTCCAGCAGCTGCGCGGCGGTCACGGAGACCTCCGGCCGCTGCTTGTCGACCTGGTTCGGCCGGTCCCCCAGCACCCCGTCGAAGATCTCACGGCAAATCGGCACGAGATCAGGATGCGCCACCCACGACCCGTCGAAACCATCGGTGGCCTCGCGCGTCTTGTCCTCGCGCACCTTGCGCAGCGCGTTCTCGGTGACCTCAGGATCACGCCGGTTGGGGATGAACGCCGCCATGCCACCCATGGCGAAGGCCCCGCGCTTGTGACACGTCTTCACCAGAAGCTCGGTGTACGCGCGCATGAACGGCGCCGTCATCGTCACACTGTTGCGGTCCGGCAGCACGTAGTCAGCGCCAGCGTCGCGGAAGTACTTGATGACGCTGAACAGGTAGTCCCACCGGCCGGCGTTGAGCCCGGACGCGTGGTCGCGCAGCTCGTAGAGGATCTCCTCCATCTGGAACGCGGCCGGAATCGTCTCGATGAGCACCGTCGCGCGAATGGTGCCGTGCGGAACGCCCTTCAGCTTCTGCGCCGTGGTGAAGACGTCGTTCCACAGCCGCGCCTCGAGGTGTGACTCCATCGTCGGCAGGTAGTAGTAGGGCTTGCCGAGTTCGGCGTTGTGGAAGAAGTGCAGCCCGAAGTCGACCAACGCGCCAACGGCGTTCCTGCCCCCGAACTGCAAGTTGCGTTCGTCAAGATGCCACCCGCGCGGCCGCACGACGATCGTCGGGTAGGGCCCGCCCTTGAGCCGGTACTCCTTGCCCTCGGGCGAGGTGAACTCGATCGTCTCCCGCGCAGCCTCGTACAGGTTCACCTGCCCCTGCACGACGTTGTCCCAATGCGGTGTGTTCGCGTCCTCGAGATCCGCAAGCCACACCTTCGCACCGGAGTTGAGCGCGTTGATCGTCATCTTCCGCTCGGTAGGCCCGGTGATCTCCACACGACGGTCCCGCAACGCCTCAGGCGCCTCAGCCACCCGCCACTCGCCGTCACGCACGTGCTTCGTCTCGTCGAGAAACCCGAGAGGCCTCCGCTCAGCCCGCAGGGCGAGCAGCTCGTCCCGGCGACCGGCGTGCGCCTCGTGCAGCTTGGCGACGAACTCAAGAGCCTCTTCGCTGAGGACCTGCACCTGCATCCACCTCTCTCGGTTTTGCTGTGTGGACTATAGTTTTTGCATTGCGGAACTGCAATGAGAGGAGCCGCACCGTGTCCACAGGTGGCGTGCAGTCCCTGCAAAGAGCCTTCGACCTGCTGGAACGCCTGGCAGACGCAGGCGGAGAAGCCTCCCTGTCAGAGCTGGCAGCGACATCAGGCCTCCCCCTGCCCACAATCCACCGCCTGATCCGCACCCTCGTCACGCTGGGCTATGTCCGCCAGAACAGCAACCGCCGCTACACCCTGGGTTCCCGCCTGATCCGCCTGGGCGAAACCGCCTCCCGCCAATACGGCACCTGGGCAAGACCATTCCTCTCCCAACTGGTCGACTCGGTGGAAGAAACGGCAAACCTGGCAGTACTGGACGGCGACGAGGTCGTCTACGTGGCACAGGTGCCCTCAAAGCACTCAATGCGCATGTTCACAGAGGTAGGCCGCCGCCTGCTGCCCCACGGCACAGGCGTGGGCAAGGCGATGCTGTCGCAACTACCGCGAGACGAGGTCCGAGCCCTACTGGACCGCACGGGCCTACCGGCCTACACGTCGAACACGATCACAGACGCCACCACACTGCTGACCGAACTGGACGAGATCGCAGCACGAGGCTTCGCGCTGGACGAGTCCGAACAGGAACTGGGCGTCCGCTGCATAGCGGTGCCGGTACTGGGCGGTCCAACGCTGGCAGCGGTATCGGTGTCGGGCCCAGAGGGCAGGCTGACGAAGGACGCGGTGAACCGCATCCTCCCGGAAGTGCTGGCAGTGGCAAAACGCCTGGCAGACCAGCCAAGCTAGGGCGAGGCACCCGCGAAGCCGAAGGCGGGCAGTCCGGCTTTTGAGCGAAGCTCTCAGCAACCACCAACGCAACGCGCAGCCGCCCAACGCACCAGGCGTGCCATCACCCCACGGTCGGCGCGGTCCCCCGACCAGATTGCCGGGGGTCCGGGGCAGAGCCCCTGGGGAAACCCCAAAACAGGAACCCGTCAACGAAACAGGGGGACGCCACGGCCAGAACGCGCACATACGCATGCGACCGCAGGCGTCCCCCCGACCTGGGAACCCCTACAACTCAACCTACTCAGGGGGTCCGACAAGATCATCCAAGCAAGGCGTCCACAAAGGCGCCAGGCTCGAACGGAGCCAAGTGGTCAGCCCCCTCACCAAGCCCGACCAGCTTCACCGGCACCCCGAGCTCGCGCTGAACCTGGAAAACGATCCCACCCTTGGCCGTGCCATCCAGCTTGGTGAGAACAATCCCGGTAATGGCAACCTGCTCAGCGAAAACCCGAGCCTGGGTCAACCCGTTCTGCCCGGTGGTCGCATCCAGAACAAGCAGAACCTCATCAACAACAGCCTGCTTCTCCACCACACGCTTGACCTTGCCGAGCTCATCCATGAGCCCGACCTTGGTGTGCAACCGCCCAGCGGTGTCGATCAAAACGGTGTCAACTCCGGCATCAACACCACGCTTGACAGCATCAAAGGCAACAGAAGCAGGATCCCCACCCTCAGGCCCACGGACGGTCTCAGCCCCGACCCGCTTGCCCCAGGTCTCCAACTGATCAGCAGCAGCAGCACGGAACGTGTCAGCGGCCCCGAGCAACACCGTGCGCCCATCGGCGACAAGTACCCGGGCAAGCTTGCCGGTAGTAGTCGTCTTGCCCACGCCATTGACGCCGACGACAAGCAGAACAGCCGGCTTCCCGGCATGCGGCAGAGCCTTCAGGGACCGGTCCATCTTCGGCTCAAGAGCATCAACCAGAACAGACCGCAGCAAAGCGTGAGCCTCCGCCTCGGTCCGCACCCCGGAAGCGACGATCCGAGAACGCAAGGTCTCCACGATGTCGGCGGTCAGCGCGGCGCCGAGGTCCGCGATCAGCAGCGTGTCCTCGACGTCCTGCCAGGAGTCCTCGTCCAGGTCACCGGCGCCGAGCAGCCCCAGCAGCGAGGTCCCGAACGCGTTGCGCGACTTCGACAGCTTCCCGCGCAGCCGCTCCAGGCGGCCGGAGGTCGGCTCGATCTCCTCGACCTCGGACGCCTCGACGGGCAGGTCGATCTCGACGAAGCCGCGCTTCTCCGAGTCACGGGGCACCGAGGCGTCGTCACCGACACCGGGCTGACCGTCCACCTCGGTTCGATCGGCGACCGGGTGTGCGACTGGATGCGCAACCGGGGTCTCGGACACCACGACGGCCTCGGCGACCGTCGAGTCGGGCGCGGCGGGGGCCAGCGAGATGCTGGACGAAGCCTGGTACGCGCCGGGGCGAGGCCCCTCCTCCTTCTGGGTCAGGCTGATGCGGCGGCGACGCGTCAGCACCACGCCGGTCACCAGCGCGGCGATCAGCACGACCGCTACTACGACGAGGATCAGGACAAGGGAAGACGTCGACACGGGACCATGGTTTCACAGGCCCGCATGTGACCCGTCAACCATCTGCTGCTCATTTAGGCGAAGATTTCACCACAGCCCTTGCGCCCGCCTGCAGTGTGGAATAGACCACACGTCGTGAGAGTGATCGGACTGATCTCCGGCACGTCGATGGACGGCATCGACGTCGCCGTCGCCGACCTTTCGGTCCACGGCGACGTCGTCGAGCTCGTGCCGGTGCAATGCGCCGAGCACCCGTTCCCGAAGGACCTGTTGGCCAAGCCGCGGGACCTGGCTGAAGTGTGCGCCTTCGACACGTCGCTCGGGCAGGCTTTCGGCGAAGTCGCCGCCGGGTACCTGCCGGCGGACCTGATCTGCTCGCTCGGCCAGACCGTCCACCACGAGGTCCAGGACGGCGACTGCCTCGGCACGCTGCAGCTCGGCCAGCCCGCGTGGATCGCCGAGCGGACCGGTCTCCCCGTCGTCGCCGACCTCCGCGTGCGCGACGTCGCCGCGGGAGGCCACGGCGCGCCGCTCGCCTCCACGCTCGACGCGCTCTGGCTCGCCGGGGACGCGCCCGCGATCGCGTTGAACATCGGGGGCATCGCCAACATCACGGTCGTCCGGCCCGGCAGCCCGCCGATCGCCTACGACACCGGTCCCGGCAACGCCTTGCTGGACGCCGTCGTGGAGGTCATCTCCGGCGGGCTGCGGCGCCAGGACACCGACGGCGAGTTCGCGAGCCGCGGCCACGTCCGGGAGGACGTGCTCAAGAAGCTGCTGGCCGACCCGTACTACGCCAAGCCGTGGCCGAAGTCGACGGGCAAGGAGCTCTTCAACGCCGGCTACCTCCAGGGCTTCCCGACGGTCCCAGCCGAGGACATGCTCAGGACGCTCGTCGAGCTGACCGCGCGCACCATCGCGGACGCGTGCCGGGCCCACGACGCGAGCACCGTCGTCGCGTCCGGCGGGGGGATGCGCAACCCCGTGCTCGTCGACGCGCTCACGAAGGCGCTCGACCCGATCCCGTTGCGGATCAGCGACTCGCTGGGCCTGCCGCGCGACGGCAAGGAGGCCTACCTCGCCGCACTGCTCGGATTCCTGACGTGGCACGGGATCCCGGGCAACACGCCGTCCGCGACCGGCGCGTCCGGCCCGCGGCTGCTCGGCAGCATCACGCCCGGCGACGGGCCGCTGAGGCTGCCGGAGCCCGTCACGACCGCAGTGACCAAGCTGAATGTGGGGGAACCGAAGTGCGCGCACTAGACCTCGCGATCATCGCCCTGTTCCTCGTCGGCATGCCGTTGATCGGCATGGCGATCGGCGGCAGGCAGAAGTCGTCCACCGACTACTTCGTCAGCGAGAAGCGCATCTCGTGGTGGGTCGTCTGCCTGTCCGTGGTGTCCGCGGAGACCTCGACGCTCACCGTGCTGAGCGTCCCGGTGATCGCCTACATGGCGACGCCCGCGCAGGGCGGCATGACGTACCTGACGCTCGCGCTGGGCTACATCGTCGGCCGGATCATCGTCAGCTTCGTGCTGCTGCCGCGCTACATCGCCGGTGACCTCGTGACGGCGTACGCGTTCCTGGGCAAGCGGTACGGCGACGGCATGCGCGCCACGGCGTCCGTGACGTTCCTCTTCACGCGCCTGCTCGCGGACGGCATCCGGCTCTTCGCGACCGCGATCCCGATCAAGGTCGTGCTGGCCGAGTACGGGATCACCGCGTCGTACTGGGCGATCGTGGCGGCGCTCGGCATCGCGATGGTGTTCTACAGCTTCTTCGGCGGCGTCCGCGCCGTCGTGTGGGTCGACGCGATCCAGATGCTCTGGTACGTCCTGGGCGGCGTCGTGGTCATCTGGGTGCTGGCCGGCCAGCTGCCGGACGGCTGGTTCTCGAAGGCCGCCGACGTCAACAAGTTCCAGCTCTTCGACTTCACCTCGTCGCCGCTGACGGGCGCCTACCCGTTCGTCGCGGCGTTCTTCGGCGGCGCGCTGCTGTCGATGGCCTCGCACGGCGCGGACCAGCTGATCGTGCAACGGCTCATGGCCACGCGGGACGTGAAGTCGGCGCAGAAGGCGTTGATCGCCTCCGGTTTCGTGGTGTTCCTGCAGTTCGCGTTCTTCCTGTTCATCGGCGTGATGATGTGGGCGTTCTACGCCGGCGTCGACCCGGTGAAGGACCTGGGCCTGAACAACAAGGACGAGCTCTTCGCCCACTTCATCGTCAACGACCTGCCGAGCGGCCTGTCCGGCTTCGTGATCGCCGGCATCCTCGCGGCCGCGCTGTCGTCGTCGCTGGGCGCCTTGGCCTCCAGCACGGTCACGGACGTCTACGAACGCATCCGCAAGACCCCGATGACCGACGACGAACGCCTGCGCCACGGCCGGATCTGGACCCTGGTGTGGGCGGGCCTGCTGATCGTCTGCGCGGGCGTGTTCGCCTCCTCGAACAAGACCACGGCGGACCCGATCGTGGTGCAGGCGCTCGGCATCGCCGGCTACACCTACGGAGCGCTGCTCGGGGCCTTCCTCCTCGGCCTGATCTTCAAGCGCGTCACGCAGGCGGACGCGATCATCGCGTTCGCGGCGACCGTGCTGGTCGTCGGTTTCGTGATCCTCGGGGTCAAGTTCGTCGGCAGCACGCCGACGATCGACTTCGCGAAGGCCGACGCCACCCGCAAGTCCCTGACCGGCTGGTGGAACACGCCCCTGGGGGTGGCGGTCACCCTGCTCGTGGGCGGGTTGCTGTCATTGCGGCACTCACGCGGTGTGGCGGTAGGAGATGAGCTCGACGTGAAGGCGAAAGCCTAGGCGGGCGAACATCTTCTGCGACGACTCGTTGCCGGTGTAGATCGACGCGGCGGCCTGCGGTCGTGCACCGCGGTCCGCCGCGAGCTTCCACAGCAGCTCGGTGACGAGGGCGGCGCCCACGCCCTGACCGCGGAGATCGGGTTCGACGGCCACGAAGTCGATGTAGTACTCCTCGGGCTGGGCTTTGCCCGCGGCGTACCCGAGGACGCGTGTGCCGTCCATGGCGACGACGACCATGCGTGTCGCCGGGTCGGATTCGACGAGTTGTTTGCCGGACAGGTACGTCCGCGGGAAACATCGCTCGTGCAGGACCGCGACGGCCTCGTGCACGAACCGGTCTGTCGGGAGCACGCGCATCTCGCGTTCGCTGGGGCACTTGGCGTCCCGCAGCAGCAGCGTGCGCAGGTCCCCGTTGTCGAGGACGTGGATGGCGCTGGCCCTGCCGGCGGAGAAGCCGTGGCGTTCGGCGAACGCCGCCAGCCGCCGGTGCGCGGTGTGGCCGTAGAGCTCGAGGTCGGTGACGCCGGTGAGGAGCTCGGTGGCGCGCCGGAACAGGGCGTCGGCGGTCTGGTCCCAGATGCGGCTGCCCGCCGGGTGGTTGACCGGTACGTCGACGAACGGCCCGTGCAGCCACGCGCGGTTCAGCTCGGCGTCGACCTCCACGCTGAGCATGCCGGTGATGTTGTCGTCGGCGTCGACGGCCACCACCGTGCAGTCGGCCCAGCTGGGCTCGAACTCGCCGAGCTCCGCGCGGAGCTCTTCGACTGTCTCACCGAGGTAACCGATGTGATGCGCCTTGTCGGCCTGGAGCCGGACCAGCAGCGCCATCGTGGCGCCGAGGTCGCCAGGTTCGGCGAAACGGATGTCGTACATAGAAGAATGGTTGCTCGCACGGCCGTTCGAAGCGAGGGAGTTTTCCGGCGAACCGAGACGCGCGCGTGCGGGCGCTCGACTCGCGTAAAATGGCGGGGATGTCCTCCGGTTCAGACCACCCCGACACGCTCGCCGTCCGCACCGGACTGGCGGAGTCACGGGCGCACGCGGGCGACTTCCGCGGAGCGATCACCGAGTTCAGGGCGCTCGTGAAGGAGCGCACGGCGGCAGCCGGCGCGGACGACCCCGGGACGCTCGCCGCCCGTCTGAACCTCGCGCGGCTGCTCGGCACGGCGTCGCAGCTCAGCAAGGCCATCAGCGTCTGCGAACCCCTGCTGCGCGACCAGGTGCGCGTCCTCGGCCCCGAGCACGCCGACACCCTGGAGACCCGGCAGCTGCTCGCCAACCTGCGCTACAAGGCGGGCGACCCCGAGGGTGCCGCCGAGGAGCTGGAGCGGTTGCTGGCGGCCCTGTCGCACCTGTTCATGCCCACCCACGACCGGATCACCGGGGTGAAGCGCGACATCGCGTTCCTCCGGCGCTCCTCCTGATCGTGGGAGACAACACTCACACCGGCGACCAGCCCGGTAGTGGTAGCTCCCCCACGATCGCGGGACGACACCCAGATTCGGGCTTGCAGGGCTGGTGAGGGTGGGGGACTCTTCTACAGTGAGTGAGGAAACGATCCAACTCGATCTCAACGAATCCGGGGTGGCCGTCGACCTGCCCTTGCCGCCGAACAACCGGGACAGTGTCCAGGGAGTTCCGTACCGGCCGGTCGAATTCCGAGACGATGATCTGCCGGCCGCGCTGGAACGTGCTGCCGCCTGGTTGCGGCAGACCCAGGAGTGGCTGGGCGAGCCCGTGGACGTCATCGCAGTTCATCTCGACTACGACGACACCCACGGCAACCCGTACTACGACCTCAAGTTGCTCTGCAACGACGAGGACCTGGCGGGCGTGCCCAAGGTCATGCGAGAACACGAAGGGGCCGCTACCGGCCAGTAGCTTTTCCGGCTACCGTTCGGAAGCATGTCGGATCGCGTATATCCCCCGGTGATCGCCGCAGCGAAGCTCATGTTCAAGGTGCTGGATTTGCGGATCACCGTCGAGGGGGCGCACCACGTCCCGCGGACCGGTGGAGCGGTGCTGGCGTCCAACCACGTCAGCTACCTCGACTTCATCTTCGCGGGCTACGGCGCCCACCCCTCGAAACGCCTCACGCGGTTCATGGCGAAGCACGAGATCTTCGCCAACAAGATCGCAGGCCCGCTCATGCGCGGCATGCACCACATCCCCGTCGACCGGAGCGCGGGCCAGGCCTCCTACCAGCAGGCCCTGTCCGCGCTCCGCACCGGCGAGGTGGTCGGGATCTTCCCCGAGGCCACCATCAGCCGTTCGTTCACGGTCAAGGACATCAAGTCCGGCGCGAACCGCCTGGCGCACGAGGCCGGCGTCCCGATCATCCCCATGGCCCTGTGGGGCACCCAGAGGCTCTGGACCAAGGGCCGTCCCAAGGACCTGACCCAGCGGCACGTGCCGATCACCATCCTCATCGGCGAGCCGTTCGAGGCCTCCCCCGGCGACTCCGGCGACTCGGTGCTGCGCGAGCGCATGCGGGCCCTGCTCGACACCGCGCAGGCCGGGTACCCGAACGAGCAGGGTGCCTGGTGGGCGCCCGCGCACCTCGGCGGCACCGCGCCGACGCCGGAAGAGGCGGCGAAACTGGACGCCAGAGGCCGCTGAACAGCGGATCCAAGGTTTTCACAAGACCGGTCCTGCACAGTGGCACAGCGCACGTGACATGGTGAGGTGCGACTGGGGGACCTCACCGTTCCGGCGCGAGGATGCGTCAGCGCGGTGTTCGGGGGATCTTCCTCCCCGCAGGAGGAAGATCACCGCGCTGGTGCACCCCCAAGAGGCCGCGGCCGGAGCCGGCTCAGCCCCCCAGGCACCGCTCCGGCCGCCCTCTCAGGCCTCGACGTCCGCCGGTTCCGGCGCGGACTCCCTGCGTTCAGCCGCGGGCTCCACGGGTTCAGCCACGGGCTCAGCAGGTACCGGCGCGGGCTCCACCGCCGCGCGCACAGGTCCGTCGGCGGCCGTGCGCAGCCGCTGCGAGATCACCTGCGAGATGCCGTCACCGCGCATCGAGACGCCGTACAGCGCGTCCGCGATCTCCATGGTCGGCTTCTGGTGCGTGATGATCAGCAGCTGCGACCGGTCCCGCAGCTGCTGGAACAGGCCGATCAACCGGTGCAGGTTCGTGTCGTCCAGCGCCGCCTCGACCTCGTCCATCACGTAGAACGGTGAGGGGCGGGCGCGGAAGATCGCGACCAGCATCGCGACGGCGGCCAGCGACTTCTCGCCACCGGAGAGCAGCGACAGGCGCTTGACCTTCTTGCCGGGCGGGCGGGCCTCGAGCTCGATGCCGGTGGTCAGCATGTCGCCGGGCTCGGTCAGCACCAGACGGCCGTCGCCGCCGGGGAACAGGACCTTGAAGACGATCTCGAACTCGCGCGCCACGTCCTCGTAGGCCAGCGTGAAGACCTCGAGGATCTTGTCGTCGACCTCCTTCACGACGGTGAGCAGGTCGCGTCGGGTGTCCTTGATGTCCTCGAGCTGGGTCGAGAGGAACTTGTAGCGCTCCTCCAGGGCGGCGAACTCCTCCAGCGCGAGCGGGTTCACCTTGCCCAGCAACGACAGGTCGCGCTCGGCGCGCTTGGCGCGGCGGGCCTGGGTGTCGCGGTCGTACGGCATCGGCTGCGGCTCGGAGACCTGCTCGCCGCGTTCCTTGGCCGCCTCGTACTCCGCGAGCTCCGCGGCCGAGGCGGGCACGGGCTGGTCGGGGCCGTACTCGTTGACGAGGTCGTCGAGTCCGATGCCGAAGTCCTCGGAGATCTTGGTCTCCAGCTGCTCGATGCGCAGCCGCTGCTCGGCCCTGAGCACCTCGTCGCGGTGCACGGCGTCGACGAGCTTCTCCAGCTCGCCGGACATCTCGCGGACCAGGTTGCGCACCTGGGTCAGCAACAGCTCGTGCTGGCTGCGGCGTTCCTGGGCCTGGTCGCGTTCGCGGGCGGCACGGGCCAGCGAGACCTCGATGCGTTCCAACGCCTGTTCGCCGCCACGCACCACGGCCTTCGCGACCACGGCCCCGCGCGCACGGTGAGCCGTGGCGCGTGCGTGGCGTTCGCGGGCCTCACGTTCGGCACGTGCGGCACGGCGCAGTGCTTCTGCCTTGCCCTGCACCGCACGCGCGCGTTCCTCGGCGGTGCGCTGCACGAGCCGTGCGTCCATTTCGGCCTGACGGGCGGATGCGAGCTCAGCGGCCAGGTGGTCGCGCTGCTCGGTGTCCGGCTCGTCCTCCAGCGTCTGCTCTTCCTCGGCCATCAGCAGCCGCTCTTCGAGCTCGCCCAGCTTGAGCAGGGCCTCCTCGCGGGACCGCTCGACCTTGGCGCGCTGCTCGCTGATGCGGGCGACCTCGGCCTCGGCGGCCCGTACGGCGGTGGCCATCCGGTTGAGCCGCTCGCCCGAGCGGGCCTGGCGGACCTTGGCCTCCTGCATGGCCTCTTTGACCGCGTCGAGCACCTTGCGGCGGGCTTGCTGCTCCGCGCGAGCACCTTCCAGCGCCGCCGAAGCGTGCTCCAGAGCCCGTTCCGCGGTCGCCAGCTGCTCCTGGGCCTCGTCGACCGCGGCCTGGACCTCGATCACGCTCTGACCCTGGCCGCCCGAGCCGCCGACGGCCCAGTCCGCGCCTAAGAGGTCGCCGTCCCGCGTCACCGCGCGGACGTCCAGGCGAGCCGCGGTGTCCAGGTCGTCCACCACGGCGAGGCGGTCGAGCGCGCGGGCCAGCGCGGGACGCAACGCCTCGGGCGCGTGCACGACGTCGATGGCCCAACGCGCGCCGTGCGGCAGATGCCCCCACCGCGACGTGTCCACAGCGGACCCGCCGGAGCCGATCAGCACGCCCGCGCGTCCGGCGTCCTTCTCCTTCAACAACTTCAGGGCCGCGAGCGCTCCGTCGCCGGACGAGACGGCGACGGCGTCGGCGATCGGACCGAGCGCGGCGGCCAGCGCCACCTCGAAGCCCGGTTCGACGGTGAGCAGCGCCGCGACGGAACCCAGCAGTCCCGGCACGTCCGACGCGAGCAGCGCGCCCGCACCGTCCTTGCGGGTCAAGCCCAACGAGAGCGCGTCGACGCGCGCACGCCACGACGCGATGTCGCGTTCCGCGGTGCGTTCGGCCTTCACCAGCTCCTCGACGCGCTGCCTCGCGGCGTCGTTGGATCGCACGGCCTGGCGGTGGCGTTCGTCGAGGCCGTGGTCGTCCTCGTCCTCGGTGCCGGTGATCTCGCGCGCCTCGGCCAGCTCCATCGACGCGAGCTCGACGCGTTCGGAGGCCTCGGACAGCGTGACGGACAGCCGTTCGATCTCCTCGGCGGTCGCGCTCGTCTTGCTGCGCAACGCTTCCACCTGACCGGACAGGCGGGCGAGCCCCTCCCGGCGGTCGGCGATCGCGCGGACGGCGGCGATGTGCGCCTTCTCCGCCTGCGAGACCATGCGCTCCAGCTCCGACCGCGTCTCCACGGCCTCCGCGAGCGCGATGCGGGCCTCGGTCACGCCTTCGGAGAGCTCCAGCTCCATCTCGGCGGTCTCCTCGGCCTCGCGGTCGAGGTCGTCGGGGTCGCGGCCCCTGCTGGGCGCGTCCACGTCGGCGGACAGGTGCCGTGCGCGTTCGGCGGCGAGCCGGACGGTGCCGCGGAGGCGTTCCTCCAAAGCGGACAACCGGTACCAGGTGTCCTGCGCGGCCTGCAGCTTCGGCGAGTCGGCGGCGACGCGCTCCTCCAGCTCGTTCTGCTGGTACTGCGCCGCCTGCAACGCCTTCTCGACCTCGGCGCGGCGCTCGCGGGCCTTCGCCTCGTCGTGCTCCTCCTGCGCGATGGCCTGCCGCTGCGTCACGAGGTCGTCGGCGAGCAGGCGGAGCTTGCTGTCCCGCAGCTCGGACTGGACGACCTGCGCGCGGCGGGCGATCTCGGCCTGCTTGCCGAGGGGCTTGAGCTGACGGCGCAGCTCGGTGGTGAGGTCGGTGAGGCGCGTCAGGTTCGCCTGCATCGCCTCGAGCTTGCGCAGCGCCTTCTCCTTGCGCTTGCGGTGCTTCAGGACGCCGGCGGCCTCCTCGATGAAGGCGCGGCGTTCCTCCGGCTTGGACTCGAGGATCGCGGCGAGCTGGCCCTGACCGACGATCACGTGCATCTCGCGGCCGATGCCGGAGTCGGACAGCAGCTCCTGGATGTCCATGAGGCGGCACGAGTTGCCGTTGATCTCGTACTCGGTGGCACCCTCGCGGAACATGCGGCGGGTGATCGACACCTCGGTGTAGTCGATCGGCAGCGCGCCATCGGTGTTGTCGATCGTCAGCGTCACCTCGGCACGACCGAGGGGCGCGCGGCCGGACGTGCCGGCGAAGATGACGTCCTCCATCTTGCCGCCGCGCAGGTCCTTGGCGCCCTGCGTGCCCATCACCCAGCGCAGCGCGTCGAGCACGTTGGACTTGCCGGACCCGTTGGGGCCGACCACACAGGTGATGCCGGGCTCGAAGCGCAGCGTGGTAGCCGAGGCGAAGGACTTGAAGCCCTTCAGCGTCAGGCTCTTGAGATGCACGCCGCGCAGAGTACCCAAGCGCCTGCCGCGGACGGGGGAGGCATGGCCTGAGCTGGGCCTCTAAGGACGGAGGGTGACCAGGAGCCCGCTCTCGTCCGATACCTCCAGCCGGTCGATCTCCTCGACCCTGAACGACGTCGAGCCGGGAATCCGCTCGTCAGGGCCGTGCGACGACCCCCACCAGCCGCCGACCTCGCGCTGCCCCCGCCGGTCGAACACGATGACCTTGCAGCGTGCACCGGGTTCGACGTCGCCGAGCTTGAACCACATCTCGGTGCCCCAGGACTTGGAGACCATGGAGACCTCGCCGTCCACGCCGGTGCCGGGGTCCTTCGCCGCCCAGGTCGGCGCCGGCGGGGCCTGCAGGAACAGGATCCCGCCCGCCAGCGCGAACGCGGCGAGCACGGCGGCGCAGGCCAGTGCCACGCGGCGCTGGCGGTTCGGCTTCGGCGGGCAGGAGGGGATCTCGTCGAGGTTCTCGACGTCCTCCGGCGTCAGGCGGCCGAGCAGGCCCGGCAGCGGGGCCAGCCGCAGCATCTCGGCCCGGCAGGCGTCGCAGGCGCCGAGGTGGCGTTCGAACGCGGCTCGTTCCTTCAGGTCGAGCGAGCCGAAGAGGTAGGCGCCGACGTCGACGGTGTGCTGGCAGCTCACGCCCCGGTCACCCCTCTCTCCTCCAGTGCGTCGCGCAGCGCCCGCAGCGCGTAGAAGCAGCGCGACTTGACCGTGCCCGGCGGGATGCCGAGCGTCTTGGCGGCCTCCGCGACGGTGCGGCGGCGGTAGTACAGCTCGATGACGACCGTCCGGTGCTCCGGCGTGAGCGCCCGCAGCGCCGACGCGATCTGCCACGTCTGCAGCACGTGCTCGACCTGGTCGCTGACCGGCGGCAGGTTCACCGGCTCGAGCGGCACCTCGGTCGCACGGGCGTTGCGGCGGCGGTAGCCGGAGATCACCAGGTTCTTCGCGACCGTGTAGAGCCACGGCGCCGCGTCGTCCGGTTTCAGCTCGTCGTGGTGCCGCCACGCGCGGAGCAGGGTCTCCTGGACGACGTCCTCCGCCAGCTGGTAGTCGCCGTCGACCAGCCGCAGCACGTAGTGCAGCAGCGGGCCTCTCCAGCGGTCGTACAGCTGGACGAGGACGTCTTCCGAGGAGTCCACGATCCCCTACTACGCCCTCTCTCCCGGAAAGGTTCAGCGCTCGGCGAAGCCGGTCAGGCCGCCCCGCGCGTCGGACCACTGCTCACCGACCGAGTCGACGTGTCCGGGGGTGTCACCCGAACGAAGAGCCTGCAGCAGTTGTTCACACTTCTCGCGCGGACCCTCCGCGACGACTTCGACCCGCCCGTCCGGCCGGTTCGAAGCGCTCCCGACCAGGCCCAGCTCCAGCGCCCTGGCTCGCGTCCACCAGCGGAAACCCACACCCTGCACCCGTCCACGCACCCAGGCGTTCAGTCGTACGTCCACCTCCGAATGGTGGCGCAGTGACCCAAGGTGACGGATGACGCACTCTGGGGTTGTCACCCATTAGTGGTACGGTCCCGACCCGTGAGTGCCCGCAGTCTCTTACTCGGCCTGCTGATCGGTGCAACCGGTGTCGGCGGTCTCGCCTTCAGCGGTACCTCCCCTCTCGGCATCAGCTTCACGAACGCCGCTCAGCAGGAGAGCTCCGACGCGGCGAACCAGTTCGGAACGGGCGACGCCGCAGCACCGAACACCCAGCCCACGTCCGGCAGCACCGCCGGCGCCGGCACTCCGACCGCCTCGTCGTCCTCCTCCGCTCCCACCACCTCGACGACGACCGGGACGCCCTCTTCTTCTTCGTCCGCGGCTCCCACCACCACGACGACGCCTCCCGAAGCGCCGAAGACCACGGACAACCCGCCCCCGCCGCCGGCAGATCAGACGTCGGAGCAGGCCGTGCTCGCGCTCGTGAACGACGCCCGCGCCGCGAAGGGCTGCAAGGCCCTCGTGATCGACGACCGCATCACGGCCGCCGCCCAGGCGCACAGCACCGACATGGCCACCAAGAAGTACTTCTCGCACACGTCGCAGGACGGCAGGACCTTCGACGTGCGGATGAAGCAGGCCGGCTACCCGAGGCCCGGCGGCGAGAACATCGCGCAGGGCTACCGCACGCCGGCACAGGTCATGGACGGGTGGATGAAGAGCCAGGGCCACCGCGAGAACATCGAGAACTGCAGCTTCACCACCATGGGCGTGGGACTCGACACCCGTGGCTACTACTGGACCCAGAACTTCGGCCGCTGACGTTTCGAGCAGGGGAAACTTCGTGTACGAGAGCCCGGAACCGGACTCGCGCTCGCGCTTCTACCGCGGTGCACCTCAGGTCGTCCTCGCCGCGTCGGGCGTGGTGCTGGCCACCGTCTTCGCCGCCGTCGCCTCGCTCGCCGCGGGGTCGGACTCCGCGACCGAGTCGCCGGCCACGCAGCCTCCGCGCAAGGAGGCCGTGAAGGACGCGCTGAGCATCGTGCCGACGTCCTCAGCGACGTCGTCCGCGCAGGTGACGTCGACGTCGTCCGCGCCGGAGACCACCACCTCGACGACCACGACGACGAAGAAGCAGACGCGCGTCACGACCATCACGCGTCCCGACGGCACGACGACCACGGTCACGACCGATGACCCGCCGCCGGTGAACACGTCGACGTCGACCACGACGACCAACAACAACACCACGACGACCGAGCCGGTGACCACCACCACGACGACGACCAACCCGGTGACAACGAGTTCAACGCCGTAGGGTTACGCCAGTCATCACGCTGTGACGTAGAGCTACACGAAGGTGTGGCGACACTGAGGCGTTGGTGTGTTTCCGCCGATAACTCGAACGCAAGTCCATCCGACCGGGTTTCCCACGAGGAGATGGGTGTGTTCGAGGAAGATCATTCGCAGTCACCGGACGCCGGGCAGGCGCCCCCGAAGAAGCGCGCGGGCACCGCGGTGGTGCTGGCCGCGGGCGGCGTGGTGGTAGCCACGCTGTTCGCCACGGTGGCGTCCATGCTCGCCGCGTCCGGCAACGAGGCGGCCCCGGAGCGCACGGCCGCCGACGTCGTCCAGACGATCACGAGTGTCGCACCGGACGGCAGCACGAGCACGGTGGTGGTGACCGTGTCGTCGGGCGCGCCGAAGTCCTCCGCGAAGTCCTCCGCGACGCCGGACCGCAAGCAGGCCGCCCGGCAGCAGGAGCAGCCGAAGCCGGCCCAGGACCAGCCGCAGGTGACGGCCAACCCCGCCGCGCCGACGCAGAGCAATCCGCCCTCGTCCTGGCCGGAACCGCCGGCGTCGACCTCGTCCTCGGTGACGGCCGAGCCGCCGGTGTCCTCGTCGTCGGCATCGGCGTCGCCCGAGCCGAAGCCCTAGAGTTCGAACCGGTAGCCCATGCCGGGCTCGGTGAGCAGGTGCCGGGGCCGCGCGGGCTCCGGTTCCAGCTTGCGCCGCAGCTGCGCCAGGTACACCCGCAGGTAGTGGGTCTCCTTCTCGTAGGCGGGACCCCACACCTCGCGCAGCAGCTGCTTCTGGGCGACGAGCTTGCCCGCGTTGCGCGCGAGGACCTCCAGCAGCCCCCACTCGGTGGGTGTGAGGTGCACCTCCGCCCCGTCCTTGAGCACGCGCTTGGCCGCGAGGTCGACGGTGAACGAGGCGGTCTGCACGGTCGGTCCGTCCTCGGGCCCCGCGACGGCCGAACGGCGGACGGCGGCCCTGAGGCGTGCGAGAAGCTCATCCATGCCGAATGGTTTCGTCACGTAGTCGTCCGCGCCGGCGTCCAGGGCGTCGACCTTGTCGGCCGAGTCGGTGCGGGCGGAGAGCACGATGATCGGCAGGGTGGTCCAGCCGCGCAGGCCCGCGATGACGTCCGTGCCGTCCATGTCCGGCAGGCCCAGGTCCAGCACGACGACGTCCGGCTTGCCGTCGGCCGCGAGCTTCAGGGCCGTGACGCCGTCGTGAGCCGTGAGCACCTCGTAGCCGCGGGCGGAGAGGTTGATCCGCAGCGCGCGCACGATCTGCGGCTCGTCGTCGACCACCAGCACTTTCGTCATGCAGCCCTCTCATCGGCCGGGAGCGAGATCACCACGGTGAGGCCGCCGCCGGGCGTGTCCTCCATCGTGATCGTGCCCCCCATCGCCTCGGTGAAGCCCTTCGCCACGCTCAGACCGAGACCAACGCCACCCGGCGTGCGGTCACCGAGGCGCTGGAACGGGGCGAACACCTCGGCCGCCGCTCCCCTGGGCAGCCCGCGACCGCGGTCCACGACGCGAAGCTCCACGTCGTCGCCGTGGGTGCTCGCCCGCAGCGCGACCGCACCGGCGTAGCGCAGCGCGTTGCCGACGACGTTCGCGATCACCCGTTCGAGCAGCCCGACGTCGGCGCGCACGGGCGGCAGCGACTCGGGGACGTCGACCTCGATGTCGCCGCTCAGGCCGCTCAGCGCCCGCGCCACGGCCTCGTAGAAGCCGACCGCGCGGAACTGCGGCTCGACGGCGCCCGTCGCCAGACGGGACGAGTCGAGCAGGTTGTCGACCAGGCCGGTGAGGCGGTCCGCCGACTCCTCGACCGCTTCCAGCAGCTCCGCCGTGTCCTCGTCGGACAGGTGGAGCTCCGGGTCCCTGAGCGAGCCCACGGACGCCTTGATGGTGGTGAGCGGTGTGCGGAGGTCGTGGCCGACGGCGCTCAGCAGGGCCGTGCGCAGTTCCGTGCGGGACGCCTGCCGTTGGGCTTCGAGCGCCTGGTCCGCCATGCGTTGCTGCCTCAACGCGAGCAACGCCTGACCTGCGGCCGCTTCCAGCACTCGACGGTCGGAGGCGGGCAACGAGCGCCCTCGTAGCGCGAGGTGCACGTCCGGGGTCACGGCGATGTCGGCATCGGCCTCGTCGGGCTCGTCACACGGGCTCGCGCCGACGCACGCAACGCGTTCCCACTCGCCGTCGACTCGTTCCAGCAGTGCGACAGACGTGAGGCCGAAGTTCTCCTTCACCTTCTCCAGCAGGCGCGCGAGCGGATAGGGGTTCGTCAGCACGGTGCGCGCGTACGACGCTAGGAGCGTCGCCTCGGTGCGTGCGCGCGCTGCCTGCGTGGCACGACGAGCGGCGTAGTCCACCACCAACGCCGTGGAGACGCCCACGACGATCATCGCGAAGAACGTGAGGACGTTCTGCTGCGCGTCGATGGTGAACGTGTAGAAGGGCTCGGTGAAGAAGAAGTTCAGCAGCAACGCGCTGACCAGCGCCGCCGCGATCGCCGGCCCCAGTCCGCCGACGATCGCCACCACGAGGGTGACCAGCAGGTAGGCGATGACGTTGGTGGAGAAGTTCAGGCTGCCGCGCATCGACGCGCCGGCCGCTGTGACCAGCGCGGGCCCCACCACCGCCAGGAACCAGCCCCACGCGAGCCTGCTCGGCTTCAACGGACTGCTCGCGAACCGTGCGCGCCAACCAGTGCTCGTCGTCTCGTGCGTGACCATGTGGACGTCGATCGCGCCGGACTCCCGTACGACCGTGGAGCCGATCCCTGCCGAGAACACGCGTGCGAGCCGTGAACGGCGTGATGTGCCGACTACGAGCTGAGTGGCGTTCACGCCGCGTGAGAACTCCAGCAACGCCGTAGGCACGTCATCGCCCACGACCGTGTGGAACGTGGCGCCGACGTCCTCGGTGAGCGTGCGGTACCTCTGCAGGGCGTGCGGGTCAGCGCCAGCGAGCCCGTCGCCCCTGAGGACGTGCACGACGAGCAGGTCGCCACCAGCGCGCGTGGCGATGCGGCGCGCGCGACGGATGAGTGTCTCGCTCTCCTTGCCGCCGGTGATGGCGACGACGACTCGTTCGCGCGTTTCCCACGTGTCCGTGATCTGCTGCTCGGTGCGGTAGCGCATCAGGGCGACGTCGACCTGGTCCGCGAGCCATAGCAGTGCGAGCTCGCGCAACGCCGTGAGGTTGCCGACCCGGAAGTAGTTGCCCAGGGCCGCATCGATCTTGTTCGCGCCGTAGACGTCGCCGTGGGCGAGCCGGCGGCGCAGCGCTTCGGGTGTCAGGTCGACGAGCTGCGTCTGGTCGGCCCTGCGCACGACCTCGTCCGGCACGGTCTCCCGCTGCGTGATGCCCGTGATGCGGTGGACGACGTCGTTGAGCGACTCCAGGTGCTGGATGTTCACCGTGGACAGGACGTCGATGCCGGCTTCGAGGAGTTCCTCGACGTCCTGCCACCTCTTCGCATTGCGCGATCCCGGCGCGTTCGTGTGCGCCAGTTCGTCAACAACGGCAACTTCGGGAGCGCGTCTCAGCACGGCGTCGACGTCCATCTCCTCGAGTTCCACGCCGCGGTGCACGAAGTGTGCGCGAGGGACCATTTCCAGGCCCTCGACCAGTCCGGCGGTCTTCGCACGCCCGTGGGTCTCGACAAATCCCATGACCACATCTGTGCCGCGTTCCCGCCGTCGGTGCGCCTCGCTGAGCATGGCGAACGTTTTTCCGACACCGGGAGCGGCGCCGAGGTAGATGCGGAGCTCGCCACGCCTGGGTTTCGCACTCACCGGCCCAGTCTGCCCCTGTCCTCACCTGAGCCGTTCAGGGGTATCGATTGGGCCACCTGGTCACACGAGTGTGCCTTCCCACAGTTCTGTCGAGAGATCTGTCCTGTTGAACCACGCTTCAGCAGGGCATCCGTTCGAGTGAGCACCATCGCGCTTTTTACGGCGTTTACCAGCACATTCAAGTGTTCTGGGCGCGCGGTGTGACTCCGCGCGTCACCACAACGGCCGAATGGGTTATCGGCAGTTGGCGGATAGCGCGCAGAGGGTGAATGAGGGAAAGTTCCAGGGTTCGTGTCCGAATTCGGACAATCACATGCGCGCGGAGAAACGATGCCCACCACCGTCACCAACCACGAGGCACTTCAACTCGTGGTGGCCGTGCACCGGCTGGTGCGAAGTCTTCGGCAGGCCGCTCCGGCCCGCCGTTTGCAACCCACCCAGTTATTGGTGCTGTCCGAACTGAGCGCCCACGGCCCGATGCGAATCGGCGAGATCGCGGTGCGCGCGCTGTGTTCGCAGCCGACCGCGACAACCGTCGTGACCAGCCTGGAGTCCACCGGCCTCGTACGCAGGGAGCCCGATGCCGCAGATGGCAGGGCGACGATAGTCGTGCTCACCGAAGTCGGCCGCGACACGATCGCGTCACTTGCTCACGGCGAAGCCGAACTAATGAGTGAAAGAATGGCGGAGCTTTCCCCAGAAGACAGGGAACACCTGCGCTCGGCGATGCCGATATTGCGCCACCTGGCCGAACCGCAGGAGAACAAGTAGGAGCGGGACCCCCCGACGAGGTCCCGCTCCAGGATTTACTTGCTGGGTGACACGGAAGTAGGTGGCACCGAGCTGGAAGGCGTGCTCTCCGAACTCGACGGCGGAGTGGTCCGAGATGTCGATGACGGAGCGGATGCGCTCGGTGCCACCGTGTAACAAACACCGTTCTCATAGCTGATCTTCGGCCGCGGATACCGATTTGCCGGAATCGCCGGCTGCGGGTCGTCGCTCGCGCAGCCGTCGTAATACCGCCGCGCGTTGATCGGCTGACCGTCCTGGTCGTACAGCAGCACGTTCGTGAGCAGCTTGCCGTTCTCGTCGTACGCGTAGATGTTCTCGTACGTCTCCATGACAGGTCCCGAATACGAGGACCGCGAGGCGTTGTAGCCGAGCTGTCCCGCCGTCACGTCGATGATCTGGACCAGCAGTCCCACCGCCAACGCCGACGCGGGCAGGCTGAACCACAGCCACCGCCGGTCGGTCTGGGCCCGCGGCCCGGCGAACACCGACATCACGGCGACCGCGGCGATGACGAGGAACCCGAGGATGTCGCGGCCGGCGAGCAGCACGGCCCCGAGCCCGAGCAGCACGGCCCGCACCAGCCACCACGCGGGCTGCAAGGTTCGCAGGTAGGTGATCGCCCTGTCAGCGGGCGTACCCGCCTCCGGCGTCAGCCACTTCTTGAGCTTGATCGTCTCCGGCAGGTTCATGATCTCCTGCTGCGACGGCCCCCTGTCGTTCACGAGCGCCAGGCTCAGCACGAGGATCACCGCCGGCAGCAGCAACACCGCCGGCTCCTTGAGCGCGGCCGCCCCCGCGAGCAACGTGACCCCGGTGGCCACCGCCAGCCCCCAGGCCGCCGCCCGCGGACGGGTCAGCAGCTGCCTCTTCGTGGTGACCGGCAACCGCTCGGTCTTCGGCGGGTAGCCGGCGGCCTGCCGGAGCTCCTGCGCGTACCGCTCGGGCGACCCGAGCCGCTGCTCGACGGTCTCGTTCTCGCCGAGTTCCGTGGACAGCTCGGCGATGTGCGCCTCGACGTCCTCCATGATCTCGGCGACCTCGCTGGGCGGCAGGTCGTCCAGGGCCGCACGCATTCCAGCCAGGTAGTGCTCGACGCCGAGCGCTTGCGTGTTCATGCCGCGACCTCCTCGAGCAGGCCGTCCAGCGTGCTGGCGAACGACCTCCACGTCTCCCTCGACTCAGCCAGGCGCACCCGCCCGGTCTCGTTGATGCTGTAGTACTTCCGGTGCGGTCCCTCTTCGCTGGGCACGACGTACGAGGTCAGCATCCCCGCGTTGTAGAGCCGCCGCAGCGTCCCGTACACCGACGCGTCGCCCACGTCGTTCAACCCCCCGGCGCGCAGTCTGCGCACCACGTCGTACCCGTACCCGTCGTCCTTGCGCAGAACCGCAAGGACGGCCAGGTCGAGCACCCCCTTGAGCAACTGACTGGTGTCCATGGCCCCTCCCGCCCGCTCTTACGCCGTGGACAGTACTACGCATCGCGCAGTACTGTCCAACGCGTGGTTCCGACCGATGTCACCGCAGGTGGGAAGGGGTCACTCACAGGACGTTCCGGCGCGTGCGCCGGTTGTCACCGCGAGGATGAACCGCGGAAGAAGCGCCTCAAGCCCTCGGGCGAGGCTGGCAACGCGGGCACGAGAACGAGGACCGGTTCATGAACGGCTCTCGGATCATCGCCGCCCCGCACCGCTTGCACGGCCGGTTCTCCTGGCCGTAAGCGTTCAGGGACCGGTCGAAGTACCCGGACTGCCCGTTGATGTTGACGTACAACGCGTCGAAGGAGGTCCCGCCCTGCCCGAGCGCCTCACGCATCACGTCGGTGGCGTGGTCCAGCACCTCGGCGGCCTTCGGGCGCGACAACTTGTCCGTCATCCGCGTGCCGTGCAGGCGGGCGCGCCACAGTGCCTCGTCGGCGTAGATGTTGCCGATCCCGGACACGAGGGTCTGGTCCAGCAAGGCGCGTTTGATCTCCGTGTGACGCAGGCGCAACGCGCGCACGGCAGCATCACGGGAGAAGAGAGGGTCCATCGGGTCGCGGGCTATGTGCGCGACCGAGTCGGGCACCAGGGTCCCGTCGACCTCGACGAGTTCGGCCAGGGCCAGACCGCCGAAGGTGCGCTGATCGACGAACCGGAGTTCAGGACCGTCGTCAGCGAACCGGAAGCGGACGCGCAGGTGCTTCTCGTCGGGAGCCGACGAGGGTTGCACGAGCATTTGGCCGCTCATGCCCAGGTGGGCGAGCATGGCGGCTTTGTCGGCCAGTTCGACCCAGAGGTACTTCCCACGCCGCCTGGCCGCGGCCATGGGCTGGCCGGCCAGGCGCGCGCAGAAGTCCAAGGCACCCAGGTCGTGCCGGCGAATGGCTCTCGGGTGCAACACCTCTACCGAGGAGATGACCCGGCCGGCGACGTGGGCTTCGAGGCCGAGGCGTACTACCTCGACCTCTGGGAGTTCGGGCACGTCAGGCTTCGGACTTGCCCTCGTCGACGGGCTGCGCCTCGATCACGGCGGCCTGCGGCTTGGTGGGCTTGAGCACCCACACGCCCGCGCGGCTCGTGTCCCTGACCAGCACAAGTCCCTGGATTCCTCCGCTGCGGGAGGTGTTCACCGGGCCGCGAGCGGAGCGCGTGCGGCGGTTCGTGCGGTACCTGGTCGCATACATCGCGTGTCTCAGTCTTCCTCGGATGGGAGGGTCCCTGGCGTCGCCGAGGCGCCGTTCTGTCCGTTGGTGGTCTTGACCGGCTGCTGCTCGGCCTTGACCCGTTCCGACAGAACATGATAGGCCGCTTCCGCGGCTTTCTGCTCGGCTTCCTTCTTGGTGCGCCCATCACCCTTGCCGTAGGGCTGGCCACCGACGAGCACCGTGGCGGTGAACTCCTTGCGGTGGTCCGGCCCCTGGTCGTCCACGCGGTACTCCGGGACGCCGAGACTGGCTTGAGCGGTGAGCTCCTGCAGGCTTGTCTTCCAGTCCAGTCCAGCACCCAGAAGCGGAGCTTTGGCCAAGAGTGGATCGAACAGCCGGTGAACGAACGTCCGTGCGGTATCGATACCGAACTGCAGGTACACCGCACCGATGACGGCCTCCAGGCCGTCAGCGAGAATGCTCGCCTTGTCCCTGCCGCCGGTCAGTTCTTCGCCACGACCGAGGAGCAGGTGTGCGCCCAGCCCGCCAGGCCCGAGGACACGCGCCACGCCGGCCAGTGCGTGCATGTTGACCACGCTGGCGCGGAGCTTCGCGAGCTGACCTTCGGGAAGGTCGGGATGGGTGCGGTAGAGGTGGTCGGTGACGACCAGCCCCAGCACGGCGTCTCCCAGGAACTCGAGACGCTCGTTCGGCGGAAGTCCGCCGTTCTCATACGCGTAGGACCTGTGGGTGAGCGCAAGTCCGAGCAGCTCGGCGTCCAACTCGACGCCGAGCGCTTCGGACAAGGTCGCGCGGTCACCTTGCGGAGCGCGCGGCGGCTTTCCCCCCACTGCGAAACCGAGGAGATCAGGCCGGCTGAGCGACCTGGCGGCCAGCGTACTGACCACAGGCCGGGCAGGCGACGTGCTGCGGCTTCGGCTGGCGGCAAGCCTTGTTGGAGCACGCCACCAGGTGCACGGCAGACGTCTTCCACTGGGA
>NZ_DATLEC010000106.1:0-46874 GCF_035525475.1 Lentzea sp. | reverse complement strand
CCGCGGGTAGATCTCCGCGGCCTCCCACAACTCCTCGCGCACGCTGGACGCCACGCCGATCTTGCGCCCACGCGCGCGTAGCTCACCCACGACTGCGGCGGCATCGAACAGGTACACGGCGTCGATGACCATCGGGCTCGCCGTGCCCTTCGAGCTGACGGCGGACGCCTTGGGCCCGGTCAGCACGAGGTGGAGATCCGGCCCGTCCTCCTTCAGGTCCAGCAGGCTCTCGCGCCGGAGGTTCCACCTGACGTTCACGGTCCGGCCGTCGGCAAGCCTGCCGTCGACGCCCCTGGCCCCCTTCTCCAGCTCGATCCCGAAGACCTGGGCCGCGATCCAGTCGCCGAGGTGCCCGGTCAACGCCGGCCGTCCGATGCAAGCGGACAGCGCGGCGTCGACGCGGTTGCGCTCCTGGATCAGCTCGGCCACCCGCCTCACGTCGTTCACGCGGCACCCGCCACACGCCGCCGGCGCAGCGCCGGGTGGTCGGCCATCGCCTCCGTCATCGCCAGAAGCCATTGCGGCGGAAGCACATCCGGCGCCTCGACCTCGTCCCTCAGGTACGACCGCCGCTCCAACGCCACCGCCGTCTCCTGCCACCGCCGCACCGTCCACCGCACCAGCCGGCACGTCAGCAACACCCCCGCCGCGGCGCCCGGATCGAACGCCGGAGGCTGGAGGTTCGCGTACCCGTGCATCTCCTCCTCCGTCACCGGCAACGGATCGGGCAGGTCGACCGGCCACTCCAACGGCACGATCGAGGCATTCTCCGCGCGCCGTTCCTCGACCCGCTTCTCACAGGCGGCCCGAATCTCCCCGATCTCCGCCAACGCCTCGGGAATCGCCATCGTCACCCAGCGCCGAGGAGACGTGCCCGCGACTGCTTCGAGCTTCCGCACGAGGTCGAGCGATGGTGCCCACCCAGTCAGCAGACGGTCGGCGCACAGGTCGACCAGGCGCCGTGCGGCCGTGGGATCGGTGAACGCTTCATCGGCGGGCACGATCCATGCGCCGGTGTTCACGCCGTCAGCGTTCACGTGCCACAACACGACCGCGTCCCCGTGGCTCTGCAACACGAAGTGTCCGATCACCGCGCACCTCCCGTGAGCTCGCCAAGCAGCCCTGCGAACAGGTTCTCCGACACGATCGGGATCCCGTACGTGCGCGCCTTGTCCGCCTTGCCCGACATGGAGTCCGGGTCCGCCGCGATCACCAGCGCGGTCCGCTTGGTGACACCGCCCTTCACCGTCAGCCCGGCGGACGACGCCCTGCTCTCCCACACGTCTCGCGGCTCGCGCATCTCGCCGGTGAAGACGACCAGATCGCCGAGGGAGAGCTGGACTGACCTGGTCAGCACCCCGGCGACGTCCACGCCGATCAACGACGCGACCAGCCGCAGGTCGGCCTCCTCGTCCGCGGTCACCCGGCCGTCCTCCCAGGCGGCGTCGGCCAGGGCGGAGAGGTAGCCGCGGTGCAGCTCCATCACCTCCGGCATGCCCAGGTCGAGGGCGCGAGCCACGTCGAGCAGCTCTTCCTGTTCCTCCGACGAGAGGTGGCGGTCGACCAACGCCCGATCCAGCACGTCGAGGTACTCGTCGCCGGATGAGTTCTGCGCGCGTGGCAGCAGTTGCACGAGCTTCGCCAAGAAATGCTGCTCCGAGCCGTGCGCGTTACTGCGTTGCACGGCATACGTGTTCGCGGTGTGCGGCACTGTCAGATGCGCGGGTTCGACGTACCCGACGCGATCAAGGCAGCGCACGAGCAGACCAGCGGACGCACGCGCGTCGTGCAGCGCGGAGTGCGCGGTGCCCATCGGCACGTTGGCCACTGAACAACACGCGGCGAGCGAACGTGACGACGCGCCCAGGAACCGGCCGGAGAGTTCCATCGTGCACAGCCCGGAATTCGCGGAGAGCTCGTGTCCCAGCCGCGCGAACTCGGCTTGCAGGAAGCGCAGGTCGAACGACAGGTTGTGCGCGACGAGGACCCGGCCGGACAGCCGTGCGGCGAGCTCGCCCGCGATGCCGGCGAAGTCGGGCGCGCGGCGGACCTCCGCGGCGCTGATGCCGTGCACGTGCTGGGCACCGAGATCACGCCTCGGGTTGACAAGCGTGCACCACTCGTCGGTCCGGCGGCCGGACTCGTCCACGTGAACGACGGCGACCTCGATCACCCGGTGGTGGTGACCAGGTGAAAGTCCGGTGGTCTCGACGTCGACGACCGCGTACCCGTTGCCCATGCCGGAGCTGTCGTTCGCATCCGTGCTTTCCGTTATCCCTTGTCATCCGTTAGGACTAATGCGAGCACAGGCCGGCCGCGTGAACAACGCGCGGTTGCCCGACGCCGCGGCGGCTTCGGCGGCGGTCAGCAGGAAGCCCGCCTTCTCGAACCGCTCCGCCACGTCCACCGACGCAGCGGAGTCGTTGCGCACCAATCTCCTGGACACCAAAGAGCCCGGTGACGATGTCATCACCGAGCCCCGCGACGCTCCGAACCCGCCGCGAAACGGATGCTGATCAACGACCCGATCATGGTTCCGGACGCCGTCGAGGAGCTCCTGCGCTCCGACGGGCCGTTCGCACTGGGGATCTCCCGCGTGGCGACCACCGACGTGGAGATCGGAGGGGTCACAATTCCGCGATCTTCGCAGATCACCGTCTCACTTGGAGCGGCGAACCGGGATCCTTCACGGTTTTCCGACCCGGACGTGCTGCAGCCGGGCCGAGACCCACACGTCACGTTCGGTCGTGGGATCCACTACTGCGTGGGGGCGAGGCTGGCTCGCATCGAGGGCGAGATCGCGTTCGGAACGCTCCTTCGGCGTTTCCCTGAACTCGCGCTCGCCGCTGAGCCCGAGTGGAGGGAGGCATTCATCCGAGGCTTGGCATCATTTCGCGTGCGACCGAAGCCTTGACGGCGGCACGCGCCGCCGACAGGTCGTCGACGGCGTAAATCTCCGGGCAGGAAGCGATGACGAGGTCCTTGTCCGACGCGACGGTCAGCAAAGAAACTTTTTCGGTCAACGACTTCGCTTGCCGGACAACTCCCTTGGCATCGACGCGGATCAACGTGACCCACGTCTCTGACCAGGGAAAGTCCGCTACGGCGCTGGATTTTCTCAGGCCTTCCACATCGAACTCGGCAAATCTGGGCATGACACCAAGATAACGAGTCGAGGTTGCGGAAAGTCAAAGATCACCCTTTCACCGCAATGCAGCCAGCAGATGAGGCAGGTTGACACCAACGGCGTCGGCCAACCGGCGCACGACTTCCGGTGCAGGTGCCAGCGGGTGTGTCTCGCGGGTGAACGGCAGGCCTTCACCTCCCGAAAACTTCGATTGCGGCGTAACGGGCGCGAGGATCGGGTAGACGCGCCAGCGCGGCACCTTCGAGTCCGCCATGGCGAGCGTGTTCTCGTGCCACAGCATCACGGCCGATGACCGGATGTTGCGCGCGAGGACGCACCCGTATCCCGTGAGGGTGATCGCGCGCGCCGCCGCACGCACGGGGTTGCGGAAGTCGCCGTCCACGACCCATACGCCGTTCATGACCTCCGCCGAGAGGCCCTCAGCCTCCAGTGCGGCGAGGGTTTCGGCGTGCTGGTCGTCCGCGGCGGCCGTGGCCAGTTCGACGACCTCCTGGACCTCTGAGGCCGTCACAACGCGTGCGCCTGCTTCCGTGGAGGCGTGCAGGAGCCGTTCGACGTAGCGGTCCTCCGCGTAGGCCGACCACTCCTGAGCCTTCTCCCACGCCGACCGTGCGATGACGTCGGCCTCGGAACCACCACGCAGCCGTGCGTCCTGCAGCAACTGTGCGAGCACCACGGCGATGACGGAGCTCACCAGCGCGTCGTCACGTGTCTCGTCGTCCGCGGGCACGAGAGAGACAACCAGGTCGCGCAGGTCCGCGCGCCAGCTCTCATCGCCCGCCCACACGCCGATGGCGAGCAGGTTCAGGTAGTGATCCGCGAGGGCCATCCTCACGAGCAACGGCTGGCCGGGCGCCTCCTTGGCGTCACGGCGCGCGGTCGCCTTGATCTGCTGCCGTTCCGCGGGATCCACCACGCTCACGCGGATCTTGTCGAGTTCGTCGAGGAAGTCGTCCCACCGGTCATCCGAAAACCGGGCGAAGACGTCGTCCACCTGATACCTCCAGCTCACAGTCGAGCGACGGACTCGAGTACTCGTCTGGTCCGCGCCACTTCGTGGGCACGGAAGACCGCGGCGCCCGCCAACGCCGCGATCGCAGTCGCGACGAGGGTTCCCTCGACGCGTTCGTGCAGTTCCACGCCGAGGGTCTCCCCGACGAAGTCCTTGTTGGACAGTGCCATCAGCACCGGCCACCCGGTCGCCACCAGCTCGTCCGTGTGCCGCACCAGCGCGAGGCTGTGCCATGTGTTCTTGCCGAAGTCGTGTGTGGGGTCGATCAGCACGCCCTTGCGCGGCACACCGAGCGCGACCACCTTCTCCGCGTGCGCGGTCGTCTCCGCGATGACGTCCTGCACGAGGTCCGGGTAACTGACCCTGTGCGGGCGCGTGCGGGGCTTCACGCCGCCCGTGTGCGAGCAGACGTAGCCGGCGCCGTACTCCGCGGCCACCTCGGCCAGCTGCGGGTCCGCGCCCGCCCACGTGTCGTTGAGCAGGTCGGCACCGGCCTCGCAGGCGAGCCGGCCGACGTCCGCGCGCCACGTGTCGCTGCTGATGACCAGGTCCGGGTACGCGTCGCGCACGCGGGCGATGAACGGCACCACGCGGCGCACTTCCTCACCGGAGTCGACGAGGTCGCCGGGGCCCGCCTTCACACCGCCGATGTCGACGATGTCCGCGCCCTCGTCGACGACGCGGTGGACGGCCTCCATCGCGACGTCCTCGGCGTAGGTGGCGCCCTTGTCGTAGAACGAGTCCGGGGTGCGGTTGATGATCGCCATCACCAGCGCGTGGTCGCGGACGACGGTCCGGCCGCGGAACTGGAGCTCGATCACATCCCGTGTCTACCAGGTGGTCCCCGGGCTGTGCACATGGCGGACGTCTCATACTTCCTCGCGTGGAACTGGTGAAAGCGGTCGACAAGCTCTGGCAGCAGGGCTGGCTGCCCTACGACGTTCGCGAGATCGTGTCGCGTTCACTCGACGAGTCGGCCACCTCCCTCGCGGTGGACGTGATCGCTTTGTCCTGTTCGCCTCATCCGGAGTCGACCGTGCACCCGCGCTGGCGGCGTCAGCTCGACGAGATCGGCGCCTCCGTGTGGTGGGAGGGGCCGCTGCTGGAGGCGTGGGCGACCCGCCACATCGAGACGCCGGCGTACGCGGCCCGCACAGCCGCCGACCTGCTGAAGTTCCTCGGACGGTTGCCCTCGTTGCCGCGCATCCTGCCGTTGCCGGGCGACGCCCTGATGTCGGCCGTGCGCGCGGGCGTGGACCCGAAGGTGCTCAACCGGGTGCGCGGGCTGCTCGCGAAGGCGGAGTCGACGTCGTTCGCCGAGGAGGCGGAGGCGTTGTCGGCCAAGGCGCAGGAGCTGATGAACCGGCACGCGCTCGAACGGGCGATGCTCGACTCGGACCTGCCGGCGCAGGCGACCTCGCGGCGCGTGTGGCTGGACAAGAGCTACTTCAAGGAGAAGTCGCAGCTGGTGCACGTCGTGGCGTCCGCCTTCCGCTCGCGGGCGGTGGCCTACGACGGGTTCGGGTTCGTCGCGCTGGTGGGCGACGAGGTGGATCTGGAGAGCGTCGAGCTGCTGTCGACGTCGTTGCTGGTGCAGGCGACGCGGGCGATGGTGGCGGCCGGCGGGCGGGCCGGGAAGGGCAGCGAGGCGCGCTCGCGCCCGTTCCGGAAGGCGTTCCTGGTGGCCTTCGCCTCGCGGATCGGCGAGCGGCTGGAGGCCGTCCCCGAGGTCCCCGACGACCTCCCGGACATCACGGACGAGCGGTTGCTGCCGGTCCTGGCGGACCGCAAGAAGGCCGTGGACACGTTGTTCGAGGAGATGTTCACGCGCACGCGCACCTCACGCGTGACGGTGCGTTCGGCGGCGGGCTGGGGTGCCGGGCGTGCGGCGGCGGACGTCGCGGACATCGGAACGGGCCGCAGCTCGGTGACCTCGGGGTAGCCCTCCACCCCTTCGGGTGAACTCCCCGCACCACAAGGCCCTCCGGTGACCTCGCCTGGGGAAAACCGTCAGACCCCCTCCCTAACGTCGATCCCATGACATCCACCTTCTACAACGAGATGAAGCTCGGCGAGGTCAACTACCGGCTGAGCGCGACGACGGACTCCGGGGAGTCCCTGGTGCTGGACCTGCTGGGGTCGCTCGACTCCGGCGAGGTGATCGCGGACGGGCGGCTGCGCATGCCGGTCGAGGGCGGCGCCACGGTCGGCAGACTCATGGCCCGCGTCCTGACCGCCCACACCCGCCTGCGCCCCCGCCCGTCCCGCCACGCGAACGCCAACCAGCCCTGGACAGAAGCCCTCGACGCCGATCTGCGCACCGCCTGGCTCACCGCCTCAGAAGACGCCGCTCCCACCCTGGTCAGGTCCCTGGCCGAGACCATGCAGCGCTCCACCACGGCCATCCGCGCCCGCCTCGCCAAGGTGGGCTGCGACCCGGACGTCCCCGGCCGCGAGCTGTCCGCGACGGGCGCGACCCTGCTGGGGACGAACTCAGGGGCCGCTCAGGGTAAGACCTGATTCGCCGCGCGCGGGTTCGGCAGACCCTGGACTGACGAGCAACCACCGCAGTACCAGGGGGAGAACCGTGGAAATCGAAGGCCTGTTCACCGCACTGCTCTTCGGCGCCGCCATCGGCGGTCTGGGCCGCCTGGTGATCCCGGGCAGGCAACACATCTCCCTGCTGGCCACGATCCTGGTGGGCATCGCCGCCGCCCTGGTGGGCACAGCGGTGGCCACGGTCCTCGGCGTGGCCGACACGTCGGGCATCGACTGGATCGAGCTGGCCCTCCAGGTCGGCCTCGCGGGAGCGGCGGTGAGCGTCCTCGCCGAGCGCTCGAAGTCCAAGATCCACCACTGACCACCCGAGCCGGGTACGGGCGGTCCCCCAACCGCCCGTACCCACCTTTTCCGCACAGCGACGCTCCTGGCGCGTCGGCAAGCACGACCTCGCCTGCGCAGCCCGGCCGAGCCGACGCGGGCCGGTGCGGCGGGGTCCGGTCGTGTCCTAGGCGTCCTCGGAACCCTGTTCCGGCGACAACGACAGGTACGCCGGGCGCAGCAGGGAGGCCAGGTCCTCGCGTCCGACGGTGATCGGTACGGCGTCGAGCTCGTCGAGCACGGCGTCGAGCCGGACAGCGGCGGTGGGGTCGCCGAGGGTCAGGCTCGTCGCGGTCTGCTTCTGCCAGAACGTGTCCAGGCACCGGGTCAACGGCGGCGCCTCCTCCCTCACCACCGCGGTGCGGGTGGTGCCGCGCAGCGTGCGGAGGCGGTCGAGCAGCTCCTCACGGCTTCGGCCGCGCCAGGCGAGGATCTCGAACGGGTCGTTGTCGAACGACTCGGCGAGCAGGTAGCAGGTGGCGGCGAGGTGTTTGCAGGGCACCTCCCAGTCCGGGCAGGTGCAGTCCATCGTCAGCTCGCGCTGCGTGGACGGGAAGAGCCGCAGGCCCAGCGAGGCGAACAACGTCTCGATGTCGCCCGGCATCTCACCAGCCAGCAGCTTGGCCGCGTACAGGGCCTTGCCGGCCAGGGCGTGCTCGACGCGCTGCCACTCCGGGTTGGTGAACGACTTGATCGCGATCCGCGTCTTGTACGGCGTGGGGCGCGAGCCCTGCACCAGCGCGATCACCATGCTGGTGGACAACGACAGCGACAACACCTGACCTTGGCGCGCGTAGTTGCGGCCGCGGGTCAGACGGCCGCCCATGCCGAACGACTCGAGCACCTCGATGAAGCGGCGCGACCACCAGGTGGCGCCGATGTCGCCGCGCTTGCTCTTGGCCTTGATGCCGTTGTCGACCTTGATGGTCTTGCCGTAGCGGGGGCCTTCGCCGGACCAGTGCTCACTCACCGATGGCCTCCCCGGACAGCGTCAGCAGGTCGCGCAGCTGGGAGGTGGACAGGTCGGTGAGCCAGTTCTCGCCCGCGCCGACGACGAGCTGGGCCAGCGCGCGCTTCTCCTCGATCATCGCGTCGATGCGTTCCTCCAGCGTGCCGATGCAGACGAACTTGCGCACCTGCACGTTGCGGCGTTGGCCGATGCGGAACGCGCGGTCGGTCGCCTGGTCCTCGACGGCCGGGTTCCACCAGCGGTCCAGGTGGATCACGTGGTTGGCCGCGGTGAGGTTGAGGCCGGTGCCGCCCGCCTTGAGCGACAACAGGAAGAGCTTCGGGCCCTTGGTGTCCTGGAAGCGCTCGACCATGCGGTCGCGGGAGGCCCTGCTCGTGCCGCCGTGCAGGAACATCACCTCGGTGTCGAAGCGGGCGGCGAGGTAGGGCACGAGCATGCTGCCGAACTCGGTGAACTGCGTGAAGCACAACGCCTTGTCGCCCTCGGCGAGCACCTCCTCCAGCACCTCCTCCAGCCGTGCGAGCTTGCCGGAGCGGCCGGCGACGCGCGATCCGTCGCCGAGGAAGTGCGCCGGGTGGTTGCAGACCTGCTTGAGCTTCGACATGGTCGCGAGCACCAGGCCCTTGCGTCCGATGCCCTCCGCTTCCTCGATCTTCTCCAGCATGTCGTTCACGACCGCCTGGTAGAGCGAGGCCTGCTCGGTGGTGAGGGTGCAGAGCTGGCGCATCTCGACCTTGTCCGGCAGGTCGTCGATGATGCGCGGGTCGGTCTTCACACGGCGCAGCACGAACGGATTCGTGATCTTGCGCAGGCGGGCGGCGGCGTCCTGGTCGTTGTGGCGCTCGACGGGAACGGCGAAGCGGGCGCGGAACGTGTTGATCGTGCCGAGCACGCCGGGGTTGGCGAAGTCCATGATCGACCACAGCTCGGCCAGGCGGTTCTCGACGGGCGTGCCGGTCAGCGCGACGCGGTGGCGCGCCTTGAGCTGCCGCACGGCCTGGGACTGGCGGGTGGCGCTGTTCTTGATGTTCTGCGCCTCGTCGAGCACCACGCGGTCCCAGGTGAGGTCGCCGAGCGCGTCGGCGTCGCGGGCGGCCAGCGAGTACGTGGTGAGCACGAGGTCGTGGCTCTCGACGGCCTCGCGCAAGGCGTCGCCGTCGAGGCGGTCGGCGCCGTGGTGCACGTGCACCGAGAGGTCAGGGGTGAAGCGGGCGGCTTCGCGCTGCCAGTTGCCGACGACCGACATCGGGCAGACCAGCAACGTCGGCGGGCGTTTGCCGTGCGCGCGGTTCAGCGCTTCGAGTGCCAGCAGCTGGACGGTCTTGCCGAGCCCCATGTCGTCGGCCAGGCAGGCGCCCAGGCCGATCTTGTCGAGGAACGCGAGCCACGCCAGGCCGCGTTGCTGGTACGGGCGCAGCTGAGCGCCGAAGCTCGCGGGCGGCTCGACGGGTTCCATCTGCTCGTCCGCCTTGCCGGACAACAGGTCTCCGAGCCAGCCGTCGGCCTCGACGGAGGTCAGCGGGAGCGGCAGGCTCTCGTCCTCCTCGGTGAGTCCGCTGTGGAGCATCACCTCGGCGGCGGTCATCTGCCCGCCGCCGCGCTTGAGGAACGCGAGGCCCGCGGCGAGGCGCTTCTGGTCGACCTGCACCCACTGGCCGCGCACCTTCACCAGCGGCACCTTCGCCCTGGCCAGCTCGGCCAGTTCGGCGTCGGTGAGCGTGTCCTCGCCGAGGGAGAGCTCCCACCTGTAGTCCACGATGGACTTCAAGCCGATCTCGCTCTCCTTGGCGACGGTTCCGGCCGTGCCGCGGCTCTTCGTCGTGAGCTTCAGCCCCAGCTTCGTCCGCTGCTGCCACCACGACGGCAGCAGCACGCCGAACCCGGCCTGCGCCAGCACCGGCGCGGCGGTCAGGAACCGGTACGCGCCCTCCGTGCTGACCTCCATCTCGGCGGGGTGCGAGCCGCGCAACGCCTCGTCGAGGTCGGGGTGCAGTTTGCTCGCGCGGCCGAGATCGGCCAGCAGGTGTTCCTGCGGCGCGGGGATCCAGCGCCGCAACACGCCGTCGTCCGCGAACCAGACCTGCTGCGCGGGCACCAGAACGCTCGGTTCGTCGACTGCCTGCAGCAGGAACTCGACGGCCCACTCCTCCTCGTCGCGCTGTTCCGGCGAGCGCAGCCGGAAGCACGTGCGCACCGGGCTCTCGTTGCCGGCGCTGTCCCGCCACCGGTCGAGCCGTTCGCGCAGTTCGTAGAGCTCCACCGGGTCCGCGTCGAACGCGGGCTCTCCGGTGAGCGCGGCGAGCCACGCTTCCGCCGTCGTGACGCGGCCACGCCGTGTCGGCGCGAGATCCGTGCCGGCCAACCGGCTCCGCACCCGCTCGTCGACAGCGGTCGTCAACGCCGCGCGCACCAGCTCGGCCGGGTCGCCGGCGATCTCCTCGCAGCGGCAGGCGGGCGGCATCGCGGTCTGCAACGCCGCGAACCGCGCCGAGTCCGTTCCCGACAACACCGGCACCCACCGCGCGATGGCCTGGTCCGGCGCGATCGACGGCAGCACGCGACCGCGGTCGACGAGATCGGCGGCGAATCCCGCGACGTCGAACACGAACCGCGCGGAGTCGCTCAGCCGCACTTCGGCGCCGCGCTCCACCGTGCCTTCGAGACGGACCGTGGGAACACCCCACTGCCGCAGCTGCACCTTGCCGCGCTGCGCCCGTCCCGCCGTCAACGGGTCGCGCACCAGCTCCGGCGACGCCATCGGTCCCGAGGTGAACGACGGCAGCAACAACGCCCGTGTGGTCGTTTTGACGCTCTCCACCCCGAGCGCTTCGGCCAGCGATTCGGCCGTCGCGGCGAACGGATGCGGTGCGTCCCGACGAGTGCTCTCGCTGCGTGCGGGCAGCCTGGCATCCTCGGCCCACAGCGCAAGGACGCCATCGGTCGTGCAGAGGCCATGCAGTACGAGCACCTCTGAACCCTATGTGCTCACATTGGCGCCATGGTCGAAGACTCCCCTGTCGTGCTGGACGGTCAGTCCCTCGGCGCCGACGACGTGGTGCGCGTGGCGAGGTACCACGCTCCGGTGTCCCTGCACGCCGACGGGCTCGCACGCCTCGACGCGTCGTGGCAGGCCAGTCAACGACTCGTGGTGCGACGACAGGTCTACGGCCGCACGACCGGCGTCGGCGCGAACCGCGACCAGATCATCAGCACCGAGGGCTGGGCAGAGCACGGCCTGCGCCTGCTGCGCAGCCACGCCGGCGGCCTCGGCGGCATGCTCCCCGAGGAACAGGTGCGCGCCATGATGGTCGTGCGCCTCAACCAGCTGCTCGCCGGCGGCGCGGGCGTGCGCCCGGCCGTCGCCGACGCGTTGCTCGCCGCCCTGAACAGCAGCTGCTACCCCGGCGTCCACGAGTACGGCGCCATCGGCACTGGCGACCTCACCGCCCTGGCCGAGACGGGCCTGACCCTGCTCGGCGAGCGCTACTGGCTCGGCTCCACGCAGACCCCGGACCCGATCGAGCTCGACTCGGGCGACGCGCTGGCGTTGATCAGCAGCAACGCCCTGACCATCGGCATGGCGGGCCTGGCCTGGCAGGACGCCCACCAGCTCCTGAAGGCCACGCACGTGGTGGCCGCCCTGTCGTTCCTGGCCGTCGACGGCGCCGTCGAGGCCTACGACGAACGCGTGCACCTCGGCCGCCCCCACCCGGGCCAGGTCGCGGTGGCCGCTGAGATGCGCCGCCTGCTGGCCGGACACTCACGCCCACCGGCGCGCATCCAGGACCCGTTCGGCTACCGCTGCTTCCCGCAGATCCACGGCCCGGCCGTGGACGCCGCCACCGACCTGGGCCGGGTCCTGGACGTGGAGTTCAACGCCGCCGCCGAGAACCCGCTGATCGTCGCCGACCACTTCGGGCCGTCGGACGACGCCGCCTACCACCACGGCGCCTTCCATAGCGCGTACCTGGGCCAGGCCCTGGACCGGCTGCGCCTGTCGATGCTGCACACCGGCCACCTGTCGACGGCCCGCCTGGCGACCCTGGTCGAGCCGAACTTCACCGGCCTGCGCCCGTTCCTCGCGGAGGGCGTGCCCGGCAGCTCGGGCGTGATGATCCTCGAGTACAGCGCCAACTCCGCCCTGGCCGAGGTCCGGACCTCGGCCGAACCCGCGAGCATCGGCAACGCCGTCGTCTCGCGTGGGCAGGAGGAGAACTCGAGCTTCGCGTTCCAGTCGGCGTCGCAGGCGTTGCGGTCGCTGAGCGCGTTCCGGCTGGTGCTGGCCTGCGAGGTGGTGGCGGCGGTGCGGGCTTTGCGGCTGCGCGGGATCGTGCCGGAGACGCCTGCTCTGCGGGCGGCCTTCGAGGCGGCGGAGGCGAAGCTGAACCCGGACATGGCCGATCGGCAGCTCAGCCCCGACGTGGAGGTGGCTTCTGGCCTGCTCGACGACTTCGCGAACTGCTGAGCCCGGGAGAGGCTCCGGTCGGCTTGGGGCGGGTGAGCGGAGATGTGGGGACGAGGCGACTGAGGAGTGGGCGGCCGAACTGAGGCGCTCAGTCGGGGCGAAGCGGGGCAGGGCGAGTCGAGGCCGGGGTGGGCGGGGTGAGCCGGGGCGAAGCGGGGCGAAGCGGGGCGAAGCGGGGCGAAGCGGGGCAAGGCGAGTCGGGGCAAGGCGAGTCGGGGCAAGGCGAGTCGGGGCAAGGCGAGTCGGGGCCGGGGTGGGCGGGGCGAGTCGGGGCCGGGGCGTGACCGCCGGACTTGGACGACGGGGCCAGCGCTCGAGGCTCCGGGGCAGGCCAAGGGACAGGCGGCCGAGCACCGGACAGCAGCGCCCAGACCGCGTCAGGCCGTGGAGGCCACACCGCGGCTCGGCCGAGTCGCGCCCATCCCCCCAGAGCGGCCCGCCCGCAGCCTGTCCGCCGGGCTGTGCCGACCGGGGATGGCGGCGAAGCCCGGACCGGGGGTGCGCCGTCATCCCCGGTCGGCGCACCCCGGCCCCAGGCCCGTCAGCCCCCTGCCACCGAGGGCAGGATCTGGATCTCGGCGTCCGCCGGTAGCGGGGTGGCCGGGCCGGAGAGGCGGCGGCACTCCTCGCCGTTGACGTAGAAGTTCACGTAGCGGCGCAGGACCGCGCGTTCGTCGCGCAGGCGGCGGTCCAGGCCCGGGTAGGTGCCGGCCAGGACGTCGAGGGCCGCGCCCAGGGTGGCCGGCTCGGGGACGTCGACGTCCACGTGGGAGGCGCCGTCGGTGGCCGTGCGCAGGACGCCGGGGATCAGGACCGTCACCTTCACGTGGGGATCACCGCCGCTCGCACCGACATCACGTCCGGCAGGTGGGCCGCTACCCGGTGCCAGGTCTCGCCCTCGTCGGGGCTCGCGTAGACCTCGCCCGAGCGGGAGCCGAAGTAGACGCCGGGCACGGAGGCGTCGTCGGTGCACATGGCGTCGCGCATCACGGCTGTCCAGAAGTCGTCCGGCAGGCCCGCGCCCAGGGCCTGCCACGTGGCGCCCGCGTCCTGCGAGCGGTAGACGCGGCACCTGCCCTCCGGCGGGAAGCGGCGGCCGTCTGCCTCGATCGGGAACGTGAAGATCGTGTCCGGGTCGTGCGGGTGGACGACCATGGCGAAGCCGAAGTCGGTCGGCAGGCCTTCCGCGATGGACTGCCAGGTGTCGCCGCCGTCGTCGCTGCGGTATACGCCGTGGTGGTTCTGGGCGTAGAAGCGCGACGGCGAGGACGGGTGCTGGGCCACCTTGTGGACGCACTGGCCGAACTCCGGCCACGGGTCGGGGAGGAAGTACGCCTTGATGCCCTTGTTGCGGGCCTCCCAGGACTTGCCGCCGTCGGCCGTGCGGTAGACGCCGCCGGTCGACATCGCCACGAGCAGGCGGTCCGGGTCGACCGGGTCGGGGACGATGGTGTGGACGGCCTGGCCGCCGAAGCCCGCCTCCCACTCCGGGCGGTGCGGGTGGTTCCACAGGCCCTCGACGAACTCGAACGAGCGCCCGCCGTCGGACGACCTGAACAGCGCCGACGGCTGGGTGCCCGCCCAGACCACGCCCGGTTGCGAGGCCGGGGCCGGCTGGAGCTGCCACACGCGTTCGAGAGCCGCGTCCTGCACCGGGAACGCGATCGGTGACGACGAGGACTCCTCCCACGACGCGCCGAGGTCGTCCGAGATGGACACTCCGGGACCGAAGTGCGGTGAAGCCACGCCCGCCAGCAGCCGCACGCCGGCGCGGGTGTCGAACGCGACCGCGTACACCTCCTGCATGGCGTGGTGCGGTCCGTCGACCTCCCACGTCACCCGGTCCTCACTGCGCGCCAGCCACAGACCCTTGCGCGTCCCTATCGCCACGACCACCGTCATCTCACCGAGACCTCCCGCCAGAAGATGTGACGCGGAGCACGTTACGCCGGGGGTCTGACAATTTAGGCGGACGGGAGAAACCCCACGTAGACCCACAAGTTACCGGCTGGTAGCGTCCGAAGGAGAGACGCAAGGAGGCGCCAGTGCTGCTCGACCCGAACCACTACGACCCAGCCCACCTCGACGACGAGACCCGCCGCCTGCTCAGGGCGACCGTCGACTGGTTCGAGGCCCGCGGCAAGCGGCAGCTCATCGCCGACGCGCAGGACAGGGTCTGGTACACGGAGTTCCTCGACTTCGTGAAGCGGGAGAAGCTCTTCGCCACCTTCTGCACGCCGCAGTCGGTCGACGGCACCAAGCGCTGGGACGCCGCCCGCAACGCCGCGTTCAGCGAGGTGCTCGGCTTCTACGGGCTGCAGTACTGGTACGCCTGGCAGGTCACGGTCCTCGGCCTCGGTCCGATCTGGATGAGCGGCAACGAGGAGGCCAGGCAGAAGGCGGCGGCGCTGCTCGACAGCGGCGCGGTGTTCGCGTTCGGCCTCTCCGAGAAGGAGCACGGCGCCGACGTCTACAGCACCGACATGATCGTCACGAAGACCGACGACGGTTACCGGGCCAACGGCAGCAAGTACTACATCGGCAACGGCAACGTCGCCGGCATGGTCAGCGTCTTCGGCAGGATCGGCGACGAGTACCTCTTCTTCGCCGTCGACAGCCGGCACGAGAACTTCAAGCTGGTCAAGAACGTCGTCGACAGCCAGATGTTCGTCAGCGAGTTCCGCCTCGAGGACTACCCCCTCACCGACGCCGACGTCCTCCACCGCGGCCCCGAGGCCTTCTCCGCCGCGCTGAACACCGTCAACGTCGGCAAGTTCAACCTCTGCACCGCCAGCATCGGCATCTGCGAGCACTCGTTCCACGAGGCGATCACCCACGCCCACAACCGGATCCTCTACGGCAACCCGGTCACGGACTTCCCGCACGTGCGCCAGAACTTCGTCGACGCGTACGCCCGCCTCGCCGCGATGAAGCTCTTCGCGGACCGCAGCGTCGACTACTTCCGCAGCGCGAACGAGAACGACCGCCGCTACCTCCTCTTCAACCCCATCACCAAGATGAAGGTGACGAGCGAGGGCGAGCACGTCATCGACCTGCTCTGGGACGTCATCGCCGCCAAGGGCTTCGAGAAGGACACGTACTTCACCCGCGCCACCGCCGACATCCGCGCGCTGCCCAAGCTCGAGGGCACCGTGCACGTGAACCTCGCGCTGGTGCTGAAGTTCATGCCGAACTACTTCTTCAACCCCAAGGCCTACGAGGAAGTCCCCCCGCGCCACGACGCCGCGGACGACGGCTTCTTCTGGCACCAGGGTCCCGCGCGCGGCCTCGGCAAGATCCAGTTCCACGACTGGGAGCCGATCTACGCCGAGCACGCCCACCTGCCCAACGTGGCGCTGTTCCACGAGCAGGCCGCGGCGATCAGGACCCTTCTCACCACCGCCGCGCCCGACGAGACCCAGCAGAAGGACCTCGACTTCCTGCTGAACCTCGGCCACCTCTTCACCCTGGTCGTCTACGGCCAACTGGTGCTCGAGCAGGCCAAAACCACCGGCACCGACGACGCGGTGCTCGACCAGATCTTCGACGTCCTGGTCCGCGACTTCGCCGGCTACGCGACCGCGTTGCACGGCAAGGCGAGCAGCACCGAGGCCCAGCAGCGGTGGGCACTGGCGCAGATCCGCAAGCCGCACGTCGACCAGGCCCGTTTCGACGCCGTCTGGCAGCAGGTCGCGCAGCTCTCCGGCCAGTACGAGATGCGCCCCTGACCTCGGGTGGGCGTCGGGAGAACCCCTTGGCCTCTTGACGCCCACCCGAACCGGACGTTTCGATGTGTCTGATCGTGTTCGAACCTGTTCTGTCTTGAGCACGACCGCCGCCGCCCCGACGAGTCCCCTTGTCACGAGGAGCGCGTGCCCGTGGATCAACGCAGATCGAAGTGGCGCACAGCAGCGGTAGCAGCCCTCATCACCGCCGGTGTTCTCGTGTCACCGGCCCAGGCCCAGCACGTGGCGAAGGACGACGGCCTCGCCCTCACGCCGCCGATGGGCTTCAACAACTGGAACAGCACGCACTGCCGCGACGACTTCGACGAGGACATGGTCAAGGGCATCGCCGACATCTTCGTCGGCAGGGGCCTGAAGGACGCCGGCTACGAGTACGTCAACATCGACGACTGCTGGGCCCTGCCCGAACGCGACGACAAGGGCGACCTCGTCCCCGACCCGGCGCGTTTCCCCCACGGCATCAAGCACCTCGCCGACTACGTGCACGGCAAGGGCCTCAAGTTCGGCATCTACACCAGCGCCGGCACCAAGACGTGCGCGAGCAACGGCTTCCCCGGCGGCCTCGGTCACGAGGAGCAGGACGCCAGGCTGTTCGCGAGCTGGGGCGTCGACTACCTCAAGTACGACAACTGCAACAACCAGGGCGTCGACGCGAAGTACCGCTACACCAAGATGCGCGACGCCCTGGAAGCCACCGGTCGCGAGATCGTGTTCAGCATCTGCGAGTGGGGCGAGAACAAGCCGTGGGAGTGGGCGCGGGACGTCGGCCACCTGTGGCGCACCACCGGTGACATCAGCGACGACTGGGGCTCCATGCTGTCGATCGCCAAGCGCAACATGGAGCTCGACGCACACGCGGGCCCCGGCCACTGGAACGACCCGGACATGCTGGAGGTCGGCAACGGCGGCATGACGGACGTCGAGTACCGCAGCCACTTCAGCCTCTGGTCGATCATGGCCGCACCGCTGCTGATCGGCGCCGACCTGCGCGAGGTCACGCCCGAGACGTTCGAGATCCTGGAGAACCGCGAGGTCATCGCCGTCAACCAGGACGAGCTCGGCGTCCAGGGCAAGGTGATCCGCGACGAGGGCGGTGTCCACGTGCTCGTGAAGCCGCTCAGCGGCGGCGACAAGGCCGTCCTGCTGTTCAACGAGAACGACAACCCGGCCACCACGTCCGTCACCGCGGCGGAGCTCGGGCTGGGCAAGGCGACCGGCTACAGGGTCCGCGACCTGTGGGCCAAGACCACCACGCACTCCGCGGGCTCGCTCGCCGCGGCACTGCCCCCGCACGGTTCGGCCATGTTCCGCGTCAGCGCGGCGAACGACTGGCACCGCTACCCACCGGCCGTCGCCACGGCCGCGTCCGGCGAGCTCCTCTACCCCGGCGCACTGCCGATCGCGCAGCCCGGCAGGTCCGTCACCTACACGACCTCGGTGACCAACTCCGGCCGCCTGCCGGTCACCTTGATCCAGGCGAGCCTGAACGTCCCCGCGGGGTGGGCGGTGAAGGCCACCACGCCGAGCTTCAGAGCCGTTCTGCCCGGCCAGAAGGCGTTCGCGACCACCTGGCAGGTCACCGTTCCGGCCACCGCGCGGGAAGGCCGCGTCCCGGTCGACGCGAGGTTCACCTTCCACAGCCCCCACGAGAACAACCCGGTGACCAGACACCACTCCGTCGAGGCGTTGGTACCGGGCGCGGCGCCGCAGGGCGAGAACTTCGTCAGCGACCTGAGGTGGTTGCGCAGTGCCAACGGCTGGGGTCCCGTCGAGACCGACGCCACCAACGGCGAGACGGCGGCCGGCGACGGCGGCCCGATCACCATTCGCGGCAAGGTGTTCGCGAAGGGTCTCGGCACCCATGCCCCCGCACGGATCGAGTACTACACCGGCGGCGCCTGCTCGAAGGTGACCGCGACCATCGGCATCGACGACAGGAAGGCCGACCCGGCGAGCCTCGTCAGCTACGAGGTGTGGGCGGACGGCAAGCTGGTCCACGACAGCGGCCCGGTCGCCGCCACCGACGCCGCGAGGAAGCTGGAGGCGGACGTCTCACGGGCGACCGTCGTCCGGCTGGTCGTCACCGACGGCGGCAACGGCAACGCCTACGACCACGCCGACTGGGGTGACCTGTTGATCACGTGCTAGGCCGGAAGCGCTCCAGCGCCGCGATCAGGAGCTCGAGCCCGAACTCGAACTCCTGGTCGTGGTCGTAGGTCCCGAGCTCGTCGATCACCCCGGCGGACAACGGGAACGCCGCCGCGTCGACGCCTTCGTAGGGCGACAACGCGATCCCGCCGAGCCCTGGCGAGGTCGCGACCTCCCGCATCACCGTCCCCAGCAGGTACGACACCATCGCCCGCATCATCCCGACGGCCACCTCGCCGCGGAAGCCCGCGCGGTCGAGGTTCGCCAGTGCCGCCTCGATCGTGCGGAACCCGGCGTCGCTGCTCAGCCGCCGCGTCGCCAGCATCACGAACGCGCGGGGGTGCCGCCGCGCAAGCTCCCGCACGGCCCGCGCGTGCGCCCTGATGTGGTCGCGCCAGTCGTCGCTGTCGACGTGGTACGGGCGGGCTTCCGCCATGATCCGCTCGGCCGCGAGGTCCACCAGCACGGCCTTGTTCGGCACGTGGTTGTACAGCGACATCGTGCCCGCGCCCAGCTCGGCGGCCAGGCGCCTCATCGAGACGGCCTCCACGCCCTCGCGTTCGATCAACCGCACCGCCGCGTCCACGATGCGGTCACGGGTCAGCGGTTCACGGCTGGTGGACACTGGCGAAGACCCTGTGACGTGGAGTAGCTTCCCTGCGACGTACGGCGTACGTAGGAGGATCTGCCGGCATGACCGAGTCCAAGGCGCTCCGAGCGCTGCGTGAAGCGATCGTCTTGGAGCACATGGAGTCGCAGAACGACCACGACTTCGACACCTCCCTGAACACGTTCCCCCATCCGCGCTACGAGATCATGGCCTCCGGTCAGGTCCTCGACGGGGTGGACGAGGTCCGCGCGTACTGGCAGCGCACCCGCGCGGCGTTCCCCGACCAGCGCAACAAGGTCGTCGACGTCCACCACGCCGACGACGCCGTGATCGTCGAGTTCGAGCTCGAGGGCACCCACCTCGGCAGCCTCACCGGTGAGCAGGTGACCGGCAGGACGTTCAAGGTGAGGATGGCCGGTTTCTTCCTGTTCGACAAGGACGTCCTGGTCTGCCAACGGGTCTACGGCGACACCGCGACCGTGATGGCGCAGCTCGGCATGCTCGACGTGCCCCCGGAATTCTAGTCGGGGAACACCACCCGGACCTGACCGACGACCCGTCCGCCGCCCAGCACCGGCACGGACAGGTGCTCCTTCGCGGGCGACACGTCGAACCCCAGCGCGGCCAGCGCCGCGAGCCCGATCGCCGTGGTGGCACGGGGGTTGCCGTCGAGCACCTTCACCGCGACCGCGTGCCCGGCCGCCGTCGCCAGCACGAGCACGCCCTCGGCGCCGCCCTTGGCCACCACGTCCGGCAGCAGCTGCATCACGACGGTGTTCACGTGCCCCGTTCCCCCGACGTACTCGGGAAAACGGCGCATGGCCTCGGCAACGGGCGTGCGCACCAACCCCTGCATCGCGCGCGCCAAGCCGTGCAACGACAACCCGTACACCGGAGCACCACAACCGTCGATCGCCGTGTGCGCGACGGTCTCACCTGACAGTTCCTCGAGCGTACGCAACACCAGCTGCTGCAACGGGTGTGAGGGCTCCAGGTAGGTTTGCGTGGGCCACCGCGCCGCCACGCACGCCGCCAGCATCGCCGCGTGCTTGCCGGAGCAGTTCATCCGCACCTGCGACGGTTCGGTCAGCCGTTGCCGCGTCTGCTCGTCCTCCGGCCACGAGACAGGACACCGCAACAGCCCCTCCGACAGCCCGCCGAGCAGCTGCGCCACCAGCTCGACATGCCGGTCCTCCCCCGTGTGCGACCCGGCCGCGATCGCCAGCGCGGGTCCTTGGAGCGGTGCGCCGGCGGACAGGCAGGCCAGCGCCTGGAACGGTTTCATGCACGACCGCGGCAGCACCGGGTCCTCGACGGCCCCCGCGGAGACACCGATCTCACCGGAAGGCAGCAGTCCGACGACGCTGCCGTGGTGCAGGCTCTCGACGAAGCCGGACCGGGTGACCTCAGCGAGCAGTGCGGGCACGGGAAGCCTCCAGCCGGTGCGCCAACCGGGACAGCGCCAGGTTGACCACGAGGTAGACGAACGCGACGACGATGAACGTCTGGATCAGCAGACCGTTGTAGTTCGCGAGCACCCGTCCGTTGAACAACAACTCCGTGTAGGACACGACATACCCCAGCGAGGTGTCCTTCAACAGGCTGACGGCCTGGGTCACGAGCAACGGCGTCATGTGCCGCACGGCCTGTGGCAGCACCACGAACCGCGTCACCACCCCGTCCGTCATGCCCAGCGATAGCCCCGCCTCGCGCTGGCCGGGATCGACGGACTCCACACCCGCCCGGAAGACCACCGCGTAGGAAGCCGCGTGCGACAAGGCCAGCGGCACCACGAGCTTCCAGAACAAGGGCAGGTTCACGCCGAACGACGGCAGCACGAACAGCATCACGTACACGAGCAGCAGCACCGGGACCGTGCGCATGACCTCGGCGTAAGCGCGCGTGAACCGGTTGGGCCGCAACGCGAGCAGCAGCCCTCCGGCCATCGCCAGCACGCCCGTCGCGAACGCCGCCACCACCGTCGACCACAGGCCCTGGAGCAGATAACGCCACACGGGCCAGGTCAGGTACGGCCTCCAGCGGACCGCGTCCAGCTGCCCTCCGGCCGCGAACTGCCGCAACCCCAGCGCCACCAGACCGGCCAGCACGAGAGCGGACACCACCGACACCCAGAAGACGCGGCGGCGGGCACGGGGACCGGGAGCGTCGAACATCAGGCCCACCGCCGTTCCAGCGCCCGCGCCCCGGCCCCGATGCCCGCGGCCATCACCAGGTAGCAGAGCCCGGCACCGGTGAAGACCAGCAACGGCTGGGCGAGCTCCAGGTTGATCCGTTGCGCCGCACGGGTCATGTCCACGACGCCGACGACACCGGCCAGCGCCGTCGCCATCGTCAGCGCGATCGCGATGTTCGCCAGCGGCTGCACGACCCGCCGGGAGGCCTGGGGCAAGATCACGTGCCGCAGCGACTGCCGGAACGACAGCCCCAGCGCCCGCGCGGCCTCCCCCTGCCCTGCCGCCACCGAGCTCACGCCCGACCGCACCGCCTCCGCGACGAAAGCGGCCTCGTACAGGGCGATCGCGACGCACGCCGTCCAGAACAACGGCATCTTCAAGCCCACCTCGGGCAACCCGAAGACGAAGAGCACCAGCCACGCCAGCAGCGGGATGTTCCGCCACACCTCGACGTAGACCGCGCCCACCCCGCGCAACAACGGCACGGGCACGATCCTGAGCACCGCGACGACGAGCCCGACGAGCAACGCCCCGGCGAACGACAGCAGGGTCAGGGCGGCGGTGTTCAGAAAGCCTTCGAGGACAAGGCTCATGAGGCGATCGCGGGTGGCGCCGGCGCGTCGCCGGTGACCACGGTGCCGATCGTCTGCTTCCAGACCTCCTGCCACAGGCCGGACTTGCCGATCTCGCGCAGCCAGTCGTCGACGAACTCCGTGAACTCCGCGTCACCGTGCTTGATGCCGATGCCGTACGGGTCCTCGGTGAACGGCTCGCCGACGAGCTGCAGCTCGCCGTCCTTCGACGCGTCGGCCACCAGGATCGCCTGGTCCTGCACGTAGGCCTCGCCGCGGCCCTGCTTGAGCGCGGTCAGGCACTCGGGGTCGGAGCCGAACTCGACGATCTCCGCGGTCGGCGCCGCCTGCCTGATCGCGGCGATCGCCGGGGTGTTCGCGCCGGCGATCACGGTCCGGCCGGCCAGATCGGCGGGCTTGGCGATGCCGGACGTGCCCTTGCGCACCGCGATCGACTGGCCCGACTGGTAGTACGGCCCGGCGAACGACACGCGTTCCCTCCGCGCGGGCGTGATCGTGTAGGTCTGGATGATCACGTCGACGGTGCCGTTGGCCAGCAGCGGTTCGCGCGTCTCGGAGGTCGCGCTGAGCAGCTCGGTCTCCGGCCTGCCGACGACGTAGTGGGCGAGGAGCTCGCCGAGGTAGGCGTCGAAGCCGGTGAGCTCGCCGCTGACCGGGTCGAGCTGCGAGAGCAGCGGGGCGTCCTGGGAGCCGCCGATGACCAGCCTGCCGCGCTTCCTGATGCGGTCGACGGCCGAGCCCGGAGTGACCTCACCCGAGTACACGGGAGCCTTGGCGAGCAGAGCATCGATCTTGCTCCCGCCGCCCGGCACCGCCTCGGAGCCGCCGGAGCACCCGGCCACGAAGAGCAACAGAGCGGCTACGAGCAGTCTCCCCATGCCGCGAAGCTACTGATCTGCTCCGAAGGAGCACAAGACGCACCGAAGCCGCCTGTCCACTACCGGACAGACGGCTTCGGATGACAGATCAGATGTGCTGACCAGCCGGACTCAGACGGCGCGAACGCCCTGGGCCTGCGGGCCCTTCTGGCCCTGACCGATCTCGAACTCGACCCGCTGGTTCTCCTCGAGAGCCTTGTAGCCGTTCATCTGGATCTCAGAGTAGTGGACGAACACGTCGGCGCCACCGTTGTCAGGGGAGATGAAGCCGAAGCCCTTCTCCGCGTTGAACCACTTGACGGTGCCCTGTACTGCCATCTTGCTACTTCTCCTCCAACGCGTGCCGGATCGCGCTCGCGACCACCGGGTCAAGTCACCAGCAGCGGCTTCCCCCGAACGTGGAGAACCCGCTCACCCGCGACCTCGTCTCGCGAGCGGGGTAATCCACGAACACGAAACGTACGACCTCCAACAGTCAACCACGGCTCCCCGCCCTCAGTCGAGACGTCGATTTCGCTGTTATCGTGAGGTCCCGAATGACCCCGCGGAGGTGTCCCGTGCCTGACCAGACGACCTTGTCGATCAAGGCGGAGGTGGCCCCGCGGGTCCGGCGCGGCCTGTACGCGATCGTCCGGAAACGCCTCGAACGCGCGGCGGATCGAGGGCGGTCCGGAGGCGGCGGGGATCACATCTCGAACAGGGTCAGCGGCGACGTGAGAGGGACCCTGTTCCAGATCGGCAAGGTCCACGGGAACGTCTACAACGGCGAGGACGGTAACCTGGAGGGTCGTTGACCCAGGGGGCCGTGCTTGACCGGCAGCGAACGACTGCTCTTCTTTTTCATCGGCTTGGTGACCACGTTCGTGTTCATCCGCATCAGCGTGCGCATGATCAGGGCGAAGGTGCGCTGGTGGCCGCGAAACGTCGTCCACGGCGACACGCACGTGCACCACGTCGTGTTCGGCACGGTGCTGCTGCTCCTGTCCAGCGTCAGCAGTCTGATCATCCCGGACTACCTGTACGGCGCCCGGTGCGCCGCCGCGGCGGTCGTCGGCGTGGGCGCGGCGCTGGTGCTCGACGAGTTCGCGCTGATCCTGCACCTGCGGGACGTGTACTGGACGAAGGCGGGCAGGCTGTCCGTCGACGCGGTCTTCCTCGCGGTGGGCCTGACCGGCACGTTCCTGCTCGGCGCCCGGCCACTCGGCTACGACGAGGTGCTGCAGATCAACCCGGACACGACGCCGACGGACACGTTCACGGTGCGGGTCATCGCGATCGGCGTGAACCTGTGCCTCGCGATAGTGGCGCTGCTGAAGGGCAAGATCTGGACGGGTCTGCTCGGCCTGCTCGTGCCGGTGGTGCCCGCGGTGGGCGCGGTGCGGCTCGCCAGGCCCGGTTCGCCGTGGGCGCGCTGGCGCTACCCGGAGGGCTCCCGCAAGCTCTCGCGGGCGTACCGCAGGGAGGCGCGGATCAGGCAGCCCATCATCCGCGTCAAGATCGCCGTCCAGGAGTTCATCTCCGGCCGGCACGACCTGCCGGACCAGTGACGCGGCACCTCGTCGTGCCGCGTCACCGGCCCAGGTCTCAGCCGCCGACGATGTCCTGGTTCGCGCACGCCGCCGCGAGGTCGCCTGCGCACAGCTCCTGCGCCTTGACGATGCCCTCGGTGACGAGCGTCCTGACGGTGTCCTTCTTGATCAGCGTCGCGCCGAGCAGCACGGACTTCATGTCGCGCCGTGAGACGGGGTCACGCAGGTTGCCGGTGGCGAGGTCGTCGGCACCCGCCAGGTCTCCCCTGGCGACCGCGATGGCCAGCCTGGCGGCGGCCTCGGCCTCGTCGCGCACCGGCTTGTAGACGGTGTTGCACTGCTCGCCGCGCAGGACGGCCCGCAGTCCCTCGATCGTGGCGTCCTGACCGGTCACCGGGACCCTGCCCGCGAGGCCCTTCCTCCTGAGCACCTCGATGACCGCGCCCGCCAGGCCGTCGTTGGCCGCGACCACGCCGTCGACCCTGCCGCCGTTGCCGTTGAGGATCTCCTCGAACAGCTGTCCACCGAGGACGTTGTCCCAGTCGGCCACCGGCTGGGTCTTGACGAGCCTGAGCGCGCCGCTGTCGTACTTCGAGGAGAGCTTCGACTTCTGGCCCTGCGTGAAGAGGGTGGCGTTGTGGTCGGTCGGCGCGCCCTCGATCTCGATGATCTGGGCGCCCGACTTGTCCCCGAGGCAGCTCAGCAGACCGTCGGCCTGGAGCTGGCCGACGTTCACGCTGTCGAAGCCCACGTGGTACTCCGCCTGGCCGCCGAGCGTCACGCGGTCGTAGTCGATGACCGGGATGTTCGCGGCCTTCGCCTTCTTCTGGACCGCGATCCCGCCCGCCGCCGACAACGGCGTGATCATGAGGACCTTCACCTTGCGGCGGATCATCTCGTCGGCGATCTGAGCGAACTTCGTCTCATCGCCCTCGGCGTTCTCCATGAACGGTTCGATGTCTGCGTAGTTGAACGCCTGGGTGAGCAGGGGTCGATCTTGTTCTTCCCAGCGCGCGGAAGTCGTCCGGTCGGGAAGGATTACCCCGACGATTGGTTTGGGCCCACGCGCGGGCAGCGTCGGAGTGCCCTGACCTGCGTCACCGCAGGCGGAGAGGAGAAAGAGCAGGCACGCCGACGATGCCATTACTCGTCTTCGCATAAACGCGGAGTTCATCTCTTGAAACTTGTTAAGTCAAGATTTCTTCTCATAACATCACCCTCCGCTGCCGATCGGCTACGGATTGATTCCCCGGAATTCGAGGAGCAGCCGCGGGTGGACGAAGGGTGTTCAAGATCGATCTGTGACGACCGGTCCGAACACCCTTCTCCCGCTTTTCGCGCCCGGATCGACGACCGGCCGCGCCACCGCCGGGCTCAGCCCCCGACGATGTCCTGGCCGGCGCACACCGCCGCGAGGTCACTGGTGCAGAGCTCCTGCGCCTTGACGACCCCTTCGGTGACGAGCGTCCTGACGGTGTCCTTCTTGATCAGCGTCGCGCCGAGCAGCACCGACTTGATGTCGCGCCGTGCCACGGGGTCCCGCAGGTTGCCGGTGGTGAGGTCGTCGGCACCGGCCAGGTCACCGCGGGCGACCGCGATGGCCAGCCTCGCCACCGCCTCGGCCTCGTCGCGCACCGGCTTGTAGACCGTCACGCACTGCTCTCCGCGCAGGATGGCCCTCAGGCCCTCGATCGTGGCGTCCTGACCGGTGACGGGGACCTTGCCCGCCATGTTCTTCTTCTTGAGCACCTCGATGACCGCGCCGGCGATGCCGTCGTTGGCCGCGATCACGCCGTCGACCTTGCCGCCGTTGCCGTTCAGGATCTCCTCGAACAGCGGGCCCCCGATGTCGGGCTTCCAGCCTTCCACCGACTGGGTCTTCACGAGCCGGAGCGCGCCGCTCTCGTACCTGGGGCCCAGCGCCGACTTGTGCCCCTGGGCGAACAGCGAGGCGTTGTGGTCGGTCGGCGCGCCTTCCATCTCGATGATCTGGGCACCCTGCTTCTGCCCGAGGCAGCCCAGCAGACCGTCGGCCTGCAGCTGGCCGACGTTCACGCCGTCGAAGCTGACGTAGTACTCCGCCTGGCCGCCGAGCGTCAGGCGGTCGTAGTCGATGACCGGGATGCCGGCTTCTTTCGCCTTCTTCTGCACAGCGAGACCGCCCGCCGACGACAACGGTGTCGTCACCAGGACCTTCACCTTCCGGCGGATCATCTCCTCGGCGATCTGGAGGAACTTCGTCTCGTCGCCGTTCGCGTTCTCGATGAACGGTTCGATGTCCGCGTAGTTGAAGGCCTGTGTCAGCAGAGGACGGTCCTGCGCCTCCCACCGCGTGGAGCTCGTTTGGTCGGGAAGGATTACCCCGACGATTGGCTTGGGACCACGCGAAGGCAGCGTCAGAGCACTCTCGCCCGCATCCCCGCAGGCAGAGAGCAGAAAGAGCAGGCATGCCGACGTTGCCATTACCCGTCTTCGCATAAACGCGGAGTTGATCGCTTGAGACTTGTTAAGTCAAGATTACTTCTCATAACATCACCCTCCGCTGCCGACCGACTACAGTTCGATTCCGTACGAAAGGCGCTGATGCGGGGCGCATTTTCGTGCCAGGCTGTCTGACTTGGGTGGCATTCGGGGTCCGCCCGTGTGTTGGATCCAGCCCTGACCGGGTGTGAGGAGACAGCTAGGTGAGAACGCGCAGAACCGTGATGGCGGTGGCGGCGACGGTGTCGCTGGTCGCCGCGGGTACGTCGGCGGCGGGGGCGGCGCCGGCGTCGTCGTCGGGGCAGCAGAAGGACACGGAGTACACCGTCCTGCTGGAGAGCCCCGGCAACCGCGACTTCGCGATCGAGGCCGTGACCAGGGCGGGCGGCGAGGTCGTGCGCAGCAACGACGCCGTCGGTCTGCTGACCGTGAAGGCGCCCGCGACCGGGTTCGCGGAGAAGGTCTCGGCGTCCAGCGAGATCGTCGGTGCCGCCCGGTCCAAGCCGATCGGGCACGCGCCCGCGGCGAAGGCCGAGAAGACCAAGCGGGACGACGTCGAGAAGGAGAACAAGGCCGCGCAGCCGAACAAGGCGCCGGCGTCGTCGCAGTCGACGGCGGGCATGGACCCGCTCGACGGCGACCTGTGGGGCCTGAACCTGGTGCGCTCCACTATCGCGCGTGCCAAGCAGGCCGGTGACAAGCGCGTGTACGTCGGCATCCTCGACACCGGTGTGGACGGTTCCCACCCGGACATCGCACCGAACTTCAACACCGAGCTCTCGCGCAACTTCACCGTCGACATCCCGAACGACGCCGACGGCGGCGAGTTCGACGGCCCGTGCGAGTTCCGCGGCTGCGTCGACCCGGCCGGTTGGGACGACGGCGGCCACGGCACGCACGTCGCGGGCACCATCGGCGCCGCCGCCAACGGCTTCGGAATCTCCGGCGTCGCGCCGAACGTGTCGCTGGTGAACATCCGCGGTGGCCAGGACTCGGGCTCGTTCTTCCTCCAGCCCGTCGTCGACGCGCTGACCTACGGCGCCGACATCGGCCTCGACGTGATCAACATGTCGTTCTACGTCGACCCGTGGTACATGAACTGCGCCAACGACCCCACGGCCTCGGCCGAGGAGCAGCTGGAGCAGCGCACGATCATCGCGACCGTGCAGCGCACGCTGAACTACGCGCACCGCAAGGGCGTCACGCTGATCGGCGCCGGTGGCAACAACCACGAGGACCTCGGCAAGCCGCGCACGGACACCATCAGCCCGAACTACCCGCCGGGCCACGCACGTCCGCGTCCGATCGACAACGCGAACTGCCTCAACCTGCCCACCGAGGGCAACCACGTGATCTCGGTGTCGGCTCTCGGCCCGTCGACCGCCAAGGCCGACTACTCCAACTACGGTCTCGAGCAGACCGCGGTCTCGGCTCCCGGTGGCTACTTCCGCGACGGCCTCGGCACGCCGTGGTACCGCACCAACGAGAACCTGATCCTGTCGACCTACCCGCGCAACGTCGCTCTCGCCGAGGGCGCGATCGACGAGGCGGGCAACATCACCGAGGCCGGTCTGGCCGCGGGCGTGAAGAAGGCCGTGCAGGGCGACAAGGTCGGCTACTACCAGTTCCTGCAGGGCACCTCGATGGCCGCCCCGCACGCCGCCGGTGTCGCCGCGCTGATCGTCAGCCAGTACGGCAAGAAGGACAAGGGCCGTCCCGGCCTGACCCTCGACCCCGACAAGGTCGAGAAGGTGCTCCTCAAGACGGCGACCCAGCGCGCCTGCCCGAACCCGCGCACCGTGTCGTACGTCAACGTGGGCCGCACACCGGAGTTCGACGCCACCTGCGAGGGTGACGCGAAGTTCAACGGCTTCTACGGTCACGGCATCGTGGACGCCTACGGCGCTGTCACCCGCGGTGGTCAGTTCCTGTAAGTCCCATCTGGACAGCGAAGGGCTCCCGGTCGTCTCGACCGGGAGCCTTTTGCTTGCGACCAAAGTAGATCTCCCCGGCCACCTTCGTCTGAACCTTCCGCCGCGCCTTGACCGTGCCGTAGCGGCATGGTTTCCACTGGGTCCCGTCAAGCCGAGCGGGAGGAGACGTCGTGGGGTGGAGCACCAGTCAGCTGGCCGAGCTCGCCGGCACGACGCTGCGCACGATCCGGCACTACCACGACGTGGGTCTGCTGCCCGAGCCCGAACGCAGGGCCAACGGCTACAAGAGCTACGGCGTTCCCCACCTCGTGCGGGTGCTGAGGATCAAGCGCCTCACCGACCTCGGACTGTCGCTCACGCAGATCGCGGCCCTGGGCGACGGGGACGAGCATCCCGGTGAGGCGTTGCGCGAGCTGGACACCGAGCTGGCGACGACGATCGAGCGCCTGCAACGGGTGCGAGCCGAGCTCGCGGTGATCCTGCGGCAGGAGGCACCGACCGACCTGCCGACGGACATCGCGGCGATGCTCGCGAACGTCGACCTGACACCGCAGGACCGCTCGTTCACCGTCGTGCTGGCCCAGTTGGTCTCGCCGGATGCGCTGTCCTCGTACGCCGAGGTGCTGAAGGCCTACGCGAAGGTGCCCGTGCTCGTGGAGTTCGACGAACTGCCCGCGGACGCCGACGAGGAGACCCGCCAGGACCTGGCGGACCGCATGCGCGTGCACCCGCACGTGCTTCAGATGCGGGCCGCGTTCCCGGACCCGGCCACTCTGTACAGCGCCTCGCCGCACAGCGAGAAGTTCGTGGCGCAGACGATCGTCAAGGCCATCGCCGAGCTCTACAACGAGGCGCAGATCGACGTTCTCGTCCGCATGAACGGCTGACGTTTCCATTTTTTGACACGCCGGCAGGGCGTGTCGTCGGGGAGAGGGATTTGCACATGCGAAAGACGTTGTCGCTGGCCGCGGTGGTGACCGCGGCGGCAGCGCTGGTGGTGACGCCGGGGGTGTCGTCCGCGGCGCCCGTCAGCGGGGTGAGGTGGGCCGCGTGCCCGTCGGACGTGGCACTGCCGGACCTGGAGTGCGGGACGCTCAGCGTGCCGTTGGACTACCGGAAACCGGAGGGCCGCAAGACCGAGGTGATGATCTCGCGGCTCGCCAGCAAGAGCCAGGAGAAGCGCAGGGGCGTCCTGCTGACCAACCCCGGCGGTCCGGGCGAGGGGCTCACCTTTCCGTTCTTCCTCAAGGCCTTGGGCATGCCGCGGAGCGTGCTCGACGCGTACGACGTGATCGGCATGGACCCGCGCGGCATCGGGTACAGCTCGCCGGCGACGTGCGACCTGACGGAAGAACAGATGGCCGCGGGCAGCGTGCCTCCGTACGCCGTGACGCAGGCGGACGTGCGCAAGCGGGCCGATGAGACGAAGAAGATGGCCGAGCAGTGCCTGAAGTCGTCCACGGCCGATGAGCTGCCGTACAACACGACCGCGAACATCGCCCGCGACCTGGACCGCGTCCGCGCCGCGCTGGGCGAGAGGAAGGCGTCGTTCCTCGGGTACTCGTACGGCACGTACCTGGGTTCGGTCTACGCCACGCTGTTCCCGAAGACCAGCGACCGCGTCGTGATCGACAGCAACCTCCCCGCGACAGGCTGGGACGTCGAGGGCGGCCGGTTGTTCGGCCGCGGCGTGGAGGACACGTTCCCGGACTTCGCGAAGTGGGCGGCGGCGCACCCCGAGTACGACCTCGGCACCACCCCGGCCCAGGTGCGCGCCAAGTACTTCGACCTCGCCGGCCGCCTGGACGCGAAGCCGTCCGCCGAGGGCGTCAACGGCCAGATCTTCCGCCTGCTGACGTTCACCGGCCTCTACGCCACGGGGGACGCGGCGTTCTCGAAGATGGCCGCGCAGTGGAAGGCGCTCGACACCGGCACGCCGCTGCCGCCCGAGGAGGTGCCGGACGTCCCGCGCGTCGAAAGCCTGATCTCGGGCCGCCTGCACGTGATCTGCGGCGACTCCGAGTGGCCGTCGTCGGTGAGGACCTACGAGCGCAACGTCGCCGTGGACCGGGTCCGCCACCCGATGTTCGGCGCGGCCGCCGCGAACATCCAGCCGTGCGCGTTCTGGCCGAAGCCGGTGGAGAAGCAGGTCCTGCCGTCCGGCCGAGGCCCGCGCAACGTGCTGATGGTGCAGAACGAACGCGACCCCGCCACCCCGCTGGCCGGCGCCCGTTCGACGCGCCGGGCCTTCGGCGACCGCGCGGCGATGATCACCGTCGACCAGGGCGGCCACGGCGCCTACCTGATCGGCAAGAACAGGTGCGCCAACGACAGGGTGAGCGCCTACCTCCTGGACGGGCAACGCCCGGACGACACCAGGTGCGCGGCCGAGACCAGCTGACGTGACGTTCCGGCGGAAGCGCCCGCACACCAAGCGCTTCCGCCGGAATGCCCCGCATGCCACCTATTGTCCGTTACGCGAATTAGTAAAGACTCTTGCCAATAAAGGTCTGGACCCCTTACCGTTGATCTCACGCCGCCCGGGACCCCCAATCCCTGCCCCGGAGGGAACTTCGTGAAACTCACTGGTCGCATCGCGGCCGCACTGCTGACGTGCGCCGCTCTCATCACCACCACCGTCGGAACCGCCTCGGCGGCCAACCTCGACGACCCGCGCCTGAAGGACATCGCGATGCAGATCGTGTCCAGCGCGGAGAACTCCTCCACGGACTGGAAGGCCCAGTTCGGCTACATCGAGGACATCGACGACGGCCGCGGCTACACCGCGGGCATCATCGGCTTCTGCAGCGGCACCGGCGACATGCTCGACCTGGTCGAGCTCTACAAGTCGCGCAAACCCGGCAACGTGCTGGAGAAGTACCTCCCCGCACTGCGCGAGGTGGACGGCACCGACTCCCACTCGGGCCTGGACCCCAACTACACCAGGGACTGGAAGACCGCGGCCAAGGACTCCGTCTTCAAGGCGGCCCAGGAGTCCGAACGCGACCGCGTCTACTTCAACCCCGCAGTGGCCCAGGGCAAAGCCGACGGCGTCCGGGCCCTGGGCCAGTTCGCGTACTACGACGCGATCGTCGTGCACGGCGACGGCGGCGACAAGACGAGCTTCAGCAACATCCGCAAGCGCGCCCTCGGCAAGGCCAAGCCCCCGTCGCAGGGCGGCAACGAGACCACGTGGCTCAACGCCTTCATGGACGCCCGCGTGTGGGCCATGAAGCAGGAAGCGGCCCACGAGGACGTCACCCGCATCGAAACCGCCCAGCGCGTGTGGCTGAAGGCCGGCAACTTCGACCTGAAGACCCCGCTGAAGTGGAAGGTGTACGGCGACAGCTTCGAGATCAGCTGATCTCGCGCTCGCAGCAGGGGGAAGGGGCGTCCCGGACGGGGCGCCCGTTTCCGTTCGTGCCGACGGAGAGCAGTCCTCCGTACGACTGAACGGGTGATCCATTCGGCCATCACAGCGAGGTTGCGTCGTTCGTCCCCGTAGGAACCAGCCGGGTGCATAGGGTCCTTTGATCCCACAGCACCTCGTGGAGGAGGCCTACGGTGTTCGAAGGGCGCACCCGGCTGCGCGGCCTGGTCCAGGGCCTGGCCGGGGCCGTGGGCCCTGGTGCGACGCCGTTGCTCGTCGTCGAGGGGTGCGGGGGATCCGGCAAGACCGCCCTGCTGAACCAGACGTTGCTGGAATGGCAGGACCGGACGCCAGCGGTGCTCGTGCGGCCGCGTGAACTGCACACCGACGACGGGGACAGCGCGGTGCGGCCGGTGCTCGCGGCCGTGCTGCTGGGTCTCAGCACCGAGGTGCCCGGCTACCCGCTGTCGTTCGAACGCGTGCTGCTCGCGCAGATCGCCATGCGCGTCCAGATCGGCACCCTCGACCAGAAGGCCGCGCTCGAGGAGCTCAACCGGCAGACGAACAACTACCGCGAGCGCAACCTGCGCGAGCTGGTCCGCGACCTCGTCGCCGTGGCCGGCTCGCTGATCCAGCTGCCGGTGGACCCGGCACCGGTGGTGAACCGGGTCGCCGACTACCTCGGCGGCATGCTGGAGAGCTCGCGCCGCGCGTCCAGCTTCCGCTGGAGCAGAGCGGCCCTGGAGTGGTTCGGGCACCAGGACCAGCACCTCGCACTCAACGCGGACCAGTCCCGGCTGCGGCTGAGCGCCCAGGCCCGCAGCAAGGACCCCGACGTGCGCCGCGACGTCGACGACCTGCTGGTGGCGGCCCTGCTCGCCGACCTCCGGCACAGCCTCGCGCCGGTCACCAGCCGCCGGCACAACGTGCTGATGCTGCTCGACGACGGCGACGTCCCGGTGGCCACGACGTTCCTGCGCGCACTGCTGCGGGTGCGCGGGGCGATCGCGGACTCCGCCCGCGGCGGTCATCACCCGCTGCCCGACCCGTTGCTCGTCGTGACCACGAGCGGCGGGCTGCTGGCGGAGGAGCTGGCGGAGGACGACCTGCCGGAACCACCGGTGCTCACCGAGTCCGATGTGGACGCCGGGCTCACCACCCGCGGGCGTGCGTGGCTGCGGATCCGGTCGGAGGATCTGACGAGCAAGGACGTCGTGCAGCTCGCCAAGAGCCACCTCTGGCCGAACGACCTCGCGGCGAGCACCGTGGGCAGGGTCGTGCACCGGCTGAGCCGCGGCCACCCTAAGTCCGTCGACACGTTGCTGCGCAAGCTGCACCAGAAACCCGGCCTCACCCGCGATCCCGGCAAGCTGTTGCACGGCGCGGAGAAGGCGTTGCTCGAACCGTTCGTGCGCGAGTTCTCCGCGGGGGACAAGGCGAACAGCCACCACGTGGAGGCACTGGTCACGTTGTCGGCGGCGCTCACCAAGCTGGAGGCGCAGACGCTGGCACCGCTGCTGCCGGACCCGGTCGGGCTGGACTCGCCGCTGTACTCGTCGCCGACGCTGTGGTCACCGGGTGAGTCCGGCGAGCAGCGGTTGCCGCCGCTCGTCCGGCACATCGGCCTGCGGCTGCTGTCCGCGCGACCCGGCGCCGACGAGGCGTCGTGGGAGAAGGTGATCGGCAGGCTGCGCGACCACGCCGGTGACGAGGGGCCCCGGCTGCGGCACACGCTGCTGCTGGGCGACCGCGCCGCGGTGGCGGAGGAGTTGCTGGAGTCGTTGGCCGACATGGCGACCAGGGCGTGGCTCGACCTCTTCGACCTGGTCACCGCCGACGTGAACCCGCGGGAGACCGCGCCGGACTCGATCGGCACGGCGCCGCGCGGCAGCGACCTCGCGCACGTCCACCGGTTGCTCGGCGTCGTGCCCGCGTTCGACCACGACCCGTGCGTCACGGATCCGGAGGTGCTGCAGGACTACGCCGCCTGCGCGGAACAGGCACTGCGGCAGCTCTCCAACCGCGCGCAGGACTCGGCGCCGCTGCTCAGGCGGGCGCAGCGGTACGAACGGTTCGGGAGGAACCACCGGTGAAGCTCACCGAACGCTTCTACTTCGGCGTCTGGCCGAGACCACGTGCGCTCCGGCACCCCGCGAGGTGGGCCGACTGGCTGCGCCCGGTCGCCGTGCTGGCGGTCGTCGCCCTCGTGGCCGGGCTGGTCACCGGCGGCCCGTGGCTGTGGAAGCGGGTGTCCTGCAAGGACGGCTGGCTGCCCGGCTCGGACGTGTGGTCGGCCGGCGGCGAGTGCGTGGGGCTGAGCCCGGGACCCTACGCCTTCGAGCTGGACGCGTTCACGAACGTGCTCAAGGTGATCGAGAAGCAGAACACCGAGGCGGCCGGCGTCTGCGACCCGAAAGGCACACCGGTCACCGTCGGCGTGCTGCTCACGATGACCGACCAGTACGCGGGCGCACGGGCCGTGCACGAGCTGGAGGGCATGGCTGCCGGACAGGCCCGCGCGAACGGCACCGGCTGCCTGCACCCGGTGCGGCTGCTGGTGGGCAACATCGGCGCGTACGGCCCCGGGCAGGAGGCCGTCGAGGTCGCGCGCAGGCTCGCCGACCACGAGGAGGTCGTCGCCGTGGCCGGGATCGGGTTGAGCAACCAGCGCTCCGCCGAGATCGCCGACCTGCTGGCGGAGCGGAAGATCCCGATGGTCGCGGACCTGGTCACGGCCGAGGGGTTCGACCAGAGCGGCTCCACCGCGCAGGAGACGGACTACAGCGGCTGCGAGCCCGACACGACCTACCAGGACGGCGTGGGCCGCGACCACTACTACCGGGTGGCCTACCGCGGCTCCGAGCAGATCAGGGCGCTCGGCGCGGCGCTGCAGGGGACCCGCCTGGACTTCGTCATGGTGCCGACCGGCGGCACCGACCCGTACACCTGCACCGCGTTGCCGTTGATGCACAAGCAGTTCGGCGGCACCGTCACCGAGGTCAAGTTCGACCCCGACGAGGCGAGCACGGTGTCCCAGACCGCCAGACGGGTCTGCGGCGTGACCGAGGACGTGACGGTCGGCTACATCGCTCGCGGCCGCGACCTGGCGATGTTCCTGCACAGCCTCGACCAGGAGTTCTCGCAGGGCCACTGCTCCGCGCGCTCGATCACGGTGGTGAGCACGTCGGACGGTCAGCGCGTGCGGGCGGCGGAGCTCGACCCGCGGCTGGAGGACCTGCGCGTGCGGGCGCTGTCGTCGCCGGCCTTCACCTCCGGCAAGCTGCGCCTGGTGTCCACCCTGGTCGGTGGAGCGGACAAGCAGGTTCCCGGCAACACCGGGTTCGCCGACTTCGAGCGCCAGTTCGGCCGGATCGGGTTCGACCTGGCGCACACCGACGCCGGCTGGGCGGTCAACGGCTACGACGCCATGGCCGTGATCGGGGAGGCCGTGAACAAGCTGCCGGTCACCAGGGCGGTGCAACGCAGCCAGGTGAACACCCAGATCAGCTTCATCTCCTCACCGGAGACGGCGGTGCTGGGCGCGGGCGGTCCGATCATGTTCGACAACGACGGCAACCGGGTCGGACCGCAGCCGCCGGTCGTGCGGGTGTGCCCGTTGCCGCCGGGGCAGGGCGGAGCGGTGAACCGGGTCCGCAGCGTCGCGCTGCAACCCGGTTCACCCGCCCCGCCCTGCTGAGCTCCTACAGCTGGGTCCAGTCCAGCACCGGCGCCGCGAAGTCGCGGATCGACGCCAGCAACCCGAGCCGCGCGGCCTTCACCTTCTCGTCCTCGGCCATCACGAGCACCTCGTCGAAGAAGGTGTTGATCGGCCCGGTCAGCCCCTCGGCGGCACCGACGAACGCGGCAAGTCCGACAACATCGCGAGAGACCCCGTCGAACGCCTTGTGCAGCGCCACTTCAGCGGGCTCGGACAACACCGAAGCGTCATAGGACGGCTCCACCGAAGCAGGCACGATCCGCCGGACCCGCTGCAACGCGGCGACCAACGCGTCGAAGGACTCGTTGCCCGCCAACGCCTCCAGCTGCGACAGCGTCTCATCGGCCAGCACGGGCGAGTCGGCCAACGGCAGCACCGCCTGGACGAACCGGTGCTCGTGCCCGGCATCGAGCAGCGCCTGCTCGTACCGCCGGACGGCGAACTCCCGAGCCGTCTCCAAGGCCTCAGCCGAAACCGAAAGCCCTTCAGCGGCAAGGGAAAGCGCCACCGGCAACGTGATCGCCCGCAGGTCGGGGAACGCCCGCAGCACGGTCACCGCCCCGAGAGCCGCCCGCCGCAACCCGAACGGGTCCGACGACCCGGTGGGCTGCGCGCCGATGCCGAACAACCCGGCCAGCAGGTCGAAGCGGTCCGCGAGCGACAGCAACGCACCCGGCACCGACGAGGGCAGCGCGTCACCGGCCGACCGCGGGAGTTCCATCTCCCACAACGCCTGAGCGACCTCGGACGTCTCACCGGCCCGCACCGCGTACTCCCGCGCCATCACACCGGCCAGCGACGACAGCTCGATCACCATCTGCGAGCCGAGGTCGAACTTGGCCAGCGCCCCGGCCCTGTCCAGCGTCTCGCGGTCGACGTCGACGACGGAGGCGAACCGCCCGGCGAGCGAGGCGATGCGACCGGCCCGGTCCGCCATCGAGCCCAGCTTGTCCGCGAACGTCAGCTTCGCGAGGCCGGACTTCATCTCCTCCAATGGCGTCTTGAGGTCCGCGCGCCAGAAGAACGCGGCGTCCTCGTACCGGGCCCGCAACACGGCCTCGTTGCCCGCACGGACCAGGTCGGCGTCCACGGACCCGTTGGCCACGGCCACGAAGTGCGGCAGCAGTGCGCCGTCGGCGGACCGGACCGGCAGGTACCGCTGGTGCTTGCGCATCACGGTGGTGAGGATCTGCGCGGGGAGCTCCAGGTACCGCTCCTCGAACGACCCGAGGATCGGCGTGGGCCACTCGACGAGGTTCGTCACCTCGTCCAGCAGCCCGTCGATCTCGACGACACCGCCGACGGACGCCGCGAGCTCCTGCGCCGCCTCCACGATCGAGGCCGAACGCACGGAGGCGTCCGCCTGGATCCCGTGCGACTCCAAGAGCTCCAGGTAACCGTCCGCGGAGGACACCTCGACGACCGGCTCGGAGGCAGTCCGGTGCACGCGGGTCGAGGTACCGGACGTCAGCGACGACACGGCCACCGGCACGGGGGTCGAGCCGAGCAGCGCGAGCAGCCACCGGATCGGGCGGGTGAACGACAGCTTCGGGTCGTTCCACTTCATGTTCTTCTCGGAACGCAGGTCCGACACGACCTCGGCCAGCAGCCCGCTCAGCACCTCGACGGCGCCGCGACCGGCATCAGTCCTGGTCAGGGCCACGAACTCGACGCCGTTCTCGACGACGCGTCCCAGTGCCGAGACCTCGGCCTTCTGGCCGCGCGCGAAGCCCTGCACGGCCTTGGTCGGGTTCCCGTCAGCGTCGAACGCGGCGGAGACGCGCGGGCCGCGCACGGTGCGTTCCGCATCGGGCTCACGCGGCGCCACAGCGGGCACCTGCACCACGATGCGGCGAGGCGTCCCGTGCACGGTCACCGCGCCGTGCGTCAGCCGAGTCGCTCCCAGCTTCGCCGACACCGCCTCGCGCACGGCGTCGACGGTCCGCAGCACCTCGTGGGGCGGCAGTTCCTCGGTGCCGATCTCGAACAGCAGGGTGGCCGGCGCGACGACGTCCTCGAAGGCGGAGGGCGCGGCGGCGGGCGCCAGGGCCGAGGCCACGCCGAGCGGGTGCCCGAGCTCGGCACGGCGCTCCGCCCACAACCCGGCGACCTCACGCGCCAGGCCGCGCATCCGGCCGAACGCGCGGGCGCGCTCGGTGGTCGAGATCGACCCGCGCGCGTCCAGCACGTTGAAGATGTGCGAGCACTTCAGCACGAAGCTGTGCGCGGGGACGGGCAGGCGCGCGTCGAGCATGCGGCGGGCCTCGGTCGCGAACTCCTCGAAGAGGCGCTTGTTCGCCTCCACGTCGGCGTCGTCCAGGTAGTACCGCGACATCTCGTACTCGGCCTGGCCGAACGCCTCGCCGTAGGAGATGCCGGGCGCGTAGGCGATCTTCTTGAAGTGGTCGACGCCCTGCAGCGCCATCATGATCCGCTCGATGCCGTAGGTGATCTCCACCGACACCGGGTCGAGCGTCATGCCGCCGGCCTGCTGGAAGTAGGTGAACTGGGTGATCTCCAGGCCGTCGAGCCAGACCTCCCAGCCGAGGCCCCAGGCGCCGAGCGCCGGCGAGGCCCAGTTGTCCTCGACGAAGCGGACGTCGTGCGCGCGGACGTCGATGCCCAGCGCTTCCAGCGAGCCGAGGTAGAGCTCCTGCGGGTCGCCCGGGTCGGGCTTGAGGATCACCTGGAACTGGGTGTGCGTCTGCAGCCGGTTCGGGTTCTCGCCGTAACGGGCGTCGTCGGGCCGCACGGACGGCTCCACGTACGCCACGCGCCACGGCTCGGGACCCAGCACCCGCAGCACGGTGGCCGGGTTCAGCGTTCCCGCCCCGACCTCGGTGTTGAACGGCTGCACCACGATGCAACCTCGGTCGGTCCAGTACTTGGTCAGCGCGAGCAGCGCGTCCTGCATCGTCAACACGGCGACGAGTCTACGAAACAGACAAAACCGCTGGTCACGAGCCCTGAGTCCAGTCGCTGTCAGCACTGTGTCACGCTGTGCACAACCGGGTGGCGTTCCCGCACGTCTACTTGGTGTACCCGGAAGTAGCGAGAGGAGTGGGTGTGGACAACCGGCCGCCGCGGCCAGGAGAACCCAACGGAACTCCCAGGCGACCCTCCGCCACCCCGCGTTCCCAGGCGGGGCAGCCCCGCCGTCCGCAGGTCCCCCCACGTGCGTCGCAGCCCCCGCGCCGCGAGCCGCGCAAGGCGGATCCGCCCAGGCGGGAGCCCCCGAAGCGGGTCGAACCGCCGCGCCGCGAACCCCCGGAGCGGAAGGCGGCGAGCCGCAGCGAACCGCCGCGCCGGATCCCTCCGCGCACCGGTGACCGCGCCACCCCCGCCCGCACGGACTCGGTGGCCGACCGCCCGACGGTCCGCACCACCCCGGCGAAGGTGAAGTCTCCCGCGCCCGCCCCGAGACCGCGACCGAAGCCCGCCGCCCGCCGCCCGAGCGCGTCCAGGAGCAGCGGCGCCGGGATCGGCGGCAAGATCTTCGTCAGCATGTTGTCCGCGGCGATCCTCGTGGTCACCGGTGTCGGGTGGCAGAACCTGACCGCGCTGACCGACGGCCTGACCAAGCAGGACCTGAGCATCGCGGACGCGGGCGAGCGCCCCGCCGACGGCGCGGTCGACATCATGCTCGTCGGCATGGACAGCCGCACCGACTCCAAGGGCAACCCGCTGCCGCAGAACATCCTCAACGAGCTGCAGGCGGGCGGCAGCGACGACGGCGGCTTCAACACCGACACGCTGATCCTGCTGCACATCCCGAACGACAGCGGCAAGGCCTACGCCGTGTCGTTCCCGCGCGACTCCTACGTGAAGATCGCCGGTGGCTTCGGGCGTCACAAGATCAACTCGGCCTACGGCTACGCCAAGGGCCAGGCGGCCGAGAAGCTCGAGGCCGGCGGCAAGAGCGGGCCGGAAGTGGAGATGGAGTCGCGCAAGGCGGGCGCGAAGAACCTGATCCAGACCATCCAGGACCTCACCGGCACCACCATCGACCACTACGCCGAGGTCAACCTCGTCGGCTTCTACGACATCACCAAGGCCATCGGCGGCATCGACGTCTGCCTCAACGCCAACGTCCGCGACGGCTTCTCCGGCGCGAACTTCAAGGCAGGCCCGCAGACCATCGAGGGCAAGAACGCGCTGGCGTTCGTCCGGCAGCGCCACGGCCTGCCGCTGGGCGACCTCGACCGCGTCGTGCGCCAGCAGGTCTTCATGGCCGGTCTGGCCAAGAAGATGCTCTCGGCGGGCGTGCTCACCGACAGCACCAAGCGCAACGACATGATCAAGGCCGTCAGCGGCGCGATCGTGCTCGACGACGGCTGGGACATCACCAAGTTCGCCCTGCAGATGAAGGACATGACGGGCGGCAACATGACGTTCCAGACGATCCCGACCGGCAACCCCGACCTGCAGACGCCGGAGGACGGCTCCGCGGTCGAGGTCGACGAGCGCGAGGTGCGCGCGTTCGTCAAGAACCTGGGCAAGGCCCCGGCGTCCTCGACCGCGCCGGAGGCGAAGTTCGACAACTCCACGGTGACCGTCGACGTCCGCAACGCCTCCGGTGTCCCCGGCCTCGCGGCCCAGGTGCAGCAGTCGCTCGTCGCGAAGGGCTTCAAGGCGGGCCCGACCGGCAACGCCGCGGCACTGACGAAGTCGGTCGTCCGCTACGGCAAGGCCGGTGAGGCGGGCGCCGACGCCGTCCAGGAGGTCCTGGGCGGCGTGCCGACCGAGGAGGACGTGAACGTCCCCGCCGGGACGGTGCGCGTGTTCCTGGGCTCCGACTACTCGGGACCGGGCGCGCAGGGCTTCACGGGCTCCGGGGCGCTCAACCTGGACGGTGCGCGGCAGCAGCCGGCACCCGACCCGAACGCACCCAAACCCATCACAGCCGACGGCGTGCGCTGCGTGAACTAATACTCAGAGTAGAGAAGTATCGCCCATTCGGGGGAATATCCGGGCAAGTTGCGTAAGCGACGAAGAACTTGCGCCTTCCATCACCGTGAGACCCGCTCACGGGGTGGAGGGACCAGTGCGAACCGCGACAGGCCAAATCGACACGACGGCGTACCAGCGCGTGCTCGGTGATGAGATCCGCAGCCTTCGCAAGCAGCGCGGATGGACCCGCAAAGAGCTCAACAAGCGGCTGCAGACCGAGATCTCGCTGCAGACGCTGGCCACCTACGAGCTGGGCACCCGCCAGTGCTCGGTCGTGCGCCTGGTGGAGATCTGCCACGCCCTGGACGTTCCCGCGCACGAGGTCCTCGCGCGTGTGCACGAACGCTTCTTCGGCGACGTCCCGGCGGGCCACCTGACGCTGAGCCTCGCGGCGGTCGCCGTCACCGACAACCCGCGCCTGCTGCCGCTCAAACGGTGGGCGGCCGGACGGCTGCACGTGCTTCCGCCGGGTGCCTCGCCCGAGGTGCACCTCGACCTGCCCGCGCTCGAGAACATGGCACAGCTGTGCCAACTCCCAACGGTCGAACTCATCCGCACGTTGCGCGCCCTGAGTCGCTAGGACGAACCCCGATCACCCCGCGCGGGAAGAGAACATGGCTCCGTCAATCGGGTGCCAACCCCAACGGTCGAACTCATCCGCATGTTGCGCGCTCTGAGCCGGTAGTTGTACCGAACCCCGTTCACGCCAACGCAACGACCGCGTGGAAAGGGCCGGGGAGCAACGCCGGTAACATCGCCGGGGTGAACGATTCCCCCGCCCGCCTCCCCCTGCGCACCGCAGCCGCCGTGAAGCTGGGCAACCTGAGCTCCACGCTGTCCCAGAAGATGGGGCTCGGCGCCGGCGGCATGATCGGCGGCCGGGTTGCGCTGAAGCTCGACCCGCAGGCCCTCAACCGGTTGACGCAGGGCCGCAGGGTCGCCGTCGTGACCGGGACGAACGGCAAGACCACCAGCACCATGATGCTGGCCAGGGCGGTCGCGGCGCTGGGCGAGGTCGCCACGAACCACAGCGGCGCGAACATGCCCGACGGCCACGTCACGGCGCTGTCGAAGCAGCCGGACGCCCCGTACGCGGTGCTGGAGTGCGACGAGGGCTACTTCCCCGCCGTCGCCGGTGCCAGCAACCCGTCGGTGGCCATGATCCTCAACCTCTCGCGCGACCAGCTCGACCGCGTCGGCGAGGTCCGCACCATCGAGCGGTCGCTGCGCGACGCCATCGCCGGGCTGCGGAACTGCACGATCGTCGCCAACTGCGACGACGTGATGGTGACGAGCGCGGCCTGGAACGCGGCGAAGGTCGTCTGGGTCGCCACCGGCACCGGCTGGCACCACGACTCGGCGAGCTGTCCCCGCTGCGGCAACCCGATCCGCTGGCAGGGCGAGCACTGGCACTGCACGGGCTGCGACCTCTCGCGCCCGCACCCGAACTGGATCACCACCGACGAGGCGATGATCACGCCGGAGCACCAGAAGGTGGAGCTGCGCCTCACCCTGCCCGGCAAGTTCAACCAGGCCAACGCCGTCATGGCGGCCGCCGCGGCGCACGCCATGGGCGTGCCGACCGAGGAGGCGGTGCGCAGGCTGCGAGGCGTCTCGAACGTCAGCGGCCGGTACCGCACGATCCACCGCAACGGCCGCAGCGCGCGCCTGTTGCTCAGCAAGAACCCGGCGGGCTGGAGCGAGACGCTCACGGTCGTCAAGGAGGCCGACCACCCGGCCGTCCTGGTGATCAACGCGAACGAGGCCGACGGCCGCGACCTGAGCTGGTTGTGGGACGTCCCGTTCGAGCGCCTGCGGGGCCGCACGGTCATCGCGTCCGGCGAGCGCGCGACCGACCTCGCCGTCCGCCTGACCTACGCCGAGGTCCAGCACACGATCGTGCCCGACCCGTTGAAAGCCGTCGACCAGATGCCGCAGGGGCCGGTCGAGGTCATCGCCAACTACACCGCGTTCCGCGACTTGAATGCCAGGGCTGCCGCTGATGAGTGAGTCGACTGTCCAGATCGCGCTCGTGCTGCCGGATCTCCTCGGCACGTACGGGGACTTCGGCAACGCCGTGGTGCTCGAGAAGCGCATGGCGTGGCGCGGGATCAAGGCCGAGATCGTGCCGATCAACTACGGCGAGCCGGTGCCGGACTCGTGCGACATCTACGTCGTGGGCGGCGGTGAGGACACCGCGCAGACGCTGGCGGTGAAGCACCTGCGCGAGCACCCCGGCCTGCAGCGCGCCGTCACGAAGAACGCCGTGGTGCTGGGGGTGTGCGCCGGCATCCAGATCTTCGGCGAGAGCTTCACCCGTGCCGACAACGTCACGCACCCCGGCATGGGCCTCATCGACTCGACCTCCCACGCGGGCGGCAGCCGGGCGATCGGCGAGGTCATCGCCGAGCCGGCCGACGGCCTGTTCGCGGGTCCGCTGACGGGGTTCGAGAACCACCAGGGCCGCACGCTGCTGGGCCCGGCCGCCCGGCCGCTGGCGCACGTCAAGGTGGGCACCGGCAACGACGGCAGCGTCGAGGGCGCGGTGCAGGGCAGGATCGTCTGCACCTACCTGCACGGCCCGGTGCTGCCGCGCAACCCGGCGCTCGCGGACATGCTGATCGAGTGGGCGACCGGCACGAAGGTCGCGCCGCTGGACCTGCCCGCCGTCACCGCTATGCGTGCGGAGCGGGTTCGGGCAGCTTCATAAGCCTTTCCGAGACACCCGGCCAGATCGTGGCCATCACGTAGTCGGTCGCGAGCGCGGGCCCCACCGAGGGCCTGCGCTCCATCCACACCGCCAGGCGTTCCGTCGCGCCGACGACGATCTCCGCGAACGCCTCGGCCTCCAACGGCTCGATGTCCGGCGTGAACGACGCCAGGACCGCCCCGATCATGTCCGTCTGCTGCTGGCGGATGCCTTCCACCTCTTCCTGCGCCGACGGCACGGCCACGGCCGCCTCCTGCCGCAGCAGCGCCCACGACCTGCGGTGCTCGTCGATGAACTCGAAGAACGCGAGCAGACCGAGCCGCAGGAACTCCTCCGGGCCCGTCGCACCCGACATCGCCGCCGCCGTCTTCTCTCGCAGCTCTGTGCGCGCACGGTGGATGCAGCCGATGAGCAGGCCCTCCTTCGAGCCGAAGTACTCGTAGAGCATCGGCTTCGAGACGCCGACGCGTTCGGCGATCTCGTCCATCGACGTGGCCAGATACCCCTGCTCGGCGAAGATCTCCTCGGCGACGGTGAGCATCTGCGCCATGCGCTGGGCCTTGGGCATGCGGCGCCGCGGAGCAGTCACGAACGGAGTCTACCGCTCGTAACTTACTTCGAGTAACCTACTGCGAAGTAGCCACCCGTGAGCGGAGGGACTCCTCATGCATCGAGAGACGAAAGTGCTCGTCATCGGCACCGGCTTCTCCGGCCTGGGCATGGCCGTGGAGCTGAGGCGACGCGGTGAGCACGACTTCGTGGTTCTCGAGAAGGCGGCCGACCTCGGCGGCACGTGGCGGGACAACTCCTATCCCGGCTGCGCGTGCGACGTGCCGTCGCACATGTACTCGTTCTCGTTCGAGCTGAACCCGAAGTGGTCGCGCATGTTCGCGCAGCAGGGCGAGATCTTCGAGTACCTGCAGCACGTCGCCGACAAGCACCGGCTGCGGCCGCACATCCGCTTCGACACCAAGGTTTCCGGCGCCCGGTGGGACGACGACGCGAAGCGCTGGCACATCACCACGGAGCAGGGCGACACGTACACCGCCCAGGCGCTCGTCGCGGGCGTCGGCGCGTTGCACATCCCGAACGTCCCGGAACTGCCGGGCATCGAGAAGTTCGGCGGCAGGACGTTCCACAGCGCGCAGTGGGACCACGACTACGACCTGACCGGCAAGCGCGTCGCCGTCGTCGGCACGGGCGCGTCCTCGATCCAGTTCGTGCCGGAGATCGCGGGCCGGGCCGCCTCGCTGAAGGTCTTCCAGCGCACGCCGCCGTGGATCATGCCCAAGGCCGACCGCGAGATCACCGGCTGGGAGCAGAAGCTGTTCCGCGCCCTGCCCTTCACGCAACGGCTCTACCGCGACTTCGTCTACTGGACGCGCGAGTCGTCGGCGCTGGGCTTCGCGGTCAACCCGAGGATCATGCGGTTCGCGCAGGGAATCGCGTTGCGGCACATGAAGAAGCAGGTGCCGGACCCCGAGCTGCGCAAGAAGCTCGAGCCCGGCTACACCATGGGCTGCAAGCGCGTGCTGATCTCCAACGACTACTACCCCGCGCTCAGCCGCCCGAACGTCGACCTGGTGACGGACAAGATCTCCGAGGTCCGCGAGAAGTCCATCGTGGACAGTGCAGGTGTCGAGCACGAGGTCGACGTCATCATCTACGGCACCGGGTTCCACGTCGTCGACTCGTTCGACTACCTGGACATCCAGGGCAAGGGCGGCGTCGACCTCGCGAAGCAGTGGCGCGAGAAGGGGATCGAGACCTACTTCGGCATCACGGTCTCGGGCTTCCCCAACCTGTTCTTCCTGCTGGGCCCCAACACCGGACTCGGGCACAACTCGGTCGTGTTCATGATCGAGTCGCAGATCCGGTACATCTCGCAGTGCCTCCGGCTCCTCGACCACCACCGCGCAGCGGAGCTGGACGTGCGGGTGGAGGCCCAGCAGGAGTTCAACCGGGAGCTCCAGGGCAAGCTCACCAAGGGCGTGTGGACGCAGGGCGGCTGCAAGAGCTGGTACCTCGACGCCAAGGGCGTGAACCGGACGATCTGGCCCGGCTTCACCTGGCGGTACTGGCTGCAGACCCGCAAGGTGGACCCGGCCGACTACGAGCTGAGCGGCCGGGCCCCGTAACCCACGGGAACACCGGGAAGCGGCACTTTCACGTGAAAGTGCCGCCTTCCCGCCCTAGGAGGCGTCGGGCACCCAGGCGCCGATCACCGGCTTGAACTCGCGGATGGTCCGCTCCGCGATGACGCCCTCCAGGTAGTACGGGTCCTGGGCGATCGTCTCCGCCAGGTGCGCTTCGTCGTCGGCCTGGTAGAGCGTGATGCCCCCGGTGCCGTCGCCGAGCGGGCCGGCGACCGCCACGCGCCCCTGCGCGGCGAGCGCGCCGAGGAACTCGCGGTGCCGTGGACGGACCTCCTGGAGCTTCTCCTGGACGTAGGTGATTTCGACGAGGAACCAGGCCATGTGGATCTCCGGGGGCAGCGGGTGCGGGACGAACCCGACGCTACCCGGGCCGCCGCCGCGTCCCGGCGGCCGAGCCCGACCCGATAGGCTGGGCGCGCGTCAGCACCCGTGTGAGCGCTGTGAAGACCGTGCACCCGCTGACGCGGCACACCGTGCCGGTCCCGCCCGGGACGACCGGCACGCACCGGACCGGGGTCGAGGACAGGCAGGGGTTCATGCTCGAGGGCAACGCTGAACGCAGTGTCGAGGCCACCCTCGGCCACCTGCGGGTCATGGACGGTCCGGCCCCGGCGCAGCCCGCCGCGCCGCTGACCCTCGAAGACCTCTACCGCCAGCACCGGATGCGGCTCGTCCGCCTGGCGATCCTGCTGGTCGACGAGCCCGCGACCGCGGAGGACGTCGTCCAGGAGGCCTTCACCGGCCTGCACCGCAACTGGGGGCGGCTGCGCGACGCCGCGGCCGCCGTCGGGTACCTGCGCACCGCCGTGGTCAACGGGTCACGCAGCGTGCTGCGCCGCCGCAAGACCGCCCGGGAGTACGTGCCGCCGCACGCGGTGAACGCGCGGTCCGCCGAAAGCCTCGCGATGCTGTCCAGCGAGCACCAGGCGGTCGTCAACGCGCTGTCCAAGCTGCCGCCCCGCCAGCGCGAGGTGCTGGTGCTGCGGTACTACGGCGGGCTGAGCGAAGCCGAGATCTCTGAGGCCGCAGGCATTTCCAAGGGTACCGTCAAGTCGACCGCCAGCCGGGCGCTCGAAGCCCTCCAGAAGGCCATGCAGGCCCCACAGTGACCCGGGTGGACCACTCCGATCACTGAGTCGTAGCACCATGCTTGGTCCAGACCAATATATGCTGGGGTGCGTGAGAGGCGCCGGAGATTTCGTGATCATGGGCGGCCGGGTCGCTGCCCCGGACCGTGTACTCGACGACGGCTGGCTAGCCGTCTCCGACGGGCGGATCGCCGGCGTGGGTTCGGGAACCCCGCCGTCGGGCGAGCACGTCGACGTCGGCGGGGCACTGGTCGTGCCAGGGTTCGTCGACACCCACTGCCACGGCGGGGGAG
>NZ_DATLEC010000102.1:0-55536 GCF_035525475.1 Lentzea sp. | reverse complement strand
CACCGAGTGCTTCTCGGAGTACTCGCTCATGTCGATGCGGATCATCGCCCGCTCGTCGTCGAACAGGAACGCCGCCAGCGCCTTGGCCAGCTCCGTCTTGCCGACGCCGGTGGGGCCGAGGAACAGGAACGAGCCCGTCGGGCGGTCCGGGTCGGCGACACCGGCGCGCGTCCTGCGCACCGCGTCCGACACGACGCGCACCGCCTCGGCCTGGCCGACCACCCGGCGGGTGAGCTCGTCCTCCATCCGCAGGAGCTTGGCGGTCTCGCCCTCCAGCAGACGTCCTGCCGGGATGCCGGTCCACGCCGACACCACGTCCGCAACGTCGTCGGGGCCGACCTCCTCCTTCAGCATCGCGGCGTCCTGGGTGGACTCGGCGGCGACGGAGAGCTCCTTCTCCAGCGCGGGGATCCGGCCGTAGCGCAGCTCGGCGGCACGACCGAGGTCGCCGTCGCGCTCAGCCCGTTCGGACTCGCCGCGCAACGACTCCAGCTGCTCCTTCAGACCCCGCACGCGGTCGATGGAGCCCTTCTCGTTCTGCCAGCGGGCGGTCAGCCCCGCCAGCTCCTCGCGCTTCTCGGCCAGCTCGGCGCGCAGGGCGCGCAGCCGTTCCACCGACGCCGGGTCGGACTCCTTGGCCAGCGCCATCTCCTCGATCTCGAGACGGCGGACGGCGCGTTCGACGGTGTCGATCTCGACGGGCCGGGAGTCGATCTCCATGCGCAGCCGGGACGCGGCCTCGTCGACGAGGTCGATCGCCTTGTCCGGCAGGAAGCGCGCGGTGATGTAGCGGTCGGACAGGGTCGAGGCGGCGACGAGGGCGGCGTCGGTGATGCGCACGCCGTGGTGCACCTCGTAGCGCTCCTTGAGCCCGCGCAGGATGCCGACGGTGTCCTCCACCGACGGCTCGCCGACCAGCACCTGCTGGAAGCGGCGCTCCAGGGCGGCGTCCTTCTCGATGTGCTCGCGGTACTCGTCCAGGGTCGTGGCGCCGACCATGCGCAGCTCACCGCGGGCGAGCATCGGCTTGATCATGTTGCCGGCGTCCATGGCCGACTCACCGGTCGCGCCGGCGCCGACGATCGTGTGCAGCTCGTCGATGAACGTGATGACCTGGCCGGCCGAGTCGGTGATCTCCTTCAGGACGGCCTTGAGCCGCTCCTCGAACTCACCGCGGTACTTGGCGCCCGCGACCATCGAGCCGAGGTCCAGCGCGACGACCTTCTTGCCGCGCAGCGACTCCGGCACGTCACCGGCCACGACGCGCTGCGCCAGGCCCTCGACGATCGCCGTCTTGCCGACACCGGGCTCGCCGATCAGCACGGGGTTGTTCTTGGTGCGGCGCGACAGCACCTGCACGACCCGGCGGATCTCGGCGTCACGGCCGATCACCGGGTCGAGCTCGCCCTTGCGCGCGCGCTCGGTCAGGTCGACGCCGTACTTCTCCAGCGCCTTGTAGGTGCCCTCGGGGTCCGGGGACGTCACACGAGCCGATCCACGAACACGGCCGAAGGCCTCCTTCAGTGCGTCAGGCGTCGCACCGTGCCGCCGCAGCAGGTCGGCCACCTGGCCGCCGTGCTGCGCCAGACCGACGAGCAGGTGCTCGGTGGACACGTACTCGTCGCCCATCTCGGTGGCGAGCTCCTGCGCCTTGCCGAGCACCCGAGCGGCGTCGCGCGAGAGCTGCGGCGCGGAGACCGTGGTGCCGGAGGCGCTGGGCAACGACCGGGAGAGCAGCTCCAGCTCCTTGCGCACGAGCGTCGGGTCGGCGCCCACCGCCTCGAGCAACGGCGAGGTCAACCCGTCCGTCTGCGCCAGCAGTGCACTGAGCAGGTGCACGGACCCCACGTCCGGGTTCCCGTTGATCGTCGCGGCCTGGACCGCGGCGGAAACCGCCTGCTGCGTCTTCGTCGTCGGGTTGAAAGCGTCCATTCCTCCACCTCGTGGTCAGCCTCCAGCATGGACCATCATCCCGTACAACGGCAGAAAAGTTGAGCCTGTTCCGCTCAACTACGAGAACGTGACGGACGTCCCGAAAACCGCACGTCGGCCGAGACGGGTTGGGCGAAGATCAGCCCATGACGTCCATCATCCACAACATCACCGTCGACGCGCGCGACTCCTACGAGATCGCCACGTGGTGGAGCAAGGTCCTCGGCCACCCGCTGCACCCCGACGACAACCCCGGCGACCCCGAGTGCCTGATCGAGCTGCCGAACGGCATCCGCTACCTGTTCATCACCGTGCCGGAGGACAAGGACAAGGAGCTGAAGAACCGCCTGCACCTCGACCTGCAGCCGTCGGACGGCACCCGTGACGAGGAGGTCGAACGCCTCCTCGCCATCGGCGCGACGGTCTTCGACGATCAGCGCAGGGCGGACGGCACCGGCTGGGTCACGATGCGCGACCCCGAGGGCAACGAGTTCTGCGTGGAACGCAGCGCAGCCGAACGCGCCGCGACCTCCTGACCACCGTCACTCGAAAGCACCAACCGCTTGTCCACAGCGGGAGCCGGGTTGTCCACAATCCGCTGGTCAGTATCCACAGGTGAATCAGGTTCAGTGGCGACCGTCTGTGCACCAGAACCCGTTGGGGTGACGTCCACGAAGTCCCGCAGCGGCTGCTCCTTGATCAGCAGCACGGCGATCACCGTGAACACCGCGAGCCCGGCGGCGATCAGGAACAACTGCCCCATCGCATCGCCGTAGGAGTCCCGCACGACGGGGGAGAGGGAACCGCGGTCGAGCGTCGTGGTGCTCACGTGGGCGGCCAGCACGGCCCCGAGCACCGAGACGCCGGCCGTCCCGCCCAGCGACCGCAGGAACGTGGCGGTGGAACTGGCGGCGCCGAGATCGGCCATCCCCACGCCGTTCTGCACGGCCAGCACGAGGTTCTGCATGGTCAGCCCCACCCCGACACCGACCAGCGCCAGGTAGGCCCCCATCAGCACCAGATTGGTGGCGTGGTCGATCGTCCCGAGCAACGCGAGCCCCGCGACCAGCGAGAACGAGCCCCAGACCAGGTAGCTCTTCCACTTGCCGCTCTTGGCGATCAACTGCCCGCTGACCGTCGACGAGATGCTGAGCCCGAGCACCAGCGGCACCGTCAGCAACCCGGCCTTGGTGGGCGAGAACCCCCGCGCGATCTGGAAGTACTGCCCCATGAACACCGAGGCCCCGAACATCGCGGTCCCCACCGCGACACCCCCGAGCATCGCCAGCACCACGGTCCGGTTCTTGAACAGGTGCAGCGGGATGACCGGCGCGGAAGCCCGCCGCTCAACGAAGTAGGCACCCCCGATCGCGAGCAACGCCCCACCCGCGAACAAGGCGCTCTCCCCGGAGAACCAGGCGAAGTCCTTGCCGGCGAACGACACCCACATCAACACGAGGCTGACGCCGCCGGTGATCAACGTGGCACCGAGGTAGTCGATCTTCACGTGCTGCTTCGCAGTCGGCAGGTGCAGCGTCTTGTGCAACACGGCCAGCGCGACCAACGCCAACGGCACGCAGACGAAGAAGCACCACCGCCACCCTGGCCAGTCGACGAGGAACCCACCGACCAACGGCCCACCCACGGTGCCGGCAGAGATGACCATGCCGGTGTACCCGCTGTACCGCCCACGCTCACGAGGACTCAACAGCGCCCCGACCACGACCTGGCCGAGCGCCTGAACGCCACCCATACCGAGCCCCTGGACGACCCGGAACCCGATCAACTGCTCCATGTTCTGACTCAACCCGGCCAGAACCGAGCCGATCACGAACAAGACGATCGCGACCTGCAACAACATCTTCTTGTCGAACAGGTCCGCGAGCTTGCCCCACACCGGAGTGCTGGCGGTGGAGGCCAGCAACATCGCGGTGATGACCCACGTGTACTGGGCCTGCGTGCCCTTGAGCTCGGCCAGGATCGTCGGGAGAGCGTTCGAGACGATGGTGGAACTGAGGATCGCGACGAGCAACGCCACCCAGATGCCGGACAGCGCTTCGAGGATCTCCCGATGCGACGAGGGCCGGTTCAAGCACGCCTCCAGTAATTAGTTGATGTCATACAACTATATCTGGAGATAGTTAGCTAGGCCAACTAAATCGGTGACTGTCACGTCACACCGCGAACAGGGTCGCCCGGCAGCCTCAAGCCCCGCTAACGCAGGACCCAAGGCCCCCGGAATCACCCCACGTCAGCCGAGGCGGCCTTGTCCGCCTTCACCCCGAAGAAGTCCCCGCCCTTCCGCTTCACGTCATCAGTCCCCCAATGCCGGATCCGCTCCACGGGAACCATCCGCGGGATGTGCTTCCGGCAGTGGACGTAGGCCTCCTCGACAGTCACCACCACCCACTGCTCGATCCGGCGATCCTCCCCGGCGAGCTCGGCGAACTCCTCCAGCGGAGCGACCCGGGCCCGCCCGTTCACGTGCAGCCCGATCAGGTCATCGGCGAAGTCCACCATCAACATCCCGATGTGCGGGTTCTCCATGATGTTCCCGAGGGAAGCCATCACCCCGTTCCCCCGGTACTCGGGGTAGACGACGGTCCGGGAGTCGAGAACGCGCAGGAAGCCGGCCGAGCCGCAACGCAGTGACGAGTCGCAAGCGCCGTCCGCGTCCGAGGTGGAGATGAACGCCATCTCCATCCGCCCGACGAACTCGGCCATCGCCGGGTTGAGGTGGTCGAGGACCTGGTCCGAGTAGAAGCGCCTGGCGCGATCGGACGTCTCCAGGGCACATTGGAGGAAGTGCTCCCCGCGCGAACCGGGGAGCTCGACACGGTCGGGTGAGGTGGTTTCAGTCAACTCAGGCAGGGACACGCGGCCCACCCAAGCACGCAAGCGCGCAACCCGGTACAGACGGATCCTCATAATCACACTGTTGCGGTAACAACTAGTTGCGTAGAGTAATCGCACATCGCTCGAAGGTGGCATCAAGGAGTCAAAGGGCTAGAACAGGGGTTACTGTCCACCCTGTCGGGGGAAGGATGCTTGACGAGGACGACGGCGCCTTGCTGACGGCAACGCCTTGCTGACGCCAATGAGAACGTGGAGACTGCGCGCGGACCATGACTGCGAACGCTGTGCTGAGCCCCATCCCTACCCCGCCACACCGAGAACCTCCACCTGGCGTCACCGCGATGGTGCGGATGATCCGGGAGAGCTTCGCGGTGGTGGAGCCGCATTCCGAAGAAGTGGCGAAGTTCTTCTACGGGATGCTCTTCTCGCTCTCGCCCGCCACACGCGAGATGTTCCCCGCGAACATGGAGGTGCAACGCAGCCGACTGCTGCGCGCCCTCGTGCACGTGGTGCAGATGGTCGACCGCCCGGACGACCTCATCCCGTTCCTCCGCCAGCTGGGCCGTGACCACCGCAAGTTCGGTGTCATCAACGTCCACTACGAGGCGGTCGGGACCGCACTGCTGTCCGCGGTGAAGAAGTTCGCCGGGACAGCATGGACGCCCAAGGTCGAGATGGCGTGGGCCGAGGCCTACACCCTCATGGCCAGGGCCATGCAGGAGGCCGCCGACGCCGACAACGGGCCCGCCTACTGGCACGCGACGGTGCTGGAGCACCAGCGCGTCTCGTGGGACTTGGCCGTCGTGCGCCTGCAGCCGGACCACCCGGTCAACTACAAGGCCGGTCAGTACGTCAGCGTGGAGACGCCGCAGCGCAAGCGCCTGTGGCGGTACTACTCGCCGGCGAACGCCCCGCGCCAGGACGGCGTCATCGAGTTCCACATCCGGTCCGTCGACGGCGGCTGGGTGTCCCGCTCGGTGGTCGGCCACACGCAGGCCGGCGACACCTGGCGCATCGGCCCGCCGATGGGCCGCCTCACGGTCGACCGCACGTCCGGGTCGGACGTCCTGATGGTCGCCGGCGGCACGGGCGTGGCGCCGATGCACGCGATCATCGACGAGATGTCGCAGTGGGGCGACAACCCCCGCGTGCACCTCTTCTACGGTGGCCGCACCCGCGAGGACCTCTACGACCTCGACAACCTGCAGCGCATCGCGACCACGAACCCGTGGCTCACGGTCGTGCCGGTGCTCGAGTCGGATCCCGGGGTCCGCGGCGTCGAGCAGGGCAGCCTGGCCGACGTCGTCACGCGGTACGGCGCGTGGGAGGACCGCGACGTCCTGGTCTGCGGCAGCCCCGCCATGATCAGGTCGACGGTGTCCCGCATGCTGGTCGCCGGAACCCCGCTCGACCGGATCAAGTACGACCCGTTCACGCTGGACTAAGCTCGGCACGTCCGCGACTGGCGTGCCGAGGGTGGAAGTGACCACCGGGAAGCGACTGCCGTGCGCACCGAACGCCTGGGTGCCCGGCGTGGAGTCGCGCTGTGCTCGCTGAAACCGATCCCGCCGTGTTCGCCCTGATCAACGCGGAAGCCGACCGCCAGGCGCGCAAGCTGCGCATGATCGCGTCCGAGAACGACGTGTCACGGGCCGTGCTCGAGGCGACGGGTTCCGTGCTGACCAACAAGTACTCCGAGGGCTACCCCGGAAAGCGGTACTACGAGGGTCAGCAGATCATCGACCAGGTCGAGCAGCTCGCCATCGACCGGGCGAAGTCGCTGTTCGGCGTGGAGCACGCCAACGTGCAGCCGCTGTCCGGCGCGCCGGCGAACCTCGCCGTGTACCTGGCGTTCCTGTCGCCCGGCGACACCGTGATGGGCATGTCGCTGCCGATGGGCGGCCACCTCACCCACGGCTGGAGCGTCTCGGCGACCGGCAAGTGGTTCCGCGCGGTGCAGTACGAGGTCCGCAAGGACACCGGCGTCGTCGACATGGACGAGGTCAGGGCGCTGGCGCTCGCCGAGCGGCCGAAGGTGGTCTTCTGCGGCGGCACGGCGATCCCGCGCACCATCGACTTCCCGGCGTTCGCGGAGATCGCGAACGAGATCGGCGCGGTCCTGGTCGCCGACATCGCGCACATCGCGGGACTGGTCGCGGGCGGCGCGCACCCGTCGCCGGTCGGGCACGCGCCGGTGATCACCACGACCACGCACAAGACGTTGCGCGGCCCGCGCGGCGCCATGATCCTGTGCGACGCCGAGCACGCGAAGGCGATCGACCGCGCCGTGTTCCCCGGCCTGCAGGGCGGCCCGCACGACCACACGACCGCCGCGATCGCCGTGGCACTGCACGAGGCCTCGCAGCCGGAGTTCCGCGAGTACGCGCACACGGTCGTGAAGAACGCACGGACGTTGGCCGAGGCGCTGCTGGAGCGCGGCTTCGACCTGGTGTCCGGCGGCACGGACAACCACCTGGTCCTGATCGACCTGACGTCGAAGCTGATCGGCGGCAAGCCGGCAGCCAGGGCACTCGACCGCGCGGGCATCGAGCTGAACTACAACGCGGTCCCGTTCGACACCCGCAAGCCGTTCGACCCGTCCGGTATCCGCCTCGGCACCGCGGGCGTCACCACCCGAGGCCTGGAGCCCGAGCAGATGCCGCTGATCGCGGACTGGATCGACCGCGCGATCGCCGCCCACGACGACGACCAGGCACTCGACCGCATCGCGGCCGAGGTCGAGGAGCTACTCGCCGCCCTCTAGCACGGCAGTCGTCGCGGCACGAACCTCGGCGAACGTCCGGCGGGCGACTTCAGCGAAGTCCCCGCCGGTCTCCAGCCAGCGGTCGTAGCCGCGCCAGAACGCCAGCAACCCGAGCTCAGCGGCCACGCCGGCCTCCAACTCGGGCACGCCGCGCTGCCTCAACGAGTCCGCCATCGTGGCGGCGAACCCGACCATCTTCAACGCCTCCCGCTCGCGCAGCTCGACGTTGCCGGCGATCACCTCTCGCCGCCGCGGCCCGTGCGCCCGCCGCTCTTCGGTAAGCCCGGCCGACACGGCGACGAGCGCCGCCTCGACCGCTTCGACGGCCCCCGCCGACTCGGGCGCACCGGCGATCCCGGCCTTGAGCATCTCGGCGAGCACCTCCTGACCGCCGAACAGCACCTCGCGCTTGTCCCGGAAATGCCGGAAGAACGTGCTCTTGGTGAGCCCGGCGCGTTCGGCGATCTGCGCGACGGCGGTGTTCTCGTACCCCTGCTCGCTGAACAGGTCGAGCGCGGCGAGCACCAACCGCTCCCGTGCGTCCGGCTCCCATCGACCCATGCCGCCCATCCTAAGTGATGCGACTTGGTCTCATCACTCTGCTACGGTTGATGAGACCAAGTCCCATCACTTGAGGAGTGTCATGAAGGTCTTCGTCACGGGTGCCAGCGGCCACGTCGGTTCGGCGCTGGTCCCGGAACTGCTGAGGGCGGGCCACCAGGTCGTGGGCCTCGCCCGTTCCGAGGCGTCCGCCGCCAGGATCGAGGCGCAGGGAGCCGTCGCCCAGCTGGGCGACCTCGACGACCTCGACGGGTTGCGCAAGGGCGCGGCCGAGTCGGACGCGGTGATCCACCTGGCGTTCAAGCACGACGAGATGTACGCGGGCGACTACCAGGGCGCCGCCGACGCCGACCTCGCGGTCGTCCAGGCGTTCCTCGACGAGCTGTCCGGCACCGGCAAGGCCCTGATCGGCACCAGTGGCACGCTGTCCTACTCCGGCCTGGGCCACACGGCCACCGAAGACGAACGCGTCCCGAGCGAAAGCCCCCGAGGCGCCGCCCGCAACGCGATCATCGACGCGACGGACGTCCGCGGCTCGGTGGTCGTCCTCCCGCCCACCGTCCACAGCGCCCTGGACACGGCGGGCTTCATCCCGATCCTGGTCAGGACCGCCAGGGCAACCGGCGTGTCCTGCTACCCCGGCGACGGCAAGAACCGCTGGTCAGCAGGCCACACCCTGGACGCGGCAAGGCTGTACAGGCTGGCAGTGGAAAAGGCCCCCACCGGCGCGATCCTGCACGCCGTGGCGGAGGAGGCCGTGACCATGAGGGAGATCGCCGAGGTGATCGGCAGGAAGCTGAACGTGCCGGTGGAGAGCATCCCGGCGGAACGGGCGCAGGACCACTTCGGCCCGCTGGCGTTCATGGTGGGACGAGACGCACCGACGTCGAGCACGAAGACCCGCGAACTGCTGGGCTGGGAACCGAAGGAACCCGGCCTCCTGGAGGACCTGGAGACCGGGTTCTACTTCGAGCAGCGCTGAGCTACTTGCGCGGTTTGGGTTTCCACACGACGAGCGCGGTCTCCTGCCGGATCGGGACGAGGTCCCGCCGGTAGGAGGCGTGCACGGCGGCGGCAGCGCCCTCAGCCGCTGCCATCGCCTGCGCCAGTTCCTGGTTCAGCTCGGTGACCCGCGCGCGCAGGGCGTCGACCTGGTTCTCCAGGTCGATGATCCGCTTGATCCCGGCGAGGTTCACCCCTTCGTCCTGGGACAACCGCTGCACCTCGCGCAGCAGCTCGATGTCGCGCATCGAGTACCGCCGCCCACCACCGGAAGTACGACCGGGCGAGACCAGCCCCATCCGGTCGTACGACCGCAAGGTCTGCGCGTGGAGCCCCGAGAGCTGGGCAGCCACGGAGATCACGAAGAACGGCGTGTCCTCATCGGTCCCGGGAGGGAACGGAAAACCCACCGGACTCACCGCCCTTCAAGCAGCGCGTTCAGGTCACCGCGCGGATCGTGATCGACAGTCACCGCGGCGTACTCCTCGAGGGCCTCGCGGGCCTCGGACGAGAGGGCGTTCGGCACCGCGACCTCCAGGGTGATCAGGAGATCGCCCGAAGTGCCGTCGCGCTTCGTGATCCCCTTGCCCCGTGCCCGCATGACCCGTCCAGAGGACGTGCCGGCGGGCACCTTCAAAGTCACCTTGCCGTCCAGGGTCGGCACGGTCAACGTCGTGCCCAGAGCGAGCTCCGAGAACGTCATCGGCACCTTCAGCGTCAGGTCGTTGCCCTGACGGCCGAACAGGCTGTGCGGGTTGACGTGCACGCGCACGAACAGGTCGCCGCTCGGGCCGCCGTTGCGACCCGGTTCGCCCTGTCCCGCGAGGCGGATCCGCTGGCCGTCGGCGACGCCCGACGGGATCCTCACGGTCAACGTGCGGGTGCGGGTGCTCACGCCGTCGCCGCCGCACTCGGGGCACGGGTCGTCGATGATCCGCCCGGTGCCGCGGCAGTCGCGGCACGGCTCGCTGAACGCGAACGCGCCCTGCGAGCGGGTGACCAGGCCGGAGCCCGAACACGTCGCGCAGGTGTGCGGCGTGGTGCCCGGCTTGGCGCCGGAGCCGCCGCACGTCGTGCAGGCCGCGGGGGACGACAGGCGCAGCGGCACCGTCGCACCCTTCACGGCCTCGGTGAAGTCGATGCGGACGTCGGTCTCGACGTCCTCACCACGACGCGGACGCGTGGGCGAACCGGCCGCCCCGCCGCCACGCCGGTTGAACAGGCCGCCGAGCAGGTCGCCCAGGCCGCCGCCACCGGTGCCCTGCGCGGCACGGCCGAACAGGTCGTTGACGTCGAAGCCGCCGGAGCCGAAGCCGCCGGAGCCCGGGAAGCCACCGCCGCCCGCGAACAGGCGGCGGGCCTCGTCGTACTGCTTGCGCTTGGCCGGGTCCGACAGCACGCCGTAGGCCTCGGAGACCGCCTTGAAGCGGGCCTCGGCCTTGGCGTCGCCGGGGTTCGCGTCGGGGTGCAGCTCGCGGGCGAGCTTGCGGTACGACTTCTTGATCTCGTCGGCCGACGCCTCGGAGGAGACGCCCAGCTCACGGTAGAAGTCCTTCTCGATCCAGTCCCTGGCACTCACCGAACGTCTCCTCCTCCCTAGTTCTCTTCAGTCGGCGCGGCACTGGGTGCCGGCTCGTGGTCCGTCACCGCGACGAGCGCGGGGCGGACGAGCTTGTCGCCGAAGGTGTAGCCGCGGCGCAGGACGGCGGTGACCGTCGGTCCGTCGACGTCCGGGGACGTGCTGTGCTGCACGGCCTCGTGCACCGACGGGTCGAACGCCTCGCCCTCGTGCGCGAACGGCTCCAGGCCGGTCTTCGCCAGCGTGGACACGAGCTTGTCCGCCACGGCCTTGAACGCGCCGGTCAGGTCGCCGTGCGCGGCGGCCCGCTCGACGTCGTCCAGCACCGAGAGCAGCTCGGAGGCCACGGACGCCTTCGCGTTGTTGATCACCGCTTCGCGGTCGCGTTCCACCCGCTTGCGGTAGTTCGCGTACTCGGCGGTGAGCCGCTGCAGGTCGGCGGTGCGTTCGTCGAGCTGGGTCTTCAGCTCGGCGGCCACCTCGTCGACGACCTCGGCGACCACGGGCTCTTCGGAAACCGGAGCGGCGCCTTCCTCGTCGGCGGCGTGGGCCGGCGGCCGGACCTCCCCCATCTCGGGGTCGATCCGGCGCCGGTCGTCCACGACGACCTGAGGCTGCTCCTCGTCAGGGGCGGCATGCCTCGGTTCGGTCACTTCTTCTCGTCCTCGTCCACGATCTCGGCGTCGACGACGTCGTCCTGGCCGGCCTTGGCACCCGCGCCGGCGGCACCCGGAGCGTCCGCACCGGGGGCCTCGGCACCGGCGGCACCCGGCGCGTTGGCGTAGATCGCCTGGCCGATGGCCTGGGACTCGGTCGCGAGCTTCTCGACGGCCGTCTTGATGGCGTTGATGTCGGTGCCCTTGAGGGCCTCGGTCGCCTCCGCGATGGCGGCGTTGACCTTCTCCTTGACCTCGGCCGGGAGCTTGTCGTCGTTCTCCTTGACGACCTTCTCCGTCTGGTAGACCAGCGTCTCGGCCTGGTTGCGGACCTCGGCCTCCTCGCGGCGGCGCTTGTCCTCCTCCGCGTGGGCCTCGGCGTCCTTGACCATGCGGTCGATGTCGTCCTTCGGCAGCGCGGAGCCACCGGTGATCGTCATCGACTGCTCCTTGCCGGTGCCCAGGTCCTTCGCCGACACGTGGACGATGCCGTTCGCGTCGATGTCGAAGGTGACCTCGATCTGCGGCACGCCACGCGGGGCGGGCGGCAGGCCGGTCAGCTCGAACATGCCGAGCTTCTTGTTGTGCGCCGCGATCTCGCGCTCGCCCTGGAAGACCTGGATCTGCACGGACGGCTGGTTGTCGTCCGCGGTCGTGAAGGTCTCGGACCGCTTGGTCGGGATCGTGGTGTTGCGCTCGATCAGCTTGGTCATGATGCCGCCCTTGGTCTCGATGCCGAGGGACAGCGGGGTGACGTCGAGCAGCAGAACGTCCTTGACCTCGCCCTTGAGGACACCGGCCTGCAGGGCGGCGCCGACGGCGACGACCTCGTCCGGGTTCACGCCCTTGTTGGGCTCGCGGCCGCCGGTCAGCTCCTTGACGAGCTCCGCGACGGCGGGCATGCGGGTCGAGCCACCGACGAGCACGACGTGGTCGATGTCGCCGACGGAGATGTTGGCGTCCTTGATCACGTTGTTGAACGGCGCGCGGGTGCGCTCGAGCAGGTCGTTCGTGATCCGCTGGAACTCGGCGCGCGACAGCGTCTCGTCGAGGAACAGCGGGTTCTTGTCCGAGTCGACCGTGATGTACGGCAGGTTGATCGAGGCGTTGCTGGAGCTCGACAGCTCGATCTTGGCCTTCTCGGCGGCCTCGCGGATCCGCTGCAGGGCCATCTTGTCCTTGGTCAGGTCGATGCCGTTGGCCTGCTTGAACCGGTCGACCAGCCAGTTGACGATGCGCTGGTCCCAGTCGTCGCCACCGAGGTGGTTGTCACCGGAGGTCGCGCGGACCTCGACCACGCCGTCGCCGAGCTCGAGCAGCGAGACGTCGAACGTGCCGCCACCGAGGTCGAAGACCAGGATGGTCTGCTCCTTCTCGCCCTTGTCGAGGCCGTACGCCAGAGCGGCGGAGGTCGGCTCGTTGACGATGCGGAGCACGTTGAGGCCCGCGATCTGGCCGGCCTCCTTGGTGGCCTGGCGCTGCGCGTCCTCGAAGTAGGCCGGGACGGTGATGACGGCGTCGGTGATCTCCTCACCCAGGTACGCCTCGGCGTCGCGCTTGAGCTTCATCAGCACGCGCGCGCTGATCTCCTGCGAGGTGTACTGCTTGCCGTCGATCTCGTCGGTCTTCCAGTTGGTGCCGACGTGGCGCTTGACCGAACGGATGGTGCGATCGACGTTGGTGACGGCCTGGTTCTTCGCGGGCTGACCCACGAGGACCTCGCCGTTCTTGGCGAACGCGACGATGGACGGGGTCGTCCTCGAGCCCTCCGAGTTGGCGATGACCGTCGGCTCACCGCCCTCGAGAACGGCGACGACCGAGTTGGTCGTCCCCAAGTCGATGCCGACTGCACGCGCCATTGGAGTTCCTCCCGCTAGTACTTGTTGAGCGTTGCTGGCTCAAGTTTGCCACCTGCTCAACCTTGAGCCTATCCGACTCAAGCTTTCTGACTGTCCTAACGGCCGGGAAAGTCTGCTTGTTCCCTCACAACGCATCGAGGGCCACTCCAGTGGAGTGGCCCTCGACACATTCTCCCCGGCTCAGATGCCGACGACCCGGACGTCCCCCGAGCCGGTGGTCAGCTTGAGCTCGTTCTTCCCGGACGGATCGGTCGGCACGGTGATGCTGCGGTCGCCGCTCTCCGAGTGACCGGTGAGCCTGAACGGGCCTCCCGGGATACGCAGCGTGATGTCGCCGGACCCGACGTCGGCACGGATCGACCGCTCTGAGATGAGGGTCAGCGAGATGTTGCCCGAGGACGCGACAGCCGTGATGTCGTTGTCGATCCCGGTGCCGACGATGTTGCCGGAGTGGGCGACGACCATCATCTTGCCCTTGATCGCGTCCAGCAGGACCTCCCCGGAGCCGGCCTCCGCGGTGAGGCTGCCGCCGACCCTGGAGGCCCGCAGCTCGCCCGATCCCACGTTGACCCGGACGTCCCCCTTGACGTCCCTGACCATGACGCTGCCCGACCCGGTCGTGTAGTCGACCGAGGCCAGCCCCTCGACGCTGGCGTCCCCCGACCCCGTGTCGCCCTTCACCGTGATCTTGTCGTCCGGGACCAGCACCACGTAGTCGACGTCGCAGTGGTCGCCGCACTCGTCGAGCACCAGCGCGTTGCCCTCGACGCGGTGCGTCGCCCCCTCGGGCCTGCGGTCCTTCGCGTGCTGGACCCTGCGGTGGATCTTCGTCTCGGTCAGGCCGCTCTGGTACCGGACCGACACGTCGCCGGAACCGTTGCGCACGCGGACTTCCTCGATCTTCTCCGCGACGGCGTGGTCGTCGGAGAACTCGTACTTCATGATGCGAATGCCACAGCCGGTCAGCCCTGTGAGCACCGCCCCCGCAAGCAACGCCACCAGCGCCGTCCTCATCATGAGCACAAAACTAGAGGTGGCGGCGCTCAGCTACACGGCAGTCAGCCCCCGAAGGCGGGGTGGGGTTGTCCCTACCCCGCTCAGACCAGGTCTTCGAGCAACGCGCGCAACGCCGGCGCCGCGCGCGCCGGGTCGTTCAGGAACCGCGTCGACGCCAGCACGTGCGCGGGAGCGAAGCGCTCCCACAGCAGGCCCTCGACCGGCACCTCGACGATGTGCAGCTCCACCCTCTGCGCCCACCGGCCGATGCGCGACTCGACGCCGCTCAGCACGTCGGCGATCGGCAACGCGGCCGGGCGCTGCACCCGGTGCAGCTCGTCGATGCCCGGCTTCAGGGCCAGGACCGCGGCACGGCAGGCAGGACGGGTCAGCAACGCCGTGGCATCCTCCGGCGTGGCGGACACGAGGCCGTGCGTGCACGCCTCCAGCGCGTCGGACCACCAGCCCGGCCACTCGGCGGTCACGGCGGCGCGGTCGACACCCGCGGGAACCCGCACGGGCAGCGACGGCTCCAAGCCGGGGACGTGCGGCTCGACGTCGACGGACAGCGCCAGCGAGTCGCGCACGTAGAGCGCGGCGAGGAGCCCCAGGCTCACCCCGTGGCTGATGCCGGACACCTCTCGCGCGAACTTCATGACCTCATTCTTCCCGCGAGGCGGCCGTGACGTCGTCGCGGCCACGGATCAAGAAGGACACGATTGGCTCCAGCTCGTCCTCGTTCGGAGCAACGTCGGCGATCAGGCCCTGGATCAGCAGCCCGTCGATCGCCGCGAGGAACGCCCGGAACGCGACGGGGTCGGCCGGACGCACCGCCTCCACCGCCAGGTCGAGCCACCGGCGCGCGGCGGCCTTCAGCTCGGGGCGCCTGCCCGCCAGCAGGTACAGCTCGTACTCGGCGAGCGTGCGGCCGCGGTTCTCGTCGACCGCCTTCGCGATGACCTCGGCGATCTCACGCGCGCTGCCCCCGCTCGCGACGATCTGGAGCATGTCGTCGCACAGCACTTCCGCCGACCACAGCAGCGTGGCGATCAACAGGTCGTCGAGGGTCGCGTAGTAGTAGGTCGGCGCCGTCGTCGGTACGCCCGCCTCACGGGCCACGCTGCGGTGCGTCACGCCGGCGATGCCGTCGCGTTCGATCACGCGCAGGGTGGCCTCGATGATCGCCCGGCGCTTCTTCTCACCCCGCGCCTTGCGGCCGTCGACCTTCTGACCGTCGACCTTCTGGGGCTCCATTACCGCGGTCAGTGCGTCCTCCCGAGCTCGAGCGTCACCACGCCTCCGATGATCAAGGCCAGGCCGACGACCATCGTGGGGTTGAGGGTCTCGCCGAGGAACTTCCAGCCGATGATCGCCACGGCTGCGACGCCGACAGCCGACCACACGGCATAGGCGACGCCCACGGGCACACCCGACTTCAACGCGCGCGAAAGTGCCGTGAAGGCGATGGCGTAACCGACCACGACCACGACCGACGGCCACAGTCTGGTGAATCCCTCGGACAACTTGAGCGACACGGTAGCGGCGATCTCCGCCGCGATCGCCGCGGCGAGGTACACGTACAACACGGCGGCCTCCACAGGTTCGAGCCAACTACCTGAACGATAGTTCCATAAGTTTTCGATCACCATCGGGGTACTTGACCGGTACGCGAGGAGACACCGGCCACGTCCAAGTGGTTACTCAGCAGTAACCTGTCTTAGACTCCCGCCATGACCCTCCAGCTGGTTCTCGGACTCGTCGCCGTAGCGGTGAGCGTCGTCGCCTGGGGCGTGTTCGTCGCCGGCATCTGGAAGATGATCAAGATCATCCGGCTCGGCCAGCCGGACGGGACCCGCACGGGACCGTTCTGGCCCCGCCTGAAGACCATGGTCGTCGAGTTCGTCGCGCACACCAGGATGGCCAAGTTCCGTTCGGTCGCCCCGTGGCACTGGATGGTGATGTGGGGCTTCCTCATCGGCTCCGCGGTGCTGTTCGAGGCCTACGGCGAGGTGTTCGACCCGCACTTCCACTGGCCGGTCATCGGCACGTGGTCGATCTGGCTGCTGCTGATCGAGCTGCTGGGCCTCGGCACCGTCGCCGGTGGCGTGGCGCTCGCGATCATCCGCCAGCTCAACCACCCGCGCCGCGCCGACCGGGTCTCCCGCTTCGCCGGCTCCAGCTTCTCCTCCGCCTACTTCGTCGAGGCGGTCGTGATCATCGAGGGCATCGGCATCCTGATGGTCAAGGCGTTCAAGCAGTCGAGCGGTCTCGAGTCCGCGCCGCTGTGGACGTCGTTCGTGACGCAGCCGCTCGCGCAGATCCTGCCCTCCGCGCCCATCTGGGTGTCGGTGATGGCGCTGGTCAAGCTGCTGAGCGGCATGATCTGGCTGGTCGTCGTCGGCCGGAACCTCACGATGGGCGTCGCCTGGCACCGGTTCTCGGCGTTCTTCAACATCTACTTCAAGCGCGAGGACGACGGCGGCGTCGCCCTGGGCGCGCTCAAGCCGATGATGTCCGGCGGCAAGGTCCTCGACCTCGAGGAAGCCGACCCCGACTCCGACGTGTTCGGCGTCGGCAAGGCCGAGGACTTCAGCTGGAAGGGCTGGCTCGACTTCTCCACGTGCACCGAGTGCGGCCGCTGCCAGTCGCAGTGCCCCGCCTGGAACACCGGCAAGCCGCTGTCACCCAAGATGGTCATCACGCAGCTGCGCGACCACGCGTTCGCCAAGGCGCCGTACCTGCTGGCCGGCGGCTCGCGCGACATGGCCGGCGACGAGGTCGGCCTGGTCGAGGACAAGTACGAGGACTACAAGAAGCGCCTCGAGTCGATCGACGTGCTGGCGATGGCCGAGTCGGAGCGCCCGCTGGTCGGCGGCCCCGACGAGCTCGGTGTCATCGACCCCGAGGTGCTGTGGTCCTGCACGACCTGCGGCGCCTGCGTCGAGCAGTGCCCCGTCGACATCGAGCACGTCGACCACATCGTCGACATGCGCCGCTACCAGGTGCTGATCGAGTCGAACTTCCCGACCGAGCTCGGCGGCATGTTCAAGAACCTGGAGAACAAGGGCAACCCCTGGGGCCAGAACGCCAAGGACCGCTTGAGCTGGACCGAGGGCCTCGACTTCGAGGTGCCGGTGTTCGACGGCGAGCTGGGCGACGCCGAGTACCTGTTCTGGGTCGGCTGCGCCGGCGCGTTCGAGGACCGCGCGAAGAAGACCACGCGTGCCGTCGCCGAGCTGCTGCACACCGCGGACGTCAAGTACGCGGTGCTCGGCCCGGAGGAGACCTGCACCGGTGACCCGGCCCGCCGCGCCGGCAACGAGTTCCTGTTCCAGATGCTCGCGCAGCAGAACGTCGAGGTCCTCAACTCGGTGTTCGAGGACCGGCCCGCTGGCCAGCGCAAGATCGTCGTGACGTGCGCGCACTGCTTCAACACGCTGGCCAACGAGTACCCGCAGGTCGGCGGCACGTACGAGGTCGTGCACCACACGCAGCTGCTGAACAAGCTGGTGCGCGAACGCCGCCTGGTGCCGGTCGCGCCGGTCACCGAGGACGTCACGTACCACGACCCGTGCTACCTGGGCCGCCACAACAAGGTCTACGAGGCGCCGCGTGAGCTGATCGGGGCGTCCGGCGCGAAGCTGCGCGAGATGCCGCGCCACGAAGAGCGCTCGATGTGCTGTGGCGCCGGTGGTGCGCGCATGTGGATGGAAGAGCGGATCGGCAAGCGCATCAACCTCGACCGCGTGGACGAGGCCCTCGGGACCGCGCCGTCGAAGATCGCGACCGGCTGCCCGTTCTGCCGCGTGATGCTGACCGACGGCGTGACCGCGCGTCAGTCCGACGGCCAGGCGGGAGCACACGTCGAGGTCGTGGACGTGGCGCAGATGCTGCTGGAGTCCGTGCGGCGCGGCACGGAGAAGCAGGACACGCCGACCGACGAGGTCCCGACCGGCACGCCGCTGCCGGACGAGGACAAGGCGAAGGCCTGAGTCCTACGGCATGAGACAGGCCCTCGGTCCGATGTGGACCGAGGGCCTGTCTCGTTGGCAGGTCAGTCTTCGTCGGTGACCTTGTCGTAGACCACGTTCAGCAACCAGCCGGCCAGGGCGACGATGATCGCGCCCCAGAAGGCGGGCCAGAAGCCGTCGACGCGGAACGGCAGGTCGAGCTGCTCGGCGATCCACCCGGTGAACATGAACAGCAGCGCGTTCACCACGAGCCCGATCAGACCGAGCGTGACCAGGTAGAACAGGCAGCCGAAGAACTTCACGAGCGGCTTCACGACCGCGTTCACCAGACCGAAGATCACCGCGACGCCGATCAGCGTGAGGATTCTCGAGCCGGTGGTGCCCTCGCCCAGGTCGATGCCGGGGAGGGCGGTCGACACCCAGACCGCCACGGCAGTCAGCAGCACATGCACCAAGATGCCCATGCCGCGCAGACTAGCCGTGGCGGGTCCTATGTGGTCAGGACCGGCGGCGTGCCGCGGAGAACGCCGCGAGCAGCAGCGCGCCAAGGCCGAGGAAGCCCAGCGGCGACGCACCGGTCGACGCCAGACCCGAGCTGTTCCCCGCCTTGGCCACCGGCTGCTGGTCCGTCGCGGTGGTCATCGGTGCGGCCGTCGTCGTCGTGCTCTACGACGGCGCGGTGGTGCCCGGCGACAGCTCCTCGCCGGTTTGCCGCTGCCCGTCGCGGCAGGAGACCAGCGTTGCGTCATGCCGATCACGCAAGCACATCTGAAAACGCGGAACGGCCCGCGTCTCTCCCGGACGCGGGCCGTTCCGTCTTACCCCCTGGTGATCAGCGTCCCCCCGGTGCGGATCCCAGACTTAAGACACCCCAGCGGTCGCGGATGTTGCCCCCACCCCCCGAATGTCACTCGAATGCAGTAGTGGACGGTTGCCAGCAGCCTCCCGGCCTAGGCTGATGACCATGAGCGAAAAGCCGTCGGGATCCGGTGAAAGCACCCTGACCGTCGTTCTCGCGCTGCTGGTCAACCTGGCCATCGCGATCATGAAGGCCATCGCGGGCGTTTTGACCGGATCGGCGGCGATCCTCTCCGAAGCCGCCCACTCGGTGGCCGACACGTTCACCGAGGCGCTCCTGCTGACGGCCCTGCGCCGCTCCGACCGCCCCGCCGACCGCCGCCACCCGTTCGGCTACGGCAAGGAGCGCTACTTCTGGTCGCTGCTGGCGGCCGTCTCGATCTTCGCGTCGGGCGCGATGTTCGCGTTCTACGAGGGTTTCCGCACGGTCTTCGGCGAGCCGGAGGAGCAGACCCGCCCGCTGGTCGGCTACATCGTGCTCGCACTGGCCTTCGTGCTGGAGTCCGTGTCGTGGACGCAGGCGTTCCGGCAGGTGCGTTCCGAGGCCGCCAAGCACAGCCACGGGTTCTGGGACTTCCTGCGCGTGTCCGACGACCCGACCGTGAAGACGGTCTTCCTGGAGGACTCCGCGGCCCTGGTGGGCCTGGTCCTCGCCTTCGCGGGCCTGGGCCTGCACCAGCTCACCGGCTCGTCGCTGTGGGACGGCCTCGCGTCACTGGCGATCGGCGTGCTGCTGGCGCTGGTCGCGTACGTCCTCGCCCGCACCAACCGCGGCCTGCTGATCGGCCGCCAGGCAGACCCGGCGGTGGTGAAGGCGATCTGGAAGCGCCTGGCCGACGAGCCCGAGGTCGACGCCGTGGTGGACGTGCTGACGATGCTGATCGGCACCGACCGAGTGCTGCTGTGCGCACGGCTCGACTTCGACGACGCCCTGACCGCCTCCGAACTGGAGCACGCCTGCGTGCGCATCTCCGCGGAGCTGCACTCCTCGTTCACCGACCTGGACGAGATCTTTTTGGAACCCGTCCCTAGGACCGACCCCGAACTGCGCCGCCGGGTGTTGGAGCGCTACGGCTTCTAGGCTTCTAGCGACGCGTGTCGGTGCGGTGGAAGTTGAGGTAGGCCCTGCTCGGCGTGGGCCCGCGCTGCCCCTGGTACCGGCTGCCGGCCTGCGCGGACCCGTACGGGTGCTCCGCCGGGCTCGACAGCTTGAACAGGCACAGCTGCCCGATCTTCATGCCGGGGTGGAGCGTGATCGGCAGGTTCGCGACGTTGGACAGCTCCAGCGTGATGTGGCCGGAGAAGCCGGGGTCGATGAACCCGGCCGTGGAGTGCGTGAGCAACCCGAGCCTGCCGAGGCTGGACTTGCCCTCCAGCCGCCCGGCCAGGTCGTCCGGCAACGTCACCAACTCGTAGGTGGACCCGAGCACGAACTCGCCGGGGTGCAACACGAACGGCTCACCCTCGGCAGCCTCGACCATGCTCGTGAGGTCGTCCTGCTGCTGCGCCGGGTCAATGTGCGTGTAGCGCGTGTTGTTGAAGACCCGGAAGAACCGGTCCAGCCGCACGTCGATGCTGCTCGGTTGGAGCATCTCGACGTCGAAGGGGTCGAGGACGAGCCGGCCGGACTCGACCTCCTTGCGCAGATCCTGGTCACTCAGCAGCACCCGGACAGGCTAGCCCAGGCTTGTGTATGATCGGCGACGCACTGCTTCGCGGGTGTAGTTCATTGGTAGAACGACAGCTTCCCAAGCTGTAGAGGCGGGTTCGATTCCCGTCACCCGCTCCACCCGAGAGCCCAGGTCACACGACCTGGGCTCTCGTCTTTGACGTCGTTCACGCCGCGATGTCGTCCATCGACACAATCGTGCACCCCCGCAGTTCACGGATCAGGCTTGAGGCCAGCACCCACCGCAGCGCCGGGTCGTCGTAGGCCACGTTCACCGCACCGACTGCGGTGGGTACGAGCAGACCGCGCCGATAGAGCACACCTCGGACACCCGCGATGGGGAACTCACGAGCGCGAATCGCGACAGCACCGCAAGGCGGCTCGGTCGACCCATGCCTTCTGGCCAGCGAGGCCAGTCGTCACGACAGTCCCGCAACAGCCACAGCGCACCTCCATCGGACTGGTCTGCCGGCTCGCCACAGACCTGGCACAGCAGATCCTGCTCAGTGCTCCACGCGGTGACATGTGGCGCGACGATCGAGCTCACAGAAATCATGCGACGAACGCTAGGAATGCCTTGGCCTGGTCTTTTGCCTACGTGGCAATGTCACCTGGTCGAGCTACACGGGCAGACCGGCGCGGTAGGCCATACCTCGCAGCTCTCGTCTTACGCTGCCCCGCTTCGCCTTCGTCAGCAGCTCCGCGATTGTCGAGCGCATGAACGGGTGCCGTTGAACACGTGCGGGCGATATCTGCTCAGCTCGCCGCAACATCACCACCGCCTCCTCGTACCGCCGCGGTAGATGCGCCAGTGCGCGTCCGTACTCACGCCAGTACGGCGAGCGTCTGGTCGCCGACGGCAGAGCTTCAGGCGTCACGGTGGTCGCGATCCGCGCGGCTTCAGCATGGTCACCGGCTTCGAGCGCGACAGACATTCGCCAGACGCCGACGTTGCTGGGACCGAACCCGAACCACAAGGTGTTCCCCTCACCCGTGTGCGCGGCAAGATCCGCCGCGTGCTCGAGCGATGCTTCTCGTTCGGCCTCGTTTCCGCTTGCAGCTGCGGCGAGGGAAGAAGTCAGGGCGAGCATTCCTGCCGCCTCCATGGCTTCCTTGGTCTTCGTACCGAGAGCCGGAACTGACAGCGCCTGCGATGCGAGGTCGAACGCGCCCGCACCCATCAACCCGAAAGCCGTGCCGAATGCGTTCACCGCGTGGGAAAGCGGGTCGTCGGTTCGTGCCGCTGCCTGCCGCGCGAGCGTGACCGCCTGCCACGCAAGATCCATGTTGGCGCCGACGTCCGTCAGCCACGCCTGAGTGCCTTGGACGTGCGTCAACGCAAGCAGACGCAACAACGGTTCGACGTCACGTCCGGCTTCCAACGTCGTGTGCAGGTCACGGATCAAGGCCGGAAGCTCCGCGCCGACCTCTGTGGACCTGCACTCCCGTTGTGCTTCGAGCAACGCGGCCGTCCGGCTCGCCAACACCTCGACCGGCACGAGCTCACCTCGCGCGTCGTTCATGCCCACCGCGAGAAGCGCCAGCCTGACCGCGTTCAGCGAACGATCTTCTTCGAGTCGGCCGGGCGACACCACTCCGGCACCGGTGATCTCGCTCGGGGCCACGTCGAGCGCATTCGCCAGGTCCAGGATGAGCGATCGGCGGTCCAACGCCCGTGCACCGGACTCCAGTCGCGACAGGTACGACGTCGAGATGCCCGCAAGGCCGGCGACCACCGCCAGTGACCTGCCCCGCGCGTGGCGGATCTGCCGCAGCCGATGGCCGATGTCGCTCGCGGAGGGTTCGTCGGTCACGACAGCACCTCGTTCGCCCGGATGTCCCCGGCCAAGTGACCGTTGGTCGAAGCTCCCCACGGATCAAGTTCATTTCAGAATAGCCGGACCACCCAGGTCCGCACCGGGCTAGTTTCGGCGGATGGGGACCACCACTTTCCGCAGGCCATCGACCCGCGTCGCCGTTCTGATCATCTCGGTGATCGCGTACCTCGTCCTGGTGTTCCAGATCGAGGAGCTCGTCGACGGGCCTGTGCAGAACGTTCTCATCGGGTTGCTCATCGGTCTGCTGGTGATGGCGGTGCTCCAGACCTGGCGGCTGGCGGTGGTCCTGAGGCCGGACGGGGTGCTCGTGCGCAACTCGTGGCGTGACCGGTTCCTGCCGTGGAACGAGATCAGGGGCATCGACCACGAGGCGAGCCACATCCAGCGCGTGTCGTTCCTGATGGCCGACGGCCGGGTTGTGCCGTGCGACGCGATGCGCGGGTGGGCCTTCGGTGACGAGCCGAACGCGAAGGCGCTGGTTCAGGCTGTCACCACACGCCTTGCGGATCAGGAACAACAGACCGGCTAGTCGACGGGCAGGCCCCACGGGCGGCGGTCCAGGTCCGCCCAGCCGCCGCCTCGGGCCAGGGCCGCTCGCACACCGGCGACGTGGTCGGCGAACGAGGCGAGGTCGCCGTGCAGCAGTTCGGCGCGTTCCACGTCCAACGGGTGCGTGTCGTCGTGCCACAGGTCGACGGCGAACGAGGCGACGAACGACATCGACTGCAAAAGCTGCAGCAGAGCCACGGAGGGGCGCAAAGTCTCGGCCAGGTAGGAGAGGCGGATCTCCTCGCAGACCGCGAGCAAGGAGCGGACCTGGCGGATGGCGTCGGCCGGTGTGCCGTCCCACGACGGGTCCGGCCACACGCGGTCGCTCAGCTCCAGCCAGAGCCGCCAGCCCGTGGCCAGCTCGGCATCATCTGCCGGACACCACTTACCCATGCTTCCACTGTCCATGGACAACAACGAAGAGTCTCGTGACGATGACGCACGACACGGCAACCATTGCGCCACACGCGCGTCTTGTAGCGCATGACGCGTACGAGGCAAGGGCTTACCGTGCTGCTGAGTCTCGCTATCGGGCTCGCGTTGGGTGTGTTCCTCACGCTGCTTGCCGTGCCCGCGCTCCGGTACGAGATCGCCGAAAGCGCCAACCTGCTCACGCGGGTGCTGGCCTACGGGTTCTTGCTCGTGCCCGTTGCCGTCGTCACCGTTCTCAAGAGTCCTATGCCCGTCACGCACACGACCGGGCTCGTGGCGGGTGCCACGGTTGTGCTGGCCACCAGTGCGCAGAGCTACACCGGTACGCCGATGCCCTACGTGTGGCTCGCGGCGGCGACCCTGTTCGGGTGCGCCGCCGCGAGGATCATGCAGAAGGAACGTGCCGTGGTCAGGCCCTGACCGGTTCGGCCTTCTCGTCGGGCGTGTCGCTGTTCAGCGAGTCGAGCAGGATGTCGCGCTCGGTCGACGGCTCCTTCTTCGTGAGGCCGATGGCCAGGTAGAGGACCAGCGACAGCAGCAGCGGCCACGACACGAGCACGCCCTTGGTGACCCAGGCCGCCTTGTTCATCTGCTCGATGTAGAGGAACGCCCACATGCCCAGGCCGCCGACCACCGAGGCGATGGCCGCGGTGGAGCCGATCTTGCGGAACCACGGCAGCAGGCCGAGCATCAGCGGGATCGCGATCGGGCCCATCGTGGCGGCGACCAGGTCGACCACCACCTTCAGCACGAAGCCCTGGCCTCCGGAGGCGATGGCGATGATCATGCTGACGCCGATGAACGTGAAGGTCGTGATGCGGGCCAGCAGCAGCTGGTTGTCCGCGGAGAACGTCTTCACCTTCTTCCACAGGTGGGGCAGCATGTCGCGGTTGATCACGGCCGCGATGACGTTGGCGTCGGACGAGACCATCGCCATCGTGTGCGAGAAGAAGCCCGCCAGGACCAGGCCGATCATGCCCGCGGGGAGCATCTGCTTGCCCATCTCGATGTAGGCGTTCTCCGCCTGAGCGCCTTCGAGGCCCGGCACGATCAGCGGCGCGGCCCACATCGGGAAGAACAGCACGAGCGGCCACACGAGCCACAGCGCGGACGACAGCAGCGCGGAGCGCTTGGCCGCGAAGCCGGACGGCGCGGCCATGTAGCGCTGCGCCAGGTTCCACATGCCGCCGTTGTACTCGAGCGTCTTGATCAGGAAGAGCGCCATCAGGAACGTCGAGGTGTACGGGCCGGCGAGCGGGTCGCTGTGGCTCTCCGGCAGCTTGTCCCAGATCGTCGCGGGGAAGCCCCAGCCGAGGCGCCCGGCGACGGCGAAGAACATCGCGAAGCCGGCTGCCGCCTGGATGACGAACTGGCCGAAGTCGGTGAGCGCGTCGGCCCAGAGGCCGCCGAGCACCGAGTAGATCATCGTGACCACGCCGATGATGATGATGCCCCACGTGATCGGGACGCCCGCGAAGCCGCGCAGCAGGATCGAGACGGCCGCCCACTTCGCGGCGATGTCGACGACCTTGAGCAGCGCGCCCGCGTAGGCCATGACCTGCTGGGTGGGCACGTTGTAGCGCTTGGCGAGGTATTCAAGCGGTGACTTGACGTCGTGCTTGGAGCGCAGCCGGTTCCACCGCGGCGCGAACAGGAACGCACCGATGCCGACACCGATGCCGATGGTCAGCGACCACCACACGTAGACCGTCAGGCCGAGCCGGTAGGCCTCGGACGCGAACGCGACGAACATGACCGCGCTGTAGCCCGACATGTGGTGGGAGATGCCGGACAACCACCAGGGCATCTTGCCGCCCGCGGTGAAGAAGTCGGCGATGTTCTGGACCCGCCCCCGTGACCAGAGCCCGATCGCGACCATCACGAAGAAGTAGCCGACGACGACTACCCAGTCGAGGGTGCCCATGTGACCTCCTGCGGCGTGTGCACACACGTGTGCCCGCGAAAGCACCAGGCCTCGGGCGGCGGAACCTGGCACATCCGCACGGGATATGTGACGTAGGTCTTACGAGACTGTTGCGGTGGGGCGGAAGACCTTCGCCACTCTTGAATCACATTCGTGACCCTTGTTCATCCACATGAACCGCTTATTCCGCGTCACGCGTCCGAGGGAACGACGTCACTCGTCTGGAAGCACGAACGGAGGTGCCGATGCTCCCGTCAGGCCGGCCTGCTCCCGGCGTCGCGCTGATCGACCCCGTGCCGCTGTACCGCGAAGGCCTGGCTGCTCTGGTCAGACGCACTCCCGGACTGCGCTGGCTGGGCTCGACGGGCGACCCGCACTCCGCCGTTCGCCTGCACGGCCGGCTGCGCCCCGACGTCCTGCTCGTCGACTCCGTGCTCGACCCGGCCGGCCACCTGGCACGGCTGCTCGTCGAACGCGACCCCGCGCTGGTGATCATCGGGCTGGTGCGCGACGCACACACCCGCGGCAACTACGTGACGACCGCGTTGGACGCCGGTGTCCGCGGCGTCGTCCCGCGCAGCGCCCAGCCGGGGGACGTCGCGCGGGTGATCACCGAGACCTGCCGCTCGCGCGCCTTCGTCCACCCGGAGCTGCGGGCGAAGGACCGGCCGACGCTGACCCGGCGCGAGTACCAGGTGCTCGCGCTCATCGCGGAGGGCCTGGAGAACCAGCACGTCGCGACTGAGCTCGTCGTGTCCGTGGAGACCGTGCGGACCCACGTGAAGGGCATCCTGCGCAAGCTCGACGCGCGCGACCGGACGCACGCGGTGTCGTTGGCCTACCGGTCAGGACTGCTGCTCGGCTGCCCACCCGTGCTCGAGTAACCCGAAGACCTCGTCGGCCGCCCGCTCGCGGTCGGCGCGGTCGAAGATCACGTCCCTGGCCTCGAGCGCGAACCTGGCCAGCGCCGCGCACCGGACGTCGTCCGCCGGCGCGCCGATCTCCTCCGCGATGGCCCGCGCCAGCGCGTCCTGGTGCCGCGTCCACATCCGGTGCCCGTAGTCGCGCAACGCGGGCGTCCGGAGCACCAGCCGCTGGAAGATCTCGAACTGCGGGTGGTCGGCGTGGCCCTCGGCAGCCCGCACGAAGTGGTCGCGCAACGCCATCGGGATCGACCGGCCCGCCCGATTGCGCACGACCGAGACCAGCTCCGACTCCTGCTCCTCGTCCTCGTCGAAGAGCAGCGCCTCCTTGCTCGGGAAGTGCTTGAACAACGTCGTCACCGACACGTCCGCGGTGTCGGCGATCTCCTTCACGCCCACCTCGTCGAACCCGCGCTCCAGGAACAGCCGCGTCGCCGCGTCGGAGATCGACTGACGTGTCTGCAGCTTCTTCCGCTCACGGCGGCCCGGCTCGGTCACCCGCCGATCATACCCCAAGGGTTGAGCAGGTTCAAAAGTGTAGTGGTTGCACTTTTCAAGTCGATACGCTTTCATGGGGACATGACCTCACCACGCATCGCCATCGCAGGGGCCGGCATCGGCGGCCTCACCTGTGCTCGCGTCCTCCAGCTGCACGGCTTCGAGAACGTGACCGTCCTCGAGCGCGAGAGCGCGCCGGACGCCCGCCAGCAGGGCGGCACCATCGACCTGCACGCCGGCAGCGGCCAGGAGGCCGTTCGCGCCGCCGGGCTCTACGACGAGTGGCGCGCGCTGGCCCGCTTCGAGGGGCAGGAGCAGCGCAAGGTCGACCACGCGACCGCCGCGCTGCTCGAGCACGAATTGCCGGAGGGCGACTTCCGCCCCGAGATCGACCGCGGCCAGCTCCGCGACCTGCTGCTCGGCTCGCTCGCCCCCGGAACCGTCGCGTGGGGCCGGGGCGTCGCGACCGCCGCGCCGGGAGGCGAGGTCACGTTCCTGGACGGCCAGACGGCCACGTTCGACCTGGTCGTCGGCGCGGACGGCGCCTGGTCACGCGCGCGCCGGGCCGTGTCTCCGGCCGTGCCGCGCTACACCGGCGTGACGTTCGTCGAGACCCGCCACGACAACGACGAACGCCTGCTCGACCTCACCGGCCAGGGCACGATGGTCGCCGACCACGAGGGCCTGATGCTGTGGGCTCAGCGCAACAGCGGCGACCACATCCGCGCGTACGCGTGTTTACGCGCGCGTGAGGATTGGAGGCCCTCCAACGCCGAGCTGCTCGACCTCTACGCGGACTGGCACCCCGACCTGCGGGCGTTCCTCGCCGGCGAGCTGATCCACCGTCCGCTGTACGCGCTGCCCGTGCCCCACACGTGGGAGCACACGCCCGGCGTGACGCTGCTCGGCGACGCGGCCCACCTGATGCCGCCGCTGGGCGTCGGGGCGAACCTCGCGATGCAGGACGCCGCCGAACTCGCGCTCGCGATCGCCGCCCACGGCGTCCGAGAGGGTGTCCGGGCCTACGAATCGGTCATGCTGCCGCGTGCGGTCGACATGCAGGAGCGCACGAACCCCGGATTGCTCGACATGGTGCCCGAGCGCCCGATACGCGTCTGACCGGCTCTCATGCCCGATTCAGGTGACGTGGAGGACTGTCTCGTTCGCCACCAGTGGGTGGTCGGCCTTGCCGGGGTTACCGTCGAGTAATACTCTGTTGTTACCGGTCAGTAGGCGACGCCCGCCCCGACCCTGAGGAGTGAGCTGACGAGATGGGCCACTACAAGAGCAACGTCCGGGATCTCGAGTTCAACCTGTTCGAGGTCTTCAACGTGCAGGACCACCTCGGCAAGGGGCCGTTCGAGCAGTCCGACGAGGACACTGCGCGCAGCGTGCTGGCCGAGGTGAAGAACCTCGCGGAGGGGGTCCTCGGGGACTCCTTCGTCGACGCCGACCGCAACCCGCCGGTGTTCGACCCGGCGACGCACTCGGCAACCCTGCCCGAGTCGCTGAAGAAGTCGTACCAGGCGGTGTGGAACGGCGAGTGGTACCGCCTGTTCCTGCCGAACGAGCTGGGCGGCTTCGGCACCCCGCCGTCGGTCACGTGGGCCGCGTCCGAGCTGCTGCTCGGGTCGAACCCGGCCGTCTACATGTACCTGGCGGGTCCGAGCTTCGCGACGGTCGTCTACAACAACGGCACCGAGCGCGACAAGCAGTGGGCGCAGCTGATGATCGACCGCGGCTGGGGCGCCACGATGGTGCTGACGGAGCCGGACGCCGGATCCGACGTCGGCGCAGGCCGCACCAAGGCGTTCAAGCAGGAAGACGGTTCCTGGCACATCGACGGCGTGAAGCGCTTCATCACGTCCGCCGACCAGGACCTGACCGAGAACATCATGCACATGGTGCTCGCGCGTCCCGAGGGCGAAGGCATCGAGGCGAAGCCCGGTACCAAGGGCCTGTCGCTCTTCCTGGTGCCCAAGTTCCACTTCGACCCGGAGACCGGCGAACTGGGCGAGCGCAACGGCGCCTTCGTGACCAACGTCGAGCACAAGATGGGCCTCAAGGCGTCCACCACGTGCGAGCTGACGTTCGGCCAGCACGGCGTCCCGGCCAAGGGCTGGCTGCTGGGCGAGGTGCACGACGGCATCGCGCAGATGTTCGACGTCATCGAGTACGCCCGCATGATGGTCGGCACCAAGGCCATCGCGACGCTGTCGACCGGTTACCTGAACGCGCTGTCCTACGCCAAGGAGCGCGTGCAGAGCGCCGACCTGACGCGCATGACGGACAAGACCGCGCCTCGCGTCACCATCACCAACCACCCGGACGTCCGCCGCAGCCTGATGCTGCAGAAGGCGTACGCCGAGGGCCTGCGCGCCGTGTACCTGTACGCCGCGACGCAGCAGGACAAGGTGATGCTCGGCGGTGACGACGCGAAGCTGGCGGCGCAGGTCAACGACCTGCTGCTGCCGATCGTCAAGGGCGTCGGCTCCGAGCGCGCGTACGAGCAGCTGGCGCAGTCGCTGCAGACGCTGGGTGGTTCGGGCTTCCTGCAGGAGTACCCGATCGAGCAGTACATTCGCGACTCGAAGATCGACTCGCTGTACGAGGGCACCACGGCCATCCAGTCGCTGGACTTCTTCTTCCGCAAGATCATCCGCGACAAGGGCCAGGCGCTCGCCTTCATCAACGGCGAGATCCAGTCCTTCCTCGACAACGAAGGCGGCAACGGTCGCCTGAAGGAGGAGCGCGCGCTGCTCAAGCAGGGTCTCGAGGACCTGCAGGGCATGCTCGGCTCGCTCGTCGGCTTCCTGACCTCGTCGCAGGAGGACGTCCGCAACCTCTACAAGGTCGGCCAGAACTCGGTCCGCCTGCTGATGACCGCGGGTGACGTGCTCGTCGGCTGGCTGCTGCTGCGCCAGGCCGAGGTCGCGCTGCAGAAGCTCGGCGGCACGGTGTCGGCCAAGGACAAGGCGTTCTACGAGGGCAAGGTCGCCGTCGCGTCGTTCTTCGCGAAGAACGTGCTGCCGGAGCTCACCTCCCGCCGCAAGATCGCCGAATCCACGGACAACTCGCTCATGGACATCGACGAAAGCGTTTTCTGAAGCGCCTCGACGGACGACGGGCCCTCACACCCCCTGCCTGGGGTGCGAGGGCCCGTTTTCACTTGTCAGAGCGAAAACACGATCGGTCCGATGACGGCACCGACGTTGAGCGCGGCCGTCGCGTAGGAACCGGCCATCGTCGGTGCGCCCGCCGCGTGGTGCAGGACGCGCGCGATCACCGTGCTGCCCACCGCGAACGACAGTGCGCCCAGCACGAAAACCAGCAGCAGCAACGCGACCGGGTTCGTGCCGAGCAGGTCGAGACTCCACCAGCCGATGAGCACCACCGGTCCACCGAGGACCACGACGGGCCGCGGCGAGGAGTCGGCCAGCCTGCCACCGGCCATGACGCCGACGAATGAGCCGACGCCGAACAGCACGAGCGCGACGGGCACCCACCACTGGCTCAGCCCGGCGACGTCCGTGACGACCGGGGCGAGGAACGTGAAGTGGCCGAACGTCACCGCGTTCACGAGCACGGCGAGCACGATGACCAGGGCCAGCTTCGGCTTGGCGAGCTCGGCGAGCTCCGGCCGCAGCGCGGGCGGGTCGATGCGGTCCTGGCGTGCCGGAATCCCTTTCAGCACACCGAACGCCGCCGGAACGCAGAGCGCGGCGACCGCGAGGAACGTTGCGCGCCAACCGAAAGCGGTACCGAGCAACGATCCTCCCGGCACACCGGCGATCGTCGCCACCGTCGTGCCGGACAACAACACCGCGAGCGCACGTCCACGTCGTTGCGGTGGTACCAGAGCAGAAGCCGTTGTCAGCGCCACGGCGAGGAAGCCGGCGTTCGCGAGCGCGGCGACCACCCGGGACGCCAGCAACACGGTGAAGTTCGAGGTCAGGGCACCGGCAACGTGCGCGGCCAGGAACACGGCGACGAACCCGGACAGGCTGAGGCGCGGTGACCAGTTGCGTGCCACCACCGCCATCGACGGCGCGCCGACGACCATGCCGGCGGCGAACGCCGAGGTGAGCAGACCGGCGGTGCCCACGGGCACACCGAGATCGGTCGAGATGGCCGGCAGCAGACCGGCGAGCATGAACTCCGAGGTGCCCATGGCGAACACGGCCAGGGCGAGCAGGTACAGCGAGAAGGGCACGGAACGACTCCGGAGGCGAAGAGGTGTCAGGGGCTGACGGTCAGACCGCAGCCCCGAACCTGTTCGCCTCCGGACTCACCACGACTGCCACGCTAGCGCGGACGCATCGCGTCACGCACCACCGTTCTTCACTCCTTCAGAGCGCGCGCCGCGACGAAGCAGTAGACGCCGAACGCCGCGATGCCGATCGCGACCGCGCTGAGCAGGAACACGCCGTAGGGCTGTGCCACCAGCGTGTGCAGCGCCTTGTCCATGCCGCCGGCCTGCTTGGGGTCCGCGGTGATCGCCGCCAGTCCGATGAGGACGCCGATCACGCCGTACGCGAAGCCCTTGCCGATCCAGCCGATCCGGCCGACGGGCTCGATCCACGACGGCGCGCGGCCCATGTCGAGGTCCTTCTCGAAGGACTTCTTGAAGCCCTTGTAGGCGATGACGCCCGCGGTGATGAGCACACCGATCGCGACGGCGCCGACGATGAACTGGCCGCCCGGCCAGGAGAGCACCTGCGCCGTCAGTTCCTGGTTCTGGTCCGTCTGGCTGCCGCTGCTGCCGCTGGTGGCGTACTTGAAGGCAGCGAACGCGATACCGCCGGCCGTGATGGCGCGAGCCGCGGAGCCGATGCGCTTCGAGATGCGTTTGCGCTTCTTGCCGATGTAGGTGTAGCCGACGAAGGCGAGGATCAGCTGCCAGATCGCGAAGAAGGTGAGCCCGATGCCCACGGTCCACAACAGCCAGGCGCCGTTCTCCGCGAGCTCGCTCAGCGCGCCTTTCGAATCCGTCCGCTTGGCGTCTCCGCCGAACGCGACCTGGAGCGCCAGCCACGCGATGAGCACGTGGACCGCCCCGTACACAACCATCCCCACCCGCCCGAGCGTCTGGACGACGGGGTGTCTTCGCGCCTCATGCGCAACAGTGGCCACGAACGGGTGAATACCCGCGCGTGGCCACCGTGAATCAAGATTCCCCGGTCAGCCGCCGGCGGGCGGTGGCGCCGGCTCGCAGATGATCTTGAACTGCGGGTCGTAGCGGACCGTGCGCGACTCGCTGCGCGACTGGCCGGTGCGGCGGTCCTTGATCGTGCGGGTGTCCGTCACCGAGAAGCCGGGGGCGCCGTTGCTCGGCGTGCACCCGGCCTTGCTGATCTTCTTCTCCTGCGGCTGGGTGGGGTTGAAGTCACCACTGGTGGAGCCGGCGACGTCGTAGTTCTTGGTGCCCCAGAGCACGATCTTGATCGAGGACGGCGTCCAGATCGTCTGGATGGCGACGCCCGTGTCGTCCGGGTTCGTGAACGCGATGTCGATCAGGCTGTTGCCCGCGTTGTCCATGAACACGGTGGCCTCGCGGCCCTTCGGGTACCTCGTGATCCAGTAGCTGTGCTCCTTGTGGCCCGCGTCCTTCATGCCCGCGTAGTACGACGCGTTGTAGAGGGTGGTCGCGAACTGGGAGATGCCACCGCCGACGGCCATGCCGGGGATGCCGTTCTCGATGATGCCCGCCTCGACGTAGCCCTGGGCGGTACCGCGGGGGCCGGTGTGCTTGTTGAGGCTGAACGTCTCCTTGGGCTTCACGATCGCGCCGTTGACCTCCTCGGCCACGACGCGGATGTTGACGCCCGACGCGGCGGCGAAGCCACCGGTCTGGAACTCGCCGATGACCTCCTTGATGCCCATCTTGTTCGCCTGCTCGGTCGTGACCTTGGCGGGCGTGTGCTTGTACTCGAACTTGACCTCGCGCGCGTCGGTCTTCTTCAGCGTGTCGAAGTACGGCTGGAGGTTCTTGTCCCAGTCGAGGTCGAGGCCGTCCACCGACTCCTTGACGATCGGCCTGCCGCCCTCGAAGACGATCTGGGCGTCCTTGCCCTCCTTGACCGTCTCCTTGAGCTGCGGAGCGGCCACCTCGACGAGCTTGTCCTTGTTCACCGCGACGGTGAGCGCGCCGCCGTCACCGGGGGCGAACGCCAGCGTGGCGCCGATCTGCTCCGGGGTGAGGTTCGCGTCCTTGCCCTCGCCCTTGATCTTGACCGGGCCGGACACCGCCGTCTTGACCACCTCGTTGAGCGCCTTCTCGACGCCCTCCTTCGTGGTCTTCACCGGGGTGAAGTCCATCGGGACGTCGACGGGGTTGCCGGCGGCCCAGTTCGAGACGACCGCGCCCGCGGCCTCCTCGGCCTTGAGCTTCTGGCCGTCGTGCGGGTCGACGGCGACGGGGTTCGCGCCCTCGAACCTGATGGTGCCCTCGATGGGCTCGTGGTCGAGCTTGGGACGCAGGGCCTCGAGCGCGCCGGAGACCTTCGCGTCGTCGGCCTTCGTCGCGACGCCGACCTCGCGGCTGGTGAAGAACGACGTGACGCGCGTGATGGGGCTGAGCGGCTGGCTGCCGGCACGGTCGATCGTGCCGTCCCAGTCGAGCTCCAGACCCGCTGCCTGCGGGTCGAGCTCAGCCGTGACGTCGCCCGCCTTCAGCGCGACCGGCTTGCTCAGGCGCGGGCCGATCTCGTCGCGCAGCTTCTTCTCGGCGTCGGAGTGGCTCATGCCGCCGACGTCGACGCCCGCGACGGTCACGCCGCGCGGGACGTTGCCGCTGGAGACGAGGATGTCGAGGCCCCAGAGCAGGCCGAACGCGCCGACCACGGCCGCGGCCACGATCAACGCCTTCTTGCGCGCGTTCTTCGGCTGGGCCTCGTCCTCGCCCGGCTCGATCATCACGGGCCCGTAGACGCCGGAGTCCTCCGGCCGGGGCTCTGGCGGGGCCACCGGCCGCATGTACTCGGTGGCGTCCTCACCGGCGGGGAAGCCCACACCGGGTACGGCCGCCGAGACGGTCGGCTCGTTGGTGTCGGGCTCCTCGGACGGCCAGGCCGCGGTGGAGGCGTCCGCCTGGACCGGGTTGATCTTGACGGTCTGCTCGGAGTTCGTGCGACCAGGACCTACCGGTGGCATCGCTCTCGTCTTGTCAGCGTCGTACGGCACAGCTCTCCCCGTTGCCCTGTCTCCTGAGGCGGCGTATGTGGTGTAGCTATCAGGCGCGGATCACGAACCGGCGGCTCATAGGTACAGCCCAGTACCGTGCTCGGTGAGCTCCGTCGCAACCGCGTGCAGGTCGCGCTCCTTCATCACGAGGTACGTGGTGCCGTGCACCTCGACCTCGAGCTGATCCTCCGGGTTGAACATCACCCGGTCGCCGACCTTCACGTGGCGCACGCTGGTACCGACTCCGAACACATCGCCCCACGCCAACCGCTTCGCCATCTGGGCCGTCGCGGGGATCACGATGCCTCCGCTGGAACGCCGCTCGCCGTCCTCCGGCGAGATGCGCACCATGACGCGGTCGTGCAGCATCTGGATCTCGAGCTTGACATCAGGCACCAGCAGAGTCTACGTGCCTTACCGATGGCCCTCGTCCATGCCGCCCATCAACAGGGGCAGACGGGTAGGTGCATCGTCAACCACTCGAACGGGTACGCCCCAGTCCTGCCTGGTCAGACGGCAGACCGGGTGTTCGTCGGCAGGATCGTCACTGCAACTGGCGGCCTGCGCTACTACGTGCAGAACGCCGTTCGTGACAGAATCGTTGATCCGCAACGCCCGTACCAGTTCGGTTCCGACGCCCGCGCCCTCGAGGATCAGCTCCGGCGGCGAGCTGGTGATCTCCAGACGGGTCGACGGGCCGTACCTCTCGTCCAGCTTCGTCCCGGTCGGCGGGGTGAAGACGACGGCGAGCTCGAACGCTCCCGGCGCGATGTCGGTGGACGGCCGCTTCACCTGGTGAGCCTCGCCGTCGATCCTGGTGGCGGCGGCGGAGAACCGTTCGAGCCGGTGGGCGGCCGACGCGACCACGACGAGCTCGTTGTCGACGACGAGCGCGTCGGACGGCTCTGCGACGTCCGTGGCGATGGTGCTCAGGGTGTTCGTGTCGGGGTCGTAGCGCCGGACGGCGTTGTTGTAGGTGTCGCTGATGGCGACGGAGTGGTCGTCGAGGACCGTGACGCCCAGCGGGTGCTGCAGGAGCGCCTCGTCCGCGTCGCCGTCCTTGTGGCCGAACGCGAACAGGCCCTTGCCGATGACGGTCGTGACCTCGCCGTTCTCCAGGTAGCGCAGCGCGCTGGTCTCGGAGTCGACCATCCACAGCCGGTCGCCGTCCGCGGCGAGCCCCGAGGTCTGGGCGAAGAAGGCCCCCTCCGCCGGTCCGTCGTTGATGCCTTCGACGGTGGTGCCCGCGAGGCGGCGGACGGTGTTGTCCGCGGGGTCGAAGAAGCCCAGCGTGTGGTTGCCGGCCATGGCGATGGCGACGCCGCCGTTCCACCAGGCGACGTCCCACGGGCTGGTGAGCTCGATCTTGTCGGCGGGCCCGTCGGTCTCGCCGTCGCGCCACTGCTCGCCGGTGCCGGCCAGCGTCGTGACCTCGCCCGTGCGGAGGTCGAGACCGCGCAGGAGGTGGTTGACGGTGTCCGCGACGACCACGTCGTAGCCGTGGGTGCCGGGGACCAGCGTGAGCCCCGCGGGCTCGGAGAACGTGGGGTTCAGGCCGTCCTGCCTGCCGCGTTCGCCGGTGCCGATGCGGCGGATGACGGTCTCGCCGTCCGCCTCGAGCTCGACGAGGCTGTGGTGGGCGGAGTCGCTGACCAGGATCGTGCCGCTCGGCGTGACGATCGCCTTGGCGGGGAACCGCAGCGTGGTGTTCTTCGGTTCGGGGGCGACGTACGGACCGGAGCCGCGGTGCAGCGTGCCCTTCTCGTCGTGCTCCGCGACCAGTTCGCCGATGACGGTCCTGAGCGCCTCGACGTGGCCCTCACCGGCGGCGACGTGCACGACGTAGCCCTCGGGGTCGACCAGCACGAGCGTCGGCCACGCCTTGACGGCGTAGTTCTGCCAGGTCGTGAGCTCCGGGTCGTCGAGAACGGGGTGGTGCACCTCGTAGCGCTCGACGGCGGCCTTCAGCGCGTCCGGGTCGGCCTCGTGCACGAACTTCGGCGAGTGCACGCCGATCGTGACCAGGACGTCCTCGAACTCCTTCTCGAGCGGGCGCAGCTCGTCGAGGACGTGCAGGCAGTTGATGCAGCAGAACGTCCAGAAGTCGAGCAGCACGATCTTGCCGCGCAGTTCCTTGAGGGTGACCTCGGCGTCACCCGTGTTGAGCCAGCCGCGTCCTACCAGCTCAGGGGCTCGGACACGGGCACGGCGCTTCACAGTCGTCACGCCGGTATCCAACACTGTGGACAGTCCGGCTGTTCCGGTGTCCAGGATGTGGACTACTGCTGCTCGAGGCAGAACACGTACGAGTCCCTGACGCTCAACGTGCGGCGGATCTCGTTGCCGTCCTTCATCGTCAGCTCGTATTTCTCGACCGTGTAGTTGTGCGTGTGCCCGCCAACGGCGGAACAGACGTTCGTGTCGACAGTTCCGGCATTCTTCGCCAGAACCACGAAAGAGCCGTGGCCACAACTCCCCGGAACCATCGCCGGACCGGTGTCCGTGCCGCTGTTCCGCAGGCAGTCGCCCACCGGGATCCCGTCGAGCGGGTTCGCCGACACCGTGGTGACGGGCGTTTCCGCGACGGCCGTCGACGGTGCCGGTCCTGGCGTGTCGCCGGCGCCGGAACCGCTCATCGCGATCACCAGCACAGGACCGAGCACCACCGCGACACCCACGACTCCGGCGATGTACCAACGCGCTGAGGTCAGCTCATCGCTCATGCCCAGCTATCGGTGCGCTTGCGACCGCGTTAGCCGACGGCAGCTTGAGGCCGGGCTTCTCGCCCTCGTCGAACACCGGCATCACGGTGATCTGCGCCTTCGAGAGGTCGACCTCCCCGCCGGCGAACAGGGCCCCGCGGAACGACACCTCGCCGGCGGCGAAGTCCGCGCCCTCGAACTGCACCCGGCCACTGCGGAACTCGGCCTTGTCGAACGTCACGCGCGCGCCGCCGAACGTCGTGCCGCCGAACCACACCTCGCCGCCGTCGACCACCATGCCGTCGAACGAGATCCAGCCGCCGGGGAAGCGCGCCAGGCTCAGGAAGAACGTTCCGGACGGCACGTGGACGCCGGCGAAGTCCGCCGATCGCAGCACGGCGCGGACCAGGTCGAAGTCGTGACCGCGCCAGCTGACCCGAGCGCCGTCGCGCAGGTGCTGGGAGATCAGGGTGGTGACGGTCAGGCGCACCTCGGACTCCGCGTCGTGGTACCAGTCCGAGTCCAGCGACGGCTCGTACGGCAGGCGCAGGTACGAGCACAGCACGTCGATGCACACCTGGCGTTGCTCCGGCCACTCGTCGGCCAGCGCGGCCAGGGCGTAGACGCCGGCGAGCCGGACGGACGGGGCCTCGTTGCCGATCTGGTTGCAGGCGGCGCCGAAGCGTTCGTTGAGCAGTTTCACGCGTTCGCGTGCCTCGGCGGACTCGCTGACGCGTTGTCTGCGGTAGGCCACGACCAGGGCGACGACACCGCCCACGCCCGCGACCACGGTCAGGGCGACCTTGATGATGTCGAGCCGGGACGACGGGGCGGAGGGGAAGCCCAGCGCGGCCCACAGGAGTGCCGCGGCCAGCGCGAAGACCGTCACGCCGATCAGCACGACAAGACCTATGTGCCTTTTGATTGACCAGAGCAGCCCCGAATCCACATGATGGAACGTAACCGCCCGCCTGAACCTTTTGCGCCATCTTTGGCGTAGAGGACGCCGGGAGGTGCGTGGTGGTGGAGTACCTGGTGATCGGTGCGGGTCCCGCGGGTCTGCAGATGGGACGCTTCCTGCACCTGGCGGGACGCGAGTACGTGGTCCTGGAGCGAAGCCCGGAACCGGCGAGCTTCTTCCGGGGGTTCCCCCGGCACCGCGTGCTGTCCACGGACGACAACTGGTTGTTCGGCGGCGCGCCGTTCTCGCGGTACAGCAAGCGGTCGTTCCCCGGCGCCGACGACCTGGTGCGGTACCTGGAGGACTTCGCGCGGCCGTTGAACGTCCGCTACGACACGCCGGTCACCGACGTGAGCGAGCACGGCGCGCGGCACGTCATCATCGCGACCGGCCAGAAGCCCCACCTGCCCAGCATTCCCGGCATCGAGCACGCCGAGACGTACGCCGACGCCAGCACCGACCCGACGGAGTACGCGGGCAAGCGCGTGCTGATCATCGGCCGCGGGCGCAGCGCGTTCGAGACGGCCGACAACATCTCCGCCACGGCTCGGCTGACGCACACGGTGGGACGGTCGGTGCAGCGGATCGTCAAGCACGGCACCGAGTTCGTCGCCTCTATCGACGGCACCGGGGAGCTGCGCTACGACAAGGTCATCGCGTGCACCGGGTTCCGCAGGGACACCGCGCTCGACGACCCCGCCGCGCACGTGGTCACCGGCGACTCGATCAAGGCGATCCGGCACACCGTCAGGGCGTTGCACAGGACGCTGGAGGCGGAGCACCACGGCGTCCCGTGGCCGCACCGCCGGCTGCGCAACCGGCCGGACGCGCTGGCCGCCGCGGTCGCGGCGCGGGCGAGCGAGATCCCGGACGGGCTGGCCGACGTCGTCGTGCCGCAAGGGCAGCACGCGTTGCTCTACGACGAGATGCCCACGACCCGGCGCCACGGCTTCGTCGTCACGAGCACGCAGGTCAGGCACTACCGGCACAACGAGCTGATCGCCGTCGAGCACCGGTTGCACCGCAAGCCGCTGGAGAGGTTCTTCTCGCAGCAGCTCGCGGTGCCGTGCATCGCCTAAGCGGGGAGCGTGCGGGCCAGGAACCGCGCGGTGAGGTCCCAGGCGCGGTCCGCGGCCGCCTGGTCGTACCAGGGCCCGAGGTGGTTGAGGAACGCGTGCCCCGCGGGCTCCAGGTGGATCTCGGCGTTCGGCCGGTCCTCCACCGCGTCCACGACCTTGCCGTACTCGGTGATGAACGAGTCCTCGGTGCCGAAGTGGAAGAGGATCGGGCACGACACCTGGTCGAGCGTGCCGATCTGGTCCGGCACACCCGAGCCGTAGAAGGAGACGGCGGTGTCCGGGTCCGACGCGACGGCCGCCGCGTAGGCGAGGGTGCCGCCGAGGCAGAAGCCGAGCACGCCGACGCCACCGGTGACCTCGGGCAGCCCGCGCAGGTACCGCGCGGACGCGACGACGTCCTGCACGGCGAGCGGGAAGTCGAGGTTGCCCACGACCTCCATCGACTTCTGGATGCCGGCCTCGTCGTGCTCGCCGACCCAGCCGGGCTGGAAGCGGTGGAAGAGCTCGGGGACGGCCACGACGTAGCCGAGCGCGGCGAGCTTCTCGGCGACTGTCCGCAGGTAGCCGTCCAGGCCGAAGATCTCCTGGATCAGGACGATGCCGGGGCCGCTCCCGGACTCGGGGAGCCAGACCGGCAACGGCATGTCGTCAACTCGATGGGTCATGGGTCGATCCTGCCCGAGAAGTGACGATCACCGGCCGACGACCTCCACGGACGTCCCGGTGAGGCGCTCGGCCTCCGCCCACAGACGTGCGGCCACCACCTCGTCCCGCGCGGACCGGGGCATCGAGGCGGGCCTGGTCGGGCCGACGAGCGCCCAGCGCGGCCCGTAGTACCCGCCGGCGACCGCGCCGGGGTCGGCCGCCGCGTACAGGAGCGGTTCGGTGCCCTGCTCGACCCCCTGCGAAGGGATCACCTTGAGACCGAACGACTGCACGATGCCGGGCCGGCCGCCGTTCAGGTACGGGCCGGAGGTCATCAGGTTCGTGCGGGCGTAGCCGGGGTGCGCGGCGACCGACAGCAGCGGCCAGTCCCGCTCGGCGGCCAGGCGGGCCAGGTGCACCGTCATCAGCAGGTCGGCGAGCTTGGAGTGGGAGTAGGCCAGCGTCGGGCTGTACCGGCGGCGCGACTGCAGGTCGTCGAAGTCGATCCGCCCGCGGTACGCGGCACCGCTGCTCATGGTCACGACGCGCGGCGCGGGAGCGGCCAGCAGCAACGGCAGCAGGCGGACTGTCAGGGCGAACGGGCCGAGGAAGTTGCTGGCCAGCTGGAGCTCGAAGCCGTCGGCCGTCTCGGTCCGCACGGGCACGTTCATCACACCCGCGTTGTTCACCAGCACGTCCAACGGCTTGCCCTCGGCGATCAGGTCCTCTGCGAACGCGCTCACCGAGGCCTGGGCCGCCAGGTCGAGCCCGCGGACCTCGACCCGCGCGCCGGGATGAGCGGCGAGGATCTCCGCTCTCGCCTGCTCGCCCTTGGCCTCGGTGCGCACCGCGAGGACGACCTCGGCCCCGGCGCCCGCCAGCCGCTTGGCCGCCTCCTTGCCGGTGCCGCTGTTCGCGCCGGTGACGACGATGCGCTTGCCGTGCTGGTCAGGAACCTCGTACATCGCAACTCCTCATTACGTACTGCTGGTCTTTTATTCACACAACATAACGGACCAACGGTATCTTAGTAAAGTACCGCTGGTCTGTAACATGTCCGGCATGGGTTTCCAGCGGGCGCGCACCGAGGAGCAGCGCAACGAGCGGCGGCGGCAGATCCTCGACGCGGCGGCGGCGATGCTCACCGAGATGCCGGTGGCCGAGCTGACCCTCACCGCCCTGAGCCGCCGGGTCTGCCTGGCCAAGGCCAACGTCCTGCGCTACTTCGAGTCGCGCGAGGCCGTGCTGCTGGCGTTGCTGAAGGCGGAGATCACGGACTGGATCACCGAGCTGGAGAGCGCGGCGCCCGGCGGCGGTCCCGCAGGGAAACGCGGAGACCGGCTGGCCGAGCTCCTGGCCACCTCGCTGGCACGCCGTCCCGTGCTGTGCGACCTGATGAGCGCGCAGTCCACCGTGCTGGAGCGCAACATCTCCGCCGAGACCGCCCTCGGGCACAAGCACGCCGTCCGGGAGCACCTGGAGACGCTCGTCCGGTTCACCGGACGGCACCTGCCCGAACTGGGCGACGAGGGCGCCGGCACGCTGCTGCAGACCGTCATGCTGATGGCGGTCGCCGCCTGGCCGGCCAGCCGCCCTCCGCAGGCGGTCCTCGACGCCTACGCCGCCGACCCGTCCCTGGCCGTGATGTGCGTCGACTTCACCGACGTCGTGCGCCGCACCGTCGAGGTGACCACCTCCGGTCTGCTGGCCCGGGCGAAAGACGTTTCCGCGCGGGAAGGCCAGACCCGATAACCGGCTTGCACCAGACACGAGCAGAGTGCTCTGCCATTCGGGTGCAGTTGGTTAACTCAGTGTCATTTCACCCATTGCGCGGCCTGTCAGGGAGCGACCGAGAACAGCCTGCGAACACCCACATGGCCTATCTATTCGTTTCGGCGTTTCACTCGATACAGTGAATAGGCGTCACCCTTCAGCTTGGACAGACGACGAAATTGTGCCAAAACCCACTGCTCAACCTGCCTTCCACGACACAACGTGCGTCCGTTCGAGTGACAGCTATGCTGCTCCCGTCAGCCAACGAGCCTCGCTCAGTGATTGACACAGGAAGGCGGGGCCCCTCCGAAGAGAGACCCCGCCGGAGGGCATGGAGCTGCTAGACCAGCCCCATGGCGCTCAAGAGGGTGCGAACCTCGACGAGCACCACGTGCAAGGCCACCAGGAACACCGTGCCTTTGGTGAGGAGTTCCTGGGCCTTGCGCGGCCACGACGGTTCATCCTTGACGCCTGTCAGCTTTGCACTGGCTGACTTGCGCCTGCGAACGATTGCCACCGTGTCGTTCTCCTTTGCTCACTTCGCAGTGGGCGCGAGCACCCACGGGTTGCGGCTCGGCAATCGACCGACCGCTCGAGCCGCTTCCGGATCATTTCTCCGGAAACTCGGTTGGAGCATTGGAGAGAGCCGACTCTATCTCGTTCAAAGCCTTCACTTGCGCACCGACCAGCGCAGATCCGATCAGTGTGATCAACAAGGAGCACCAAATGGCCGGAGTCGACACAGTGCTCCGACCTGCGAAAATGCCATGAACGCAGCGGGTTGCAGATTCGCCGCTCACTTGGAAATTAGGCCGATCGGTCTATGATCAACTTTTTTCTCTAGACCAAAAGGCCTACCATGGGGAGGTGCGGCCTTCGTTTGAGAATCACCCAAAAGAGGATCACAGCTACTGATCCGGCGGGTCGCGAATCGGAACGCTACCGCTCCGGCCGAAGGTCTGCGTTTCCGCGCGGGAAGGCCAGACCCGATAATCGGCCGATGATCAGGTTGATCGCGACCGACCTCGACGGCACCCTGCTGCAGCCGGGCGGGGTCCTCAGCGACCGCACCCGCGCCACCCTGAACGCCGTCGGCGCGGACGTCGTGATCGTCACGGCGAGGCCGCCGCGGTTCGTGCGGGATCTCGGCCTGGCCGGCACCGCGATCTGCGCCAACGGCGCGATCGTCTACGACCTCACGACCAAGGAGGTCACCCACGCCAGGACGTTGCCGTTCGACGTCGTGCGGAAGGTCTGCGAGGCGTTGGCGGAGGTGATCCCGAACGTCGGCATGGCCGTCGAGACAGGGCTGGAAGTGTTGTGCGAGCCCGCTTTCCGGGGCTTCGGGCCGAACAACCCGCACCGGACGCTGGAGCTGCTCGACCACGTCTTCGACGAGGCGCACCAGGTCGTGCAGATGCTGGCGTGGGCGCCGGACGCCGAGAGCGACCACATGATGGAGATCGCCAGGGAGGCGGTCGGGCAGCACGTGACCGTCACGCACTCCGGTGGGCTGGGACTCCTGGAGATCAGCCCGCCCGGCATCTCGAAGGCGGTGACCCTCGAAACCCTCTGCACCGCGAGGGGGATCGCCAAGGAGGAGGTCATCGCGTTCGGTGACATGCCGAACGACCTGTCGGTGCTCGGGTGGGCCGGCACCGCGTACGCGATGGGCAACGCGCACCCGCTCGTGAAGCAGGCCTGCACCAACCACGCGCCGCCGAACACCGAGGACGGCGTCGCCCAGGTCCTCGAAAGTCTCTTCCGGCTCTAGCGACGTGGCACCGAGGTGGGACCTGCCACCCCGGCGCCCAGCGCCACCACCCGTTGCCGCAAAGCGCGGTCGGCGGTCACCACGGTCACCGTTCGACCGGCGCCCTCGGTCCGCACCACCTCGACGATCGTGTCGTCGCCTTCACCGGGCGCGGCGACGACACGGACGTCGTCGACGCTGGACACGGTGCGCGCCTTGCCTTCCACGACGAGCACCACCTCCTCGTCACGGCCGCGCAACGCGTCGCGGAGGCGTTCGGCCGCTGCCGCCCTGTCGCGCCACCACCCGTCGGGCACCGATCCCACGACGTTGGCTGCGTCGACCACGAGCAACGGCTTCACGCCTCCCAGCGTGCCTCAGCCCCGGCGGGCCCGCAGCGCGTCCAGCGAGTCGGGGCCCTCGTCGGCCGACAGCGCCGACACGGGCGCGGACACGTTCGCCCAGCGCAGCACCGCGGCCGTCGCGGCAGCCCGTTCCCTCTCCGGCAACTTGGCGATGTTGGAGCCGTGGTTGCCGTCGGGGACGACGAACGACAGCGAGTCGCGCGTGCCCCGGCCCAGGTGGAACGGTTCCGCGCTCCACGGGTCGTTCTCGCCGTACACGAACAGCAGGCGCGAGCCCTGGTGGCGCACCCAGCGGTCCACGTCGGCCATCGCGTGGCGGTCGAAGCGCGGGAACTCGATCGACGCGGGCACCATCGTGCGCGGGACGCTGGAACCGGGGTGGCGCAACAGGTCCCGCACGGCGGACTCGTCGGCCGCCGGCCAGCCGAGCTGCGTGCCCGCCTGGTAGTAGTACGTCTCGTAGGGCGCCACGCCGGCGTCGGTGTAGAAGTCCCAGCCGACGGTCTCGTCGATGAAGCTCCAGAGGGCGTCCACCGACGCGCCGTCACCGGGCACGAGAGCGCACTGCTCCTGGGTTCCGTACTGCCAGAACGTGAACGGCGTGTCCAGGACGAGGACTTCCAACGACCGTTGCGCGCCGCCGAACTGCTTGTAGGTGTAGCCCTTGGCTTCCAGGCGTCGCACCAGCTCGTCGCGGTTCTGCAGGATCTGCCGCTGCACGCCCTCGAGCCGACGGTTGCACGTCGGGTCGTCGCCGACCTCGCGGATGAACTCGCCGTAGGTGTCGCGGTCGTTCACCACGTCGTTGGGCGCGACGTAGGCGATGGTGGCGTCGACGTCGCGAGGGAAGAACCTGCGGTGGTAGATCGACGTCATTCCGCCCTTGCTGGCGCCCGTGGAGAGCCAGCGAGCGCCGTAGATCTTCTTGAACGCCGTGACGATCCGGTGGTGGTCGTTGGCCGCCTGCCAGATGGTCAGGTCGTCCCAGTCGGCGGGCGACGGGCGGGACGGCGCGAAGAACCGCTGCTCCACGCTGATCTGGTTGCCGTCGACGAGCCGGGCGGGCTCGGACGCGCCGGATCCGGACAGGTGGTAGCCGGAGGTGTGCAGCACCATCGGCTTGGACTCCGCCTTGTGCAGCAACGAGAAGCGCTGCTCGAACTTCACGCCGCGCGGCCTGCGGTGGTCCGCGGGCTGCTGGATGCCGAGGACGAACGTCCGGGCGGTGCCGGACGTCCCCTCGCTGATGATCCGCACACCGGGGATGGCGGCGATGCGGTCCTTGATGTCCTCCGCGGCGGAGACCGCCGAGGCCGTGGCCATGACCTGCGCCGATACCAGGCCGAACGCCAGCAGGGAGCGTACGAGTCTGTTCACCCGCCCACGTTAGTGAGCCCGCACGCCCCGCCGGACCGGCCAATCGTCGGGCTTATTCGTCGCGGCTCGCGTAGTACGACGCGGCCATGTCCTCGTCGCCGTGGCCCTTCGTCACGGCGCGGTTCAGCCGCGCGCTCGCCGCCTGGGCCACGTCGAGCTGGACGCCACCGCGCACCGCGGCCTCGTTGACCAGCAGGGCGTCTTTCAGCGCGTTCCGCACGGTGAAGGCGGGCTCGAACGACCGCTCGATGATCGCGTTGCCCTTCATGTGCAGGTACGGGGTGTCGATCGCACTGCCGGACATGGCCTCCAGGAACAGCTTCGGGTCGAGCCCGGACGCCTCCGCGAGCGACACGGCCTCGCCGACGGCCGCGGTCAGCGCGAGCACCCAGCTGTTCGCGACGAGCTTCAGCTTCGTCGACGCACCGGCGTCACCGACCCACATCGTGCGGGCGCCGATCACGTCGAACACGGGCTGCACGCGCCCACGCAGTTCCTCGGCGCCCGACGCGAGCACGACGAGATTGCCCTCCGCCGCGGGCTTCGTGCTGCCGAGCACGGGGGCGTCGACGAACTCCAGACCGAGCGACCGGGCGAGCGCGATGTGGTCCTCGGTGGCTCCGATGCCGACGGTGGACGCCTGGATCCACACGGCGTCGTGCGGCAGCGAATCGGCGGCTGCCTGGATGGCGGAGGTGACCGCGACACCGTCGTTGAGCACCGTCAGCACGACGTCGACGCCTTCGACGGCGGCGGCCGGCGAGCCGGTGACGGTGGCGCCCTTCGCGGCGAGCGGTTCAGCCTTGGCGCGCGTGCGGTTCCAGACCCGGACATCGTGTCCTGCCGCGGCGAGGTTGGCTGCGATGGGGGCACCCATGAGGCCGGTGCCGAGCACGGCGATCTTCATGTCCCCAGCAAACAAGAAACCTCGCGGTGCTGCCAGGTCGGGGGTCCGACAGCACCGCGAGGTCAATCGTGACATCGGCGGACCGACGTGCACTGTTACAACGCCATCCTACTGTGGCCTGGATCACGTTTGACAGAGCGAAGCCCTTGGAGCGCGGGAGGTGCTCCAAGGGCTTGCGTTGGGGAGGCACTCGCGACGGGGGCGCCGTGCGAGTGCCGGGTTCGTGAAGTCAGCGCAGGGTGGTGACCTGAGCCTGGGCGATGGCCATCAGCTCGTGACGCATGGCCGGGGTGGTGGCCATGTCGATCGCGCGAGCCACGGCCTTCCGGTTACGCGCCTCGGCACGACGGGCGCGGAGCTTCGCTGCGAAGTTCATCTCGGTCAGCACTTCCCTCTCGGAGATCTGTTCGGTTGGTAACCCAAGTATGCACCTTCGCGCGCGCGAAAGCACGTGATTATCCGGTGAGGTGGCGCACATGCCGATGAATCGTCGGCTGACAACGTGAACGGCCGGACAACGCCGGGGTACCTCGGTCACTCCTCGCGGCCGAGCAGGAACCTCCCGAAGTGCGGCACGGTGAAGGCGATCTGACCTCGTTCCGCGCTGTAGACCAGGCCTTTCTTGATGAGCGAGTCCCGCGCGGGCGACAGCGACGACGGCTTGCGACCGAGGTGGTCGGCCACCTGGGCGGTGTTGACGCCCGCATCCTTTCCGTCGGTCAACTCGGCCATCGACCGGAGATACTCGCGTTCAGCGGGCGTCGCACGCTCGTATCGTGAGCCGAAGAAGCCCACCGCCAGCTCCGCGTCAGCCTCGGGAGCGGCCACGGAGACGTCCGTCGCGGTGATCGGGTCGGCCGGAGCGGCGTCCCAGGCGGCCTTGCCGTAGGCCTGGATGAAGTAGGGGTAGCCGCCGGAGGCGTCGAACAGCGCGTCCAACGCCTCGTCGGTGATGCCGGCGTCCTCCCGTTCGACCGGCGCGAGCACGGCGCGGTCGGCGTCCTCGCGACCGAGCCGGTCGATGCGGACGTAGCGGAAGAGGCGCTCCGAGTACGACTTGCTGGCGCTGAGGACCGCGGGCAGGTGCGGCAGGCCGGCGCCGACGACCACCAGGGGCGCGCCGAGCTGCGACAGCTCGTGGCACGCGGCGCACAACGCGCTGATGTCGTCGGGCCTGAGGTCCTGCATCTCGTCGATGAGCAGCGCGACGCCCGTGCCGACGTCCTGCGCGAGCTCGGCGACGTCGGTGAACAGCTCGACCAGGTCGATCTCGATGTCGCCGGAGTCCGCCCTGCCGCTCGCCGCCGGGACGTCGATGCCGGGCTGCCAGCGGTCGCGGAGCTTGGCGCCGTCCGGAGCCGCCCTGAGCGCGAACGCCTTGAGGATGCCGAGGATCGCCTCGACCCGGTCCGGCGCGCGGTGCCGGACCGCGATGTCGCGGATCGCGCGGTGCAACGCGGCGGACAGAGGCCTGCGGAGGTCGGCGTCGGGCCGCGCCTCGACCTTGCCCGCACCCCAGCCGCGCTTGACCGCCATGGACCGCAGCTCGCCGAGCAGCACCGTCTTGCCGACGCCCCGCAGCCCCGTCAGCACGAGGCTGCGCTCGGGACGGCCCCGCGCCACGCGTTCGAGCACGACCTCGAACGCTCCGACTTCCTTGTCCCGGCCGGCGAGCTCAGGAGGCCGCTGGCCTGCACCGGGGGCGAACGGGTTGCGCACCGGGTCCATGGCTCGCACCGTATCGGCGTTTCTAGGCCGGACCTTAGAAACGCGCAGACGAAGCTCCGGATGCATGTGTATCCGGCTTTCTAGTGTCTTTACTAGATTGCGTGATACTTGCGGATGGACCGGGCGCCCGGTTGGCTGGGGTGCGTGGCTGAAGTCGTGACAAAGGGGACGGGCGAGGTCGAGCGCACCGCAGACCGCGCACAGGTGGACGTGACGTTCGAGGCCGTCGGAGCCGATCGCTCCGAGGCGGTGAGCACGCTCAACCAGCGCATTTCCGCCGTGGAACCGCTGCTGGAGACCTTCGAGGTGCGCTCGCGGCAGCTGTCCGTGCACGACAACTGGGACAACAACCAGCGCGTCGGCAGCCGCGCGCAGCAGCAGTACGTGATCTGGGTGTCCGACCTGGACGGGCTCGACGGCCTGCTGGCAGAACTGGTCCAGGCCGAGCCGTCCTGGATCAACGGCCCGTCGTGGACGCTCGTCGACGACGGCGACGCGGTCCGTGAAGCGCAGAAGGCCGCCGTGGCCGACGCACTGCGACGGGCCGAGGGGTACGCGTCGGCTCTGGGGCGGCGGCTCGGGCCGTTGCTGCGGATCGGCGACACCGAGGGTGGGGGCGGGTACTCGCCCAAGATGATGCGCGGCGGGGCTTCGTTCGAGATGGCCGGGCCTGCCGGGATGGTGGACCAGCTGAACCTCAAGGCTCAGCAGATCACGGTGTCCGCGGTGTGCACGGCGGCCTGGTCGTTGCTCGACTAGCTCAACCGGTGCCGCGCAACGACTCGATGGAGAACTGCACGGCCTTGGCGTCGCGGTCGTCTGGCCGGGCACGCAGCCAGTTCCTCAGCCAGTCGAGGCGGCGTGCGGCGTCCAAAGCCAAGGTCAGCAGCACGTACGCGCGGCGTTCCCACTGTCGGGCCGAGGCCATCGCGTCGGCCGCCGGCCGCCACTCGTCGCGCAGCGTGCCGACCAGTGCGCGCGCCAGTACCGGGTCTTGTTCCGGATCCACCCGCATGAGCCCCACCCCCCAGGTCCGCACATGGCGGTTCATGAAGTGTGCACGGCGCTCCGCCAGAAATCACGCATCACGGGCAAGGGGGCCGGACTCGTCATTGCCGTTCGTGTCAACAGAATCGTGACAGTGCTTTGTGTCGGCACGACGTGGAATGCGGTGCCGGAACCACCGACCCAGCCGTAGCGGCCCCGGACGTTCCACGGGTCGATCTCGGCGATGTCGACGCTGCCGCCGAAGCCCCAGCCCTGTCCCTCCAGGAAGATCCGGCCCGCCTCGCGTTCCGCGGCCGTCGTGGTGTCGACCGCGAGCTCCGGAAGCAAGTCACCTGACAACAAGAATCGGCCGAACGCCAGCAGATCGTCCACAGTGGATTTGAGTCCGCCGGCGCCGGATGGCAGGGCCGCGCTGAGAAAGCCGGTGTTCTTCATGCCGAGTGGCGCGAAGAAGCGTTCTTCGAGATAGCGGGAATGCGAGCCGGTGACGCGCTCGATCAGCACGCCGAGCACGTCGTAGGAGGTGTTGCAGGTCCAGCCTTCGCCGGGCTCGTGCAGCAACGGCACCAACGCCAGGTGCTTGAGCCACTCGTCGAGGGTGGGCAGGTCCTCGCGGCCGTGCAGGTGCGCCTCGTCGAGAAGCTTCCGCGTGGCGGGCAAGGAGAAGTCCGCCGTGAAGCCCCAGCCCGAACGGGACGCCAGCAGGTGCCGGACGGTGATCGGGCTCGTCGCGGGGACGACGTCGTCGACCTCGCTGTCCTGCGTGCGGACGACCACCGGGTTCGCGAGCTCCGGCAGCCAGGTCGAGATCGGGTCGTCGAGTCCGATCCGGCCGTCCCTCACCAGCTGCACCGCCGCGGTGGCGATGATCGGCTTGGTCACCGAGGCGATCGGGGAGACCGACTCGCGGGTGTCCTCGCCGATCGCCGCGACCTCCACGTCGTCGCCGCGGGCGATCAGCGCGACGCGGTCGGCACGTCGTCGCGGTGGGACTCCAGCACTTCCCGCAAGGTCATGGTCGCCATCCTTCTCCTGGTGGGGTCTGGACGGGCGGACTTCAGCGAACCGGAGAACTCATCGCTCCAGGATCGCCGTGATGCCCTGACCACCTGCCGCGCAGATCGACACGAACCCGCGCCCGCTCCCCCTCTGGTGCAGCAGCTTCGCCAGGGTCGCCACGATCCGGGCGCCGGTCGCCGCGAACGGGTGGCCTGCCGCGAGCGACGAGCCGTTGACGTTCAGCTTGGACCTGTCGAGCTCGCCGAGCTCCTTCTCCCACGCCTTCAAGGTCGCGAGCACCTGGGACGCGAACGCCTCGTGCACCTCGTAGAAGTCGAAGTCCTGCAACGTCAGGCCCGCCTTGGCGAGCATGCGCGGCGCGGCGTGCACCGGCGCCATGAGCAGGCCCTCGTCGCCGTGCACGTAGTCGACGGCGGCGGTCTCGGCGAAGGTCAGGTAGGCGAGCACCGGCAGGTTCCTGGCCCGGGCCCACTCCTCGGTCGCGAGCAAAACGGCGGAGGCGCCGTCGGAGAGCGGGGTCGAGTTGCCGGCCGTCATCGTGTCGCCGAAGACCGGCTTGAGCCTGGCGAGCTTCTCGGCGGTGCTGTCCGGGCGGAGGTTCTGGTCGCGGGTCAGGCCGAGGTACGGCGTGACGAGGTCGTCGAAGAAGCCCTCGTCGTAGGCGCGGGCGAGGTTGCGGTGGCTGCGCGCCGTCAGTTCGTCCTGGTCCTCGCGCGTGATGCCGTACTGGGCGGCGGTGATGGCCGCGTGCTCGCCCATCGACATGCCGGTGCGCGGTTCGCCGTTGCGCGGCAGGTGCGGCACGACGTGGCTGGGGCGGAGCCTGGTGAGCAGGCTGATCTTGCGGGTGCGGTTGAACTCCAGCAGGAGCTTGCGGAAGTTCTCGTTGACGCCGATCGGCGCGTCGCTCGTGGTGTCGACGCCGCCCGCGATGCCGGCCTCGATCTGGCCGAGCGCGATCTTGTTGGCGACGGCGATGACGGCCTGCAGGCCCGTTCCGCAGGCCTGCTGCACGTCGTACGCGGGCGTCTCCGGGCTGAGCCTGCTGCCCAGCACCGACTCGCGGACGAGGTTGAAGTCGCGCGAGTGCTTGAGCACGGCGCCCGCGACCACCTCGCCGAGGCGTTCGCCCTGCAGGCCGAAGCGGCTCACGAGGCCGTCCAGCACCGCCGTGAACATGTCCTGGTTCGACGCGGTGGCGTACGGGCCGTTCGAGCGGGCGAACGGGATGCGGTTGCCGCCGATGATCGCTACTCGCATGCCGCCATACTACCTACTAGCGGGTATACTTACTAGCGAGTAGGTTGTGTGACGTGGACAGGTACCAGAAGTTCGCGACCTCGGGGCTCGGCCGTCAGCTCGTGCGCAGGCTCGGCCTGCCGAACCCGCACCCGCTGCGCCGGGACGCCGCGCTGGCCACGCCGGTGCTCGTCGGTGGCGCCACCCGGCTGCCCTTCCTGAAGCAGCTCGAGACAGGTCCCGCTCCCCACGGCGCGCTGGTGTTCGACGCGTCGGACATCGCGTCGGTGAGCGACCTGCGGCAGCTGCACGACTTCTTCCACCCGACGATCACGCAGCTCGGCGCGTGCGGACGCGTGGTCGTGATCGGCCGGTCGCCGGACTCCGTGGCGCAGCGGGCTCTCGAAGGCTTCGTGCGGTCCGTCGGCAAGGAGCTGCGGCGGGGCGGCACGGCCAACCTGGTCTACGTGGCCGACGGCGCCGAGGACGACGCGGAGTCGACGCTGGGGTTCCTGCTGTCCGGCCGGTCGGCGTACGTGTCCGGGCAGGTGATCCGCGTTGCCGGTGGTGCTTCGCCCGGCACGCTGGAGGGCAAGGTCGCGCTGGTCACTGGTGCTTCGCGGGGCATCGGCGAGGCGATCGCGGCCACCCTGGCCCGCGACGGCGCGCACGTGGTCTGCCTGGACGTCCCGGCCGCCGGCGAGGACCTCTCGAAGGTCGCGAACGCCATCGGCGGGTCGGCGTTGCAGCTCGACATCACCGGCGACCCGGCGCGGCTGACCTCGTACCTGATGGAGCGGCACGGCGGCGTGGACGTCGTCGTGCACAACGCGGGCATCACGCGGGACAAGACGCTGGCGCGCATGGACGCCGACAAGTGGGACGCGGTGCTGGAGGTCAACCTCGCCTGCCAGGAGCGGATCAACGACGCGCTGCTCGACGGCGACGTGCTGCGGACCGGCGGGCGGATCATCGGGGTGTCGTCGATCGCGGGCATCGCGGGCAACGTCGGCCAGACCAACTACGCCACCTCCAAGGCGGGCGTGATCGGGATGGTCCAGACGCTGGCACCCGTCCTGGCCGCGCGCGGGGCCACGATCAACGCCGTGGCGCCCGGTTTCATCGAGACGAAGATGACCGCGGCCGTGCCGTTCGCGACGCGCGAGGTCGGGCGGCGGATGAACAGCCTCTCGCAGGGCGGGCTGCCGTCCGACGTCGCCGAGACCGTGGCGTGGTTCGCGTCGCCGGGATCCGGTGGCGTGAACGGCAACGTCGTGCGGGTGTGCGGCCAGATGCTGCTGGGGGCGTGATGCTGCTGCGTGCCGCCCTCACGTCGTTCCGGCGCGGGGAAGTCCTTGCCGCGCATCCCGTCTCGAGCACCGTCGACGTCTCGCTGGAGCACCTCGCGGCGTACAACTCGGTGTGCGGCTTCGGGCTGCGCGACGCGTTGCCGTTGACCTACCCGCACGTGCTCGGCTTCCCGTTGCAGATGAAGCTGATGACGGGCTCCGGGTTCCCGTTCCCGTTGCCCGGTCTCGTGCACGTCGCGAACCGGATCACGCAGTCACGGCCCCTGACGTCGGGCGAACCGCTGGAGATCACGGTGTCCGCGCGCGATCTCCGTCCCCACCCGCAGGGCACGCAGGTCGACGTCGTGACGTCGGTTTCCGGTGTCTGGGAAGGGGTCTCGACCTACCTGCGGCGGACGGGCGGCTCGTCCGGGTCCGGCGAGGAACTGCGGCGGCCGGCCGGATCGGCGGTGTGGCGGGTGCCCGCGGACATCGGACGGCGCTACGGCGCGGTGTCCGGCGACCGCAACCCGATCCACCTGCACCCGTTGAGCGCCAAGCTGTTCGGCTTCCAGCGCGCGATCGCCCACGGGATGTGGACGAAGGCGCGCTGCCTGGCGGCGTTGGAAGGCAGGCTGCCGGAGGCCGTGACGGTCGACGTCCGGTTCAAGAAGCCGCTGCTCATCCCCGGCCGTGTCGAGTTCTCGGCGCGCGAGAACACCGACGGCTGGGAGTTCGGCGTGTGGGGCAGGGGACCCCACCTGCTGGGGTCAGCGTCGTGACGGCGGATGCCAGACGTTGCCGTCGACCAGGTCGCCGAAGCCCATCCACACGAGGTTCATGAGGCGGGCGGCGACGACGCCGGCGGGTTCCTCCGGGTGGTCGAGCCACCACTCCGCGAGCGACTCGCCGGCCCCGACCAGCGCGGCGGCCAGCGACTCGGCCTCCAGCTTGGTCGCGGGCGCCTTCGTCGACTGGGTGAGCAGCGCCGCGACCAGCGACACCGCGCGACCGCGCATGTCCGCCAACTCGACGGCGAACGGCCCGCCCTGGGTGGACGCCTGCCGGTGCAGCACCTGCCAGCTCGACCGGTTCTCGCCGACGAACCCGAAGAACGCCCGCAGGCCGCTCCACAGCTGCACGTCGGGTTCCTGGTCGGGCTCGACCCCCGTCGCGATGGCCTCCATCATCCGCGTGGCCTCACGCCGGATGCACGTCGCGAACAGCTCCTCCTTCGACCCCAGGTAGGCGTAGAGCATCGGCTTCGAGATGCCGGCGACGTCCGAGATCTCGTCCATCGAAGCCGCGTGGAAGCCGAGCCGTGAGAACACGTCGATGGCGGCGTCCATGATCTGCCGCTCACGCACCGCGCGTGGCAAGCGCTTGGCTCGACCTTCTGTGCGCATCACTACCCCTCAGTTCGGATCAGCAAGATTATCCGATCGGCTTGCCGCCATATCTACTCATCAGTAGTCTTACTCGCGAGTAGGTACCAGGAGGTGTCCCATGACGCTCGACCTCACGACCGAGGCGATCGCCAAGCTCAGCCCGGCCGAGCTGATCAGCACGCTGGAGCAGGTCTCGCCGGACGATCCCGCCCTCGATGGCGTGGACATCGACGTCATCGCCCGCGGCATCGACCCGAAGAAGCTGGGCAAGGACGACTTCGCGGCACTGCTGAGGGCGCTGGGCGCGCTGGCGGACGGCGGCGCGGACCTCGACCTGTCGAAGATGGACCCGTCCAACTTCGCCCGCATCATCTCGCGCGCCTCGAAGGACCAGATCGAGGCCGTCGTCGCCGACGCGTCACTGCGGGAACGCGTGCTGGACGAGGTGTTCCGCCGCATGGAGGTCCACTTCCGCGCGGACCGGGCCGGCGCCACTCGCGCCGTCGTGCACTTCCACGTGCTCGAGGACGTGTACGAGGCCATCATCGAGAACGCGGAGTGCACGATCAACAAGGGCGTGACGCGCGAGGCCCGTGCCGTCGTGACGCTGACGCCCGCCGACTTCCTGAAGCTCGCGACCGGCAACGCCTCCGCGCCCGTGCTGTTCATGACGGGCAAGCTGAAGGTGAAGGGCGACCTGGGGTTCGCGGCCGGGTTCATGAGCCTGTTCAACATCCCGAAGGCCTGACGATTTCTTGGGAGACTTGCTGTGGGTGGCTTCTCGCTCGAGCTGAACGAAGACCAGACCGACCTGCGCGACTGGGTGCACGGCTTCGCACGCGACGTGATCAGGCCGGCGGCCTCGGAGTGGGACGAGCGCGAGGAGACGCCGTGGCCGGTGATCCAGGAGGCGGCGAAGATCGGCCTCTACGGCTTCGAGGCCCTCGCGACCTGGTTCGCGGACCCGATCGGCCTGTCGCTGCCGATCGCCACCGAGGAGCTCTTCTGGGGTGACGCGGGAATCGCGCTGGCCCTGATGGGCACCGGCCTGGCCGTGGCGGGCATCTTCGCGTCCGGCGAGCCCGAACAGCTGGCCGAGTGGGTGCCGGAGTGCTTCGGCGACGAGTCGGACCCGAAGCTGGCCGCGTTCTGCGCCTCCGAACCCCAGGCGGGCTCCGACGTCGCCGGCTACCGCACCCGAGCCCGGTACGACGAGGCCACCGACGAGTGGGTGATCAACGGCCAGAAGGCCTGGGCCACCAACGGCGGCATCGCGAACGTCCACGTCGTGACCGCGGTGCTGGACGCGTCCCTGGGCTCCCGAGGCCAGGCCGGCTTCATCATCCCGCCCGGCACCCCCGGCGTGTCGTCCCCCGGCAAGATCAAGAAGCACGGCATGCGCGCCTCCCACACGGCCGACGTGTTCTTCGACGACGTCCGCGTGCCCGGCCGTTGCGTGCTGGGCGGCCGCGAGCGCGTCGAGGCCCGTCTGGCCCGTGCACGCGAGGGACAACGTGCGGGCGGACAGGCCGCCATGGCGACGTTCGAGACCACGCGCCCAACCGTCGGCGCCATGGCCGTCGGTGTCGCACGGGCCGCCTACGAGTACGCGCTGGACTACGCGAAGGACCGCGAGGCGTTCGGCCGGAAGATCATCGAGAACCAGTCGATCGCGTTCGACCTGGCCAACATGAAGATGGAAATCGACGCGGCGCGGCTGCTGGTGTGGCGCGCGGCGTGGATGGGCCGCAACAACGTGCCGTTCACCGCGGGTGAGGGGTCGATGTCGAAGCTCAAGGCTTCCGAGGTGTCGGTGTGGGCGACCGAGCGGGCCATCCACATCCTGGGTGGGGCCGGGTACACGCGGGAGCACCCGGTGGAGCGGATGCACCGGGACTCGAAGATCTTCACCATCTTCGAGGGGACCTCGGAGATCCAGCGACTTGTGGTGTCCAGGGCCATTTCCGGGATGCAGATCAAGTGAGTTGATCACTCCAGGCCGTCCTCAGGCCGTCTGAGGGGACGGGGTCTTGCGAGGCTTGAAGACCCCGTCCACCGCGAGCCGCGCCCTCTGGTGACTGGACGGCATCAGGTGCGTATACGTCCGGAGCGTGAAGCCCGGGTCCTCGTGACCCAGGAACTCCGCAAGCTCCTTAATGGACACTCCGCGCGCGAGCAAGATCGAGGCGTAGAGGTGCCTCATCGCGTGCATGCCGTCCTGCCGGTTCGTGTACGTCAGCCCCGCGCGCTTGA
>NZ_DATLEC010000072.1:0-64285 GCF_035525475.1 Lentzea sp. | reverse complement strand
GCAACTCGTACGGGGTGACGCTACGCCGGTACGCGTCCCACTCCGTCCTCTTGTTGCGCAGGAAGAAGTCGTAGACGTGCTCGCCCAAAGCCTCTGGCAGCAGCTCCGAGTTCTCCATCTCGGTGAGGGCCTCGCCGAGGTTCTGCGGCAGGTTGTCGTACCCGGCTGCCCGCCGTTCGCGATCGGTCAGCGACCACACGTCGTCCTCGGCGGGCGGCGGCAGCTCGTAGCCCTTCTCGATGCCCTTCAGGCCGGCGGCCAGTATCACCGCGTAGGCCAGGTACGGGTTGCACGCCGAGTCGAGCGACCGGATCTCCACCCGGCGGGACGACGACTTGCCCGGCGAGTACATCGGCACGCGCACCAGCGCGGACCGGTTCGCGTGGCCCCAGCACACCGCCGTGGGCGCCTCGCCGCCGACGATCAGCCGCTTGTAGGAGTTGACCCACTGGTTGGTGACGCCGGAGATCTCGCGCGCGTGCTTGAGCAGGCCCGCGACGAACGCCTTGCCGGTCTCGGAGAGCTGGTAGGGGTCCTCGGCGTCGTAGAACGCGTTGCGGTCGCCCTCGAACAGGCTGACGTGCGTGTGCATGCCGCTGCCGGGCTGGTCGGTGAACGGCTTGGGCATGAACGAGGCGCGCACCCCCTGGGTGATCGCGACCTCCTTCACCAGGTACCGGAACGTCATCACGTTGTCGGCCAGGGTGAGCGCGTCGGCGTAGCGCAGGTCGATCTCCTGCTGGCCGGGCGCGCCCTCGTGGTGGCTGAACTCCACCGAGATGCCCATCGCCTCCAGCGCCTCGATGGCGTGCCGGCGGAAGTGCGTGGCGGTCTCGTGGCTGGTCTGGTCGAAGAACCCGCCGTTGTCCGCCGGGGTGGGCTCGCTCCCGTCGTCGGGGAGGCTCTTGAGCAGGAAGAACTCCATCTCGGGGTGCACGTAGCAGGTGAAGCCCGCCTCGCTGGCCTTCGCCAGGGTGCGGCGCAGGACGTGCCTCGGGTCCGCCCACGACGGCGAGCCGTCGGGCATGGTGATGTCGCAGAACATCCGCGCCGAGTAGTTGCTCTTGTCCGGCGTCTGCCAGGGCAGCACCTGGAACGTCGAGGGGTCCGGCTTGGCCACCATGTCCGACTCGTACACGCGCGCGAAGCCCTCGATCGCGGAGCCGTCGAAGCCGATGCCCTCGCTGAAGGCGCCCTCCAGCTCGGCCGGGGCGACCGCCACGGACTTGAGGAAGCCCAGGACGTCGGTGAACCACAGCCGGACGAACCGGATGTCGCGTTCCTCTAGGGTGCGGAGCACGAACTCCTGCTGGCGGTCCATGTGCGGCAGCTTAAGGCCCGCCGACGTACCTTTCTCAGCGGAGGCGGCATTTGACACAGCCGGGACTCTCTACGATCAACGCATGTCCGCCCGTTGGTTGTTGGTTTGCGCACTCGCCCTGCTCACGAGCTGCACGTCCGGTGGAGATCTCCCCGACGGTGCGACGGTGCTCTCCGAGTCGGCCGGGTCGATGCGCTCGGTGAAGACCGTCCACTTCACGATCAAGGTGGACGGCGAGCTCCCGGACGTGCCGGTGAAGGACGCCGACGGCGACCTCACCTCCGCCGGTGACTCGAAGGGCACCGCGAAGGTCACGTTCGGCGGGCAGCTGCTGTCGGTCGAGTACGTGCTGACCGGGGGGAACCTGTACTTCAAGGGCCCGACCGGCGGGTTCACGAAGCTGCCGGCGGCGTTCGCGGGCCAGGTGTACGACCCGTCCGCGATCCTGAACCCGGACAAGGGCGTGGCCAAGGTCCTGGCCAGTGCGAAGGACGCGAAGACGAAGTCGTCCGGTGACGTGTCGGTGGTCGAGGCGACGGTGCCGAAGGACGTGGCGGCCGGGCTGGTGCCGGGCATCTCCGCGGACGTGAAGTCGACGTTCTCGATCGGTGGGGACAAGTTGCTCAAGAGCGCGCTGTTCGAGCTGCCCGGTGGGCAGAAGGTCGACATCGGGCTGGCCGACTTCGACAAGGCCGTCACGGTCACGGCCCCCGCGGGATGAGACGGGTCGCTCTCGCCGCGTCCGGCGCGGCCGTGCTGCTGGGGGCCCTCGACGCGTATGTCGTCGTCGGTGTCCTCACGGACATGGTGCGCGATCTCGGCATCGCGGTGAACGAGCTGGAGCAGGCGACGCCGATCGTCACCGGCTACCTGCTCGGGTACGTGGCCGGGATGCCGTTGCTCGGGCAGCTGTCGGACCGGCTGGGGCGGCGGTTCGTCCTGCAGGTGTCGCTGCTCGGGTTCCTCGTCGGGTCGGTGGTCACGGCGCTGGCGGGTGACGTGCCGCTGCTCGTCGCCGGGCGGGTGGTGCAGGGCCTGGCCGGTGGCGCGTTGCTGCCGGTCACGATGGCTCTGGTCGCGGACCTGTGGGAGGAGGACCGGCGGTCGTCGGCGCTGGGGACCGTGGGGGCGGCCCAGGAGCTGGGGTCGGTGCTCGGCACGCTGTACGGGATCGGCGTCGCGTCGCTGTTCAACGCGATGCCGTTGTTCGAGGCGTGGGAGCCGCAGAGCTGGCGGTGGGTGTTCTGGGTCAACGTACCGTTGGCGGTCGTCGCGATGGTGATCGTGCAACGGAGCGTGCCGAACACACGGCGCGAGGTCCGCATCGACGTCGTGGGTGGCGTACTGCTCGCGCTTGCGTTGTCGTTGTTGGTGGTCGCTCTCTACAACCCGACACCCGCCGAGTCCGTTCTGCCGTCGTGGGGCTGGCCTGCGCTCATCGCGGCGTTCGTGGTCCTCGCCGGGTTCTTCGTGTGGGAACGGCGTGCGAAAGCCGGGCTGATCGACCCGGAAGGCGTGCGGTGGCGGCCGTTCTGGGCCGTGCTCGGCGTCTCTCTCGCGGCCGGTGCGGCGTTGATGGTGACGCTTGTGGACGTGGAGCTGTTCGCGCAGACCGTGTTGCGCAGGGACTCGGCGGCCGCGGCGACTCTGCTCACGCGCTTCCTGATCGCCCTGCCCGTGGGCGCTGTCCTGGGCGGTTTCCTCGCGTCACGGCTCGGCGACCGCTGGGTGGCCTTCGGCGGGCTCGCGATCGCGTCGGTGTCGTACGTGTTCATCGCGCAGTGGCCCGCGGATGTCAGCGGTGGGGTGCTCACGCGTGACCTGGCCATCGCCGGTTTCGGGCTGGGCCTGGTCATCGCGCCGTTGTCCGGTGCTGTGCTGCGTGTGGTGCCCGCCGTGCGTCACGGCGTGGCGTCGGCGTTCGTCGTCGTCGCGCGCATGGCGGGGATGCTCGTGGGTGTGGCGGCGCTGTCCGCGTGGGGACTGCACCGCTTCCGCGAGCTGACGGCAGACTTGAACACGCCGCTGCCGTTCGGCGTCGAACCCGCTGAGTTCCAGCGGCAGATGGCCGCCTACCAGCGCGGGCTCACCGAGGCGCTGCTCACCGAGTACCACGAGATCTTCCTGATCACGTCGGTGATCTGCGCGCTCGGAGCGCTGGGGTCGGTCCTCCTGCCTTCCCGGCGTCAGCAGACCGCGTCGGTCTCGGGCAGTCTCAGGTCCACCAGGTAGTTCGTGCCCACGCCGTCCACGCAGCCGATGCCCGCGAGGAACGCCGTGTGCTGGTTGCCGTTGTACGTCAGCAGACGCGCGCCCATCGCCTTCGCGAGGTCCACGCCGGACTGGTAGGGCGTCGCCGGGTCACCGGTCGTCGAGACCACCAGCACCTGCGGCAGGCCCTTCACCGCCGGCGGATGTGGTTCCGACGTGTGCGGGGCCGGCCAGAACGCGCACGGGCCGAGCGCGGTCTCGTCGGTCGGGACGGTGTCGTTGCCCAGCAGTTCCAACAGCCTCCGACGGTTGGACTCCAGGGTGGCGCGGTCCTTGACCGGGGGCTCGTCGACGCAGCGGATGGCCACGAACGCGTCCTGGATGCGGCTGTAGGTGCCGTCCTGGGCGCGGCCGAGGTACTGGTCGGCGAGTTGCAGCAGGGTGGTGCCCCTGTTCTGCCGCAGCTCCTGCAGGCCCTTGAGCGCGGTCTCCCACAACCGGTCCGTGTACATCGCCTGGATGATGGCGGTATTCGCGTCCGAGTGGGACAGCCTGCGGTCGCCGACCTGCAGCGGGGTCTTCTTGAGCGGTTCGATCATCTGCCGGAACTTCGACTCGGCGGTCTTCGTGTCCGTGCCGATGGGACAGTCGCGTTGGGCGCACCAGCCCGCGAAGCGCTCGAACGACTCCTCGAAGCCCTGCGCCTGACGTGCCGACGCCGCCACCTTGTCGCCGTCGACCTCCACCGCGCCGTCGAGCACCATCGCGCGCACGTTGCGAGGGAACATCTCCGCGTACAACGTGCCGAGACGCGTGCCGTAGGAGTAGCCGAGGTAGCTCAGCTTCTTCTCCCCCAACGCGGCGCGCAGCACGTCGACGTCACGCACGACGTCCCGCGTGCCGACGTTGCGCAGGAGGTCGATGCCGCTGCGCTGGGCGCACTTCTCGACGAAGAACCTGTTCTCGGACTCCACGGCGTTCGCGGTCTCGCCCTTGGGGCGGAGCCGTTGCGCGTCGCGTTCGGCGTCGGTCAGGCACTGCACGCGGGGCTGGCTCGCGCCGACGCCGCGCGGGTCGAAGCCCACCACGTCGAACCGCTTGGCGACCGGGTTGCCCGCCTGCATGTTCGCGACGTGCGCCATGCCCGAACCGCCGGGACCACCGGGGTTCACCACCAGCGAGCCGACCCGTCGTCCCTGCTCGACGGCGGGCCTGCGCAACAGCCCGACGGTGATCGTGCCGATGTCCGGCCTCTCGTAGTCGAGCGGGACCTGCAGACGCGCGCACTGGATGCCCTCGCGCTCGAACAGGGTCTTGCTCTTCGCATCGGTCGCGTAGGGCTGGCACGCACCCCACGACAACGTCTGCCCGTAGAAGCGTTCGAGTCCCTTGCGCGCGGCGACGGGCGAGCCGTCGATGCGGGCGAACGACGTGGAAGTGCCGAGCACGATGATCAAGGCGAACAGGGCCGCGGTGACTCGGGATCGCCTCTTCGTCATTAGGCGCACCGGGTTCCGTCGGCGGGCAGGGTCTGGTCGATCAGGTACTTCACGCCGGCGTCGTCCACGCACTTCTCACCCTGCAGGAAGACCGTGTGCTGCACGCCCTCGAACGTGAGCAGCCGCGAGTTGAGCGCCTTGGCCAGGTTCACGCCCGCCTGGTACGGCGTGGCGGGGTCACCGGTCGTGGAGATGACCAGCAGCGGCGGGATGCCGTCGGCCTTGGGCGGGTCGGTGCGGGCCGTCACCGGCGCGGGCCAGAACGCGCACGAGTCGAGCGCCGCGCCGGGCGGGTTGCCGTCGTCGAGGAACGGCGCCGCGGCCTTGTACGCCTTCGCGGCCTCCAACAACGCGTTCTTGTCCGTCAGCCGTGGGTCGTCGACGCAGTGCACGGCGCTGAACGCGTCCGTGATGGTCGAGTACTGGCCCTGGTCGTCGCGGTCGTAGTAGGCGTCGGCCAGGGCGAGCAGCACCCGGCCCTTGCCGTTCCTCAGCTCCGTGAGGCCGTTGAGCAGGACCGGCCACAGCTGCTCCGAGTACAGCGCCTGGATCGTCGCCGTGATGGCGTCGTTGTAGGAGAGCTTGCGGTCGCCGACGTCGACCGGCTTCTGGATCAACGGTGTCGTGAGGTTGCGGAAGCTCGTGTTGGCGTCATCGGAGAGCGGGCAGTCGCCCTTCTCACGGCACCACTTCACGAACTCGTCGAACGCCTTCTGGAAGCCCGCGGCCTGGGCGACCAGCGACGCGAGCGGGTCCTGAGCCGGGTCGACGGCACCGTCGAGGACGAGCGCGCGCACGTTCTGGGGGAAGGTCTCGGCGTACTCGGTGCCTATGCGGGTGCCGTACGAGTAGCCGACATAGCTCAGCTTCGCGTCGCCGAGCGCAGAGCGAAGGACATCCATGTCCTTAACTACGTCCCGCGTGCCCAAGTTGGCGAGCATTGAAGCCCCGAATTTTGTACCGGCGGCACACTTGTCGGCATACGCCTTGTTCTCTTGCTCCGTTTGGGCGATTCCGGCCGGGCTCGTGTCCAGATCGAGGTCCAGACGCTCCGCGTCGCGCTCCTGTCCGGTGAGGCACCGGACCGCCGGCTCGCTCGCGCCGATGCCCCTCGGGTCGAAGCCGACGAGGTCGAACCGCTTCCCGAGGTCGGTCTTGCGGTAGTCCGCGACCATGCCCGCGGCGGCCGCCATGCCGGACGCGCCGGGGCCGCCGGGGTTGATCAGCAAAGAGCCGATCTTCTGCCCGGTCGCCTTGAGGCGGAGCGCGCCGATCGTGATCGTGTCCCCGTCGGGTTTGGCGTAGTCGAGGGGGACCTGGACGCGGGTGCACTCGACGTCGCGCTTGCTGCCGTACGCCTGGCGGCTCGACCCGGTCGTGGCGAACGACGCGCACTCCTGCCAGCCGAGCTGCTGGCCGTAGAACTTCTCCAGCCCGGCGGGGACGGTGCCGGCCGGACCGGCCTTCTCGAGGGAGACGCCCGGCTTCGCGCCTCCCTCGATGACCGACGTGCAGGACGCGAGCAGCGGAATGACGAGCAACACGCTCAAGAGACGGGGCACGGCCCGATGGTATGGGAGATGATGAAGGCATGCCGCAGCTTCGGATCGCGCTCGCCCAGGTCAACGCCACTGTGGGCGATCTCAAGGGCAACGCTTCTCTGGTCGTGGAATGGACGCGCAAAGCCCGTGAAGGCGGCGCGCACCTCGTCGTCTTCCCCGAGATGGTGCTGACCGGCTACCCGGTCGAGGACCTCGCGATCCGCACGTCGTTCGCGCGGGCGTCCGCCGAGGCGCTGGAGGCGCTGGCGGTGTCGCTGGACGACGCGGGCCTCGGGGACGTCGCCGCGGTCGTCGGGTACCTGGAGCACGACTCGGTCGGCCCGCGCAACGCGGCGGCCGTGCTGTCCGGCGGGCGGGTCGTGGCGCGGCAGTCGAAGCACCACCTGCCCAACTACGGCGTGTTCGACGAGCGGCGGTACTTCAAGCCCGGTTCCTCCCTGGACGTCGTGCGGATCAACGGTGTCGAGGTCGGCATGGTGATCTGCGAGGACCTGTGGCAGGACGGCGGCCCGATCACCGCCCTCGGTGACGCCGGCGTCGACCTGGTGGTCTCGCCGAACGCGTCGCCGTACGAGCGCGACAAGGACGACCAGCGGCTGCCGCTGGTGGCCCGCCGGGCGGCCGAGGCACACGCGCCGCTCGCCTACTGCAACCTCGTCGGCGGCCAGGACGAGCTGGTGTTCGACGGCGACTCGCTGGTGGTGGACGCCGACGGTCAGCTGGTCGGGCGCGCGCCGCAGTTCGTCGAGCACCTGATGGTCGTGGACTTCGACCTGCCCGGTGGCGGGTCGTACGAGCAGGGCCAGATCGGTGACTTCTACGTGCGCCGTGTGTCCCTGTCGGAGGCCGTGCCCGCGTACGAGCCGTTGCCCGCGCCGCGCGTGTTCGAGCCGCTGTCGGACGAGGCAGAGGTGTGGCACGCGCTGGTGACCGGTCTGCGCGACTACGTGCACAAGAACGGCTTCCGGTCCGTGGTGCTCGGTCTGTCCGGTGGCATCGACTCCGCCGTGGTGGCCGCACTGGCCGTGGACGCTCTCGGTGCCGACGCGGTCTACGGCGTCTCGATGCCGTCGTCGTACTCGTCGGAGCACTCGCGTTCGGATGCCTCCGACATGGCCGCGCGGACCGGCCTGCACTTCACGACCGAGCCCATCGGCGAGATGGTGTCGGTGTACGTCTCGCAGCTGGAGCTGACCGGCCTGGCCGAGGAGAACATCCAGGCCCGGTGCCGCGGCATGCTGCTGATGGCGCTGTCGAACCAGCACGGCCACCTCGTCCTCGCGACCGGCAACAAGTCCGAGCTCGCCGTCGGCTACTCGACGATCTACGGCGACGCCGTGGGCGGGTACGCGCCGATCAAGGACGTGCTGAAGACGCTGGTCTGGGACCTCGCCCGGTGGCGCAACGCCGAGGCGGAGAAGCGCGGCGAGACCCCGCCGATCCCGGAGAACTCGATCTCGAAGCCGCCGTCGGCCGAGCTGCGCCCCGGCCAGGTCGACAGCGACTCGCTGCCGGACTACGAGGTGCTCGACCGCCTGCTGGACGACTACGTCCACTGCGACCGCGGGTACGACGACCTGCTGGCCGCCGGGCACGAGCCGGAACTGGTGGACCGGGTGCTGCGGATGGTGGACAAGGCCGAGTACAAGCGCCGCCAGTACCCGCCGGGCACGAAGATCTCGAACAAGGCGTTCGGGCGGGACCGGCGGCTGCCGATCACCAACGGGTGGCGCGAGGGCTGACGCCCCCTTCACCCGCAGGAGTGGAGCCTGCTCCACCGCGCGACCGCGACCCGCCCGGCTACGTTTTCACTCATGAAACGGATCTGGGCGGCGTTCGTCTACCTGGCGACAGGGCTGCTGACGGCCATCTTGTCGTGGCTTTCGGTCGGCGTGTTCCTGCTGTCCGTGGTCGTCCTGCCGTTGCTGCCCGTCACCGCGCCGTACCTGCGTCGGATCGTGGACTTCGACCGGCGGCGGCTCGCGCGTTACGCCGGTGTCGAGATCCCGTCGCCTCCGCCGCTCGACGGACCGTGGCTGCACCGGGCGCAACGGGTGCTGGCCGATCCGGACAGCCGGCGGGACGGGATCTGGCTGATCACGCACGCCCTGGTCGGGACGTTGTCCGGGGCGGTCGCCATCGGTGTCTCCGGGGCGCTCCTCCAGCAGCCGTTCGCGTTCCTGACCTGGTGGTTCATCCCGGGTGGTGTCGAGAACTCCTTCGGCCTCCGCGTCGACTCGTGGCCGAAGGCGTTCCTGAGCGTGCCGATCGCGATCGTGCTCGCGCTGCTCCTCACCCAGCTCCCGCGGCTGGCGGACCTCGACGCGAAGTGGGCTCGGAAGATGCTGTCGCCGCCGAAGGCCTCGCTGGAGAAGCGGCTGGCCGAGGTCGTTGCCACGCGGGCCGCGGCGTTGAACGCGCACGGGGCCGAGCTGCGGCGCATCGAGCGGAACCTGCACGACGGCACGCAGAACAAGCTGGTCGGCGTCGTCATGATGCTCGGCATCGCGGAACGGACGCTCAAGCAGAACCCCGACAACGCGTTGCAGGCGCTGCTCAGGGCGCAGGACGCGGCGGGTGACGCGCTCGAGGAGCTGCGCAACGTCGTGCGGAGCATCCACCCGCCCGTGCTGGAGGACCTGGGACTGGACGGGGCGATCCAGGCGTTGGCGGCCCGGTGCCCGGTGCCGTGCGTGCTCACCGCCGAGCACCTGGGACGGATGCCGGCCGCGGTGGAGGCGGCCGCGTACTTCGCGGTGGCCGAGGCGCTCACGAACGTGGCCAAGCACAGCGGTGCCAGGCACGCGTGGGTCAGTCTCGGTGTGAACGACGACAAGCTCGTCGTCATGGTCCACGACGACGGCAAGGGCGGCGCCGACGAGAAGCGGGGAACAGGGCTGGACGGCATCCGCGGCAGGGTCGCGGCGCTCGACGGCACCGCGGACGTGAGCAGTCCCGAGGGTGGCCCTACCGTGCTCACCGTCGAGCTACCGATGGGGAAGTGACCAATGCGCATCGTGATCGCCGAAGACGACGCCCTGCTCCGCGAAGGGCTGACGTTGTTGCTGCGCAACGAAGGCATCGAGGTAGCGGCGGCGACGGACAACCCGGACGACTTCCTGGAAGCCGTCGCCGAACACCAGCCGGACATCGCCGTCGTCGACGTGCGGATGCCGCCGACGTTCACCGACGAAGGCCTGCGGGCCGCCGTCGAGGCACGGCGCAGGCACCCGAAACTGGCCGTGCTGGTGCTCAGCGCGTGGGTCGAGCAGAGCTACGCGCACGAACTGCTGGCCGGCGCCAACGGCGGCGTCGGCTACCTGCTCAAGGAACGCGTCGGCAAGGTCGCGGACTTCCTCGACTCGCTGCACCGCGTCGCGAACGGCGGCACGGCGCTCGACCCCGAGGTCGTGTCGCAGCTGCTGGTGCGGCGCCGGGCGGACGACGCGCTCAGCGTCCTGTCACCCCGTGAGCGCGAGGTCCTCGGACTGATGGCCGAGGGGCGGTCCAACGCGGCCATCGGCGAACGTCTCGTCATCAGCGCGGGTGCCGTTCACAAGCACATCGGCAACGTGTTCCTCAAGCTCGGGCTCAACGGTGAGGACGGCACGGGTGACCGCCGGGTGCAGGCCGTGCTCGCCTACCTGGACCACTGAGATTCGTTGCTGCACAAGGGGAAGAGCACGGTCTGCCGGATCGACCGCGGTCAGAGCAGACCGGCGCTTCTCGCATAGGCGGGGAACCCCGAGCCCGTGCAAGGCAACCTCATCTCACTGCCACGCAGCATGTCGATGAGGTTGCCCGCGGCCGCCTCGGAAAGCTTGCCGTCACGACACAGTCGGGCGAACAACCAGATGGTGCCGTGCACCTCGAGTCCGTTCGCGCGCGCCACCTTGCTCGCCTGTCGGTCGTCTGTCAGCGCGATACCGCCGAGCACCTCGCTGGCGGCGAAGACGCTTGCTTCTCCATGATCGCGGTCCGAGGTGCCGATCGCCCTCGACCACTTCGCGAAGAGTTGGATCTCGTGGATTCATCCAAGGCCTCGACGTGAAGCCACGGCAGGTCGAGCGCGTTGCGGAGCAGCGGGTAGCTCTCGACACCGCGGCTGATCTCGTCCTTGACGACCGCCGTTGTCCAGCAACCCCGGCCGCTCAGGAGGTCGCCGAGCACATCAAGTCGTTCGATCAGCGCGAAGTGCGACAGACACATGGTGTCGAGGACCAGCGGCTTGTTCGCCGTCATGGCGCGACTTCGTCGTCAGGAACAACCGGCAGGTCGCTCTCGACAACCTGGCCGTGCATGAGCTCGACCACGCGCGACGACGTCAGCATGTCGCGCTTCCAGGCTTCCATCACCGCCTTGGCGTAGTCGCGGGGTACCCGGACGGAATCGAGGTCAGGTTGGGGAGCCCAGCCGACCGCGTCCATCAGCTCCGCCTTGGTCGGTGTCCGCTGCCTCAACCGGCGAGCCTCGGCCGCGTCGACGACCTCCACCAGCTGAGCCTGACGAGTCGCCAATGACCACGACGTGCGGTAGCGGGCCGCCAGCTCGACGAGTTCCTGCCGTCCGTTCACCTTCGCCACCACGTCGGAAGGCAGGAGCAACTCAGCCGCGAACGCGTCGACCACCGCTTCTCGGTCGCGAAGGGATGCGTGCACCCCTATGTCGTTGGAGTACGGGTCTCCGAGAACCATGTGTCCGAGCTCATGTGCCGCGGTCGCTCGCCGACGCCCCGGGTCCACCGACCGGCTGACGACGGCGACAGCGAGGTCGTCGCCCACCACCATGGATGCGCCGTCACCTGGCAGGTCGGTGACGAGCACGTACTGTCCGGCCTTCTCGCACAGATCCATCACCGTGTGGATCGGCTCAAGAGCGAGGTCCGCGTCTCGCCTGATCTGCAACGCAACGCGCCTCGCATCGTCCTCGGTCGCGACAACGCCCTCATAGCGGTACGGCGTCCGACGCGACAACGTCCCGAGGTCGATGAGCTGCTGAACATCTCGCGCCCAGGCCTCCAGGCGCGCTTCCAAGCGGAACGCCTGGCGGCCCGCATCCGTGGCGGTGTCCTCACTCAACTCGGCGCGTCGGGACAACACCGGTGGAGCGCTGTGGAGGAAGTAGTCCAAGGGGACGTCCAGTGCGGCCGCGAGCCTGGTCAGCTCCAGCGCGTCCACCTTGCGCGTCCCGGCCTCGATCTTCGCGATCATGGTGCGGTCGAGCGACAGGGCAGCACCCAGTTCCGCTTGCGAGAGACCAGCACCGATCCGGGCATCGCGTACCCGCTCGCCCACCTGGCCCCACTCCCGCACCTCGGTCATGGTGCGATTTCGCACACTTCGACAGCCCTACCACCGAAGTATCTGCAATTACTGGGGCCGCACGAACGGGAACAGCACCGTCTGCCGGATCGACGTGCCCGTCAGCATCATCAGCAACCGGTCCACGCCCATGCCGAGCCCGCCCGTCGGCGGCATGCCGTGCTCCAGCGCCCGCAGGAAGTCCTCGTCCAGCTCCATCGCCTCGACGTCGCCGGACGCGGCCTTCAGCGACTGCGCCTCCAGCCGTCGCCGCTGCTCCAGCGGGTCGGTCAGCTCCGAGTAGGCCGTGCCGATCTCCGCGCCGAACGCCACCAGGTCCCAGCGTTCGGCCAGGCGCGGGTCGTCGCGGTGCTGCCGGGTCAGCGGTGACACGGAGGTCGGGAAGTCGATGTAGAACGTCGGCCCGACCGTGGAGGGCTCGACGAACGAGTCGTAGGCCTCCTGCACCAGCTGGCCGTGGTCCCAGTCGTCGTTGATCTCGACGCCGCGGGCGGACAGCAGTGACCGCAGCTGCGCGACGGACGTGTCCGGCGTGACGGAAGCGTCCAAGGCCGACGACACCGCCGTGTAGACGGGGACGATCGGCCAGTCCCCCGAGATGTCGAACGGTCCCTCCGGGCGCACGGCGACCTCGGTGCCGAACGCCTCCCGCGCCGCGTGCTGGACCAGCGTGCGCACCAGGTCGAGCATGACCCGGTAGTCCGCGTAGGACTGGTAGGCCTCCAGCATCGTGAACTCGGGGTTGTGGGTGGCGTCCGCGCCCTCGTTGCGGAAGTTGCGGTTCAGCTCGAACACCCGGTCCACGCCCGCGACGCACAGCCGTTTCAGGTACAGCTCCGGTGCGATCCGCAGGTACATCCGCATGTCGTAGGCGTTGATGTGCGTGACGAACGGGCGGGCGTTCGCGCCGCCGTGCACCGCCTGCAGCATCGGCGTCTCGACCTCGAGGTACGCCTGCGCGTGCAGGAACTCCCGCACGCTGCGGATGACGTCGCTGCGCAGCTTCAGCAGCGCCGCCGAGTCCGGGTTCACCACCAGGTCGAGGTAGCGCTGGCGGACGCGGGCCTCCGGGTCGGTGAAGCCCTTCCGCTTGTCCGGCAACGGGTGCAGGCACTTCGCCGTCATCGTCCACGACGACGCCAGCACCGAGATCTCGCCGTGGTCGGACTTGACCACCTGCCCGGTCACGCCGACGTGGTCGCCCAGGTCCACGTCCGACTTCCACGACGCCAGCGCGGCGCCGAGGGTGTCGGCCGACAGCATCAGCTGGATCTCGCCGCTGAAGTCCCGGATCCGCGCGAAGCAGAGCTTGCCCATCTCCCGCAGCGCCACCACCCGCCCGGTGACGGAGACGTCCTCGCCGAACCGTTCCCGCGCCCCGGCGAGGAGGTCCGTGCGCTCGAACCCCACGGGGTACGGGTCGATGCCCCGGGACACCAGCCGTTCGACCTTCGCGATCCGCACCCGGACCTGCTCGGGACGCCGCACGGCCTTCGGTTCGACCCGGATCGCGTCGATCTCGGCGACCTTCGCCGCGAAGTCGTCGCTGACGTCCGCCTTCTGCAACGCCCGCTTGCGCAACGACCGCAGCGACGGCACGAACCCCTCCGCGACACCGGCCGCGATGCTGACGCGTGGCAGCGACCGGGAGCGCTCGTAGCAGAAGAAACGCGGCTCCCAGTCGGGCAGGTACTTGGCGTTCGAGCGGTACAGCGACTCCAGCTGGAAGAACCGCGACGCGAGCGACAGCACCCGCCGCCACGCCCGCAGCACCGGTCCCGCGCCGATCTTCTCGCCCTCCTCGAACACCGCGCGGAACATCGCGAAGTTCAACGAGATCCGGTGCACGCCGAGGTGTCCGGCGGCGCCCGCGAGCTGGGCGACCATGTACTCGTTCAGGCCGTTCTCCGCCGCCCGGTCGCGTCGCATCAGGTCGAGCGACACACCACGACGGCCCCACGGCACGAACGACAGCAGGCCGCGCAGAGCACCCGACGCGTCGTAGGCCTCGACCATCACGCACCGGCCGTCGCCCGGATCTCCCAGGCGCCCCAACGCCATCGAGAACCCGCGCTCGGTCTCGGCGCCCCGCCACGCCTCCGCCAGGTCCAGGATGGACGCCATCTCGTCCGGCGTGATCTCGCTGTGCCGGCGGACCCGCGCGGTGTACCCGGCGCGCTCGACCCGGGACACGGCCTGGCGCAGGCCTCGCCGTTCCGGACCGGCCAGGTTGAACTCGCGGACGTCGAGGATCGCCTCGTCGCCGATCTCCAGCGCCTTGAGCCCGGCGTCGGAGTACACCTGCGCGCCGCGTTCGGACGCGCCGAGCACGCCCGGCATCCAGCCGTACGTCCGCGCCTCGGACAGCCACGCCAGCACGGCCTCCGGCCAGGCCTCCTCGTCGCCGATCGGGTCCGCCGACGCCAGCGTGACGCCGCCGATCACCCGGTACGTCAGCGCCGCGCGCCCGGACGCCGCGAAGACCACGCTCTTGTCGCGCCTGGTCGCGAAGTAGCCCAGCGAGTCCGGTTCGCCGTCGGCCGCGAGCAGCCGGCGCACGTCGAGCTCCTGGTCGGCGGTGATCATGTTCTGGGTCCGCACGCCGCGGAAGAACACGTACAGGGCGCGGATCGCGACGAGCGTGCCGAGCAGGCCCAGGACCACGCTCAGCCACTGCGGGCCCTCGGGGATGTCGAGCCGCCCGAGCCGGACGACCTCACCCGTCGCCTGGTTCGCCGCCCACGCGAGCTTGTCGGTCTGCTCGACCAGGCCGCCGGGGAAGAACCCGGTGAGTCCCCACCCGGCCGCGACCAGTGCGAGCATGCCCACTACGAACGACGCAAGCGCTTGCCTCCACGCGCCGCGCGCCAGCCGTGCGGGGAACGCCTCGCGCACCGCGTACAGCAGCACCACGAACAGCACCGAGGTCGTGAACCCGGCGCCGAGAAACGCCCAGTGCGGTTGCTCGTCCGGGTCCAGGACTTCTTCAGGTGCCAGGGCCAGGATGACCATGATGAAGCCGACCAGCACCAGACCCACGACCTGGAACAGCAGCAGCGCCCACAGCGCCGCCCGCTTGTGCCTGCGCAGGGCCGCGCCGAGCACGAAGAACACCATGGCGATGAAGAGGTTGCCGTCGATCGGCAGGCCGAAGAAGTACCCGATGGCGTCCGCGACGTCGGTGAACCAGCTGTCCTCCGGCAGCACCACCCGCAGCAGCGACAGCACTCCGGCCAGCTGCACGACCGTCGCGATCGTGCGCGCGGTCTTCCACTTCCACGCCGGTACCACATCAACTCCCGGGGTCTGCCGATGTCGGCCATGATCCCGTCTTCGGCCGGGCGGGTGCATGCCGCCTCCTCCGGGCGTGTCGACCACCCCGTCGTCGTGCTCAGCTCCGGCCTCGGCGGGGCGTGGTTCGACTGGGACCGGACAGTGCGGTTGCTGGAACCACTGGCACGGGTGATCGTGTTCGACCGGCCCGGCCTGGGCCTGAGCGGTCCCGCGCGCCGTGGACCGTCCCTGGCGCGGGAGGTGGCGGTGCTGGACGCGGTGCTGCGCGGGATCCCGAAAGCGGTCCTGGTCGGGCACTCGATGGCATCTCTGCACGTCGAGGCCTACGCCCGGCTGCGACCGCACCGGGTCGACGGCGTCGTGCTGCTCGACCCGGACACGGAGACACCGGGCGCGGGAGCGCCGTTCGACGTCGCGGCGGTGCTCGCGCAGGGTCTGCGGGCGGTCGGCAGCCGCTGGCTCGGCGCCCGCGCCACGCGCCGGTTCGGGCACTCGTTCCGGAACTGGCTCACAGCGGCCTCGACGCTCGGGGTGACCGATCCCGCCCCCGCCGACCTGGTCGAGCTCGTCTACCGGCGGCCCGGTGTCGGGCGGGCGGCGTTGTGGGAGCTGGCGTCGTACCCCGGCCAGGTGGCGACGCTGGAACGGCTGCGGAAGCGCCGGCCGTTACCTCGTGTGCCGTTCCTGGTGCTCACGGCCGGACGGAAGATCTGGCCGGAGCACCGCTCGTTGGCCGCCCTCGTGCCGTGGGGGCGCAACGTGCCGGTGCCCGGCAGTCGGCACATGATTCAGATGGACCGGCCGGACGCCGTGGTCATGGCCGTCCGGGAGGCGCTCAGGGGTCTACCCGACCGCTGAGCAGGCAGAACTCGTTGCCTTCCGGGTCCGCGAGCACGTACCAGCTCGCGTCGCCCTGGCCGATGTCGACGCGCGTGGCGCCGAGCGCCAGCAGACGCTCCAGCTCCTCGTCCTGCCCCCGGTCGGTGGCGGTCACGTCGATGTGCAGGCGGAGCTTCTGCAGCTTGCGGTCGGGGGTGCGCAGGAACAGCAGGGTCGTGCGCTTGTCCGGTGGCCCGATCTCCACCGACTCGTCGTCACGGCCGAGCACCTCGTAGCCCAGGACCTCTCCCCAGAAGGCGGCGAGGCGTTCGGGATCGGTGCAGTCCAGTACAAGCTCAGTGATTCGTGCTGCCACGCGTGTGACGGTAGCCGCATCTTCGTTCCGTTTCCGGCCAGCAGTGCCACCCTGGTGTTCGGCAACCGTGCACCAAACGCCCGGGGACCCGCACACGTGGGCCTCGAGGAAAGGACCGGTCGACGATGACCACTGCCGAAGTTTCCGCGCCCTACGGCTCCGGTGCGGGCCAGAAGCCCCCGGCCAAGCGGGTTCGCGTTCACCACCTGCGTGAGATGAAGGAGCGCGGCGAGCCGTGGCCCATGCTCACCGCGTACGACATGTACACCGCCGAGATCTTCGACGAGGCGGGCATCCCCGTTCTCCTCGTCGGTGACTCCGCCTCGAACAACGTCTACGGCCACGAGACCTCTCTGCCCGTGACCGTCGACGAGCTCGTGCCGCTCGTACGCGCCGTGACGCGCTCGACGCGTCGTTCTCTCGTGGTCGCCGACCTGCCGTTCGGCTCGTACCAGGTGTCGGTGGAGCAGGCCGTCGCGACGGCCGTCCGGTTCATGAAGGAAGGCCAGGCGCACGCGGTCAAGCTGGAGGGCGGCGCCTACTTCGCGCCGCACATCCGCGCGATCACGGCCGCGGGCATCCCGGTCATGGCGCACATCGGCTTCACCCCGCAGTCCGAGCACCAGCTCGGCGGCTACCGCGTGCAGGGCCGTCACGAGAACCACGACGTCGTGCTGCAGGACGCGCTGGCGGTGCAGGAGGCGGGCGCGTTCGCGGTCGTGCTGGAGATGGTGACCGCCGAGGTCGCCAAGCAGATCACGCACGACCTGGTCATCCCGACCGTAGGCATCGGCGCCGGCCCGGACACCGACGCCCAGGTGCTGGTGTGGCAGGACATGATGGGTCTGCGCCGCGGCAAGGGCCCGCGCTTCGTCAAGCGCTACGCCAACCTCGCCGAGATCATGCTCGGCGCGGCCACCGAGTTCGCCAACGAGGTGCGCGGCCAGCAGTTCCCCGGCCCCGAGCACACCTTCCACTGATCGTCCGGTCTAGCGGGTCCAGACCTCCGGGTCCGGACCCGCCGGCACGATCCCGGCCGGGTTGATCTGGTGGTGCGTCACGTAGTAATGGCGCTTGATGTGGTCCCAGTTCACCGTGTCGCCGAACCGCGCGTACAGCCGTTTCGCGTACGCCCACAGGTTCGGCATCTCGGTGAGCTTGTTCCGGTTGCACTTGAAGTGGCCGTGGTAGACGGCGTCGAACCGCACGAGCGTGGTCCAGAGCCGGATGTCGGCCTCGGTGAGCTGGTTTCCGACGAGGAACCCGTGACCGCCGAGGTGCGCCTCGATGCGGTCGAGCTCGGCGAACAGGGCGGTGTACGCCTCCTCGTAGGCCTCCTGTGACGTGGCGAAACCGGCCTTGTAGACGCCGTTGTTGACGTTGTGGAAGATCGGCTCGATCCAGGCGTCGATCTCGTCGCGCAGGTGCTCCGGGTAGAGGGTGCTCTCCGGGCGCCACTTCAGGCTGAGGTCCAGGGTGATCTGCGGGTAGTCGTTGGTCACGACACCGCCGGTCGTGGTGTCGACCAGGGCGGGAACGGTGACGCGGCCCTCGAAGTGCTCGTCGGCCCTGACGTAGGCCTCCTCGAGGAAGTCGATGCCCAGGACCGGGTCCGTCCCGGCGAAGCGCCAGCCCTTCTCGTCGCGGATGGGGTCGACGACGGCGAGCGAGATGGCGTCCTCGAGACCGAGCAGCTTGCGGACGATGACCGCGCGGTGCGCCCACGGGCACGCGAGGCTCACCACGAGCCGGTAGCGGCCGGGTTCGGGCTCCGGACGTGCGGTGAAGCGGTTGGCCTGCCGGACGAACGCGCCGGTGGCCGACGTCTCCTTCATGAACTGGGCCATGTGTCCGACGATAGGCCCATGTACCCGGAGATCGAGCCCCACGCGTCAGGCCACCTGGAAACCGGTGACGGCAACCTCGTGTACTGGGAGGAGTGCGGCAACCCCGACGGCAAGCCCGTGGTCTTCCTGCACGGCGGTCCCGGCGGCGGCTGCTCGCCGTCGCACCGCCGCCTGTTCGACCCGTCCGCCTACCGGATCGTCCTGTTCGACCAGCGCGGCTGCGGGCGTTCGCTGCCGCACGCCTCGACGACCGGCGACCTGTCGACGAACACGACCTGGCACCTCGTGGCCGACATGGAACAGCTGCGGTCCGAGCTGGGCATCGAGCGGTGGCAGGTGTTCGGCGGCTCGTGGGGCTCGACGCTGGCGCTGGCCTACGCCGAGAAGCACCCGGACCGCGTCTCCGAACTGGTGCTGCGCGGCATCTTCACGCTGCGGAAGTCCGAAATGGACTGGTACTACGGCGGCGGGACGGCGAACATCTTCCCCGACCTGTGGGAGAAGTTCCTGGCGCCGATCGCCGGCCTGGAAGGCGACCCGGTCGAGCTGTACGCGAAGCTGCTGGCCGACCCGGACCCCGCCGTGCACGGCCCGGCGGCGGTCGCGTGGAGCACCTGGGAGGGCGCGACGGTGACGCTGCTGCCCCGCCCCGAACTGGTGGCGGAGTTCGCCGTGCCGGAGTACGCGCTGGCGTTCGCCCGGATCGAGAACCACTACTTCGTCCACAACGGCTGGTTCGAGGAAGGCCAGCTCATCCGCGACGCCGCACGCCTCAGGGACATCCCGGGCGTGATCGTGCAGGGCCGGTACGACATGGCCACGCCCGCCGTCTCGGCCTGGGACCTGCACAAGGCCTGGCCCGGCTCCGAGCTGGTGATCGTGCCGGACGCCGGGCACGCCTACGACGAGCCCGGCATCCTGTCCGCACTGCTGGAGGCGACGGACCGGTTCCGCGACTAACGCAGGCCGACCCACTTCGCACTGGACGTGGCGCAGGCGGCGACCGTCACCGTGGCCGTGAGGCACCTGTTGGTGCCCACATTGCGGAACTGGAAGGCCGACCCGGACGGCACCCGGCGCCAACGCTGGTTGGCGCCGGAGCCGCACGCCTGACCGAGCACGTCACCGGCGCTGGTAGCAGACAGGCACCTGTCGGTGGCCATGTTGTGCGGCCAGTCGACCCCACCGCTGATGGGAACGATCCACCGCTGCTCGTCAGCGATCTCGTCGCACGGCCTGAGCACCACGTTGGCGCCGGTGTCGGCGAGGCAGCGCGTGGTACCGGCAAGCTGGTAGACGACCACCGGTTCGGCATGAGCCGGAACGGCGGTGAGAGCGGCGGCAGCGGCGGCTGTCGCGATGATCGCGGCTGGTTTCCCCATGGCCGGGAATCCTGGCAGCGCCGACGCCCCGGCGAATCCACCCACGGTTGGTCAACCACGGCCGTACCCGAGAGCTCGCTCGAGACTCTCCCGAGCCTCCACGAGCGACGGCCCGTACCAGGTCAGATGCCGCCCGTTGACCAGCACGTAAGGCAACCCGGGAAAGCTCTCCGGCCCGTCCTCGTGGGTGAACAGATACGGCTCGTCAGGCAGAACGACAAGATCGGGCCGCCGATCGTTCAGCTCCTGCAGACCAGGCCGCGGATACCGCTCCTCATGAGAGGCGTAGACGTTCTCGATCCCCAGCCGCCGCAACACATCGGTGGCGAAGGTGTCCCGCCCGACCACGACCCAGGGCCGCCGCCAGACAGGAACAACAGCGGTGAGCGTCGCCGGCCGGGTCTCACGCCACAGCCCTTCCGCCCGAACGAGCCAGTCGGGCTCGAGATCCCAGGCAAGCCCGAACAACCGCCGCAACGACTTCAACGCCATGGGCACAGTGGCAGGTGCCTCGGTCACCCACACCCGAACCCCGTCGGCGCGCAACCGGTCAACGTCCTCGGCCCGGTTCTCCTCGGAGTTGGCGATGACGAGATCCGGCTCCAACGCGAGAACCTTCTCCACGTCCGGGTACTTGGACCCACCGACCCGAGCAACATCCAAAGAGGACGGATGCGTGCAGAAGTCGGTAGCGCCCACCAGCGCCCCTGGCACGCTGACCGCGACGGCCTCGGTGATGGACGGCACCAGACTGACCACCCGCCGAGGCTGGTCCAGCGGAACCGGCTCACCGAGGTCGTCAACGGGAAGCATCAGACACCCGTGATCTTGAGCCCGGCATGCGTCTTGTACCGCCGGTTGACCGCGATGAGGTTGGCCGTGAAGGCCTCGACCTGGTGAGCGTTGCGCAGCCGCCCGCCATAAACCCCGCGGAACCCTGGCACCAGCTCAGCCAGCGCGCGAACGGTGTCGGTGGCCTCGCGATCGTCCCCGAGCACCAGCACGTCCATGTCCACTTCAGACACACCGAGGTCAGCCAGCAACACGGCGGACACGTGGTGGAACGCAGCAGTGACCCGGGACTCCGGCAACAACAACTCAGCCTGCTGAGCAGCGCTGCCCTCGGCAACGGGCAACGCGAAGGGCCCCTGCTTGTCAAAGCCGAGCGGGTTCACACAGTCGATGACGATCTTCCCAGCCAACTGGTCCCGCAAAGAGCCGAGCAGGTCACCGTGCCCGTCCCAAGGCACAGCGACGAGGACGATGTCGGAGTCGGCAGCGCAGTCGGAGTTGTCAGCCCCCCGAACGTCACCCCCGGCAACCTCGACGATCTCCTTGGCCGCCACACCGGCACGCTCAGCGCTGCGAGAACCGATGATCACCTTGACACCAGCCGCAGCCCAGCGGATGGCAAGCCCTCGTCCCTGAGCTCCAGTGCCACCCAGGACGCCGACGGTGAGGTCACGAATCGATGCTGTCACCCCAGCATCTTCACACGACAAACCACACCCAGGTGGACCAACGTGACCTTGCGCTCGACGAAGCCGAAGGCGAGCAGCACGGCAGCACTCGAGCGGAGCTCCCAGCGGCGGGGTCCCCCGATCAGGTTGCCGGGGGTCCGGGGAGAGCCCCTGGGGAACGCACCCAACAGGAACCAGCCGCACGCAACCGGGGAACGCTCAAACAGCCGCGAACCGAACCCGCCTCACAACGGGATCAGCCTCCACCAGCCGAACCCGAATCCGCTCCCCCTCAGGCAACCGAGGCCCGGAACACTTCGCCAACACAGGAGGCGAGGCCACAAAAACCTCAGCCTCCTCATCCCCGGCCCGCAAAACCACAGCCTCGAACTCCGCTCCAACAGACCCAGCCAGCACCCAGGCCTCAACGAGGTCCAAAGAAGCCCGCTCCACCTTCGACGCGAGCGAATCCGAAGCCCCCATCAACGACGGCAACTGCGGCAAGGCCTCCGAAAGCCAGCCCGGCAACTCCTGCCCAGCAGAAACAGCAAGACAAACCTCGGTGGCGAACCGATCCACCAACCGCCGCAACGGCGCAGTCACATGCGTGTACGGCGCGGCAACGCCGGCATGGGTCACGACCTCAGGAACCGAACCGGAAAACGCCGTGTACCCGGCACCACGCAACAACCGAGTGGCATCGGTGAACAGCGCCAACGCCTCAGGCGTGGAAGCATCCAGCCCGGCGAGGAACGCCCCGGCCGACAGGTCCGCAGGCCAGTCGACCCCCAAAGCCACCGCAGACTTCCGCAACGACTCCACGGCAGAAGCGTCCGGATCGGGCAAAGTACGCAAAATCCCGACCCGAGCCTCCAACATGATCGACGCGGCGGCCATCCCGGTCATCAAGGAGATCTCAGCGTTCCAGGAGTCGACCTCAGCCCGAGGACGGGTAACGAGCTTCCACCCACCGGAATCAGGCTCGATCTCCTGCTCGGGCAGCTGCAGCTCAATGGCCCCACGCGCGAGGGCCAGCCTCCGCCGCAACGGCCCGAACTCACCCAGAGCAGCAACAGAAGGATGCGGCGACCCAGCGTCGAAGGAAGCCTGAACAGACGCGTAGTCGAACTGGGCGACAGACCGGACCAACGCCCGCCGAACCTCGACGGCGGAAGGCACCCCATCGGCCCCACAAGCGAAAGTCCACAACACAGCAGGCCGGACAACCCCGGGCAGAAGCGAAGCAGCCCCCTCGGACAACACAGGAGGATGCAACGGCACGTTGCCATCAGGCAGATAATGAGTCTGCCCCCGCCGCCGAACCTCAGCGTCCAACGCACCGCCAGGCGTCACGAACAACCCGAGGTCCGCGATCGCGTAGTGCACGACGAACCCGTCGCCCTCGCGAAGCACGCAAAGCGCCTGGTCGAGATCCTTGGCGCCAGGCGGGTCGATCGTCACCAGCGGCAACGAGGTGAGGTCGGGGCGGTCTCCAGGAGAACGGGAGACCGCCGCCTCAGCCTCAGCCAGCACAGCGGCGGGAAACGCCGAAGGCAGGCCGAACTCGGCGCGAACGCCGTCAAAAGCAAGGTCAGCACGACCAGTGCGAATCACCGAAGCCACCCGCACACCCTAAGTCGTCAGTCGTCCTCACCGCGGTACTTCCGGTCGGCCTCGTCGGCCGACCGGGTCCGCTCACGGGCGATCTCCAGAGCACGAGCCGCGGTGGCCTCGTCCGGGTACGGGCCCATGCGGTCGGGCCCCTTGCACCCCTTGCCGTGCTCCACCGTCTGGTGGGTCAGGCAGTAGAACCACCCACTCGAGTCGCTCATACGCGTTCGCCTCCCATCGGCGCCGGGAATCCCCTCGGCGGCGTTGACTGGTTGGCGTTGGCGTACTCCGACGGGATCGGATCCAAACACGAGACCAGCACCGTGCGGTCCTCGGCGTTCTCGATCTTGCGTCCCGAGCGGTCCCGGTAGACCAGGGACCCGTCGGAGTCGATCTCCATGATCGCGCCCACCTCGGCGAGCTGTTCCTCGTCGAGGTCGCCGAGCTTCTCGTAGCGCGACGGCACCACCCGGTAGATCGGCCACTTCAGGTGGCCGTACGTGCGGTGGAACTCCGCCATCAGGTGGATGAGGTGCTGCTGCCAGGGCAGCGGCATCGACTCGGCCAACGCACGCGGGATCACCACGTAGTCGGACGACACACCGGGAGCCCCGGCCGCCATGTAGTCACGCACTGGTGTGCTCGACGCGGGCGGTCCGGAAGGCCTCGGGATGGGGTCGTGGTTGAACATGAAGCGCCTCCCCGCGATCTACACGCCAGGCCGGACGGCCAGCGGCATCAACTCGTAGTAGTCCCAGTTGATCTTGCTGATCTTCACCACGTCCCCCGTCTGCGGCGCGTGGATGTACTCGTCACCGCCGAGGTACATGCCCACGTGGTGCACAGTGCGCGGGTTCGACCTGTCGGTCGCCCAGAAGATCAGGTCACCTGCCTGGGCGTCGCGCACCGGGAGGTGGGCGCCGCCCTGTTCGTACTGGTCGTTGGCCACGCGCGGGATCTTCACGCCGGCCGCCGCGAACGCCTTCACGAGGATGCCGGAGCAGTCCCACGCGTCCGGGCCGTTGCCGCCCCACAGGTAAGGCTCGCCGAGCTGCTCCTTGGTGAACCCGATCGCGACGCCCGCGGCGTTCGAGGCCAGCAGGAACTCCCCCGCGCCGGCGCCGCAGCCGGCCGGGTCGCTGATCTGGCCGAGCTCCCCGAGCAGGAACGCCGCCATGGACTCCCAGTTGTGGTACCGGTCAGGGAACGCCGAGCGCTCCACCGCCTGCGCCGAGTCACCGGGCCGCTTGTTCTCCCAGTCCGGCACCTTCAGCAGCACGTCGTAGAACTTGTTGATCGCGTAGGTCGGGTCGGTCACCTCGGCGGGCGACCCCCAGCCCATCGACGGGCGCATCTGGAAGATGCCGAGCGAGTCGCGGTCGCCGTAGTCGAGCGGGCGCAGGCCCGACTCGGTCATGCCCGCCTGGATCGCGACCTGCCACGCGAGCGGCGGCAGCTTGCGCTCCTGGCCGACGGAGATGATCCGCGCGACGATGTTGCGCTGCTCGTTGTTGAGCCTCGACGCGTCGTGACGACCCTTGTCGCCGCCGCCGGCCTCCCACGGGCCGATGGCCGCGTTGCAGCTCATGCGGACGAAGTTGGTGTTGATTGCGGGGTTGGTGGAGTTGCTGACCACCTGCGAGACACCCGACGTCGCCACCGCGACCACGACGACCGCGAACAGCGCTCCCACCACCACCATCACGCGCATGGGTCAATCCGCCTTCGTGTAACTGTTCACGAGCCACTTGCCCTCAGGCGCCTTGACCACCGTGATGCTCACCTTGCCGAGGTTGGTGGTGACCACGTAGTCGATCGACGACGTCGTCGACTTCACGGCCTTGACCTTGTCGGTGAGCTTGTTCGGGACGTTGCGCGGGTCGATGGTCGCCATCTGCGCGAGGAACTCGGGGGTCGTGTACTCCTCGAGCTGCTTGAGCCACTTGTTGACGTCGTTGCCCGGCGGCGGCTTGATCCAGTTCTCCGCCCACAGCTCGGCGGTCAGCTGCGCGTCGACGGCAGGCGGTGCCGCCTTCGCGGAGTTGGACGGCGCCGGTTGCTTGGTCGGCAGCGAGGTGGCGCTGGACGGCAGCTGTCCCACCTGCGTCCCCTGCGCGGACGTCGAGGGCGGGGCGGCCGTGTTCTGGCCGGAGGGCGTGCGGTCGAGCAGCCTCGGGATGATCACGCCGAGCGCGACGACCACCACCACGAAGATGATGATCGAGGCGGCCAGGTGCCGCGGGGAGCGCAGCGGCCAGCCCCACAGCCTGCGGTAGACCGCGGCACGGCCGCGGTTGGTCCGGATCGGCATCTACGCTCCCCTCTCGTCGGTGTGCACGGTCAGCTGTTGTCCCTGACCTCGAAGCCGCGCGACGGCCGGTAGATCACGTGCACCGGACGTCCCGCCACGACTTCCGTCTCGGCCCTGCGGGGCTCCTGCACCGGCGCGGTGTAGCCGACGGCGCCGCTGGACCGCGACGGCACGAGAACCGCGTCGTCGACCCGGTCCCACTGCCGGTCGGTGACCGGCGGGGCGTCCACGACGCGCGACCGCGCGGAGGGCAACGCCGCCGGGCCCGATCGCGCGGGCAGCGCACCCGACCGGACTGCGGAGGAGTCGCTCCCGCTGGAGATCTGGCTGGTCTGGGAGTCGCGGTCGAGCCGCTGCGCCGTCGCCATGACCGGGCTGGACGCCTCCGGGCGCACCCGGCCGCGACCGCGCTGCGGCACCTGGTCGCCGTCGGCCTCGTTCTCGCGCACCGAGTCCCAGAACTCGTCCTGCGGCGTCGGACCCGCCTGCTTCTTCCTGCCCAGCATCTTCGACCAGACGCCGCCGCTCATCGGCAGGACGTTGCTCGCCGAGCCGACCGACATCTCGACCATCTGCCACATGCGGCGCAGCGGTTTGCCGATCACGAAGCACACGAGTGTCAGCATCAGGCCGAGCAACGTCCGCGTCAGCAGCGACAGCCCGCTCGCGTTGAAGATCGCCTGCAGCAGCAACGCGTGGACACCCGCGAGTACCGCGAGCACCAGCACGTTGAACACCGTCACGGCGGCCGCGCGGGCGACCTTGCGCAGCAGGTCGTGGTGGATCAGCGCGACGAGACCGATGAGCGGCCCTGCGAGCGTGAGGATGCGCAGCAGCAGCTGGGCCAGCAGCACCGCGGCCTTCGCGAACAGCTGGAACAGCGAGAACGCGATGGACTGCAGCAGAGCCAGGAACCCGGCGCCGGTGCGGCTGCCGTCGGCGCCGTCGAAGTAGCCCTTGGCGGTGCCGAGCTGGGCTTCGAGGGCCTTCCACTCGGCCTTCTTGGCCTCCAGGGCCGCCTGGTCGGCGTCCTTGTGCTCGGCGATCTCCGTCGTCGTCCACGCCTGGGTCTTGAGGATGCGCGGGCCGTACTCGGCGGCCTGCGGTGCGTCCGGCGTGCCGAACGCGCCGCGCAGCCAGCTCTGGTAGACGACGGCGTCGTGCAGCTTCGTCGGCAGCACGTGGAGCGTGCCTTGTTCCTCTGGCGCCTCGATGAAGCCCGCCTGGATCTCCGAGGTTTTGGAGACCAGCGTGTTGTCGAGGAGGTTGTAGAACTGCGGCAGGGCCAGCGTCGACGTCGCCAGCCACATGGCCGCCAGCGCCCAGAGCCCGCGTTTGGAGATCGACGCGAAGTCGCCGGTCCAGATCTGCCGGAACATCAGGATCGCCAGCAGCAACGCCACCAGGCCGAACCAGCGCAGGTAGACGTTGTCGTAGACCTTCTGCACGCCGTTCTTCACGGCGTCGTCCAGCGGGACCAGCAGACCGCGGCCCATCACGGTGTAGTGCAGGGCGTTCGTGGCGCCGACGATGTTCTTGCCGATGCTGAAGAGCTCGTTGCCCGCCCACGTGTCGAGCGTGGCGTTGGCGTCCGGCAGGACACCGCACTTGGGCTGGTAGTTGTGCCAGACCATGCCCGCGTAGCCGTACTCGAGGTACGGCGAGCCGGGCAGGCCGTTGCCGACGGGCGGGTCGAGCGCGCCGACCATGCCGGCGCCCGGCCGTTCCGGGTTCGGCGCCTCGCCACAGGACTGGGCGTTCGCCATCGGGGCGCCCATGACCACCTGCAGCGCCAGGAGGGCGGCCACGATGCCGACCCGTTTGGTGCGCACTGACACGCGCAGCGCGAACCGCCGCCTTGCCCAGAGCAAGGCGGCGATCGCGAGCACGACCGTCAGCGCCGTCATGCGCCGCCGTCCCGGTGGCGGTTGGAGCCGTCACCGTGGCCCACGAGCTGGGCCTCTTCCTCCGTCAGTCCGAGCTCCATGTCCGCCGCCAGTTCGTCGTCGATCTCGTCGGGCACGTAGGCGGGCGGCTGGGGCGCCGCGTCGTCGTCCGCCGGCACGAGCTCGCCCTTGCCGTTGTCGCGCTTGGCATCGGGGGTCGTGTCGAGGGCGTTGCGCAGGTGTTCCAGGTGCGGGCCGCTGAAGTCGATGCGGATCCGCTCCACGCCACCGGCACCGTCGCCGAAGATGAACTGCCGCGGCGCGCGGTCGCGTTCGGTCGCGTTGCGGTCGCCACCGGGGCGGCGGCCGAGCGAGGCGACGACCTGCTCGTACCCGGCGCCGATCGGCACCTTGAGCAGCCGCAGCGCGTCCGCCTGCGCCTGGTCGTCGTCGAGCCTGCCGACGAAGACCGAGTCGAGCAGCGCGACGAACCCCTGGATCCTCAGGAAGTCGGCGGGGATCTGGCTCGACAGCAGCACGCGGACGTTCCACTTGCGCGAGTCGCGCGCGAAGCGGTTCATCAGCACGCGACCGGTCGGGACCTCGGAGAGGAAGAACGCCTCGTCGATCCAGACGCCCTTGCGCTGGTCCTTCGGCTTCTCGTAGATGGAGCGCTGGGTGAGCCAGGCGGCGAGGTTCAGCATCTCGACGCCGAGCGACTCCGCGTCCGTCCAGTGCTCGCGGCCGACGCCGTCCTTGGGCAGGTTGAGACCCGCCATCGTCAGGACGGTGAGGCGGTCGTCGCGCACCTCGTTGTACGGGTCGAGATTCTCCTCGGGGATCAGCAACGACATGCGCTCGCGCATCTCGTCGAGGAAGTCCGCGACGACGACGGCGTGCTCGTGGTGCTCGGACGCGTCCCGGCGCAGCGCCTCGAAGACGAGACCGGGGTGGGCGTCGAAGCGGCCACCGACCGTGCGGACCGCGCGCAGCAGCACGATGCGCGTCTGCGGCAGCCGCGCGACCTCGAACGGCAGCAGGCCGGAGAGCACGTCCAGCACGAGGCGGCGGCGGGTGGCGGCCGCGAGGGCCTTCTCCCGGCGCCAGGCCCGTTCCGGGTCGTCCTCGTCGAGGAAGTGCTCGATCATCGGCTCGGCGACCACCCGGTACGGGTTGAGGATGCCGGGCTGGGCGTTGAGCAGGTTGATCGGACGCGCGTACGGCCGCAGTTCCGGCAGCTCGCACAGCGCGGACAGCGGACCGGACGGGTCGAGCAGCGTCCAATGCGCGCCGGCCCGCAGCGTCTTGTAGACCATGCCGCCGCCGAGGAACGACTTGCCGGCGCCGAGGCCCGCGACCATGGCGGTCAGACCGGAGGAGTCGCGGAGCTCCTGCGCCATCCACGGGTCCCACGCGACCGGGCGGCGGGTGGCCGTGACGGTCTCGCCCAGCAGGATGCCGCGGCGGTCACCGACCTCGGCCGTCGCCGTCGGGACGGCGCTGGCCGCCCACAGCACGCTGCCGCGGCGCAGGTACGCGCCGCTCGACAGCGGTTCGCCGGGGATGAACTCGCGGGCGATCGCGTACTGGGCCTCGGGGTGCTCGATCGCGACCTTCGGCTTGTACAGCTCCAGCAGCGACTGGGCCAGGCGCAACGCCTCGCGCTCGGTCGGGCCGCTGACGGCGAGCCGCCACCACGAGCGCACCCGGGTGCCGAGCGCGGTGAAGCCCGACGTCATCTCGTCGTCGATCTCCAGCACGCGACCGGCCTGGCGGGCCAGCGACTGCGGGGGCTCCAGCTCGTGCTCGTCGGTGTAGTGGCGGACCTGCGAGCGCACCTTGCTCATCTGGCGCGACAGCTCGCCCGACACCTCTTCCGGCTTGCGCACGTAGATGCGGGCCGACCACTCGACGGACGCCGGGAGCCTGTCCGCGCGCTGCACCCACGGGTCGTCGACCTCGGGGATCTGCAGGCCGTGCATCAGCCCGACCGTCAGCACCGCGACGTGGCGCTTGATGCCCGCGTTGGAGCCGGTACGGCCGCGCACGGTCACCGTCGGCGAGTAGGGCTCCTGGTGGAAGTCCGCCGCGTCGGTGAAGCTCGCGAGGTCCTCCGGTTCCCACGCGGCACCGGGCACGGCGGGCATGTTGCGCGGCGCGGGCAGGCCCAGCGAGCACGACCGGTGCATCAGCCAGGACATCTCCTCGGCCGTCGCGGGACGGCCTTCGAGACCCGCGGACCCGATGACCTGGTCGAGGTGCTCGACCTCGGAGTCCAGCGCCACCAGCTCGGCGTCGACGGCGTCCGGGAAGACCTTGCGCAGCACGGGCGCCGCGCGTTCGACGGCGCGGTCCATCATGTTGCGGGTCTGCACCTGGACGCCCAGGTAGACCTCTTTCTCCGCCATCGAGCGGCCCATGAGCTGCTGCTGCTCGCCGACCATGTAGTCGTCGAACGACAGCGTGCCCGGGGTGTCCGGCAGGCGCTTGACGGCGTTGTGCACGTGCGCCTCGGCCCACATGCGGATCGGGTACGGCCGCGTGGTGACCCGCAGGTGCATCCAGCGGCCCTGCAGCTCGGCGTACTGGCCGGCGATCGCGGCGATCAGGTCCTGGCGCTGCGAGTCGCTGCGGAACGACCAGCGCTGCGGCGCGAGCCGGTACCAGGCGTAGACCTCCTGACCGGTGCGCAGCAGGTGGCCGTCGATGCTGCGGGCCGCGATCGACGGCGTGTAGCTCGGCACGGCCTGCTCGCCGGGCAGGCGGCGGCCGCGCTTCGAGTACGCCGCCCGCTCGCGCTCGCGCGGGTCCGCGGCGGCGTGCTGGGCGATGTGCTGAGCGGAGCGACGATCACGGTCTCGCCGGCGTCCGAACACCGCGAACCTCCTTCTTACGGCTGGCTGACGTCCGGTGGGGCTGCGCCTGCTGTCTCGCCCGTTGTTTCCTGCTCGGCTTGGGACGAGGCCGCTGCGGACTGACCCGGATCCGGGCGGCGCTGGCCGCTCCACCGGTGCTGGCCGTGCGCTCTCGAGGTGCGTTGAGCTCGTGGACCCACATCGACATGACCGCCGTGAGCGGCCTTTCGTGGCTGATCCGCTGGGTGATGAAGCGAGTGAGGATGATCGTCGCGACGAGGGCCCACGCGGTCGAGAAGAACCCGAACCCGATGCCCATCTGCCGTTCGATCGTGAGTACGACGAGGAAGACGACGATCCCCACGCCCCACGCGACATACCGCGCGCGCCAGGGGAAAGTCGCTTTGGGCGGGCCGAGCCAGACGGCGTCGACCCGGTAGACCTCGTCGTCGGTGCGGACCCGCACGCGCTCAGCCTCCGACGAACAAGCCGGCGAGCCACTTGCCGATGTTCGCCCCCGCGTCTGTGGTGACGGCGAGGCCGATGATGGCCAGTGCGACGATCACGCCACCGAGGCGGCGCATGACGCCCGCGTTGTCGCCCTTGCCCCCGCCCAGCCACAGCAGGAGGAGCGCGACGGTCAGGAGGAGCAGCGGGACGATGTTGCCCAGGATCCAGTCACGGACATTGCTTGTGCCCGGCACCGTCGGTTGCTGCTGAGCGAGTGTCACCAGTTCCATGGCGGTCATTTAGGTACTCCAGAGTGCGCTCGGGCTTGCGCTACGAGTAGAACACGAGTTCGTCACGGCGTGTGTGGCTGTTGGTGCGGGCTGTAGATCATCTGGCCGTTCCCCCTGGGAGGAATTACGTCTAATCTGGCCGACACATCATCACTGAGGAGACGTCGGTGGGGAACACCCGGCTCGAGATTCTCTCCGTCGCCGACCAGGTTCACCCGACTGCGAACGCCCTGGTCACCCACAGTGCGTGCACCCTGGACATGCGCACGTGTCCACCCATGTGACCGTGCTGATCGGCCGGTTCGCGACCCCGGCGGGTGTGCGGCCCGGAGCCACGACTCCGAGGAGATTCGCACATGCTCGAACCTGACCTCGTGCCGGACGGAAGTGTGGACGGAATCACAGCCTCCTCTGGTGCTCCAAGCGTGGATGAGCCTACCGGGCAGAGCCCCCAATCCCGGCGCCGGGTCCAGAGGACGATCAACTTCGACAGGTCCGTGCTCGAGCGCGCGCGTGCGGCGGCCACCTACCTCGCGTCGTTCGAACCGCAGTCAGGGGTGAGGTCGCTCGCGGACATCGTGAACCCGGCCGTGCTGGCCTACGTGACCGAGCTGGAGGAGCTCTACAACGGCGGGGAGCCGTTCCGGCCCGTGCTGCGGATGCCGTCGGGCCGTCCGGCCAACCGCTGAGGCGGGTGACTACACGCGGTCCCAGTACTTGGTCAACTGAGCCGCGTACAGCACCAGCAGGCCGCCGTCGACTCCCATGAGCAGCCAGACGACCCAGTCCAGGTTGGCAAGTGCCAGCGGAAAGGCGACAAGCGCTGGCGCGATCGCGATCAAGATCAGCGGAATGTGGTACGGCAGCAGTCGGTGACGCAACCGGACCTTCGGGTCACTCATGCCGATGTGCCATCCCAGAGATCCCCCGCTGCTCTTCGACAACGGTTCGTCGAACCTGACGCGCAGATACTCCGAGGCAGTTCCGATCTGGGTGTTGTGGAAGAGGATGAAGATGCCCAGCAACAGGGAGACCAGCGGCGAGACCAGCAGGAGTGGCCCGCTCTTGCGGTCGACCCCGAAACCCAGCACCGCGGAACTGACTGTCACCGAGCAGACCACCAAGGACGTTCTGTGATCCATCTTCTTGAGAATCTCGTCTCGCAGCGTCTTGTACTCCGCCAGAGCAAGCTCTGAGACGAACTTCGGGTCACTGGCGATCGAAAGCTCCTCGGTCCCGTCCTCTACCACTTGCCCGTCAGGAGACTCCATCTGTCCTCACAACCTTCTCGGCATCATCGCCAGCCGACTCGGTGATGAAGCCGGCAGCGTTACAGGTCGCAGGTCGTGACTTCCGGCGGCTAACAGCTCACCGTCGGGCCGCCCGGCCACCACGACGAAGCCCGGCGACCGAGGTCGCCGGGCTTCGTCGTGGTGGTGCGGTCGTGCGGTCAGGAGAGGCCGGTGATCCTCCAGAGCCAGCCGGTCGCGGCGTAGTCGGGGCTGACCGAGCCCTTGCCCCAGAAGTAGTCGTTGTAGCTGCCGTACTGGCCGGTCGTCGGCAGGTAGACGCCCGCGGTCGCCCAGCGGACGGCGGGGGGCTGCGTGTCGATGCTGGCCTGCGCCCACGCGTCGCGGACCTTCATCGGGTTGTTCCACCACAGGAACGGCGAGCGCCACATGTAGTGGCCGAACTTGCTGCCGTGGTTGGTCGAGTTGTAGCTGATGGTGGTGAAGCTGTTGATCTGGTGCAGGCCGCGGAAGGCCTGGCCCCAGCGCTGCGCCCACGTCTGGCCGCCGGTGACGTCCTCGAGGATCAGGCAGGTGAAGAGGCTCATCCACTCGACGTCGTTCTGGCCCCAGCGCGCCTCGGTGTTGGCGAGCTTGGTGTCGTTGTGGTTGGAGCAGCCGGTGAAGTAGAAGCCGGTGCCGGAGCCGTGGCCCTGCCAGTAGGTGAGGTCGACGTTGTCGGCCCAGTGGGTGTCGTCACCGCCGAACGCGGGGTCCTTGAAGTCGCTCTCCCACGCGTTCTGGTCGAGCCACTTGAACTGGCGCGCGATGCCGTGGTTGCCCGCCTCCGTGTTGAAGCTGTTGACGTTGGTGACGGTGTTGGGCAGACCGGCGCAGTTGCCGGTGCCCTCGCTGCCGACCTGCGTGCCGGCGGACTGGGTCTTGAACTGGCCGGCCGCGTCGGGGCGCGGTTCCACACCGGGATCCGGCTGCGGCATCTCGGCACCGACCGCGGCGGGCAGGGTGATGCCCTGCGGGGCGCCACCGTCGTCGGTGCGGCCGGTGCAGCGGAACGACGGCTCGACCTTGTCGGCCTTGTCCTCCAGCGGCGGCGCCACGTAGACGTAGCTCGCCTCGGCCTTCACACCGGCGCCCAGGTACTTCTGGCACAGCTTGGTGCCGTAGGCGAGGTCGTTGACCTCCACCGTGCCGACCTGGTCGTAGGTGCTCGCGGCGTGGCTGACCGCCGTGACGCCCTGAGCGTCGAACGAGACGCGGATGTTCGCGCCCTCGCCCTCCAGCGGGATTCCGCCGAGCTGGAACGCGTACGAGACGCTCGTGTCGAGGTTGGCCGTGAGCGCCGTCCGCCCGTTGGGGTCGGACAGCTCGAACGTCGTGTACTGCGCGGTGGGCGTGGCGTTGCCGGGCAGCACGCCGGCCTCGCGGAGTCCTTCCTGGGCGCGCTTGGCGGCCTCGTCAGCGGGAACGGTCTTGATGCGCTTCAGGGCTTCCGTGTCGAGCGCGGTCTGCGTGGTGGCGTTGCCGTCCTCGTCCGGCCTGCCCTGTCCTTTGTCGACGGTCGGCAGGTGCTGGTAGCGCTGCTCGTCCGCGAAGGACACGGCGCCGGCCTCCGATCTCTGGACGTCCTTGAGACCGAAGGCTCTTTGCAGCCTCTGCGCCTGTTCCTGGTCGAGACCGGAACTCCTCACCCCGTAAACGGGGAGCTCCGTGGCGTCGGCGGTCGCGACCCCGGCCACTCCAGCGGTGACGAGACTGGACAGGGCCAGCACCACCGTCAGCTTGCGTTGCATGTCTCTTCCCTCCCTTGGGGACGGCCGGCTGCAGGGGCCGACCGTCTGACAGGAGGATTGGCGCTGGGGTGTCGTGATACCGAGGGTGGGCCGTCGCGCCGTGCGGTCCACTCGAACGGCCGAAATTGTGTAACGCCCTGGGGCTGCGGAGATACCTAGAGGCGGACACCTGGGTACTTGATGCCCGCGCCGGTGTTCAGCACGACCACCTCGTCGTCCGCTCGCAGCCACCCGGTCTCACGGAGGTTCCTGACGGCACTGATCGTGGCGGCGCCTTCCGGGCACAGGAAGACGCCTTCGAGCCGTGCGCACTCCGCTCGATCTTCGGCGATCTGCTCGTCCGTGACGGCCACCGCGGTGCCATTCGTCTCCTCGATGGCTCGCAGGATGATGAAGTCCCCCAGAGGTTTCGGCACGTTGATGCCGAACGCGCTCGTGTAGGCGCCGTCCCAGAACCTCGACTCCGGCGCCTTCTCGTCGAACGCCCGGACGATCGGCGCGCAGCCCGTGGACTGCACTGCGACCAGCCGCGGCATCTTCTCGCCGATCCAGCCCAGCTCGCGCATCTCGTGCAGCGCCTTGTGAATCCCGATCAGCCCGACCCCGCCGCCGGTCGGGTAGATGATCACGTCGGGGACGCGCCACCCGAGCTGTTCGACGATCTCGTAGCCCATCGTCTTCTTGCCCTCGATGCGGTAGGGCTCCCGCAGCGTCGAGGCGTCGAAGAGGTCGACGTCCGCGAGGGCCTTGCCGGCGTCGGCGATGGTGCCCGGCACGATCCGCAGCTCGGCGCCGCTCGCCAGGACCTCCTCGCGGGTGATCAGCGGGGCGTCCTCGGGCATGGCGATGACGCTGCGCAGCCCGGCCCGTGCCGCGTACAGCGCCCAGGCCGCGCCCGCGTTGCCGTTGGTCGGCATCTTGATGCCCTCGATGCCCAGCTCCCTGGCCCTGGCCACGCCGACCGCCGCGCCGCGGGCCTTGAACGAGCCGGTCGGGATGAGCGACTCGTCCTTCATGAGGACGGTCGCGTCGAGCGCCCGGCCGAGGGTCGGGAGCGGGATGAGCGGCGTCATGCCCTCACCGAGGCTGAACGCGGGATCGGGGTCGCGGACCGGCAGGACGTCGCGGTAGCGCCACAGGCTGTTCTCGTCCGTGGGCCTGCCGGCCTTCGTGAGGTCGTAGCGGGCCAGGAGCGGCGAGGCGCACTCGTGGCAGAGGTTCTGGACGGCGTTGGCGTCGTGTTCGCGGCCGCAACGGGCGCATTCCAGATGGGAGAGCATGTCTCCATGCATACAGGCGGATGAGCCGGCATGTAAGCCGGATCCTGTTCATGGGAACGAGTCCCAGTCGGCGGCCATCCATCTGGGCCTGCCGTCGCCGACAGGCTCTAGCGGCCTACCCGCGAGCATCGGGCGGGCAGCCCTCGAACGCTCACGCAGGCACCTCCGCTTTCGCTCGGGTGCCCTCTTGGCCTTGCTCCGGGTGGGGTTTACCTAGCCGCCCCAGTCACCTGGGGCGCTGGTGGTCTCTTACACCACCGTTTCACCCTTACCCCGGCTCACGCCGAGGCGGTCTGTTCTCTGTGGCACTGTCCCGAAGGTCGCCCCTGGTTGCCGTTAACAACCACCCTGCCCTGTGGAGTCCGGACTTTCCTCGACGGTCACCCGCCGCGGCCGCCCTGCCGACTCATCCGCACCCCGAGGATATCCCAGCGTCTGGAACCGGTTGTCCAGTGGTCCGGACGTTGGTTGACTTCAGCCATGACACGACGTCGCCACGTGGACTACGGCCGCGTGGCAGCAAGCCTGTGTTGCCTCCTCTGAGTGCGTCGCCCGTACCCACGACCTCAGGGAGTGCCCCATGTCCGACCTGCTGATCATCTCCGGCGCGCCGTCCCACGCCGCACCGACCGGCGTGGTCGTGTCACACGTCTTCGACGCGCTGCAAGCCGCGGGACACCACGTGACGTTGCTCGACGTGCGCGCGCTGCCAACGTTGTCCCTGCTGACCGAAGACCTCCGCGACCCGGAGATCGCCGGCGCCGTGAGCAGTGTCCTGTCGGCCGACGGCATCGTCGTCGCCTCCCCGGTCTACCGCGCGGCCTACAGCGGCCTGGTGAAGGCGTTGCTGGACCTGCTGCCGAAGAAGGCGCTGCGCGGCCGCGCCGTGCTGCCGTTGGCGACGGGCGGCAGCCAGGGCTTCCTGGTGGCGATGGACTACGCCCTGCACCCGCTGCTGGCCGCGAAGGGCGCCGACCAGGTGGTGCGAGGCGAGTTCGTGCTGGACCAGAACGTGGGCAAAGCCGAGTCGGCCGCTCTGCTGGAAGCCGCGGCCGACCGCCTGATGCTCGCCCTGACCCCGCGCCTGCGGAAGGTCAGCTGAGGTGTGACGTGTCGTTGACGAGCTTCACCGACGCGTGCCCGTCCGGGTAGAACTCGGCGATCGACACGCCAGTGAGGTCGAGGTGCATCCGGAACAGGAACTGCGGCCCCACGTCCAACGCCTGCCGCAGCAACGTCTTGATCGGCGTGACGTGACTCACGACGACGATGGTGCTGCCGCCGTACTCGGTGATGATGTCGGCCTTGGCCCGCCGGACCCTGGCGTGCACCTCGTCGAAGCTCTCCCCCTCCGGCGGCCGGACACTCGTGTCGCCGAGCCACCTGCGGTGGACCTCAGGGTCCCGCTCGGCGGCCTCCGCGAACGTCAGCCCTTCCCACGCGCCGAAGTCGGTCTCGATGAGCCCCTGGTGCGTGACGACCTCCTGGCCGATCCTGTCGGCGAGCTTCCGCGCGGTCTGGGTCGCCCTCTGCAACGGTGACGAGATGATCGCCGCGACGTCCGTCTTGGAGAGACGCTCCGCGGCCTTCTCGGCCTGGTGGAGGCCGAGCTCCGTCAGTTCGTGGTCCCCGCGCCCCGAGTACCGCCGCTCGACGGACAGCCTGGTCTGCCCGTGCCGGAGCAGGATGACCCTGGTCGGCTCCCCCGTCGCCCCGCTCCAGTGCGGCTGCTTGTCCCCCTCGGCCGCGGGCTTCTCCTGGGGCTTCTTCTCGGCTCCGTCCATCGCCTCGTTGGCGAGCCGGTCGGCCTGCCGGTTGCGCTCCCGCGGGATCCACTCGTAGGTGACCTTCCCGAAGCCCCGCGCCAGCTCCTGCGCTTCCTTGGCGAGCGGCTGCATGGACGGGTGCTTGATCTTCCACCGCCCGCTCATCTGCTCGACGACGAGCTTGGAGTCCATCCGCACGTCGACGGTCTCGGCCTTCAGCTCCCTGGCGGCCCTGAGACCCGCGATGAGACCTTGGTACTCGGCGACGTTGTTGGTGGCGACGCCGATGGCCCCCTTGCGCTCGGCCAGCGTCTCGCCGCTCTGCTTGTCCCGGACGACTGCGCCGTATCCAGCAGGTCCGGGGTTGCCCCGGGACCCGCCGTCGGCCTCGACGATGACCTTCACCGGCCGATCGTAGCCCCGCGTTCAGGCCTCTTTCGGGGGCCTGTATGCTGTTCTCGTTGGTCTGGGTGGCGGAATGGCAGACGCGCTAGCTTGAGGTGCTAGTCCCCGCAAGGGGGTGGGGGTTCAAGTCCCCCCTCGGACACGGACGTTAACCACACGCGGAGAGGTCGTCGCATAGACGGCCTCTTTTGCTTTGTCGTACTTCAGCTCGATCCCGAGTTCTCCGTAGAGCCTCACCAGCTTCTGCGGCTCACCTCCTTTGATCGCCGTCACATCCGCCAGCGAGTCCGCCGGCTTCGGCCGCTGTCGGCTCGACGACGCTGATCATTCGACGTGCACTTCCGAGGTTTCCGTTCACCGGGAAGATGGCGAATGCACAGAGGTGCCGTCGCATGAGCTGGCGTACAGATCACGCGACGGCACCTCGTCAGCCGGTCGAAGGAGGCACCGGTCCTGGGAGCCGACGAGGTGCGGCGGCTCCCGCGGAACGCCGTCCGCGTCAGGCGGGAACCGGGCCCGCGACAGGGGTCCTGTGGAGACCCCTGGTTGTTCGAGAAGCTCAGACCTTCGGCTCGCCGATGCGGACCAGGATCGCGCCGCACTCCTCGCAGCGCACGATCTCGTCGGCCGCCGCCTCCTTGAGCTTCGACACGGCACCGCGGTCCAGCTCGATCCGGCACGCGCCGCAGCGGCGTGACTGGAACGCCGCGGCGCCGATGCCTCGCTGCTCGCGCTGGCGGTCGTAGAGCTTCAGCAGGTCGTCCGGGAAGCCCTTGGCCATGACCGAGCGGTCCGCCGTGCGGCGGGTCTCGGTGGTCTCGAGGTCGGCGAGGGCCGCGTCACGGCGGGTGGTCGCCTCCTCCAGGGCCTGGCGGGCCTTGTCCAGCTCCACTCGGGCGAAGGAGGCGTTGGCCTCGACGGCCTCCCGGCGTTCCATCAGTTCCAGCAGGTCGTCCTCGAGGATGCCCTGGCGGCGCTGGATGGTGGCCAGCTCGTGCTCCAGCTCGGTGAGCTGCTTGGATCCGACGGAGCCGGACTGCATCAGCTTGCGGTCGCGTTCGCCGCGGGCCCGGACCTGGTCGATCTCGGTCTCCTGGCGCTTGACGTCGCGGTCGAGGTCGGTGAGCGTCGTCTCGACGTTCACCAGCGCGTCCTGCTTGGTGCGCACCAGCTGCTCGGCGCCGGCGATCTCCGCGATCTCCGGCAGCGTGCGGCGGCGATGGGTGACACGCGCCAGTTCGGCGTCGACCGCGGCCAGGTCGAGCAGCCTGCGCTGCACTGCGGGGTCGGCTTTCACGCATGTCCTCCTGCTGCTGGGCTCGTCGCACCGACGGTCCACGGGTCGGTCCGGCGGGTGGAGACGAGTACGTCGACCCTACCGCCGAAGGCGTCGCGCAGGATTTCCGCCGCCTGCTCGCACCACGGCCACTCGCTGGCCCAGTGCGCCACGTCGACGAGTGCCGGGCCGCCGGACTCGATGTGCTCGGACGCGGGGTGGTGGCGGAGGTCGGCTGTGACGTAGGCGTCCACACCGGCGCGCTTGACCGCGTCCAGGAGGCTGTCGCCGGCTCCTCCGCACACCGCTACGCGTGTGACCAGGCGTTCCGGGTCGCCCGCGGCTCTGACGCCCTGGACGGTGGCGGGCAGGGCGTCGGCCACGCGCTGGGCGAAGACCCGCAGGGGTTCGGCCTCGGGCAGTTCGCCGATGCGGCCCAGGCCGGTGTCGCCCGTCGGCTCCGCCGGTTCGAGCGGGCCGGTGACCGTGAGGCCGAGCGCGAGGGCGAGGGCGTCGGAGACGCCGGGCAGGGCCGAGTCGGCGTTGGTGTGGGCGCAGTACAACGCGGCGCGGTTGCGGATCAGCTTGTGCACCAACGCGCCCTTGGGGTCGTCGGCGGGGACGCCGTTGACGCCGCGCAGGAGCAGCGGGTGGTGGGCCAGCAGGAGCTGGGCGCCGGACTCCACCGCGTCGTCCACTGTGGACGACGTCGGGTCGACGCAGACCAGCACGCGCGTGACCTCCTCGCCGGGGTCGCCGCACACCAGACCGACCGCGTCCCACTTCTCGGCGGTCTCCGGCGGGTACGCGTTCTCCAGGACCGCGATCACGTCGGCGAGCTTCACGCCAGTTCCTCCATCACTACCCGCAGCGCGTCGGTGAACACCGCGAACTCCTCCGGCGGGCGGATCGCCACGCGCAGGTACGTGTCGTCGAGACCGGGGAACGTGTCGCAGCGCCTCACCGCGATCCCCTTGTCCCGCAACGACTCCCGAGTGCCGCGCGGCACTCTCAGCAGCACGAACGGCCCGCGCGGCGGCACGACGACCAGGTCTCCGAGCTCGGCCACGGCGCAGGCGGCGTGCTCGGCGGCCTCCATCGCGAACCGCTCCGAGGCCCGCAACGCGGAAGGCTCGCAGCACGCGGTGATCGCTTCCAGCGTCAGGCTGCCGACCGGCCAGTGCGGACGGCCGTGCGCCAGCCGCCGCAACGTCTCCGGGTCGCCGAGGAAGTAGCCCGCCCGCAGCCCCGCGAGACCCCAGGTCTTGGTGAGGCTGCGCAGCACCAGCACGTCCGGGTCGCCCGCCAGCGACTCCGGCTCGCCCGGCACGGCGTCCATGAAGGCCTCGTCGACCACCACGCGGCCGGGCAGGGACTTCAGGCGGGAGGCGGAGTGCAGCACCGACGTCGGGTTCGTCGGGTTGCCGATGACGGTCAGGTCGGCGTCGGAGGCGATGTCGTCGGGCAGCGTGAAGCCGCCCGAGAGCAGCACGTGGTCGACCGGGATCCCGGCATCGCGGAACGCCACCTCGGGCTCGGTGAAGCCGGGGTGGACGATCGCGGCACGGCGCGGCGAGAGCTTCGGCAGCAGCGCGAAGCCCTCGGCGGCACCGTTGAGCAGCAGGACCTCGTCGGGCGAGCGCCCGTGACGGCGTGCGACGGCCTCACGGGCGCGCTCTTCGGCCTGCTTCGAGGGGTAGCGCCCGAGCCCGTCGAGCGCCGCGGCCAGCCGGTCGCGCAGCCAATCGGGCGGGTGCGGAACCCGCACGTTGACGGCGAAGTCGGCAAGGCCCGGTGCGGCGTCGACGTCACCGTGGTGGCGCAGGTCTGGGCTGGTCATCGCCCGGGATTCTAGGCGACCAGCTCAGGGCACCACGTCACTGCATGTAGCGGCGGAGCTCGGTCAGGTGGCTGATCAGCTCGTCCAGCTGGAACGCGTCGAGCTGCGCGGACTCACCGGGCGGGGTGCGGAAGCAGACGCGCCCCTTCTCGTTGAGGTACACCTCGAAGGCGCGACGGCGCCCGAGGGCGTCGGTGCACCCGATGATCTCCCGTTGCGGGGGCACGTCGGTACCTGTCTGCATGGGCGGCCTCCATGTCGTTTGTCCATACATCTTGCGACAGTGGTTGAGCGTTACCGTGCGGCGGTGGCCGCCTCGTTCCCCACTGCCGGACAACGTGATCACACGAGCGTACTTGTACGTGGTGGCCGCCACGGAACGAACGGCGCAGGCCGCGACCGTCTCGACAGGAACGGCGAGTGGACGGCTTAGGCTGCGCCACATGCACGTCTCGTTCGTCTGCACCGGCAACATCTGCCGATCCCCCGTGGCGGCACTCGTCTTCCGCGAGTGGGTGGCCCGCGAGGGACTGTCCTCCCACGTCGAGGTGTCCAGCGCCGGCACCGGCGGGTGGCACGTGGGCGACCCGGCGGATCCGCGGGCGCTCAAGACACTGGCGGACAACGGTTACCCGACCGACCACGTGGCCGCGCAGGTGTCCGACCTGCACCTGGAGGCGGACCTGCTGGTGGCGCTCGACTCGGGTCACGCGCGGGCGCTGCGCCGGATGGCCGACCCGGACCGGGTCCGGCTGCTCCGCTCGTTCGACCCGGACGCGGACGGCACGGACGTGCCGGACCCCTACTACGGCGACGACGCCGGGTTCACCGAGGTCCTGACCATGATCGAGGCGGCGATGCCGGGACTGGTCTCGTGGGTCCGCGAGCGGCTCTGAGAACGAAGGTCCAGTCACCCCTGGCCACCGCTGCCGAGGCGGCGGGTCTGCGGTGGATCAGCGTCGAGGGCGGACCGCCGATCCCCCGAGTGCACCAGGCCGAGGGCGGCCGGTTGGTCATCGACGAGATCCCGCACGGCACTCCGGATCTTCAGGCGGCCGTGACCTTCGGACGCCGCCTGGCCGCACTCCACCTCACGGGCGCCGACGCGTTCGGCGCACCCCCGCCCGGCGGGCCGCGCGAGGCCACCATCGGCGCGGCCCCGATGACCAACGAGCCCGCGCCGGAGTGGCCGGAGTGGTTCGCGTCACAACGCATCCAGCCCTACGCGCGCCAGGCGGGCATCGACGTCGACGAGGTCTGCCGCCGGATCACCGACCTCGCCGGCCCGCCCGAACCACCCGCGCGCCTGCACGGCGACCTGTGGAGCGGCAACGTGCTGTGGGGCGCGGACGGGCAGGTGTGGCTGATCGACCCGGCCGCGCACGGCGGGCACCGCGAGACCGACCTCGCGATGCTCCAGCTCTTCGGGTGCCCGTTCCTCGACCACGTCCTCGGCGCCTACCGGGAGGTCGCACCGCTCGCCGACGGCTGGCGGCGACGGGTGAAGCTGCACCAGCTGTTCCCGCTGCTCGTGCACGCCGTGCTGTTCGGCGGCGGTTACCGGTCCGAGGCGCTGGCCGCGGCCGGCGAGGCGCTGCGAGGATGAGGTCATGGACCTCACCGGGTGGACGTGGCTCAACGAACCGAGGCAGTGGTCGGCCGACCCGCTGACCGTGCACGCCGACGCCGGCAGCGACTTCTGGCGCCTCACCGGCAACGGCCTGGTCCGCGACAACGGCCACCTCTACGGCGTGAGCCTCACCGGCGACTTCACCCTCACCGCCACGTTCAGCGGCGAGTACTCGGCGCAGTACGACCAGGCCGGCATCGGGCTGTTCACCGACGGCGCGAACTGGATCAAGGCCGGGGTCGAGGTGTTCGACGGGAAACGCCAGGCCAGCACGGTCGTGACGCGCGGGTTCTCGGACTGGAACCTCGCCCTGACCGGTGACTTCGACCGCTTCACCATCAGCGCCGACCGCCAGGGCGACGCGGTGTGGGTGAGGTACGGGGTCGACGGTGACGAGCCCACCACCCTGCTGCGCAAGGCCTACTTCCCGCCGGAGGCGACGGTGAAGGCGGGGATCATGGTCGCGAGCCCGGACGGCGAGGGGTTCGCGACCCAGTTCCACGAGGTCCAGCTCACGCAACTACCGTGAGGACGTGCGGTTCAAGTTCCTCCTCAAGCCGGGCTGGCTGGCGCTGACCCTGGCCGTCTGGGTGTTCGCGGGTACCTGCATCTACCTGTTGTCCCCGTGGCAGTTCGGCCGCAACGACGAGCGCCAGGCGCAGAACTCCGCCATCACCAAGTCGCTGCAGAGCGACCCTGTGCCGTTCGGCGCCCGGCACGACGAGTGGCAGAAGGTCGAGCTGAAGGGCCGGTACCTGCCCGAGCTGGAGGTGCTGGCCAGGCTGCGGACCGTCCAGGGCGAGGCCGCGTTCGAGGTCATCACGCCGTTCGAGACCACCACGGGCCACAAGGTCCTCGTCGACCGCGGGTACGTGCGGCCGGTCAACGGCATCAAGCCGCCGGACTTCGCCGCGCCGCCCGCGCAGGAGGTCACGCTCATCGGGCTGGCCAGGCCGAACGAGTCCAACGCCACGCCCGCGTTCGAGCAGGACGGGCGCAAGCAGGTCTACTCGATCAACAACGACGCGGTCGGGGCGGGCATCGAGCCCGGCTACTACCAGCTGGTCGAGGACCAGCCGGGGGCGCTGGCCACGCTGCCGCTGCCCCGGATCGAGTCCGGGCCGTTCTTCTCCTACGCGCTGCAGTGGATCGCGTTCGGCGTCATGGCGGTCGGTGGCTGGCTGTACTTCACGATCCGCGAGGCACGGCCGGGTGGCGTGCTCCACGAGGGCAGCAAGCGCAAGAAGAAGTCGATCGCCGAGCTACTCGCGGAAGAGGGCGACGACGGCGCTGACGAAGCCCGCTCCGAAGCCGACGACGCGGGACAGCTCCACGGCACGCGTCACGTGACCTGAGTCCGGGTTGCGGCCGTGGCCCATCACCGGGCGTTCCTCGACGCCGTGCGAGTAGACGGTGCGGCCTCCCAGGCGGATCTCCAGGGCTCCGGCGAACGCCGCCTCGACCTGGCCCGCGTTGGGCGACGGGTGCGCTGAGGCGTCCCGGCGCCACGTCTCCAGCGCCTGCGAGGCCGAGCCGCCCACGACCGGGGCGCCGCCGATGGTCAGCAGGGCCGCCAGACGTGACGGCACGAGGTTCAGCACGTCGTCCAGCCGGGCGGAGGCCCAGCCGAACCGCAGGTAGCGCGGCGACTTGTGGCCGACCATCGCGTCCAGCGTGTTCGCCGCGCGGTAGCCGAGAAGTCCCGGCACACCGGCGACCGCACCCCAGAGCAACGGCGCCACGACGGCGTCCGACGTGTTCTCCGCCACGGACTCCACGGTCGCGCGCGCCAGTCCGAGCGTGTCCAGCCGGGACGCGTCACGGCCGCACAGCGAAGGCAGGCGGGAGCGAGCGGCGTCGACGTCGCCGTCCGCCAGTTCGCGGCCCATCGACGTGCCTTCGGTCGCCAACGAGTTGCCGCCCAGCACCGTCCAGGTCGCCACGGCGGTGGCCAGCGTCTGCGCGAGCCAGTGCCGGCGCGAAAGCCGTTCCACGGCAACGCCCGCGGCCACGGTCCCGCCCACCAGCACGGCGGTGTACGCGACCCCGGCGGCCTGCGAATCGGCGTACAGGCGCTTCTCCAGGGCCGCGGCGGACCTGCCGAATGCCGCTACCGGGTGAAATCGGCGCGGGTCACCGAACACCGCGTCCGCCGCCACGCCCAGCAACAACCCCAACGCGCGCCCCGCGCCCACGGCATCCTCCCCGGCTCGTCGAAGGCACGGTAGCGCCGCACCGCGCCGGCGCGCGCATTAGGGTGGCCGGTCGTGGAGCACAAGCGGCTGAAGTTGTACGCCTATCTGGACGCGCGCGATCACCAGCGCACGTACCTGGCGATCATGCGGCTGTTCACCTCCACGCTGCTCGCTGACCTCAGCGCGGGCGAGGTCGCCGGAGCACTGGCCGGGCAGGAGCGCGAGGGCCGCGTCGAGCAGGGCGAGTCCCGCATCGAGAACGTCATCAACCGCCTCAAGCAGCTGGTCGAGTGGGGCAACCTCGTCCAGGGCCGCCGTGAGGTCGTCGCCGCCAGCATCGCCGAGTTCCAGCACGGCAGCGTCCGCTACCAGGTCTCGAAGCTCGCGGTCCGCGTCCAGCGCGACGTCGACGAGCTGCTGCGCGTCCCGGAAGGCGCCCGCGAGGTGTCCCGCGAGCTGCTCCCCGCCATCGAACGCGGTCTCAACGAGCTGGGCGGGTCGCTCAGCGTCGCGCTGCTCAACGAGGGCGACAAGACCAGGGAGCTGCTGGCCGAGCGCGTCACGACCCTGTTCCTGCAGCACGCCGAGCTCGCCGCGACGGTCCGCGACTTCTACGCCTACCTGGGCCAGGTCGTCACGCGGAACCACCTCGCGCCCGACGAGATCGCCGGCTTCCGCAACCTGCTGGTCGAGTACATCCAGCGCGTCGTCGAGGACGTCCTGAAGTACACGCCGCCGATCGCGGAGGCCCTGGCCGGGCTCGCGAAGGCGCGCGCCGAACTGCTGCGGCTCCTCGCCACCGACCTCGGCCTCCACGTCGAACGCGCCCGCGGCCGCACGCCGGAGGACTGGCAGGAGCTCACGGACTGGTTCGTCGACCGGCCTGGTCGCCCGAGCCAGGTCACGGCGTTGCGGGAGGCCACGGCCCGCGCGATCGGCAGCCTGCTGGCGAGCGTCAAGAGGGCGACCTCCGGCGGTGGCCTGCTCCCCGGACGCCGTGCCGAGCTGCTGAAGCTCGCGGCCTGGTTCGACAACTCGACGAGAGAAGAAGCGCACGAGATCTACGCGTCGGCGTTCGGGCTCTACTCGGCCCGCCACCTCTCCCCCGCGCCGGAACACGACTCGGACAACGAGCGCACGCCGTGGCGCGACGGCCCGGTCTGCGACGTCACGGTCTCAGTGCGGACGAGAGGCGACCGGGGGGCGCGCGGCAGGCCGTCCCGGATCCTCGACGACCCGATGACCGAGCAGTCGCTGCTCGCGGAGGCCCGCGAGGCCGACGAGATCCGCGCGCGGCACGTCGCGGAACTGACGAAGGCCGCCGGGGACCTGGAGAACACCACGCTGACGCACGGCGCGCTGGAGGTCTTCTGCGAGCTGCTGACGCTCGCGATGGCCCAGCGCGACTCCCCGCGGGACAGCGGATCGGCCAGCGACCCCGTGCGCGGTCTGAAGCTGGAGATCGCCCACGGCACCACGACCCGGATCAGGTCCGCCGCCGGAACGCTCACCCTGCACGACGCGACGGTGGCCCTGAAGCGATGAACCACCTGGACAACCTCTCCGAGATCGACGCCGCCAACGTGGTGCGGTGCGCGCGAACGTTGCTGCGCAGGCCGATGCTGCGCGCCGACGGCCCGGACGGCGAGCTGCTCAGCCTCGTCTACCGGCACCGCGCGACGTTGCAGGACCTCTTCGCGGGCCTGCTCGGCTACCGGCTCGTCGTCGAACGCCGGTTCGCGCGGCTCTACAAGTCCGGGCCGGGCCACGACGACACGCGTGGCGTGCTCAGCATGTCGCCGCGCGGCTACGCCTACCTGGCCCTCACGCTCGCGGTGCTCACGGGAATCGGCCGCCAGACCCTGCTGTCCCGTCTCGTCGCCGACATCCGTTCCGCCGCGGTGGAAGCGGGCATCGGCGCACCCGACGACGTCACCGAACGACGTGCGCTCACCGCAGCCCTGCGCCACCTCGTCTCCCTGGGCGTGCTGCACGAGACCGAGGGCTCGGTCGCGCAGGACCTGCTGCCGCAGGAAGCGCTGATCACGATCGACACCGACCTGCTGGGCCAGCTCGTGACGGGTCCCGTCGGCGAGGCCCAGAGCCCCGCCCACCTCGTCGAACTGGCGGCGCGTCCTGGTCCGCGCGGTGTCGAGCACGCCGTGCGGCGCAAGCTCGTCGAGACGCCGCTGGTGCTCTACGCGGACCTGCCGGACGACCAGGCGGAGTGGCTGCGGCGCAACCAGCGCAAGGAGACCGCCTTGCTGGAGCAGGCCTTCGGCCTCTACACCGAGTGCCGCGTCGAGGGCGTGCTCGCGGCCGACCCCGAGGACTTCCTGACGGACCTGTCGTTCCCGGGGGTCTCCACGGTCGCGCGCATCGCGTTGCTGGCGCTGCCCGACCTGGCCGACGGCGACGACGAGAACCCGCCCGCCCGGTACGTGGTCACGGCCGAACGCCTCCGCGAGGTCTGCGCCGGTCTGGTCGAGGACTACCCCGCCGCGTGGTCGAAGCAGTTCACCGACGACCTCGACCGGCTGGTCGCCGAGGTGACGGAACTGTTGCGCCGCATGGGGTTGGCCGCACGCACGGAAGACGGCGCGTGGTCGATCAGCGCGGCCGCGCACCGCTGGCTGCCGTCCCCCGACGGCGATCCCGAACGAGAACACCAACCAGAACCCGTTGTGGTGCCCGAAGTACCGAGCTGGTCCCTGTTCGACGAGGAGAACGTGTCATGAGCAGGTGGCGGCTGCACCGCGGCGGCGTGGTCAACATCTGGCAGTACACCGAGCAGACGTTCGACTTCTCCGGTGGCCGCGCGATCTTCCAGGGCACCAACGGCTCCGGCAAGTCCCGCACGCTGGAGCTGCTGCTGCCGCTGTGCCTGGACGGCGACCTGCGCCAGCTCGGCTCGAAGGGCTTCGACACGGTCAGCATCCGGCGTCTCATGCTGGACGACTACGACGGCGGCCCGAACCGCATCGGTTACGCGTGGGTCGAGCTGATCCGCGAGGCGGCCGACCACTCGGGCAACGAGTACCTGACGTGCGGCATCGGCGTGAAGGCGTCGAAGACCTCGCAGGCGATCACGGACTCGTGGCGGTTCGTCACGCCGATGCGCGTCGGCGCGGAACTGCGGCTCGCGGGGCCGGAACGCGTTCCGCACGGCCCCGCCCAGCTGCGCGACCTCATCGGCGCGGACTGCATGTTCGAGGAGCCGGCGTTCCGCGCGAAGATCGCCGACGCCCTCTACGGCGTGCCCGCGGCCCGGTACGGCGACCTGCTGCACCTCCAGCGGACGCTGCGCAACCCGGACGTCGGCCTGAAGGTGCTGGAGGGGCAGCTCGAGCAGATCCTGTCCGACGCCCTGCCGCCGCTGGACCAGGTGATGGTCGAGCAGCTCGCGACGTCGTTCGACGACCTGGAGTCGATCCGCGAGAACATCGTGCGACTGTCCTCCGCGGACAGTGCGCTGAGGACGTTCCTCAAGACCTACAGCGACTACGCGTTCGGTGGGCTGCGCGGCGCGTCCGAACGGCTGGAGTCCGCCGAGAGGTCGGTGGCGAAGCTGCGGCGCGAGCAGTCGAAGCTCACGCGGGAGCTGGACCTCACGCGCGTGGAGCGCGCGGCGTCCGAGCAGGCGCTGACCGACATGGAGACCGGCGAGCAGCAGGCCGAGGAGACCATCGCGGCGTTGAAGGAACTGCCCGCGTTCCGCGACCTCCAGGACCTCAAGACGCGCGAGAACCTGGTGGCGCAGATGCGGTCTTCCGCCGTCGCCGCTCTCGAAACGGCCCACCGCCAGCGCGCCCAGGAGGACGCGGCCGTCGACACCGTGCTGCGGTTGTTGCGGCGCCTCGCGGAAGACCTCCAGGCCGCCGACGCGCTGAGCGACCCGTTGCGCGAGAACCTGCGCCTGGCGGGCATGGACGCCGGCCTCGCGCCGGACGTGCCGCAGGTCCCTGCCGCCGAGGCCACGGTCACCACGGCCTCGGTGCGCGCCAAGCCGGACCCCGAGGCCGGTCCGCTGCCGATCGAACGCCGGCTGCCGCCCGCCGCCGCGACCGAGGACGTGGTGGCCGCGCTGACGTCCGTCGTCGACCAGACCTCGGGCATCGCTTCCCTTGCCCGCCAACGGGGTGCGCTCGCCCTGTCGCTGCACGAGCAGGCGCTGGCGCTGGACGCGCGGCACCGCGAGGTGGAGTCGTTGCGGCAGAAGGCCCGCGACGCCCAGCTCGGCGCGACCGAGTCGACCTCGCTGCGCAACCAGGAGGTGCAGGAGCTGGCCGAGGTCGTGCAGGCCTGGCTGGAGCAGGTCGAGGTGTGGACGTCCAGCGGCCCGCTGCTCGACGAACGCCCGTCGGCCGCACTGGCACTGCCGCGAACCGCGGACCCGGCGGCCGCGAAGGCGTTGAGCGCCCAGGCCCGCGAGTGGGTCGGCCCGCTGGTGCAGGCGGCTCGTGACGCCGCGCACGCGTTCACGCGGCAGCGCGCCGAGTTGCGCGCCCGCCTCGACGCGCTGGACGAGGAGCTCATCGGGCTGCGCTCGGGTGACGAACGCGTGCCGGTGCCCGGCCAGTACACGTCGGCGGAACGGGACCCGGCCGTCGGCGCGCCCTTCTACCGGCTGGTGGACTTCGCGCCGTCGCTGACCGACGACGAGCGCGCGGGGCTGGAGGCCGCGCTGCAGGCGAGCGGCCTGCTGGACGCGTGGGTGACCCCGGCCCACGCCGAGCTGAACGACGTCCTGGCCGTGCCGAGGCCCGCGGTCGACGAGCGCTCGCTCGCCGAGTTCCTGGTGCCGGCCGTCGAGGGCTCGCCGGTGCCCGAGACCTTCGTCTCCGACCTGCTGAAAGCCGTGTCGCTGGACGACATGACCACCACCGGCGACTGGCGCACCGGCGTGCTGACCGGCCGCTGGACCAAACCCGAGGCCGAGTTCATCGGCGCCGGCGCCAGGGAAGCCGCCCGCGGCCGCCGGATCGCCGCCCTGGAGGAGGAGCTCGCCGGCCTCCGGCACCAGCTCGGCACCGCCGAGGACGAGCTGGCCCGCGCCCACGAGCACGTCGCCACGTGGGAGGCGCACGTCACCGCGTTCCCCGGCGACGGCGAGCTGATCGCGAAGCACAGCCGCGTCCAGGCCGCCGAGGAGTCCGCGGCGCGAGCGCAGCAGCGCACGTTCGAGCTGCGCGAAGCGTTGGAGAACGCCAACTCGCGCCTGGAAGCAGCCCGGAGCGAGCTGACCCGGCAGGCGGGTGACGCCGGTCTGCCGTCCGACACGGAAGGCCTGCGCCAGGCCCGGTCGGCGGCCTCGGAGGCCCAGCGGACCGCCGACCTGCTCGGTGACGCCGTGCGGAGGCGGTGCCAGGGCACGATCTCCGACCTCACCGACGCCTCGCACCGCTACCACGAGGCCGTCGCGGACCGGGAGACCGCCGAGGCCGACGCCGACAGCCGGTGCGTCGACCACGCGGCCCAAGCCGGGACGCTCGCCGAGCTGACCGACGCCGTCGGCGGTGAGGCCAAGGAGATCAGCGAGCAGCTCGCGTCCCTGGAGAAGTCGCGCAGGAGGATGCGCGAGGACCTGAAGGGCGTGCGGGAGGGCATCACGACCGCGCGCGAGCAGGCGGCGAAGCTGGAAGCGTTGCTGGAAAGCAACTCCACGCAGGTCGCCGAGTCCGAGGAGGCGCTGGCGCGCGCGTCCGCGAACTTCCAGGCGACCGTGCGCGCGCCCGGACTGCTGGCCGCGGCCTTCCCCGAGCCACCGGAGGAAGCCCTGGTGCGGCAGGCCATCGCGGAGACCCCGGACCGGCGTGGCGGCACCGAGGCCACCGTGATCGCGAAGCTCCAGGCGTTGCAGACCTCGCTGGCCGGCAGCCACGACATCGCCGCCGAGCAGCACGCGGGCCTGCTGACCGTGACGGTGACCGGCGAGGAGGGCGCGAAGCCCGTCGCGGTCGCCGCCCGCCAGGTCACCACGAAGCTCGCCGAGCAGCGCGGGTTCCTCGACGAGCAGTACCAGGGGATCTTCGCCGACTACCTGATCCGCGACCTCGCCGAGTGGCTGCGCGGCCAGATCTCGGTCGCCGAGGCCCTCACCAAGCGCATGAACGAGGTGCTCTCCCAGGCCCGTTCCAGCCAGGGCGTGCACGTGAAGCTCGCGTGGAAGTCGTCCAGCGCCCTCGACGACCAGACGCGGCAAGCGCTTGCGCTGGTACGGCTGCCGTTCGGCGAACGCACGCCCGAGCAGGACGCCACGCTGCGCCGGGTCTTCACCGAGCGCATCGAGAACGAGCGCGACGCGCACTCCGGCGGGTACGCCGAGATCCTGTCGCGGGCGCTCGACTACCGCACCTGGCACCAGTTCACGGTGACCGTCGCCGACACGGGCCCCGACGGCAACCCGCGGGAACGGCGGCTCCGGCAGCTCTCGTCCGGCGAGACCCGCCTGATCTCGTACGTGACGCTGTTCGCGGCCGCCGCGAGCTTCTACGACGCCGTGAGCGACGAGTTCGACCCGTTGCGCCTGGTCCTGCTCGACGAGGCCTTCGAACGCCTGGACGACCCGACGATCGCGCGCATGCTGGGCCTGCTCGTCGACCTGGACATGGACTGGGTGATCACCTGGCCGAGCGGCTGGGGCGTGTCCGACAAGATCCCGCGCATGCACATCTTCGACGTGCTGCGGCCGAAGAACGGCCGTGGCGTCGCGTGCACGCAGACGACGTGGGACGGCAGGGCGCTGGACCGGGTGGACCCGTGAACATGGACTCCCCCGAGCTGGCCGAGTTCTGGCGCCTCGCCCGCGAGACGATGGAGGGCGGCGGCCGGTCCGCGTTCAGCTTCCGCGTCGAGGACGAGCGCACCGCCGCCGCGCTGGGCGAGCTGCTGCGCAAGCCGATCACCCACCCGGCCCGCCGCCAGATCTCGTTGGCGCGCCTGGACGACCACGTTCGCGCGCACGGCAGCACGTTGCCCGAGGTCCTGGAATCCGTTCACGGCAAGCCGATCGGCATGTCCACCACAGAGGAGGCCTCGACCGCGGACGCCGTGCTCAAGTACGCGCTGCGGGAGCACGGCCTCCTCACCGAGCCTTGGGCCGCCGAGTGGGTCGAGCACGTCCGCCGGTACGGCAAGATCCCGCAGCCAGTGCTGCCGATGATCGCGAACCAGGCGGCGTCGATCCTCGCGAAGCTGAGCCGGGAGCCGCGCCGCTGGACGACCCGGTTCGCCCTGGCGGGCAACGACCTCGACGACGGCCGCCCGCTCACGCGCGTCGTGGGCAGGGCCCTGCGGCTCGCCGGCACCGACTGGGAGCGGTCGGGCGTTCTTCCCGACGCCTACAGCAACCCGGTGCTGACCTCGCAGGGATACCTGTCGCTGAACGACTCGTTGGCAGCGCAGGAGGTCACCGTCGTCCGTAGCGCGCGCTTGCTGGAATCTGGGGTGCCCGGCCCGTTGGTGGTGCTGCCGAACGGCCTGACGCCGCAGGCGAAGCACCACCTCGACGGCAAGACCGTGCGGTGCCACAACGACTTCACGCCCGACGGCATCCGCGTCACCAACGAGGTCCTCGCCTGGACCGGCGGCACCCCGTGGCGGATGTCCGCGGCCGACTACCGGGAGGCCGTCGCCACGCTGATCGCGCGCGGTGTCGAGCTGCCGACGTTGAACTCCCGCCCGGAGAACGCGAGCTGGGACCCCGGCCTGGCGGACACCATGGCCACCACCGGTCTGATGGTCACCGAGGAGCACGTCCTGCCGTCACTGCTCTGACGGCGCGAACCGCTTCACGTCCCAGCGGTCGTGCCCCTCCATCAGCTTGCGCCCGATCCGCCGCAGGTCGGCGAGGTCGCGCTCGCTCAGCAGCTCGGTGAACTCCTCGGCCAGCGACGCCCGGTACACCCGCGCCGTCGTCCCCACGCACACCTCTTCGCCCTCGGGCGTGAGCACGGCGATGACGAGCCGGCGGTTGTCCGCAGGCTGTTCCCTGACCACCCAGCCGCGCTGGACCAGCCGCTCGACCAGGCGCGTGACGCCGGACGGGCTGACGTCGAGCAGCTCGACGAGCTCGGACATCTGCAGCCGCCCGCCGTTGTGGTGCAGCTGGTAGAGCGCCACGTGCTCCAGCAGCGAGCACCCGGCCTCGGCCTCCATGCGCCGCCCGATCGCGGCCTTCACGGCGTCCACGCCCTGCTGCACGTACAGCCACGAGTAGATCGGCTCTGTCACCACCCCATCCTAAAACGAGTTTGACGACGCGATGTTTTCATACTCAAATGTTGAGCATGAAAACATCATCGGACGTCACCGTCGTCGGCGCGGGCCCGGTCGGCCTGCTGCTCGCGGGCGAACTGGCCCTGCAGGGCGTCCGCACCACCGTCCTGGAACGCCTGACCACGCAGTCCGGCACCATCAAGGCCCAGATGATCAGCGGCCGCACCCGCGAGATGCTCGCCATGCGCGGCCTGGGTCCCGCGATCGACGCCGCGAGCGAGGAGGAGACCGCCCGCCTCGCGTGGAACAGCCGCGGCTCCACCGGCCACTTCGCCGGACTGTTCAAACTGGACGGTCTGCCGCTCGTGATGCTGTCCCAGCAGGCATTGGAACGCATCCTCGAAGCCCGCGCCCGCGACCTCGGCGTGGAGATCCGCCGCGGCGTCGAGGTGACCGGCCTGAATCTGGGCTCGGAGTACGTGGTCGGCTGCGACGGCGGCCGCAGCACCGTCCGCACGCTCGCCGGGTTCGACTTCCCCGGCACCGGCCCCACCCTGACCGGCTACCAGGCGATCGTCGACCTGGACGGCGACCTCCCGAACGGCTGGCACCGCACACCGGCCGGAGTCCACGCGTTCGGCCCGCTCAAGGGCCGGATCATGCTCATCGAGTACGACGGCCCGCCGGCGACCCGCGACGTGACCCGCGAGTCCCTCGAAGCCGCCCTGCGCAGGGTGAGCGGCCGTGACGTCCGGATCACGCACGTCCACACGGCCACCACCTGGACCGACAACACCCGCCAGGCCACCACCTACCGGCGGGGCACCGTCCTGCTGGCGGGCGACGCCGCCCACGTCCACTCCCCGTTCGGCGGCCAGGGCCTCAACCTGGGCCTCCAGGACGCGCTCGACCTGGGCTGGAAGCTGGCCACCGGCGACTCCGCCCTCATCGACACCTACACCACCGAACGCCACCCGGTCGCCGCCCGCGTCCTGCGCAACACCCTGGCCCAGGTCGCCCTGACCCGACCTGACCCGCGGTCGCGGGAGCTCCACGCGCTCTTCAGCGACCTGCTCGACCTGCCAGAGGTCAAAACCCGGATCTCCGCGATGGTGCAGGGCACCGACATCCGCTACGACACGGGCTGTCCCCACCCGCTGGCGGGCACCTTCGTCCCCGGCCTGGACCTGTCCGACGGCAAGGGCACCACCACCGTGCTGGACGGCCTGGAAGCCACCGTCCGCCCCGACGGCTACGTCTCGTGGATCGGTGGATGAGCGTGTTCGCCTGCTTCGGGCGGACGACCTCGCCAAGATGGGCGCATGAAACCGCACCACTGGCCGCTCGTCGCGCTGGGCGTGTCCGCCGCCGCCGCGATCACCGTCGTGGTCCTCCTGGGCGGTGAGTCACCCGCGCTCAACATGGCGATCATCGTCGGCCTCCCGCTCATCGTGACGTACCTGGCGCACCTGGCGTCGAAGCGCGCGCCGGGCAAGGTGCTGTTCGAGTTCCGCGTCGACCCGCGACCCAGCTGGTACAACGACGCGGTCGAGGTCACCGGCGACGGCCTGGAGATCACGGCGATGTCCGGCGGCGGGCGGATGGCCTCCGGCGGACCGACCAAGCCGTCCTACGGCTTCACCGACCTCCTCGGCATCAGCACGCGGCCGGCGGTGGCCGGTGAGGCGCCGTGGATCACGCTGACCGACGGTCGCGGGCTGCCCGTGCCGGCTGGTGACGTCGTGGTGCTGCGGACCACCTCGGGCGAGCAGGTACTGCCGGTCGAGGACCCGCAGGAGTTCGTCTCCCTGGTGCGATCGAGGGTCTCGGGCCTGCCGGAGGTCCACTCCGAAGCCCTGGTCGTGGAGAGCACGGAGACAGGAGGGGCTCCCCCGCCCACGGGCGATCGGACCACTCAGGTGCGGGGGCCGGCCGTGTCTCTCACCGGGCCACCTCTCGCGGTGCGCTGGCTGGTCGGTGCGGCGCTCGCGCTGGCCTGAACCGTTGTGCTGCCGGTGGTTGCGCTGCTCACCACACCCGGCATGTCGCAGCTCGTGCTCGCGGGACCGGGCATCGCGGGAGTGGTGTGGGTGCTGAACCGGAACGTGCCGCGCGTCTCGGGGCGGGTGGCGTTCCTCGCGGTGCCGGTGAGCGCGCTCTGGTTGATCGCCAAGGGCGGCTACGTCTGGACACCGGTCCTGCTGGTGCTGTGTCCGGCCCTGGGCTACCTCGGTGGCCGGATGTTCCGGCTGGGCGCCAACCTCGGCCGCAACGTCGAGGTGCGGGTGCCATTGCGCGACGGCGGGTCGTTGTGCAGCGGGATCGCTTGGTGCACAAGCTGCACAGGTCGCATGAGGGTGGCGTCTATCCGCGCGCGATGTGGCTCGGAGACCTCACGCTGGTGCAGCCCGGCACCTCGCCCGACCTTCAGGCGTGGCCGGTTCCCGGTGGGATCAGCGTGCCCGTCGGCAAGAGTCCGATGCTGCGCCTGGTGGCACGGCCGCAGCAGTGGGTCCTGCCGGTGGTGCAGCCCGGTGAGCTGGCCGAACTGGTCCGGTCGCGCCGGGGAACGCCGGCGCGGCCCACCCGGATGTCGATCGAGGAGTGGCGCGAGCTGCACCGGTGGGCCGTGCGGCGGACGACCGGAACCGACCGGGGCAACTTCACGACCGCCGGCATCGGGTGGCGGTTGTTCGCCGCCTCCTTCACGGGCACCTTCGCCTGGATGTTCGTCAGTGTCGGCCCGGCCCTGTGGGGCGGGATCCTGATCACCGTGCCGCTGACCCCGTGGCTGCTGGCCGACTGGTGGCGGGTGCGGAACCGGATGCGGCTGGCCGAGCACACCGTGCTGCCGCCGGGCAGCCGGGACTGGGGCGAGACCCGTCCGGACCACGCCCCGATCCCCGGCTGGCAGCCCTACTCCTGAGGCGGCGGGTCGGGCAGGTCGAGCCGCCCGACCATCATCGGCGCACCAGCGCCATGCCGTCGAATCGGTCAGGATCACCCCGGGTAGTCGGCTCCCGACCAGCTCTGCAGCATCCGGAACGCGATGGACGCACCGCCGGCGAGCCCGAGGCCCGGGACGCTGCCCGGCTCCTCGATCGCCTTGCGCACGTCCGCCCGCGAGACCCACTTGGCCTCGGCGATCTCGCCCTCGGCGAGCCGCAACGGCTCGGACGGGTCCGCCACCGCCTCGAACCCGATCATCAGCGATCGGGGGAACGGCCAGGGCTGCGACCCGAGGTAGCGGATGTCGCGGACCTCGACGCCGACCTCCTCGAGGATCTCCCGCGACACGCAGGCCTCCAGCGACTCGCCGGCCTCGACGAACCCGGCGAGCACGGAGAACCGGCCCTCCGGCCACTCGGGTCCGCGCGCCACCAGCACCTGGTCGGCGCCGTCGTGCACCAGGCAGATCACCGCGGCGTCGGTGCGCGGGTACTCCTCGCGCCCGCACCCCGAACACGTCGAGGCCCAGCCGGACTTCTCCAGCACGGTCCGCGCGCCGCACTTGGCGCAGTACTTGCCGAGCCGGTGCCAGTGGAACAACGCGGCGGCCGTCGTGAACAGCCCGGCCCACATGTCGTCCAGGGTCGCGCCGGCCTGCCGCAGGTCGAGCCACTGCGGCTCGTCGGTGGGCTCCGGCGGCGCCCAGGCGCGGCCGATCGGCATCTGCTCGCCCTCCTCGGCGGGCATCTGCACGGCGAAGTACGCCACGCCGTCCTGCTCGCCGAGCAGGACGGCGTTCACGGGCGGCTGGTCGCCGAACTCGACGGCCGGGCGGTCGACCACCCGCGTGCCGCGATCGGCGACCAGCGTGCGGCCGCGCGTGTCGACGACCAGCATCCGGGCCTTGGGCCAGAGCGCGGCGAGCTTCTCCTCGTCGCCGCGCAACGGCTCGGACCGGTCGGTCGCGGACCGCGACAGCGCGGGCAGTCCGACCAGTTCGAACGTCATTGGAACGCCACACCGCCCAACGCGGCGAGCTTCGGCTTGAGCTGCTCGGCGTCACCGACGAGCACGCCGGTGAAGTTGCCCGGCGCGAAGAACTCCAGCGCGGCCGCCGCGACCTGCTCCGGCGTCACGGCCTGCAACCGCTCCGGGTGCGCCACCAGCCAGTCGATCCCCAGGCCGAGGGCGACGATGTTCACGACGAACGACGCCAGGCCCGACTGCGAGGACGTGGAGGTGAGCAGGGTGCCGATGGCGTAGCTGCGGGCGACGTCCACTTCGGACTGCGACGGCGGGACCATGCCCAGGCGCGCCAGCTCGTAGCGGGTCTCCAGCAGCGCGGCCGCCGTCACGTCGGACGCCGTGTCCGCGTCGATGAGCAGCGTGGCGCCGTGGATCGTGAACTCGGGGTGCGACCGGGCGCTGTAGGTGTAGCCCTTGTCCTCGCGGATGTTCTCGACGAGACGCGACGAGAAGAAGCCGCCGTAGACGAGGTTCGCGAGCTGCAGCGCCGGGTAGCGCTCGTCGGTGCGCGGGATCGCCTGCGCGGCAAGGCGGATCTGCGACTGCACGGCACCGGCGCGGTGCACGAGCAGCACGTCGCCACCCTTGACGGCGGGCAGCGGCGGCAGCTGGACGGCCTCGCCCTCGCCCTGCCACGCGCCCAGCGCCTCACCGATCCGGGCGACGGCCTCGGACGGCTCGACGTCGCCGACGACCACGAAGACCGAGCCGCGCGGCAGCAGGGCCTTGGCGTGCAGCGCCACGACGTCCTCGCGGGAGACGGCGGCGACCTCGTCGGCCTCCGGCATCTCCTTGGCGTACGGGTGGTCGCCGTACAGCACCTTCTGCAACGCCTCGCGGGCGATGACGCTCGGCTGCGAGCGGGCGATCGTGATGCGCTCGACGAGACGGCCGCGCTCGCGCTCGACCTCGTCGGCCGGGTAGGAGGCGTTCGTCAGGACGTCGGCCAGCACCTCCAGCACGGTGCCCAGGCCGCTGGCCAGCGCGTTGCCGGTGAAGCTCAGGCGCTCCGGGTCGACCACGGAGTCGAGCTCGCCGCCGACCAGCGCCAGCTCGGTGTCGATCTGCACGCGCGACCGCGTGGCGGTGCCGGTCAGCACGGTGTTCGCGAGGATCTCCGCAGTCGCGGCGTGCCGCGAACCGGTGCCGGGGGAGGCCGGGTCCGCGAACGGGACGCGCAACCGCACCTCGACCATCGGCACGGTGGAGCGGCGGACCGCGATGACGCGCAGCCCGTTGGGCAGCACGGTGTCCACAGAGGACAGCTCGGCGGCCGCCTTCTGCGAGCCCAGCTCCGGCAACGGGCGCGAGCCGGTCGACGTGCGTCCGATCTCCTCGGCGGTGCGGTGGGTCTTGTTCCCAGGAGAGGAAATCGAGGCGGTCACTGGGCTCCTCCGGTGGGCTTGACGAGAAGAAGGGCGCGGGCGTCGGGACGCAGCGCCTTGGCCGCGGCGGACACCTCGTCCACGGTCACGGCCGCGATGCGCTCGGGGAGTTCGTAGATGAGCTCGGCGCGGCCGAACAGCAGCTCCGCCGAGCCGAGGCCCAGCGTGCGGTTCGTGAGCCGGTCGTGCTCCTTGTGCATGGTCGACGCCCAGCGGGCCGTGACCTTCGCGAGCTCCTCGGCCGACGGCGGTTCCTGCGCGAGCTTCTGCAGTTCCTCGTCGATGGCCGCGACGACCTGCTCGGGCGCGACTTCGGCGGTGTGGATCGCGGTGATGCTGAACGTGTCGGGGTCGCGGGCCTCGAGCGGGCCGAAGAGGCCGCAACCGGCGTTCAGGTCGATCACGATGCCCTCGCGGTGCACGAGGCGCTGCTGCAGGCGCGAGCCGTCGCCGTCGGTCAGCACGCCGGCGAGCACCAGGTACGCGAGGTAGCCGTCGACGTCGGTGACCGGGTCCGGCACGCGGTAGCCGATCGCGATCGCGGGCAGCGGGGCCAGCGCGTCGGCGTGCTCATGACGGACCTCGCCCTGCGGGGCGGGCTCGGCGAACGAGGGGCGCTCGGGCCTCGGCCGGGAGGGCACGTCGGCGAAGTGCTTCTCCACCAACGACTTGGTGGTCTCGACGTCGAGGTCGCCCGCGACGGTCAGCACCGCGTTGGACGGCGAGTAGTACGTGTCGAAGAACTCCGCGCAGTCGTCGACCGTGGCGCTCTCCAGGTCGACGAAGTCGCCGTAGCCGTTGTGCGCGTTGGCGAACGTCTTGAACAGCACCGGCGGCAGGAGGATCCAGGGGAACCCGCCGTACGGGCGGTTCAGCACGTTGAGCCGGATCTCCTCCTTCACCACGTCGATCTGGTTGCGGAGGTTCTCCTCGGTGAGCTTCGGCGCCCGCATGCGGTCGGCCTCGAGGAACAGCGCCCGCTCCAGGGCCGCGCTCGGCAGCACCTGGTAGTAGTCGGTGTAGTCCGGGTGCGTGGACCCGTTGAACGTGCCGCCCGACGACTGCACGTGCCGGAAGTGGGCCAGCTTCTCCAGGCTCTCGCTGCCCTGGAACATCAGGTGTTCGAAGAGGTGCGCGAACCCGGTGCGCCCCTCCGGCTCGGAACGGAAGCCGACGTCGTAGTGCACGCTGACGCCGACGACCGGTGCGCTGGCGTCGGGGGCGAGCACCACCCGCAGGCCGTTGGTCAACGTGAACCTGTGCAGTTCGGGTGAGGCCATGGAGCAAGCCTACGGGTTCGGCGCCCGGAGCGATCGCAGGTGGCCCGCCTGGGCGAGCACGCCGTCGAGCGCCCCGAGGAACGCCGGGAAGCTGCGCCGGAAGTCGGTGCTGGTCCCTGAATTGCCGTACCAGTACAGATCTTGCTGGCCGAACGCCGTGAGCCAGCGTTCGGTCTCGCCGAGCACCACCGCGTAGGGCAGTGACCGGGAGAACACGAGCTCGCGGTCGTCCTCGGGAACGTCGGCCGGAGTCACTCCGTGGAGGTAACCGCGCAAGCCACGGACGTGGACGAGCAGCTCGCTGCCGCGCTTGGTGCGGGCGGGCATCGACCGGGCGCCGAACGCGAGCGCGGCGCCGGCGACGGCGACCGCGAGGCCGAACAGCGCGCTGCCGATGGTCAGCGCCAGCACGACCGTGGCCACCACGCCCAGCACCGCGAGCCCGATGCCGACCCACCAGAACAGGCTGCGCTCGGCGTCGGGCCTGCGCACGAACCAGCGCTTCTCCACGACGTCGGCGTACAGCTCGTCGCGGACCCGCGCGAGGTCGACCTGGCGGCCGCGCAGCTCCGACACCGTCACGGCGTCGACGCCCTGCGGCAGGAGGACTTCGTAGACGGCCTTCTCGTAGCCCGACAGCGAGGCGTCGGGCGGGTTGCGGCGCACGATCTGCCAGTCGTGGCCGAAACCGCCGCCCTCCTGGCGCACCTCGGTGATCCACAGGTAGTTGCGGACGGCGAGGTCGATCACGGTGGCGGTCACGTCGACGACGTCCACGTGCTCGTCGACGACCGTGCCGACCTGGCCGGGCAGCACGCCGTCCGGGGAGGCGAACGCGACGTGGCCGCCCTGGTCGCGGACCAGCACGGAGACCGCGCCGACCTCGCTCGCGAGCGCCGCCGCGTCCCGGCCGCGCAGGTACCAGAGCAGTGCGACGCCGCCGAGCAGCAGCACCAGCAGGCCGCCGAGCGCGACGGCGCTGATCGGGGTGAGGGCGAACGCCGCGGCGAGGCCCGACTGCTCGACCACGACGGCGTTGGGCGGCACGACCCCGGCGGACAGCCCGATCGCGACGTCGACGCGTTCCCCGGCGGCGAGCTTGATCTCCTGGGCGCGCACGCCCTTGCCGTCGGCGAGGTCCGCGCTCGTGCAGGGCTGCGACGAGCCGACGGGGCCCGCGAGGCAGTTGACCGACGTCGGGGAGTCGGGTGCGGAGAACGAGACGGCGACCTTGTCGAGCTCGGTGTCCCAGCCGCCCGCGACCTGCCAGCGGACCTCCAGCACGTCACCGACGGGGGCGACCGCGCCGACGACCGTGTAGGTCAGCGTGGAGTCGCCTCCCTCGAAGGTGGCGGTGAACTCCTCGCCGCCGACGGTCGCGCTGCCCCTGCCGTCGACCTTCGCGTCGGTGACCTGGTACTGGCGCTCGAGGTCGTTGCCCACGGCGAGTCGCAAGGGGACTGTCCTCTTGACCGTCTCGCCGTCCGGCACGTGGACGGTCTCGGTGACGGTGAGCCTGGCGTCGCGCTCCAGCTTCATCCGCACCTCGGTGCTGACGGTGCCGGGAAGCGGCTGCGCGAACGCGCCCACCGCCATCGCGGGCGTCAGTGCGGCTGCTGCGAGGAGCGCCACTCCCCAGTTCTTCGACACGGCTGCGGACAATAGCGGAGTCCTCATATGCTCCGGCGGACTTTCGAACAGACGCCAACTGGGGGATTTTCGGCGATGACATCACCACCGCCACCGGGCAACTGGCCGCCGCCACGCCCGGTGGGGCCGCCGCCCGTGCCCGCACGGCCCCCGTACGGGCCGCCGATGCCTCCCCGGCCCGTCCACGGACCGCCGCCGGTGCAGGGACCGCCTCCCGGCATGCGTCCGCCGATGGGTCCCCCTCCTCCTTATGGGCCTCCGCCGGGCTACGCACCGTTGCCGCCGCCGCGTCCCGTGATGCCGCCGCCGCAGCCGATGTGGGGCCACCCGCAGCACGGCGGGTACGCGCCGCCGTACCCGGTGATGCCTCCGCGCCGCAAGAGCAGCAGCGGCCCGGTCCTGGCGCTCGTGCTCGGTGGCGTGGTGATCCTCGGCCTCGGCGCCGTCGGTGTCTTCGCGGCGACGCTGAACAACAAGGTGAAGGACACGGGCTACTCGAACTACACGACCTACAGCCCGACGTACTCCCCCACGCGATCGACGACGACAACGACCGCGGCCACGACGACGTCATCCACGCGCACTTCGTCGTCACGGACGACGAGCACGCAGCCGACGCCCGCAGGTCCGAAGGCCGTCTACAAGCTCGCCGACCACCCGATCTTCGCGACGAACATCGGCGCGAACGACTTCGCGTCGTGCCCGTTGCCGACCATGGAGTACACCCCTGCGGGCGAGCAGCGGTTCCTCTCGGCGGCGTTGCCGTGCATCGAGAAGGCGTGGCAGCCGGCGTTGAAGGCGGCGAACCTGCCGTACCAGCCGGTCGAGCTGCAGGTCTTCACCGGCACGACGCAGACGCCGTGCGGCTCGCGGCAGGCCAATACGACGGCGATGTTCTGCAAGGGCGTCATCTACTGGCCCGGCACCTTCTACGCCAGCGAGCAGAACGGCCTCCGGCACCCCGGCGTGTACCTGGGCCAGCTCGGCCACGAGTACGGCCACCACCTCCAGTGGCTGACCGGCATGATGCGCGCCGCAGACCAGGCCCAGTACGACGCGGGCGGCTTCGACTCCCCGAAGGGCCTGGAGCTCAACCGCAGGCTGGAGCTCCAGGCCACCTGCCTCGGCGGCATGACGCTGGCACCGTTCACGCACAAGAACGTCATCCCGATGGACGTCGTCAACACCGGTCTGCGTGACGCGAGCCAGCGCGGCGACTACAACCGCACGCCTGACCACGGCAGTGCGCCGAACAACGAGCGTTGGGTGATGCACGGCCACAAGCAGAACAACATCAAGGCGTGCAACACCTGGGCGGCGAGCCCAGCGGACGTCTCGTGAACCGATCCCCCGGCCCGCACGTCTCAGTGACGAGGACAGAGTGCGTTAGCCCGGTCGGGGGACACGCGATCTCGGTCCGCCTATGCTCGTACCCGACCCAGGCTCACCATTGGGGGGATCGCAGGCGATGACGCAACCACCGCCGCCGGGCAGCTGGCCGCCGCCACGCCCGGTCGGCCCGCCACCGATGCCCGCACCACTGGGGCAGCGTCCGCCGATGGGTCCCCCGCCACCTCCGTACGGCATGCCGCCGCAGGGCCCGCCCCCGCAGCAGTACGGCCAGTTCGGCCCGCCGCCCCCGCCGGGCCCGGTCATGCCGCCACCGCACCCGGCCTGGGGTCCCCCGCCGAACGGTTACGCGCCGTACCCCGGGATGGCCCCGCCGCGCCGCAAGAGCAGCGGCCCGATCGTCGCCCTGATCCTCGGCGGCGTCGTCATCCTCGGCCTGGGCGCGGTGGGCGTGTTCGCGGCGACGCTGAACAGCAAGGTGAAGGACACGGGCTACTCGAACTACACGACCTACAGCCCGACGTTCACCCCGCCCACGACGTCCGTCGCGACAAGCACGCAGACCACCCCGTCGCGCCCCTCGGCGTCGCGCGCCCCCGCGTCCCAACCGGCGCAGGCGGGCCCGAAGGCCGTCTACGCCCTGGCGGACCACCCGTTCCTGAAGCCGAGCTTCGGCGCGAACACGGTCAGCGGCTGCGCGCTGCCCGCCATGGACTACTCCCCGGCGGGCCAGGACAAGTTCCTGCGAGCGGCCCTCCCGTGCATCGAAAGCATGTGGAAACCGGCCCTGCAGGCGGCGAACCTGCCGTACCAGCCGGTAGAGCTGCACATCGTCACGGAGACCATGCAGTACCCGTGCGGCACGGTCCGCCCAGACCAGACCGCGCGCTACTGCCAGGGCGGCATCTACTGGACGGCGAACGCCTACGCCTCCGAACGCAACCCGAACAACCCGAACCACCCCGGCAAGTACCTGGGCCAGCTCTCCCACGAGTACGGCCACCACATCCAGTGGCTCACCGGAATGCTCAAGGCCTCGGACCGCGCGCAGTACGACGCGGGAGGGTGGGATACTCCGAAGGGCCTCGACCTGAACCGCCGGATGGAGCTGCAAGCCACCTGTTTCGGAGGCATGACACTGGCACCGCTGTCACACGGCGCGGTGCCGATGGACGTCATCCGGGTGGGTCTGACCGACGCGGGCAACCGGGGCGACTACGACATCTACCCGACGAAGGACCACGGCACACCGCAGAACAACGCGGCGTGGGTGGACCGCGGCTACAGGTCGAACAAGGCGTCGGAGTGCAACACCTGGGCAGCCGACCCGGGATCGGTCTCCTAGAAAGGGGCGAACGTGACCCAACCAGCCAAGAACAACCCGGTAACGCTCGGGGCAGTCTTCGTGCTGGTAGTCGCCTTCGTCCTGGGAATCGGCCAGCTGAGCCGCCCGAGACTCGTCACAGGGCACGCCCTGGCAAGCTCCCGCCCGGCCCCAGCAGCCTCGACGGAGCCCTCGACCCCGATCCGCCCCAGAGCGGTCTACCGCCTGGAAGACCACCCGGTCCTCCTGACCCCGGCATCGCTCACGCAGGTGACGTGCGCCCTCCCCCAGTTCGGCGTCTCAGACCAACAACTGGCCGCCTACTACGCGGCAGGCGTCACTTGCCTGGACACAGCATGGGGCCCCCTCCTGACCGAGGCGAACCTCCCGTTCGACAAACCAGTGCTGGACGCCTCGGCAGAGCTGAAGGACGGCCCCTGCGGCGCAGCCCCGGAGTCGGACCACGCGGTGGCCTACTACTGCGGCCGCAACAGAACCATCTACATGCCCACCTCCCGCCTGCGCGACAACGGCGGAGGCGACGCCCCGGCAACCCACCTGGCAACGCTGGCCCACGAGTACGGCCACCACGTCCAGGCCCTGACGGGCCTGCTGCGAGCAGCAGACCTGAAGATCACCGAGGCAGGCGAGAAGACAACGGCGGGCCTGGAGATGTCCCGCAGGATAGAACTGCAGGCGAACTGCTTCGCGGGCATGTTCCTGTCGAGCGTGGCAGGCAGGGGCTCAGTAACACAAAACCTGGCAAGGCAAGCCCAAGAGGACTTCCAGTACGCCGTAGAAGAAGAGCCGGAGAGCAACGCCCACGGCTCAGCAAAAAACCAAGCACAATGGGCGACAACAGGCTTCAAGACAAACACAACAACAGCCTGCAACACCTTCGCGGCCCCAGCAGAACAAGTGGCATAAGCGAAGGTGAAGCCGAGCGGTGAAGCTCTTGAGCGAAGCTCCCGCAACGGAACCACCTACGAAACCGCAAGCCGCCCGACGAAACAGGCGTGCCATCACCCGCCAGCCCCCCAATCGCGAACCAAACTCAACCAGCCGACCGACCAGAAGGCAGAACCACCCGAAAAACACCCCCAGAACCAGAAGCCTCACAGGTCAGTTCCCCACCATGCGCCCGAACCACCCCCCGAGCGATGGCGAGCCCGAGCCC
>NZ_DATLEC010000053.1:0-9657 GCF_035525475.1 Lentzea sp. | reverse complement strand
CAGCGCCCTCGGCTGACGCGGCATGATGACCGGCCATGCTGCTCCGACTGGTTTACCTGGGCATGACCAACGCGTGGGTGCCGGTGATCGATGTTGCGCCTTCTTCCCGGTTCTCTTCCCCGGCGACCTGCACCGTCGGCGTCCACGCGGTCCTGAGTCCGGGCGGGCGGTGACCGTAGCGGTCAGGTCGCGATCCGCAGCACGGCCAGATCGCGTCGACCCGACAGGCCGAGCTTCCGGTAGCAGGACGACAGGTGGAACTCGACGCCGCGAACGGTCAGGCACAGCTTCGCGGCGATCTGCTTGTTGGTGCAGCCCGCTTGCGCCAGGGAGAGCACGCGGGTCTCCTGGCCGCTGAGCTTGGCGTCCGCTGTGGATGCCAAGCGCCCCAAGACCCGTTGGGCCTCGTCCACCAGGTGGTGGTGTCCCATCAGAGCGGCGACCTGCACGGCGCGTTCCAGGCGGGGACGGGCCGCGGGCGAGCCCGCCGCGACCAGCCTGCCACCGAGGTCCAGCAGGGCCTCGGGGAGCAGGTGGTGGGTGCCGCCCAGCTCCATCAGGCTGATCGAGTCCTCCAGGTCCGCGTCGCTACCGGTCACGAGACTGATGGTGTGCAGCGCGGTACCCACCGCGTGCGGGGAGCCCCAGCGGCGGGCCGCCACCAGTTCCTCGGTCGCCATCCTGGTCGCCAGGTCGCGGTTTCCCAGGCGCAGTGCGGCTTTCACGATCGGGGGCCGCCACGTGACGAGCGCGGGGTTGTGCACGCCGGCCGCCATCAGGGCGCGGCCGGCCTCCTGGAAGTCCTCGATGCCGCGGGCGAAGCGGCCCGCCCCGGTGTGCATCGCGCCGCGGGCCATCAGCAACTGCGGGCGGTAGGCGGTGCGGCGGGCCAGCAAGCGCTCGATGTCGTGTTCTTCAAGCAGGCGCCGGGCAGCGGTGTGTTGTTTTGCGGCCACGAGGTTGTGGGTCAGCCAGGCTAGGGCCAGACAACGCAGATCGGGTGCGGTGGCGCGGTCCGCGACCACACGAGTCAGTACGGTGCGCGCACGGTCCTGTTGTCCCAGGAGGAAGTCGCAGCGAGCCCGGAGCAGTTCGACCACGACTTCGCCGCCCACGCGCTCGGCCAGGTGGGAGGAGCGCTCCAGCTCGTGCAGCCGGGCGTCCAGGGCGTGGGGTGCGGCGGCAGCGAGGAGTGTTATCAGGCTCGTCCAGGTGCACGAGACGTGAGCCGCGCAGCCTGGATCGTCCAAGGAGGCCTCCGCGTAGCGGATGGCCGCCGGGCGGTCCGTACCCGCTCGCACCAGGGTCAGTGCGGTGGTGGCGTGACACGTCGCGTGCGACTCGCCTGACGCGAACCGCATGGCGGGAAGCGCGGGCGGGGCAGTGCCCAGGGCAACGACGGTGTTCACGGCAGAATCGCTTTCGGTAAGTGTTGACGCATGTGCGGAACGTCTCTTGACCGATTGCGAAGTTAGTGGCGCACCGTGACGGCGAGAAGCCCACTGGGTGTTATGCGACTCATAACAAGATTGAATACGGGGCAGTGTCAGGGTCCTGAACAGTGCGAACGCTAATTTCGGAGGCGGCTCGAAAGCCGCTGGGATCAAGCCAGAGCCCCCAGGGCGAACGCCAGCTCTGAACGCCCCGAGATGCGGAGCTTCTGGTATACGCCGGACAGGTGGTGCTCGACCGTGCGGGTCGTGAGGCGAAGCTGACCGGCGATCTCCCGGTTGGAGAACCCGGCGCGGGCCAGGCGGGCGGTGGTGACCTCCTGGCTGCTCAGCCGCGCACCGGACGTGCGTGCGGAGACGACGGCCTCCGTGGCCCGTGCGACGCGGTCGGCCCAGGTGACGTTGCCGGAACGGCGCGCGGCCTGCATCGCAGTGTCCAAGAAGGACTCGGCGTCGCTGTAGGACTGCCGTTCCCACAACAAAATCGCCAAGTCGTAACACATCCGTGCGCGGCCTCCCTGGGCGCGGCTGGCCGCCACCAACTCGATCGCGTGGTGCAGTCGTTGCACGCTGTGCTCGTCAGTGCGCGCGATCGCGAGTGCGTGCAGCGCCGTCGCGCGTCCCCATGGCGAACTCCAGCGCTCCGCGGCCGTGTACTGCTCTTCCGCCAACGCGACCGCGAGATCGGACTGCCTCAGCGCGGACGCGCACAACGCCGCGTACGACTGCCACATCACCACGGACGGGTTGCGCACACCGTGGGAGGTGAGCACGCGACCGGCGTCGAGGAGGTCGTCGAGGGCGGAACGGAACCGGCCCGCCGCGAACCCTGCCGCGCCGCGCGCGGCCAGCAGCTGCGGCCGATGCTCGGCCCCGGTCATCGCACCGCGCAGTCCGTGGGCCTCCATCAGTGTCAGCGCGCGGTCCGGGTGGCCGAGCTCGGCCATCACCTCGACCAACCAGGCGACAGCCAGCGGCGAGCCCGTCCGGCCGACGACACCGGTCAGCATGCCGTGCGCGTTGGCCAGGTCGCCGGACAGCGCGAGCACACGCGCCAACAACAGTGGAACGACGGTCTGGTGCCGCGGCGACCGCGCGAAAGCACGGCATTCGCGTTCGACCCTGTCCAGGTCCTCCGCGTGCAGGAAGACGACCATGCAGTGCCAGAACGTGTCCGGGTCGGTCTGCCCCGCCAGCGCGAACGCCTCTTCCGCGTACCGAACGGCACCAGCGCGGTCGTGTCCGGCGTTGGCCAGGACCACGGCCCGCGCCGCCGTACTGCGAGCGCGATCGGTCACGGGAGACGAGGACGGGACCGGGACGGGAGGTCTGAGCGATGCGACGAGCTCCAGCGCGTTCGCACCCGGCACGCGGCCGAGCTCACCGATCAGCGCCTCGTCCGCCTCCGCCCACCGTCCGGAGTGGACCAGCGAGGCGTGGTCGTTCACATCCTTGGACATACGCCCATGACAGCGGTTTCACGGCGACCTCGTCAAGCGACGGTGCGGGCGTTCACCTTCAGCCCATGCGCTTCGCGGTCAATCTCGCCGATGCCGAAACTCACGATGCGTGACGGATGATCGGGGCCGTCCAGCCCGATCGCGGAGCTGATCACCGAGTCCGTCGCGCGCTCAATCACCTCGGCACGTCCGCGCAGGTCGAGGCAAGGCCCGCCACGGCTCATAGGTGCCCGCTGCGTCGGTCAGCACGGCGATGGTGTCCACCCTGGAGGGCCACCTACCGCGCGCAACTGCTCGGTGACAGCAGCGGGGTCGGTACTGGCCACGGGCTTGAGGAACACCGAGTCGGTGTCGTCGAGGACGGAGGTCATGATCCTGGCTCCTGTCAGGCGGGGTAGGCGAGGGCGGCACGGCCGTGACGGAGGGCGAGTGACCACCACGCCAACTCGTCGAGCAGGGCGGTCACGGCGAGCTTGGCGTCGGCGTCGTCGCGCGGCCGGTCGCCCTCCACGGCGGTCGCACCACCGTGGAAGGTCACCCACTCCCGGACGGTCCCCGAACGCAGGTCCTCGAACACCATCCGCAGCTGTTCGACAGCACGCAGCCCGGCACCGATGCCGCCGCCGTGCAAGACGAACCCGACAGGCTTCGCGCGCCACTCGCTGAGGTGCCAGTCGATGAAGTTCTTCAACGCGGCCGGGAAGCTGCGGTTGTACTCGGGCGTCACCACCACGAATGCCTCGGCCTCGGTCAGCCTGGGCACCGACGTGGCGAGCACGTCGCGCACCGCCTGGCCGGGCTGCCAGCTGGGGCCGGAGGTGGGGAGCGGGAAGTCGGACAGGTACAGCACGTCGAGTTCGAACTCCGGCCGCGTGCGTACCTCCTGCGCGAACCACCGGGCGATGGTGCTGCTGGTGGACTGCTCCCGCTCGCCGCCGACGATCAGTGCCAGCCGGACAGGGGGTGTGGTCATCTCTGCTCCTCAGCGCGGTTGGGAGTGGACAGGCTCGTGGCGGCCCGATCAGGGCGACGGCGGCTGTGACGACGAACGCCGCATGCGGACCGGCGACCAGCACCGCGATAGCGAGTGGAACCGTCACCACGGCCCCGAGCTGCACCAACACCTGTACCGCCAGGCCGGCGGCAGGCCGGTCCTCCGAGGCGACCGCGAGCACCGCGCCCGCCCGAATCGGCCTCGTTGTGCCGTGACGCGGCAGGAACCGTTCGGCCAGCACCACCGACGTGACCAGGGTGACGTAGGCCGAGACGCATACGAGCGCGCTCTGCCACGGCGCCCAGCCGTACACCTGCTGGAGCAGGAAGTTGGCCACGACCAGGGCGACCGAGGCGCCGTTGGGACTGGCCGTGCCAATGGCGGCGCGGATGAGGGCGGAGCGCGGCGTCGTCCGAGCGGGAGACGCCGACGCGTCCGGTGCAGGACGCGTGCCCACTACGCGCGATTCCGGCTCCACGGCAGGCACCGGCTCGTCCGGTCCAGGACGCACGTCCACAGCAGGTTGCGGCGCCCGATGCGCCCCTACAGCGAACAGCCGCGGCCGGGCAGTCGGCACCGGCGTGTCCGGCAGGTGGCGCAGATCCACCATGAGCAGCACCACCGCCGCCGGGGCCGGAGCGAGGACGGCCAGCCGCCGGCTCCACTCCGCGAGCACCCGGACAGCAGCAGGCCGAGCGTGGCGCCGACCGTGCCGAACGTCGCGTAGACGCGCGCGGCTCGCCGTGCAGCCCGAGCGCGCTCTGAAATCCGCCGAAGCCGCTGCCGACGCACTCCGAGGAGTCGTTGTGCACGCCGGCTGCCCCGGTGACGACGACGTCCGCCCAGCCGTCCCGGATCAGCCGCGTCGCGTAACCGAGCACATCGATGCCAGGCGAGCAGCCGGTGGACACGAGCGATCCCGGGCCCTGCGCGTCGACGTCCTTCGCGATCTCCAACCCGATCGACCCGCCCACCGCGCTGCCGAACGCCACCGCGAGCCGGCAGGGATCGGTCCGGTCCAGGTCGATGCCGCTGTCGCCGACCGCCTGCCGGGTGCTCAGCACGGCGAACTGGGCGGCGCGGCCCTTGCGGCGGACCTCCGGTGGCCGCAACTCGTTGGCGTACGGGTCGAAGTCGACCTCGGCCGCCACCTGCGAGCGGTACGGGCCGGGGCCGAACAGCGATAGGCGCCACGTGGCGGCGCGGCCCTCGCTCAGCAGGTTCCAGAAGGCGGGTGCACCGACGCCGCCGGGCGCGACCACGCCGAGCCCGGTGACGACGACCCGGCGGCGGTTCATCAGGAACGCTCCCGGTGGTAGAACCCCGTCGCCATCGCGTCAGCGGGAGAACGCCAGGTCACGGGGTCGTAGGCCTCGACGAACGGGCGCATGTCGGCGCTGATCTGCTGGGGGCGCGGATCCGTGCGCGCCGCCTCGATCGCCTGCTTGCCGTCCTCGGAAGTGAAGTTCTGCAGGTGGGAGTAGAGGTCGTGGTGCCCGATGAGCTGACGCCGCAGGGTGCCCATCCGCTCGGGCACGTCGGAGGAGTCGGACTCCCCGAACAACTTCGCGATGTCGGGTTGGTGCGGGGGATCGAACCGGGCGCCGATCAACGTGCTGAACATGCGACCTCCACGCATCGGCGCCTCGTGTCGAACCGATGGGCGAAGGATGTGCCCGGCGGGCGGGGCCGACAATGAATGTGGGGGTTTGCTGTGGTCCCACCGAAACGATCGGGTGACCTGCGACACACGGACCACCGAGGCTGCGGCAAGATCAAACGGGCCGTTATGGTGTGTTCCGGGTGCAGGCGGCTGGAGGCATGCGAGCATGGCTGGTGACAGCAGGTCTACAGCCCCCGACTGGGGCCGGATCGACCTCAACCTCTTCGTCCCCCTCAACGCCCTGCTGATCGAGCGCAACGTCACCAAGGCCGCCGAACGCATCTTCGTCACCCAGCCAGCGATGAGCGCCGCACTCGCCAAGCTGCGCCGCGTGTTCGACGACCCGCTGCTCGTCCGCCAAGGCCGCGAGCTGGTGCTCACGTCGTTCGCGGAGTCGCTGCGCCAGCCCGTTCAGCAGCTGCTGTTCTCCGCACGCGACATGCTGACGTCGAACCAGCACTTCGAGCCGAAGGTGGACAACCGCTCGTTCACCTTGGTCGCGAGCGACTACACGACGGCGGTCCTCTTGGTGCCGTTGCTGCCGCGGCTCATCGCCGAGGCGCCCGGTGTTCGGATCAAGATCGAGCAGCCGAAGGACGACTACATCGACTTCGTCCGCTCCGGCCGGTGCGACCTGCTCTTCTGGCCGTCGCACTTCCCGACGCCCGAGTTGGACCGGTTCCCGAACACCGCACTGTTCCGCGACGAGTTCATCCTGGTGGCCGCGCACGACAACACCTCGTTCGACCACCCGCTGACCGACGAGGAACTCGCACGGACGCCGTGCGTACGGCTGGCGTCGATCACGAGCTCCGACGACTCGGTGGAGCCGATCGCCCCGATCGAACCGGTGTTGCCCGCGGTGGCCACCGTCAGCACGTCCACGCTCGCGCTGGAACTTGTGTCCCGCACCAGTCTCGTCACCACGATCCAGCGCCAGCTGTTCGAGCAGAAGCGCGAGTCGCTGGGGTTGCGGGAGGTCGAGATCGCAACGACGCTGCCCGAGTTGACCATGACGATGTTCTGGCACCCGCGCAGCGTCCGCTCCCCCGCCCACCGGTGGCTGCGGACCCGCGTGCAGGAGGCGGCAGCCGCTCTCGGCGCCTGACGGGAGCGAGACCCCGTCACGGTTGTGCGCAGTGGCCGATCGGCTGGACGGGCTGCTCGACGAGGCGCGTCCCGGGCGGCCGCGCACGATCACCGACGAGCAGGTCTAGGCGGTGATCACCGCGACGCTGGAGTCGACGCCGGCCAATGCCACGCACTGGTCGACACGGTCGATGGCCGCGGAGTCCGGGCTGACCCAGACGGCGGTGACGCTGATCTGGAACGCGTTCGGTCTGCAGCCGCATCGTCGTGAGCCTGGAAGTTGTCCAAGGGACCCGTTGATCGAGTTCAAGAAGTTCCTGATCGCCATCGACGAAGAGGTGCCCGCGGATCTGGCGGTGCATCTGGTGATGGGCAACGTCTCCACGCACAAGATTCCGGTGATCAAACGCTGGCTGGCCGCTCACCCGCGCTTCACCGTGCACTTCACGCCGACGTCGAGTGCTTGGCTCAATCTCGTCGAACGCTGGTTCTCCGAGCTGACGACCAAGAAACTCCGGCGCGGCAGCCACACCAGCGTCCGCGCGCTCAACCGCGACATCCCGGATGGATCGAGACCTGGAACGACAAACCAAGGCCTCGGCTGGCAGCACGATCTCCAGCCCGAGCAGGTCGGCGATCCATCGAGGGCGCTCTTCAGGTCGAGTTGAGGTTCCCCCGATACTCGGAGGGTTTGATCCTCACCCCGTTTGGCGGAGCCGGGTTGCTGGAGTTCAGGCTACGGGAGCGATCCTGGCGTGTCGGAGTTCGTACTCAGTCGGTGTGAGCATTCCGAGTGCGGTGTGGCGTCGGCGGCGGTTGTGGAACATCTCGAGGTACTCGAACAGGGCGTTGGCCAACTCGAGGCGGGTGCGCCATCGTCGGCGGTCGAGCAGCTCGGTCTGCACTCGTCCCCAGAACGATTCGATCATGGCGTTGTCATAGCAGTCGCCGATCGAACCCATCGACGGCAGAAGCCCGGATTCCTTGGCACGCCTGGTGAAAGTCCACGACGTGAACTGGACTCCGTGGTCGGAGTGGATCACCGTGTCCGACAGCGGGGACCGGTTCGAGATGGCCATGCCGAGCGCGTTGGTGGCCAGGGCTGCGGTCTGGCTGGAGTCGATCGACCAGCCGACGACGCGGCGTGAATGGACATCGAGCACGACCGCGCAGTACACCTTTCCTTCACGGGTGGGATGTTCGGTGATGTCGGTGACCCACAGCTGGTTCGGCGCAGGTCTGGCGAAGTCGCGGTCGACCAGATCCATCGCGGTGGGCGTGTCGTGTTTCGGTCGTGGTCTGCGTCGGTTGGGCAGGCCCTTGATTCCGTTGCGGCGCATGAGAAGCGCGATGGTGTTGTGTCCGACGGTGATTCCGCGGCCGAGGGTGAGCTCGGCGTGCACTCGTGGGGCGCCGTAGACCTGGAACGACTCCACGTGGATCTCGCGGATCAGGTCGACGAGCCAGGCCTGGCGGATCGCCCGCGGCGAGGGCGCGCGCCCTCGCCAGTCGTAGTAGCCGGACTCGGACACACCGAGCACGCGGCAGGCGAGCTGGATCGACCGCCCCTCGGAGGCGATCACCGTGACCGCCTCGTATCGCCTTGTGGGGTGCTGCCCTCCTTGAGCAGTTCGGCGGCGCGCCGGTGGACGGCGACCTCGGCCTCGAGTTCCGCGATCCGACGACGCGCCGCGACCAGCTCGGCGTTGTCGGTGCCGGTGGTGCCGGGTAGTTGCCCGGAGTCGACGAGCTTCTGGCGGCGCCAGGCGTAGATGGTCTGGTCACTGATGTCGAGGTCCGCCGCGACCTGGGCGACACGGCGGCCGGACGCGACCAGGTCGAGCACCTTGCGCCGGAACTCGGGGGTACCGCTTGGGCATCGTGGGTTGTCCTCCGGGCTACTGAGATGAGTGATCATCCAGTAACCCGACTCCGTGCAACCAGGGGAGGATCAAAGACACCGGGCTACCGGGGGAAGCTCACCCGGCGACGGCGTGTACGGCAGCCAATGGGTCGGCACGGACGGCGGCACCGGCGACCTGGAACTCGCGGCATGGCACACACTGCGCTTCGGCGAGACCACGCAGGTCACGGTGAAACTGGACCCGGCGGGCACCATCAGCGGCACCGTCACCGACGACGCCACCGGAGCACCGGTGTCCGAGGTCTGCGTCACCGTGACGCCGGCGGAGCCGTGGTACGTCAACCCCTACCAACCGCACTGCACCTCCAGCGAAGGCAAGTACACGCTGAGCGGACTCGGACCGTACGCCTGGCGCGTCCAGTTCCCCGACGCCTCCAACCGGTACGCGTGGGAGTGGTCAGGCGACAAGAGCGACCGCTTCGCAGCACAACCGGTACAAGTGCAGCCGGGCGGAACCACAACGGCCGACGCCCAATTGAGTCCCCCCGGCAAGGTCACAGGCCGAATCACAGGCATGACCCTCCCACCCCAGTACGTGACGATCTACTCGATCAATGCCCTGACCGACGACTGGGCCGGCAGAGCAGGAACGGTCACCAGCGACGGGCAGTACACACTGCCAGGGCTGAACACCCAGTCCATCCTGATCGACTTCGCGGACACCAACCAAGGACTCCAACGGCACCCGACCTCGGTGGCAGTCACCGCAGGACAGACGACCAACGTCGACCTGCAGGTCAACTGAACAAACGCCGTGGTCGGGTCAGTCACTTCGCTGATCCGACCACGGCGATCCGTCACACCGTTCGTTTGCCCTACCACCGAGCACCTGAGGCCGCCAACCAACCGAAGCCTCGCCAGGCACTTCAAATCTCACCGACGACACCAACCTCCTCGCCGCCCGCCGACGGATGTTCGACCGGATCGATCAGGCCTACGCCACCAGTCAGACACCAAGATGGTTGCGCACCTGGGACGAACTGCAGACGGAGCGCAGCGGCCGACAGGTGACCTATCAGATCCAACTCCCCGCCGCAGGACTGGTGCACCCGAGCCGCGTGGTGAGGTGGCGCCTG
>NZ_DATLEC010000016.1:0-47260 GCF_035525475.1 Lentzea sp. | reverse complement strand
ACCTGTTAAGACACAAGCTCACCGACTCGGCCAGGCTCGACGAGGCTTACCGGCGGCGTATCAGCAGAAGATGATGCCGCACGGCCGTGTGGTCGTGGTCGTCGTCGTGGGCGGTCTGGGGCGAGTAGTCGTCGTAGTGGTGACTGGCGGGGCCTGAGTAGTCGTTGTCGTGACGGTGGTTGTCGTCTTCGTGGTTGTCGTAGTTGTTGTACTGGAAGAAGAAGACGGCACCGAAGACGAAGACGACGATGAAGATGAGGACGACACGGTCTGTGACGGGGTTTCGGTCTGCGTCGGGAGCAGTGACGGCGTGTTGATGAGCGAGACGCGAGCCCTGTTGTCGCCCTCCGGCGTTGTCGGATCGCCCGACGCCAGCGAGCCGACAAGCGGTGCTAGCACGTAAAACGCGGCCACGACGGCGCCCAGGAGCGCCCCCGTTGCGAGCCGACCCGGCCCGCTCATCGCCGACAACACTCGGATTGCCTATCGGGTTCACTCAATTGGGTCAAGCAATACGCGCGTTTTCTACTCAATCGCGGTCTGATGCACCGTATGACGAATACGCCCCGTGACCACGAGAAAGTGGTCAGCCGGGGAATTGTTCGGCCGCTGATACGAGCAGCCGCCAATCGCCGTCGGGCAACGTGCGCAGGCGGTCGAGCAGGGCGGACATCCTCGTCAGCAACTGAGGGTGATCGAACCAGAAGGAGTGGTCCACTCTCAGTAGAGCCGCCAGCAGGTCGCCGGGGTAGAGGGCGACCGAGCGCAGCGGGTCGCATTCGACGTGCTCCAGCGCCAGCAGCGCCGTCACGTCCAGGCCCACCTGGTGCGTCACCAGCAGGTGCAGCGATGTCGGTGTCAGCTGACCCACCGGCATGTCCCGCAGCGCGCACAGGTCGCGGTAGAGCTGGGTGGAGGACGAGTCAGGCCTGCGCCAGTCGTCGTCGCTCAGGTGCGCGAGCGTGCGGTCCCGGTCCACACGCACATAGTCCCGGTAAGGGGAAGACCTAACGAGCCGTCTGGGGCAACGGTTCGGCATTAAATGGTCCTGCGCAACGAGATCGCCGCCGCGGAGGCCGCCTCGCACGAGAACGGGTCCAGCTCCCATCGCGGGTGGACCGACGCGACCTGGCCGTCGGCCGAGACGGACCGCAGCACGTGGCAGTCCCAGCCCATGGCCGACAGTGCGACGCGCACGTGGTGAAGCACGGCACCACACGCAAGGAGCGCCGTCTGGTCCATGCGCGTCGTCAGGAGCTTGAGGCATTCGTTGCTGCGCCCGGACGGCTGCGCGGAGGCTGCGTCACGACTGCGCGGCCGCGACGACCGCCGCCACGGTCATCGCCGCACCGCGGGCGAAGTGCTCGTCGAAGGCCTCGTCACCCAGCGCCTGCCGGCACAACGCCACGCACTGGTCGTGCGACGCCGCGAAGTTCGCCGAACCGAACAACGGCACCCCGACGGACCGCCACACCCGGTCCGCCCCGCCCAGCAGCAGCGCGGCGTGCGACGCGGATCCCGTGACCACCGAGACCAACGCGAGCAGCTCCACCGCCACCGCGATGCCCAGCAGGTCGTCGAAGCTCTCCTTGACGCGCAACGAAGAAGTGGCCAGCTCACGGGCCGTGGCGACGTCACCGCGTGCCATCGCTACGAACGCCAGGACGTACAACGCGTACGCGCGCGCCCACAGCTCACCGTTCTCCTCGCACAACGCCCGTGCCTCGGTGCAGATGGCCGTCGCACGGTCTAAATCGCCGCTGAACGCCACGGTGATCGCCAACGCGACACGCGCCATGATCACGTTGCTGTCCAGGTGCCCCAGCGCGGAGTGGAGCCGATCGGCCTCGGCCAGCAACGCCGCGCCCGACGCCAGGTCGTCGTCGAACACAGCCGCCGTGCCCTGCACGTATGTCGCGTAGACGACGGCGTCTTGGTCGCCCAGCAGCGAGGCCTCGGCGCGGCACGCCTGCAGCAGCGCCGGCACGGCGGCGGCGTTGCCCTGCAACGTCGCCACGTAACCCGCGACCCACAACGCCTTGCAGCGCACCCGCGACGGCTTGGCGTCCAGTGACAACGCCCAGGTCAGCCAGTGCCGTCCCTCGGCCAGCCGCCCGCAGCCGACCCAGTAGAACCACAGCGTCGCCGCCAGCCGCAGCCCCGCGTCGGCCTCGCCGGGGGTCGTCAGCGAGTACTCCAGCGCCGCGCGCAGGTTGCCGCGTTCGGCCGTCATCGCGCCGACGGTCGCAGCCTGCCGTGGCGTGAACCAAGCCCGTTCGCCTTGCACGGCAACACCGGCGTAGTAGTCGCGATGCCGCGTGCACAGACGTGGTTCTTCGTCGCTCGCACGCAACCTCGTCTGCCCGTACTGGCGCATGGTCTCCAGCAACCGATAGCGCGCCACACCGGCATCTTCTTCGCGCTGCAGCACGGACTTGTCGACCAGCCCGTCCACCGCGTCGAACATGAAGTCCGCGGTCAGCGCGTCGTCCGAGCACACGGCCTCGGCCGCGGTGAGGTCGAAACTTCCGGCGAACACCGACGCCCGCGCCCACAGCAGCTGCTCGCGCGGTGAGCAGAGGTCGAAGCTCCAGTCCATCGTCGCGATCAGGGTCTGGTGCTGCGGCAACGCGTTGCGCCCGCCGTCGGTCAGCACCTCGAACCTGTCGTCGAGGCGTTCGAGCAGCTGCGCCGGAGTCAGCGCGCGCACGCGCAGTGCCGCCATCTCGATCGCCAGGGGAATGCCGTCCAGCCTGCGGCACAGGTCCGTCACGGCCTGTTCGTTCGCGCCCGTGATGACGAACGACCCGGGAATCGCGGCGTCGGCGCGTCGGGCGAACAACGTCGCCGCCGGATACGGCACGGACAACGGCGACACGGACAGCACTTGCTCGCCATGGACCCGCAGCGCGCGCCTCGACGTGGCGATCACCCGCAGCCGTGGCGCGAAGCGCAGCAGCGTGTCGACCAGCACCGCGCAGTGGTCGACGACGTGCTCGCAGTTGTCCAGCACCAGCAGCGCGTCGCGGTCGGCGAGGAACTCGGTGAGCACGGTCAGCAGCCCGCGCCCGGTCTGGTCGACCACGCCCAGCGCCTCGGCCACGGCGTGCGGGACCAGCGCCCTGTCGCGCAACGCCGCCAGCTCCACCAGCCACACGCCGTCCGCCGGCTGCTCGCCGCGCGCCACGTGCACCGCGAGCCGCGTCTTGCCCACCCCGCCGACGCCGATCAACGTGACCAGCCGGTGCTGCCCGACGAGGTTCGCGACCTGCTCGGTCTCTGGCCGGTCGACGAAGCTGGAGTGGTCGGCCGGCAGGTTGCCGCGGACCGGTGCGGGCGGACGTTCGACCAGGTCCAGGCGGGGGTCGGCGTTCAGCACCGCCTGTTCGAGATCGCGCAGCCGGATGCCCGGCTCGTCGACCAGGACGCCGCGCGCCCGGTGGAACGCGGCGAGCGCCTCGGCCTGCCGGCCGCACCGGTAGAGCGCGATCATCAGCTGCTCCCACAGCCGTTCGCGGAACGGGTGCTGCTCGACCAGCGAGCTGACCAGCGGCGCCACGGCGGCATGCTCCCCGACCGCCAGCGAGGCGTCCATCAGGTCCTCGGTCGCGCCCAGCCGCAGCTCGGTGAGCCGCGCGGACTCCTGACGGGCCCACTCACCGGGTCTGCAGTCCACGAGCGGGTCGCCCGTCCACAACGCGAGCGCCTCGCGCAGCATCCGTGCGGACTCCATCGGTTCGTCACTCCGGCGTGCTGCTGTGACAAGCGATTCGAACCGTGCGACGTCAACGTGGTCCGCAGGCGCGTTGAACACGTAACCGGGCTCGCGGGTGGTGATCAGCTCGCCGAGCCCGGCGTCGCGGATCTGACCGCGCAGGCGTGCGAGCAGGCTGTGCAGGGTCTTCGTGGCCGTGGCCGGCACCTCGTCCGACCACAGCGCGTCCACGAGCGCGCTCCTCGGCACCGTCTCCCCGGGGTGGACGGCGAGGCGGGCCACGAGGGTCCGCTGTCCCGCGCTGGTGAGCTGCACCGCTCCGTTCGGACCGGTGAGTTCGAGCGGTCCGAGCAGCCGGATGATCACGTTGTTTTCGTCCTGTCGTCAGTCCCCGACAAAGGCCGGAACCGCGCCAAGATATCCCAATGGAATTCGACGAGAGAATCAACGCCCGAAGAGTTGTCGCCTACTCCGACCTGCGTGCCGTGCTGGCTGACCCGGTGACGTTCTCCTCCCGGGACATGTCAGGTCCGCAGCTCGCGGCCATAGCGGCGACGTTGCCGCCGGAACAGCGGCGATTATTGGAACTGATGTCGTCACTGAACACGGCAGACGGAACGAAACACGCGCGAATTCGCGCGGTGGCGAACCAGAAATTCACTCCAACGGCCGTGCGCCGAATGGCTGATCCAATTCGGGAACGCGCGAGGGCGTTGCTCGACACGATTCCGGGCGAGGCGGACTTCGTCAGCGAGTTCGCCGCGCCGTTCACGCTGGGCGTCATCGGCGACCTGCTCGGCGTGCCCGAACAGGACTTCCCGCTGTTCCGCGAGTTCATGGCGCCGGTGCTGGAACTGACGAGCGGCGAGGAGGTGAGCGAACGGGTCCTCGGCTCGTACTTCGCCGGGATGAACGAGTTCTGCGCCTACTTCGCCCGCTCGGGGGCGTTCCGGGGAGGGCAGCTCTCCGAACGGGAACGGCTGTCGCTGTGCCTCGCCGTCGTGGTGGCCGGGACCGAGTCGACCACGAACCTGCTGGCCAGCATGCTGCTGCGGCTCGACCGGCGCGAACACCGGCTGGACGGCGTGGTGGAGGAGGTGGTGCGGCTCGACGCGCCGTTCACCGGGTTCTTCCGCACGGCGACGTGCCCGGCGACGGTCGCCGGCGTGCCGATCGAGGAGGGCGACCACCTGTTCCTCGACTACGCCGCGGGCAACCGCGACCCGCACGTGTTCACCGAGGACTTCGACCCCGGCAGACCGCCCGTGCCACCCCACCTGGGCTTCGGCCACGGCCCGCACTACTGCCTCGGCGCCGCGCTGGCGCGCCTGGAAGGCCGGATCGTCGCCGAAGAGCTGCTCGACCGCTCGTCCGAAGCGGCCGAGCAGCCCGGCGACGTCCGCTACCGCAGGCACCTGATCAGTCACGGGCCCGCAGCGTTGCGGTTCAGACCAGGGCGGCGTCCAGCGTGATGTTCTCGACGGCCGCGAGCGCCTTGGAGACCGGGCAGTTCGCCTTGGCGCCCTCGGCGGCCGCGGCGAAGTCCTCCTGGGACAGACCCGGCACGGTGGCGCGCACGGTCAGGTGAATGCCGGTGATGCCGACGCCGGCCTGGAACTTCACCTCGGCCTTGGTGTCGATCGAGGTGGGCGGCGTGCCCGCGCCGGTGAGGCCGTGCGAGAGCGCCATCGAGTAGCAGGCCGAGTGCGCCGCGGCGATGAGCTCCTCGGGGCTGGTCTTGCCGCCCGCCTCCTCGGCGCGCGCCTTCCAGTCGATGTCGAAGCTGCCGCTGTTGGAGGTGGAGAGGCTGACGTTCCCCTTGCCCTCGACGAGGGAGCCTTCCCAGTGCGCGTTTGCCGTCTGAGTGATGGCCATGGTCTCCAGGTCCTTGTCGAACGAGCTCGATCAGGTTGATGCGAGCGGCTGGCACCACCCTTTCACGGGAGGGCCTGGAGATCACCTCGAGACGGCTGGGAATCACTGGGCGGGAACTGGGAGAGTCGTCGGGTGAACCTCGTGCTTCCCCCGCGTGTCCGTGCAGGAGACCGGGTTCGCCTGGTCTCGCCCGCGAGCTTCCCCGGCGAGGAGGAACTCGCGGAGTCCGTGCGGGTGCTGGAGAGCTGGGACCTCGTCGTCGAGGTCGGTGAGCACGCGATGGACCGCCACGGCTTCATGGCTGGGCGCGACGAGGACCGGCTGGCCGACCTCGACGGCGCCTATCGCGATCCCGGAGTGCGGGCGGTGATCGCGACCCGCGGTGGTGCGGGCGCGTACCGCATCGCCGACGACATCGACTTCGCCGCCGTGCGGGCCGATCCCAAGCCGCTCGTCGGGTTCAGTGACATCACCAACCTGCACCTGGCCCTGTGGCGGCACTGCCGCGTCGCCGGGATCCACGGCTTCCTGTCCGGCGCACGCTCGGCCGCCTCGACGCGGTCGTTGCTGATGGACGGCGAACCCGCCGTGCTGCACCGGGACCCGGACGCGCTGACGGCGACCGTGCGAGTGGGCGGGGTGGCGAGGGGGAACGTCGTCGGTGGTCACCTCGGCACGCTCGCCTGGTCCGTCGGCGCCGGACTGCCGAGCCTGGACGGCGCGATCCTCTTCCTGGAGGCCCCGCTCGCAGTCGGCATCGGGCACGTCGACCGGCAGCTGACGCAGCTGGCGCGGTCCGGTTCGCTGCGAGGACTGCGCGGCGTCGCACTCGGCCGGTTCCCGGGGTTCGAGGGCTACACCGACCGCGACTGGACCGTGGTCGACGTGCTGCGCGACCGGCTGGAGACGTGGGGCGTGCCGGTGGTCGGTGGCATCGACGTCGGCCACGGCGACAGCCCGCTGTCCTTGCCGCTGGGACCAGTCGCGGAGCTGGACGCCGACGCGGGCACGCTCACCGTCGGCCCGGCGGTGTGCTGAACGACGGGCGACCGCGCGGGTACCGGGCCTCGCTGCTCGCGCGGGGGGCGTCCCCCGAAAATCATGGCGATACGAAAAGGCCCATGCTCTCCGTGAGCATGGGCCTTCCCGGGTGGAGCGGATGACGAGACTCGAACTCGCGACCCTCACCTTGGCAAGGTGATGCGCTACCAACTGCGCTACATCCGCACTGCTGTCTTGCTGCCTTACGGGAAAGAACTATACAACAACCGTCAGACGGCATCTTGCGAGGGGGGTGCCAAACCGGCCAGCAGTTGATCTACCTCGTCCAACTGCTCCTTCGGCCAGCGCCACTCCCACAGCGCGCGGACCTTGGCCAGCACGTCGACCGGCAGCCACGCCGCCACCTCCTCGCGGAGGTCCCAGTCGTCGAACACGTGCTCGTAGAAGCTCACCAGCGCCGCGTTCTCCAGGAACTGCTCCGGCTGGTGGAAGCACCAGTGCGCGAAGCCGTACGCGCGCCGGAGCACGTCGTCGTCCTGCTCCCGGTGCGCTTCCTGGGCCAGCTGCGACAGCTCGGAGAAGAAGACGTGGCAGGACCACTCCTCGGTCTCGGCGACAGCACGAAGTTCCGGCACGAGAGCCGAGGCGCGTTCCCGCCAGTCCACCACGCACGTGACGATAGCCGCTCGATCTTCTTCGGCCGACCGTCCGACGCCCACCTGTGACCGTCTCGTCACCGGATGCGTTGCGCTGATCAGCCCACTACTAACGGATGGTCTTGTGTATCGACCTGTTCTCATCGCGGAGCAGGTCTGGCCCCTTGTGGCATGTTGAAGCGCGTGATGGTCGACGAGAACGAGGTCGACCGGGACCTGCTCGCCAGAGTGCGCGAGGGAGATGACTCGGCCTACGGCGAACTGTTCTCCCGGCATGCGGACGCGATTCGCCGTTTTTCACTCAGGCACGTGCGTGAGGCCGCTGAGGCGGACGACCTCACCGCTGAGGCGTTCTTCCGCATGCTGCAGGCGATCCGCCGCGGCAGCGGTCCCACCGACCACGTCCGCACGTACCTGCTGACCGTCGCCCGGCGCGTCGCGTGGGAGTGGAGCGGGCGGCGGCGGGACGTTCCCGTCGAGGACGAGGAGCTGGGCCGTCGCGTCGAGCCGGTGAGCGACAACGCGAACCGCCGCGTCGAGCACAACCTGATCACCCGTGCCTTCTCGAGCCTGCCCGAACGGTGGCGGGTCGTGCTGTGGCGCGTCGAGGTGGAGGGTGAGCGGCCCTCCACCGTGGCACCGCACTTCGGTCTTTCGCCGAACGCCATGTCGGCGTTGGCCCGCCGTGCGCGCGAGGGTTTGCGTGCGGCGTATCTGCAGGCTCATCTCGCGGCCGACGACGGGCGTTCGTCGTGTGCGGCGATCCGCGCGAAGCTCGGCACGTACACCGCCGGTGGTGTCCAGGGTGTCGAGGAACGCCGGATCGGCGCCCACCTGGACACCTGTTCGTCCTGTTCGCAGCTGCACGCCGAGCTGAACGAGGTCTGCGCGACGCTGCGGGCCAACGCGGCGTTCCTGATCGTGCCGTCGGGGCTGGGGCTCGCGTTCGCCGGGAAGGTGTTCTTCACCAAGGCGAAGATGGCGTTCGCGGCGGCGAGCGTGGCGACGGTCGGCCTGGTCGGGACGATGGCCGCGGTGTTCACCGGGGGACCGGGCGTCGCGGTGCTGGAGCCGGACCAGAACCCGGTGATCGCCCTGAACACGTCCTCGGGGACGTCCAGCTCCGGCCACAGCCAGGAGGTCGTGGTCGCGCCGCCGCCCCAGGGCCGGCGGCAGGAGCAGGCGCAGGCGAACGTGGTCAACCCGGCCGCTCAGCGCCAGCAGGAGACCGTGCGCAAGACGTCGTCGTCCGCGCCGCCACCGACCTCGGACGTCCGTCAGGCCCCGCCGGCCCCACGGGCGGAGACGGTCGTGGAGTCCTCCTCTTCTTCTGAGGAGGTCACGGTGGTCACGACGTCGCGCGACATCAACACGCTGAACACCCCGTCGACCAAGGCGGAGCGGTCATCATCGCCTTCGAACCCGTGTTCCACGCTGCGGACCACCGTCACGACGGCCACGCTCTACCCGACGGAACCCGTCCAGAACTGACGGTGACGATCAAGGCCGGGCGAGTTCACCCACAAGGCCCGGCTCTCGCCAGGTACGGTTTGACCAAGACCGACCGAGCGTGGGAGACGGCAACATGACGCGGCTGGTGCGCGGTGCGGACGGGCGGATGTGGACGGTCCACAGCCGCATCGAGTGGCGCAACCCGGTGGAGTCCGACGACTTCGAGCACGACGTCAGCGGTGGTGCGCTGCCCGGCATCATGATGGCGGGCATGCTGGTCGTCATGGTGGTCGTGCTGATCGCCTGGACGCCCGCGCAGGTCGTCGTGCCGGCGTGGCTGATCCTCGCGCTGATCCTGCTCATCCTGTTCTTCCCGGTCCGCTGGGCGCTGCGCCGGCCGCACACCCTGGTCGCGGAGAGCAAGGCCACGGCCGACGAGCTGCCGCCCGAGCGGTGGATCGGGTCGGTCAGGGGCCCGCTCGCGGTGCGCCAGGAGGCGTCCAGGGTCGCCAGGACGATCGAGATGCACTCGCTGCCCGACGTCGAAGGCCCGTTGCAGCCCGTCGACTGATGCGACACTGGACCGGTGCCCGAGCTACCAGAGGTAGAAGCACTGGTCCACCACCTGCGTGAGAACGCGGTCGGCCGCACGGTGCACCGCGTCGACGTGGCGTCACTGCAGGTGCTCAAGACGTTCGACCCGCCGTACAGCGCGCTGCACGGCCAGGAGGTCGTGGCCGCGCACCGGCACGGCAAGCACCTCGACGTGGAGGTCGCCGACGGCCTGCACCTGGTCGTCCACCTCGCCCGCGCAGGCTGGCTGCGCTGGGCCGACACGATGTCCGCGCCGCCGCCCAAGCAGGGCCGCGGCCCGCTGGCGTTGCGCGTGCACCTCGGCCCGCCCGGTCAGGGCCCCGGTTTCGACCTGACCGAGGCCGGCACGAAGAAGGGGCTCGCGGCGTGGATCGTCCGCGACCCGAAGACCATCGCGAGCATCGCGCGGCTGGGCCCCGACGCGCTGGGGATCACCCGCACGCAGCTGGAGGACCTGTTCTCCAAGCGCACCGAGCGGCTCAAGACCTCGCTGACCGACCAGAGCCTGATCGCGGGCATCGGCAACGCCTACTCCGACGAGATCATGCACATGGCCCGGCTCTCGCCCTACGCGACGACGGGCAAGCTCGACGAGGAGCAGCTCGACCGGCTGCACGAGGCCATGCTCACCACGCTGACGGACGCGGTGGCGCGGTCCGTCGGGCAGGACGCGGCGCGGCTCAAGGGCGAGAAGCGGTCGGGGTTGCGGGTGCACGCGCGCACGGGGCTGCCGTGTCCCGTCTGCGGTGACACGGTTCGTGAGGTGTCGTTCGCGGACAAGGCGTTCCAGTACTGCCCGACGTGCCAGACCGGCGGCAAGCCGCTGGCCGACCGCCGGTTGTCCCGGCTGATCAAATAACCGCCGCTTAACCGGACTCGACCACCCTCGGGCGCATGACACGTCTGAGGAATGCCGTCGCCGTCGTGGCGGCCGCCGCAGCGGCCCTCATCGTCGCGCCGATGAACGCCAACGCCGCCGAGTACGGGTGCACCGGCTCGCTGATCGACACCTACACGGTGAAGTCCGGGGTGGGCAACCACCTGAGCACCATCCGGCTCTACTACGACTCCAGCACCGGCTACAACTGCGCGGCGAACGTGAAGACCGCCTACTACTCGCAGTTCAAGCACTTCGCCAGCATCAGCATGTACAACCAGGACTTCCGCGAGGACGACAACAACCGTCCCGGCTACAACAACGACTACGACGCCGGCAACTTCCAGTACTACGCCGGCCCGGTCAAGGTGTACGCCAAGGGCAAGTGCGTGACCATCCGCGCCATCACCAACTACTACGACGAGCGGGCCATCAGGGACGCCGTCGGCGTGCACTGCGGCTGAGCCACACCACTAGCCGACGATCAGGACCTCCAGGGTGCGGGGGCCGTGCACGCCCTCCACCCTGCTGAGCTCGATGTCGCTGGTCGCAGAAGGCCCGCTGATGAACGTCAGCGGCCGCGTCGGTTCCAGTCGTCGCAGGGCTTCCGGAACCGACGCCGCGATCTGGTCCCGGCGCACCACGCAGAGGTGGTAGTCGGGCAGCAGCGTGAGCGCGCGCCGTCCCTGGGCCGCACCGCCGTCGAGGACGATCGTGCCGGTGTCCGCGATCGCCACGGCGCACCCGGTCAGCACGCCGTCCGCCTGGTCCAGCTCCTCGATCGTGAGCGGCTCGTGCAACCACGTGACGCCATCGACCAGCCACTCCGCGGGAACGTCCTGCGGCGCAACGATTCGCTTGCCCCTGAGCCGGTCGAGCGCCTCGGGCACGTCCGTGACGGTGTGCACGACCGCGCGGTAGTCCGCGACCCGTTCGGCGAACAGCTCGACGCCGCCGGACCCCTCGCGGTGGTAGCCGCGGACGACCGGCACGGCCTGCGGGACGCGTGCCGCCCTGATCCGCTGGAGGATCTCTTCCTTCGCGGCTGCGTTCATCATTTCTGGCAACGGTTCTTCCTCCACCAGGCGCGGAACGACTCGGTCGGCGGTGCGGGCACGTCACGGGACGACGTCCACCTCGAACCCGGCCACGGCAACGACGTGATCTTGCCGTCCTTCGCGAGGAAACGGGCCAGGGAACCGGCTTTCTGCGCCTTCTCGTACCGCGAGGACTCCCGGAAGACCCACGCCGCGGCAGCCATCGCGACCGACTCCGCCGTGCGCCCCTTGGCTTCCACCACCTCGGCACGCAGGTGCGTGAGGACCGACGGGATGTCGATGCGCACCGGGCACACCTCGAAGCAGGCGCCGCACAGCGACGAGGCGAAGGGAAGTGAGGCGGCCTGCGGGTCGTGCATGTCGCCGACCAGTTGCGGCGTCAGGATCGCACCGATCGGGCCGGGGTAGACCGAGCCGTACGACTGGCCGCCGGTGCGTTCGTAGACCGGGCAGACGTTGAGGCACGCCGAGCACCGGATGCACCGCAACGCCTGGCGCCCCACGGAGTCCTGGAGCGTCGCCGTGCGACCGTTGTCGATCAGCACGAGGTGGAACTCCTGCGGGCCGTCGCCGGGTGTCACGCCGGTCCACACGCTCGTGTACGGGTTCATCCGCTCCGCGGTGGAGGAGCGCGGCAGCAGTTGCAGGAAGACTTCGAGGTCCTGCCACGTCGGCACGAGCTTCTCGATGCCCATCACGGTGATCAGGGTGTCCGGCAGGGTCAGGCACATCCGGCCGTTGCCCTCGGACTCCAGCACCACGATCGACCCGGAGTCGGCGACGGCGAAGTTCGCGCCGGAGATGGCGACCTTCGTGGTGAGGAACTTCTGCCGCAGGTAGGTCCTGGCCGCCTCGGCGAGGTCGGCCGGTTCGTCGGAGACCTCGACGCCCATGCGGCGCTGGAAGATCTCGCGGATCTCCGAGCGGTTGCGGTGGATCGCGGGCACCAGGATGTGCGACGGCCGGTCGTCGCCGAGCTGCACGATCAGCTCGGCGAGGTCCGTCTCGATCGCCTGCACGCCACCGGCTTCGAGGGCCTCGTTGAGCCCGATCTCGGCCGTGGCCATGGACTTGACCTTGACGACCTCGGTCGCGTTCTCGGCCCGGCAGAGGTCGAGCACGATCCGGTTCGCCTCTTCGGCGTCGCGCGCCCAGTGCACGACGCCGCCCCTCGCCGTGACCGACTCCTCCAGTTGCACCAGGAGCGTGTCGAGGCGCGACAGGACGTCGTCCTTGATCTGCTCGCCGGCGACCCGCAGCTGTTCCCAGTCGGTCATCTCGGCGACGGCGGCCGCCCGGCGACCGCGGATGGTCCCGGTGGCCCTGCGCAGGTTCTGGCGCAGCTGGGTGTCGGCCAATGCCTTGTGGGCGGCCTTGGGGAACGTCGGGCTGCCCAGCCACGTCACGGGGTTGCGCGCCACGGGTCCTCCTCCGTCGAAGCCAGGATCTCCGCCAGGTGCACCGGCTGGACGCCCGCGCGCAGCCGCGAGAGGCCACCGCCGATGTGCATGAGGCAGGAGTTGTCACCGGCGCAGAGCACCTCGGCGCCGGTGGTGAGCACGCTGGTCATCTTGTCCGCGAGCATCGCCGTGGACGTCTCGGCGTTCTTCACCGCGAACGTGCCGCCGAAGCCGCAGCAGTGCGTGGAGTCGGGCAGTTCCACCAGGTCGAGTGCCTTCACGGCCCTGAGCAGGGCCAACGGCTTGTCACCGACGCCCAGCATGCGCAACGAGTGGCACGTGGGGTGGTAGGTGACACGGTGGGGGAACCACGCGCCGACGTCCGTCACTCCCAGCACGTCGACGAGGAACTCGGCGAGCTCGAACGTGCGCGGCGGGGACTCGCCGAGCGTGGGATGGATCTCCCGGACCATGCCCGCGCATGACCCGGATGGCGCAACCACGTAGTCGTATCCGCCGAAGACGTCGGTGTACTTGCGCGCCAGGGGCTTCGAGAGCTCCCGGTAGCCGGTGTTGAAGTGCATCTGCCCGCAGCAGGTCTGATCGAGTGGGAACTCCACCGAACAGCCGAGCCTCTCCAGCAGGCGCACCACCGCACGCGCCGTCGACGGGAAGAACGTGTCGGTCAGGCAGGTCGCGAACAGTGCCACTCTCACCGGCACACCCTCTCCCCAAATTCATCGGATGTCTACCCGGGGAAGTGGAGGGGCCGTCCGGGGGTACGCGGTGCACACCCCCTTGCCAACCAGGTCCGCTCAGCAGAGCATGTGCGCTGTGGGCGACCTGTTGACCGAGCGCGCCGTGCTCGGTGTGATCGCGACCCTGGCTGTTCTCGGCCTCTTCGTGATGCTGTGCCGCGCTCGACGAGTCAGCACCTCCGTGGAGGATGCTGTGATGGACATGCTCGACCGGATGTCCAAGGCGTCGAGCGACCTCCGCGCGGGCCTGACCCAGGAGGCCGCCGACAAGGCCACACCCCACCTGCGGGAGATGCTGCGCTGCGTCGCGGTCGCCATCACCGACGAGGAGGGCACCGTCCTGTCGTGGGACGGCGGCGCGAACGACCACTACGAGTACCTCCGCGACACGGTGGCCAGGGCCATCAACAACTGCCACAAGGAACACGTCGACCACCGCAAGCTCGGCTGCGAGCTCCAGGGCCCGTGCTCCCTGCACAGCGTCGTTGTCGTGCCGCTGGTTGTCGAGGGCAACGTGGCCGGCACGCTGATCGTGGTGTCCGGCGTCGCCTCGAAGCGCCAGATCCGCATGGCGGAGGAGACCGCCCGCTTCGTCTCGACCCAGCTGGAGCTGGAAGTCGTCCAGAAGCAGCGCCAGGCCCTCGCCCAGGCCGAGGTGAAGGCCCTGCGGGCCCAGATCTCGCCGCACTTCGTCTACAACGCCCTCAACACCATCTCGTCGCTGATCCGCACCGACCCCGCGCACGCCCGTGAGCTGCTTCAGGAGTTCGCGGAGTTCACGCGCTACTCGTTCCGCACGGACGGCCTCTTCACGACGCTGGCCGACGAGCTGACGAACATCCACCGCTACCTGACCATCGAACAGGCCCGTTACGGCTCACGCCTGAACGTGCGGCTGCGGATCGCGCCCGAGGTGCTGCAGGTCGTCCTGCCGTTCCTGGTGCTCCAGCCCCTGGTCGAGAACGCGGTCCGCCACGGCCTGGCCAAGAAGCCCGGCGGCGGCATGCTCACGATCACCGCCGAGGACAACGGCAACGAGGCCCTGATCAGCGTCGAGGACGACGGCGTCGGCATGGACCCGGAACGGCTCGACGACATCAAGGACGCCCACCAGACAGGCGCGCACGTCGGCATCGGCAACATCAACGACCGCATGCGCACCGTCTTCGGCGCCGAGTACGCGCTGGTCGTGGAGACGGCGCCGAACGCGGGCACCAAGGTGATCCTGAACGTGCCGAAGTTCGCGCGGAACGTGCTGCCGAACCTGAACATCGGGACGCAGCTGACGGACGAGCCGATGACGAACGAGCAGCCGGTGGTCCGCGCCTGACCGCTGTGTGACCCGTCAATCAACTTGCGTGCGCAACCAGGGCTCAACCCGTGCCGGGAAGCTGCCGATTGTGGTGATGACCAATGAACGCCGGCATGTGAGCGACCAGGTGCCGGCCGCGAGTTAGGGCAACACCAATTGCAGGAACAACAGGCACCCGAACGCGTCCGCGTCTGCATCAAGTGCACCGCGAAGGGCTTCTCCGGCTGCAGGTGCTGAGAAGCGTCGCTGGTCAGCGCGCGGCGACCGCCAGAGTCGTGATCAGCACGACAGCGCACACGCCCCAGCTGACCCACATCCAGTAGATGTGCATCGGCGTGGGTCCAGCGGCATTCTGCCGGCCCCGGTCGTCCCACCACTCGACATAGCGTTCGAGCCAGCGGATCGGGTTGAACGTCACCTGCCGCACACTACGTGTTCAAGGTCACGCGGGAGCAACCTCAGCGCGTCTCTGTTCCCGCATGACCTCGAAACGCACGTACTGTCGAGTACATGAGCGTCACGGACAAGATCGCGGCCCGTCTTCCGAGGGTCATGGACCGGGGCGAGCGGCCGCCGGTCGTCGCCGCGGTGCGGTTGCACGGGGTCATCACCCCGCAGTCCTCGCCGGTCACCCGCAACACGATCAGCCTCCAGAACGTCGAGTCGGCCATCAACCGCGCGTTCGACAACGAGCGGTTGATCGCAGTGGCACTGCTCATCAACTCCCCCGGCGGTGCGCCCACGCAGTCCGCCCTCATCGCCGAGCGCATCCGGGAACTCGCCACCAAGAAGCACGTGCCGGTGCTCGCGTTCTGCGAGGACGTGGCCGCGTCCGGTGGCTACTGGCTGGCGTGCGCCGGTGACGAGATCTACGCGCACGGCACGAGCCTCGTCGGCTCCATCGGTGTCGTCAGCTCCGGCTTCGGGCTCAACGGCCTGCTGGAGAAGGCCGGCGTCGAGCGCCGCGTCTACACGGCCGGGGAGAACAAGGTGCGGCTCGACCCGTTCCAGGCCGAGAAGCCGGAGGACGTCGAGTGGCTGAAGTCCCTCCACGCCGATCTGCACGAGCAGTTCAAGGCGTGGGTCACCGAACGCCGCGGCGCCAAGCTCAAGGACGGCACCGATCTGTTCAGCGGTGAGATCTGGACCGGCAGCAAGGCGCAGGAGCTCGGTCTGATCGACGGCATCGGCACCATTCGCAGCGTCATCGCGAAGCGCTTCCCGGACGCCGAGCTCACCGTCGCCGAGCCGCGCAAGCCGTTGCTGGCGAAGCTCGGGCTGGCAAGCACTTCCACCCGATCGGGCGATCTCGTGGCGCAGGTGCTCGCGAGCGTCGAGGAACGTGCTCGCTGGTCCCGATTCGGGCTGTGAGCATCAGTTCGGTTTTCCGGGGCGTGTCGTGCCGGACCCCGGCGTAGACATGACCGCACATTGGTGGGCAAGATGCCCGACACAGTGAGCACTCAAGACAACGCCGGTCTCCTCGTCCTCGCAGTCGATGACGAGGCTCCCGGCCTGAGCGAGATCAAGTTCCTGCTCGAGAGCAGTCCTCACATCCGGCGCGTCCTCACGGCTTTCGACGCCGCCGAGGCGCTGCGCATCCTGAGGGGTGACTACGAGCAGGAGGTGATGGCGAGGACCAGGGCCGGCCTCCCGCCGGTCGACGCGGTGTTCGCCGACATCAACATGCCCGGACTGTCCGGCATGGATCTCGCACGGGTGCTCAGCGCGTTCCGGTACCCGCCCGCGCTCGTCTTCGTGACGGGCGTCGAGGAACGGGACGCGCTCGTCACGGCGTTCGACGTCGGTGCGCTCGACTTCATCAACAAGCCGATCAACGAGGAGCGCGTCCTCAAGGCGATCTCCCGGGTCGCGGACCGCGTGGGACGCACGGCGGCGCCCGCGGCTCCCTCGAACGCCGGCGCGCAGAACCCCGCCGAACCGACCGACGACGAGGTCATCCCCGTCGAGCTCGGCGGCACCATCAAGCTCGTGCCACGCGCGTCCGTGCGCTACGTCGAGGCTCAGGGCGACTACGCCCGCCTGCACACCCAGGACGGCAGCCACCTCGTGCGCATCCCGCTCGCCCAGCTCGAGGAGCGGTGGGCCAACGCGGGTTTCGTGCGCATCCACCGGTCCTACCTCGTCGCGCTACCGCTGGTGAGCGAGCTGCGGATGACGGCGAACGGCTACGCGGTCGTCATCGGCACCGGTGAGGGCGCCAAGGAGCTCCCGGTGAGCCGCCGGCACACCAAGGAGCTCAAGGAACGGATCGTGCGACCGCCGAAGAGCGGCTGGTGAGCAGGCACGACGCGGGAAAGCCGGAACAGGCCGCCCGCGAGGCCTGGCTGGGAGAGCAGGCCCGCAAGCCGCGCCGGCGCAGGGTCGTGCTCGCGGACTCGACCAAGACGCGCGGCAGGGCGTTGCGGACGATCATCGAGCTGGAGGAGCAGACCAGCGTCGGCGAGAAGCTGGTGCGCGACCTCATCCGGCAGCAGCTGAAGTCCGCGTTCGGGCTCGCGTTCGCGGTGCTGGTAGGAATGTGCCTGCTGCCGATCGCCTTCTACCTGTTCCCGAAGATCGGGGATCTGCAGGTGCTCGGCATCCCCATCCCCTGGCTCGTGCTCGGTCTCGTGCCCTTCCCGATCCTCTACTGCGTCGGCTGGGTGTTCCGCAGGCAGGCCGAAAGGCACGAGCGCGACTTCGTGAACATGGTCGAACGCTGACGTGAACGCCACCATCTGGAGCCCCAGCGCCATAGTCGCCGTTGCGGCCGTGACGTTCCTGCTCGGCTACGTCGGGTCCCGCAAGGCCAACACCACCCCGGACTTCCTGGTGGCCCGCCGCGCGATCCCCGCCAACCGCAACGCCGCCGCGATCTCCGGCGAGTACCTGTCCGCGGCGTCGTTCCTCGGCGTGGCCGGGCTGGTGCTCAAGGACGGCGTCGACGCGCTCTGGTACCCGGTCGGCTTCACCGCCGGTTACCTCGCGCTGCTGCTGTTCGTGGCGGCGCCGCTGCGGCGGTCCGGCGCGTACACGTTGCCCGACTTCGCCGAGGCCCGGCTGGGATCGGCGACCGTGCGGCACTTCAGCACGTTCTTCGTGGTGTGCATCGGCGTGCTGTACCTGGTGCCGCAGCTGCAGTCCGCCGGCCTGACGCTCACGACGATCACCAGGCTGCCCGCGTGGCTCGGCGGCATGATCGTCACGGCGATCGTGGTGGTCAACGTGCTCGGTGGCGGCATGCGCGCGATCACGCTGGTGCAGGCGTTCCAGTACTGGGGCAAGCTCTTCGCGATCGCCGCGCCGACGTTCGTGCTCTTCGTGGTGTTCCTCGCCTCGCCCGACCGCGGCATGCAGCCGATCAGCGACAACGGCGTGGTGCGGTTCCCGCAGGCCGAGAAGGTCACCGTGGCCGAGCAGGTGGTCAAGGTCCGCGTCGACGAGCCGCTGACGCTGCGCGTGCGGGGCACGATCGACGGCAGGGACGCGGACGGACCGGTGTTCTGGGGCCGCGGCGTCTACGAGCTGACTCCCGGCACGGTGATGGAGTTCGGCGCGGGCAGCCCGGTGCCGGTGGTCGAGGGCTCGCCGACGACCAACTTCGACTGGACGCACCCGCAGACCGGTGGCCTGTCCGAGCTGATCAGGACGTACTCGCTGATCTTCGCGACGTTCCTCGGCACGATGGGCCTGCCGCACGTCCTGGTCCGCTTCTACACCAACCCGGACGGCAGGGCGGCCCGTCGCACGGCGTTGCACGTGCTCTACCTGCTCGGGCTCTTCTACATCTTCCCGACGGTGCTGGGCGTGCTGTCGCGGCTCTACCTGCCGCAGCTGCTCGTGACCGGCAAGACCGACGTGGCGGTGCTGATGCTGCCCGAGACGATGGTGCCGAACCTGGGCGGCCAGATCCTCGGCGCGATCGTCGCCGCCGGCGCATTCGCGGCGTTCCTGTCGACCTCGTCGGGCCTCGTCGTGTCGGTCGCCGGGGTGGTCTCGACGGACATCATGCCGGGCAAGGTCCGTGACTTCCGGTGGGCAACCGTGTTCACGGGACTCGTGGCGATCGGCCTCGCCCTGCTCCTCCCGCGCTCCGACGCGTCACTGACGGTGGCGATGTCGTTCGCGCTCGCCGCGTCGACCTTCTGCCCGCTTCTGGTCCTCGGGATCTGGTGGCGCGGGCTCACGTGGGTGGGCGCGGTGTGCGGCCTCGTGGTCGGTGGCGGCATGGTCATCACGGCCCAGCTCGTGAGCGTCATCAGCTCCTACACCGGCCGCTGGGCGCCCGCTTTCATCACCCAGCCTGCGCTGATCACCGTGCCGCTCGCGTTCGCGACGATGATCCTCGTCAGCAAGGCGACCCGCAGGCGGGTGCCCGCGGACGTCAACCAGATCCTGCTGCGCCTGCACGCCCCGGATCCGCTCGGCTTCATCCGCGACCGCGACATCGCCCGCTTCGGGACCGCCGAGGAGAAGGCCCGGCAGGCCGAGGACGAGCGCAGAGGAGCCGGTCGCGCACGGTGAGTAGTCACCATTGCGGATGGGTGAAAAAGGTCACTCGAATCGGTGAACGGTGATCTGGTAACGCAGAGTGCTGTTCGTCTACGTATACCTACCGTTCGTCGCATCACCCGACTGCTGGGCGCAACGCCACGAACGGGGCCTTACCTGAGTGACTCAAGTCTCCATACGGTTCTCGACCAAGAACGGACCGCACCTGGAGGCATTACGTGCACGTCACGTTGCTGACATCCACGACGAGTACCGCGAGGAGGGGACTGTGAGCACCGTCGACCACACCCCGTCTGAGTCGGCCCCGGACGCGCAGCACTGGGTCGACGTCCAAGCGAGCGATGACTTCGCCGAGCTGAAGCGCCGGCTGCGCAAGTTCGTCTTCCCCGTCTCCGGCCTGTTCCTGGCCTGGTACCTGCTGTACGTGCTGCTCGCGGACTACGCGCACGGCTTCATGTCCACCAAGGTGTTCGGCAACATCAACGTCGGGCTCATCTTCGGCCTGCTGCAGTTCGTGTCGACCTTCGTCATCACGACCCTGTACGTGCGGCACGCGAACAAGAACCTCGACCCGTTGGCGGAGAAGCTCCGCGGTGAGATCGAGGGAGACGGCAAGTGAACGAGTCCAGCCCGATCCTCAACATCAGCATCTTCGGCGTCTTCGTCCTGATCACGCTGTTCGTGGTCATCAGGGCGAGCCGCAACACGAAGACCGCTGCCGACTACCTCGCCGCCGGTCGCGCGTTCACCGGTCCGCAGAACGGCATCGCGATCGCGGGCGACTACCTGTCCGCCGCGTCGTTCCTGGGCATCGCGGGCGCCATCGCGCTCAACGGCTACGACGGCTTCCTGTACTCGATCGGCTTCCTGGTGGCGTGGCTCATCGCGCTGCTGCTGGTCGCCGAGCTGCTGCGCAACACCGGCAAGTACACGATGGGCGACGTGCTCAGCTTCCGGATGCGCCAGCGCCCGGTCCGCGCCGCCGCCGCCACGTCGACGATGGCGGTCTCGTTCTTCTACCTGCTGGCCCAGATGGCCGGTGCCGGTGGTCTCGTCGCCTTGCTGCTCGGCATCACGGGCACCGGCGGCCAGGCTCTGGTCATCGCCGTGGTCGGCGCCCTGATGATCGCCTACGTCCTCATCGGCGGCATGAAGGGCACCACCTGGGTGCAGATCATCAAGGCCGTCCTGCTGATCATCGGCGCGGGCGTCATGACCCTCTGGGTGCTCGGCAAGTACGGCTTCAACCTCTCCTCGCTGCTCGGCGCCGCGGTCGACAACGCGCCGAAGGCCGGCGAGAAGCTCCTCGGCCCCGGCCTGCAGTACGGCAAGACCGGCACCAGCAAGCTGGACTTCCTCTCGCTGGCGCTGGCCCTGGTCCTCGGCACCGCGGGCCTGCCGCACATCCTGATGCGCTTCTACACCGTTCCGACGGCGAAGGAAGCACGTCGCTCGGTCGTGTGGGCGATCTGGCTGATCGGCATCTTCTACCTGTTCACGCTGGTCCTGGGCTACGGCGCGGGTGCGCTCGTCGGCCCGGACAGGATCAACGCGGCGCCCGGCAAGGCCAACTCGGCAGCCCCGCTGCTCGCGCTGGAACTGGGTGGCCCGATCCTGCTCGGCCTGATCGCGGCGGTCGCGTTCGCGACGATCCTCGCGGTCGTGGCGGGCTTGACGATCACGGCGTCGGCGTCGTTCGCGCACGACATCTACGCCAACATCATCAAGAAGGGCCAGGCGGAGGACAAGGACTCCGAGGTCAAGGTCGCCCGCCTCACCGCGATCGTGATCGGCCTCGTGTCCATCGGCGGCGGCATCGTCGCCAACGGCCAGAACATCGCGTTCCTCGTGGCGCTGGCCTTCGCGGTCGCGGCCTCGGCGAACCTGCCGACGATCCTCTACTCGCTGTTCTGGAAGAGGTTCAACACCTCGGGCGCGCTGTGGAGCATCTACGGCGGTCTGACCGTGACGATCACCCTGATCATCCTGTCGCCGGCCGTCTCGGGCACGCCGACCTCGATGTTCAAGAACGCCGACTTCGACCTGTTCCCGCTGTCGAACCCCGGCATCGTCTCGATCCCCGTCGCGTTCCTGCTGGGCTACGTCGGCACGATCCTCTCGAAGGAGAAGGCCGACCCGGTCAAGCAGGCCGAGATGGAGGTCCGCTCCCTCACCGGTGCGGGCGCCGAGAAGGCCATCGCGCACTAGTCGTCGCTCCAGGAGAACGGGCCGTCCTTCACGGGCGGCCCGTTTTTCGTGCGTGCAACCCTGGACGAGCTGACTGCGTAGTGAACGCGAACGCAGCAGAGCATGGGGGACCGGAGTGCGACGGGACGAGGAATTCTCGGAGTTCTTCGCGAGCAGGTTCGACTGGGCCCGGCGCACGGCGTACGCGTTGTGCGGCGACTGGTCGGAAGCGGAAGAGCTCGCGCAGAACGCGTTTGTGAAGGCGTACGCGAAGTGGCCGAGCATCAGGCGCGAAACGGCGGAGGCGTACGTCAGGACCATCGTGACGCGCTTGTTCCTCGACAGCAGGAGGCGCAGCCGTGGCCGTGAACGTCCGGTCGCCGATCTGCCGGAACACGGCGTCGGTGGTGGTTTCGCCGATCCCGATGCCCGGCTGCACGCGGCGCTGCGACAGGTGGCGCCGAAGCAGCGGGCCGCGCTCGTGCTGCGTTTCGTGCACGACCTCTCCATCGAGCAGACGGCAGCCGAGCTCGGCTGCTCGGTGGGCAACGTCAAAAGTCAGACAGCCAGGGGTTTGGCGGCGCTCCGCGAGGCGTACGGCGAGCCCGTGAACTCGGAGCGTGATCGATGACCATCGAAGACGAGCTGCGCGGGGCTCTCGACGTCTCCGCGCCCCCTCCCACGACAACTCTGGACGTGGTCCTCAAGCGCGGCCGGCGCCGCGTGTTCGCCCAGCGGGCGAGCGCGGTGCTCGGCGTGGTCGCGGTGGTGGCGGGCATCGGCATCGGTGCCACGACGCTGAACCGGGCCCCGTCATCGGAGCCCGCGGACCAGCCGGACCACGGACCCGCCACCGTCGAGCACTCGCTGACGTGGCCGCGGGTCAGCACACCGCCCCAGCAGCCGTACGGGACGTGGACGCCGGCGGCCACCGCTCCTCCACCGGCCGGGCGTCCGGTCCTGCAGTTGCCGCAGTGCAACCCGCGGTCCCGGAAGCTGAAGTTCTCGGTGCCGACCGGTCTCCTGAGGGTGTCGGACAACGTCGTCTCCTCGTGGATCGCGGCGGTGCGGCAGCAGCTGCCGGAGAAGCAGGTCGCCGAGCTGACACCGGGTGTCGGCCGGGAGGAGTACGACTTCGACGTGACCGACAGCGGTGGCACCGGCAGCATCCGGATCACCGCGGGCAGGTTCACCGGCCCCGCTCTGCAGTACGCCGATGACAGCGTGTGGGTCACCGGCGACTGCGAACCGCCCTACCGCACGGTGCTGGCCGACGGCACGCTCATCCAGCTCCACTCCGTGCACCCGTTCGAGCCCTTCCAGACGCTCGTGCAGACCATGTTCGTCTACCGGCCGGACGGCCTGCTGATCCAGCTCGACCTGATGAACTTCGGCAGCCCTGACAAGCGCCCGGACCCGGTGCAGCAGAACTTCTGGGAGCGGACCGGCGCCGGGCGGCCCGACCTGCCGCTGACCGAGGAGCAGTTCGCGAGGCTCGGGCCCGCCGTCGCGGCGGTGGCCTAGGAGGTGGACCCGTGCCGGAGGTTCACATGCGTGCAACCTCCGGCATGGGAACATCTAGGACGTGACTGTTCCCAGCGTGGAGATCGCCGAAGTCCCCGCCGTGCTGCCCGACGGCGCCGTCCTGCTGGACGTGCGCGAGCAGGACGAGTGGGACGCGGGCCATGCGCCCGGCGCGCTGCACATCCCGATGAGCGAGATCGCCGGCCGTCTCGGCGAGGTTCCGAACGACGTGCAGCTCTACGTCGTGTGCCGCGCCGGTGGCCGCTCCGCCCGCGTGACCCAGTACCTCAACGCCAACGGCTGGGAGGCCGTCAACGTCGAGGGCGGCATGCAGCACTGGGACGCCGCCGGCCGGCCGCTCGAGGGCGGCACCGACGGCATGGCGCCCGAGGTCATCTGACCGTGCAGCCGCTGCAGCCGATGCGCGTGGACTGGGTGGCGACGCCGCCACCCGGCGCGTACCCGCAGCCCCGGTCCCGGACGCAGCGGCTCTCCTACGGCGGCCCGCCGAACTACCCGGTCCCGCCGCGCTGGGGCTTCCCGCTGCTGGCGTGGCGCTGGCCGACGGCGGTGCCCGGCACCGTGGAACAGGCCGACTCCGTCGACGGCGTGCGCCGCCTGGGCAAGACCGCGCAGAACTCGCTGTGGCTGCTCGGCTTCGTGGCCGTGTGGGGCGCGCTGTCCGAGATCTGGCGCTACGTGCTGGTGGCGATGAGCCGCTACGGCGCCCTGTCGTCCGGCGTGGTCGACACGTCGGACGCGATGGTGGTGTCGTCCTCGGCGGTCACCATCACGGGCTGCGTCCTGTCACTGGTGCTGGTGCTCCTGTGGGTGCGCCGCGCCCGCAACGTGGCCGCCACCCTCGTCGGTTACGGCCCGTCCCGCTCCGACGGCGAGGCCCTGGTCGGCCTGGTCGTCCCCGGCGTGAACCTGGTCGTGCCCGGCTCGGTGCTGGCAGAGCTCGAACACGCGGTGGCCCGCAGACCGGCCGGCGAACGACCGCGCCCGTCGAAGCTCCTGCGCTGGTGGTGGGGCCTGTGGGCAGGCTCAGCGCTGCTGTTCGTGATCCAGGTCCTGTGGTCGTTCCGCGACAGCACCCAGGCCCTGGCCGATGGCGTGCTGCTGCACGCGTTCAGCGACCTGGTGCTGGCCGCCGTGGCCGTGACGACGGCACTGGTGGTCCGCCGCATCACCACGCTGCTGCTGCCGGTGGACGCCGCCTCGGTGCGGCTCCTGCGCGTGGTCGAGGTGAAGGACGCCCCGGAACCGCCGCTGCGCGCGGTCCGCGCTTCCGGCTCGCCGCGGTAGCTCTTTGGTGTGAAAGATCCTGAGATTCTCACTTCGAGGATTTCCATCGTGATCATCGAGGCATGCGCAAGCGCCACCCGCCCTTCCGTCGCCGCAAGCTGGCCAAGAAGCTGCGGAAGCTGCGCCTGCGCGCCCGGATGAGCATCCAGGAGGCGGCGAAGGCGCTGGACAAGGACGTCCAGGCCCTCTACCGGATCGAAGCGGGCGAGACCCGCGTCGACGTGCACTTCGGCCGTTCGGTGATGGACGTCTACGACGCCTATGACCCGGACCTGCTGGACGAGATCCGCGAGGCGGCCAAGCGCGGGTGGTGGACCACCTACGGGATCAAGGACCAGGGATACCTAGACGTCGAGACCGAAGCCGCGACAGTTCGCGAGTTCGCGTTGGCGCTGATTCCCGGCTTGCTGCAGACCAAGGACTACATGCGCGCGGTGTTCGCCTCGCACGGGCTCGTCGACAACATCGAGAACCAGATCGAAGTGCGGCGGATTCGGCAGCAACGGTTGACGAGCGACGATGACCCGCTGTTCCTGCACGTGATCATCGACGAGTACGCGCTGCGGCGACTGGTCGGCAGCCCCGAAATCATGCGCGGCCAGCTCCGCCACCTCGTCGATCTGGCCGCGCTTCCCACGGTGACGCTCCAGGTCATCACCTCCGCGTTGCACGTCGGCATGATGGGCACGTTCATCGTTCTGGGGTTTCCGGATCCCGATGATCCAGAGGTCTTCTACCTGGAACACGTCACCGGAGGTTCCATCCACATCGAGGATCCCGAACAGGTCCGTGCCGCTAACCTGGCCTTCGGCCGACTGGCAGCGGAGGCGCTCAGCCCCGACGAGTCGGTCGCCTTGATCGAGCGGATCCTCGCCGAGTGAAAGCGGTGTCCACTGTGGACTTCTCCGGGGCGGAGTGGCGGAAGAGCAGCCGAAGCGGTGGCGGCAACAACGGCAGCTGCGTCGAAATCGCGTACGCGGGCCGAGCCGTCGGCGTCCGCGACTCCAAGAACCCCGGCGCCGGCATCCTCGTGTTCTCGGCTGTTCAGTGGGCGTTCTTCCTGAGGGGCTTCCGGGCCTGACCCGCGAGTGCCAGGTTGGGGGCATGCGGACACTCATCGGGGCTCTGGTGATCGCGATGCTCGCACCGGGCGTTGCCCAGGCGCACCAGAAGACCTTCGACCTCCAGGCGCACCGCGGCGGCATCGGCCTGACGGTCGAGAGCACGCTCAAGGCGTTCGGCAAGGCGCTCGAGCTCGGTGTCACGACGCTGGAGCTCGACATCCAGATCACGAGGGACGGCCGTGAGGTCATCACCCACGACCGCAGGACGAACCCGGCGAAGTGCCTCGACACGAAGCCCGCGTTCCCCGGTGACCCGGAGTTCCCCTACACCGGCAAGTACGTGAAGGACCTGACGTTCGCGCAGGTCCGCACGCTCGACTGCGGCAGCACGCGGTGGTCGCAGTACCCGGACCAGGAGCTGTCGCCGGGCGCCCGCATGCCCACGCTGGCCGAGCTGTTCGACCTGGCCCGCAGGCACCGGGCGTGGGGGATCCGCTTCAACATCGAGACCAAGGTCGAGGCCGCCGCGCCGCAGGAGACCGCGCCGCGCGAGCAGTTCGTGCAGCGGGCGGTCCGGGAGATCCGGCGGTCGGGCTTCATGGACAACGTGACGGTCCAGTCGTTCGACTGGGGGACGTTGATGCGCCTGCGGCAGGTCGAGCCGCGCATCCCGCTGGTGGCGTTGACCCAGCCGGAGATGCTGCGGCCCGGTTCGCCGTGGACCGGCGGTCTCGAACTGGCCGACTTCGGTGGCAGTGTTGCGAAAGCCGTGAAGTCCTTCGGCGCCAAGGCGTTGTCCCCGGTGCACGGCAACCCGCAGGGCGGCAGGGTCGGCGACCCGGACTACGTGCCGTTCACGACGAAGGCGCTGGTCCAGGACGCGCACCGCAACGGCGTCAAGGTGGTCCCGTGGACCGTCAACGACCCGGCGACCATGAGCAAGCTCATCGACGACGGGGTGGACGGGATCATCACCGACTACCCGGACCGCCTCAGGACCGTCCTGAAGGAACGCGGGTTCACGGTCCCGAAGCGGTACCCGGCCCGCTAGTCGGTGCTGAGCGGCAGCGAGTGCAGGCCGCGGATCACGAACTCCGCGCGGCGGCTCGGCTCCTCGGCCAGCACGGCGCCGGGGAGCTTGCGGTGCAACGACGACAGCGCCGCCTCCACCTCGATGCGGGCCAGCGGCGCGCCCAGGCAGTAGTGGATGCCCATGCCGAAGCCGAGGTGCTGGTTCTTCTCGCGGCCGACGTCGAGCGTGTCCGGGTTCTCGAAGACCAGTGGGTCGCGGGCGGCGGCGCCGAGCAGGGCGGCGATCTTCTCGCCCGGCTCGATGACGTGACCGGCGATCTCGACTCGTTCGGTGGCGGTGCGTTCGAAGAGCTGCAACGGCGAGTCGTAGCGGATGAGCTCCTCCACGGCCGTGGGCATCAGTTCGGGGGAGAGGCGTTCCCACTGCGAACGGTGCTGCATCAGGGCGTAGACGCCGTTGCCGATCACGTTGACCGTGGCCTCGTGGCCGGCCATCAGCAGGAGGACGGCGGTGGCGACCAGTTCGTCCTCTGTGAGTCTGGCGCCGTCTGTGTCCGTCACCGCGACGAGGTCGGAGACGAGGTCCGTGCCGGGGGAGACGCGGCGCAGCGCGACCAGTTCGCGCAGGTAGGCGACGAACTCGGTGGCGGCGCGTTCGGCCGCTGCCTGCTGGTCGGCGGGCAGGCCGTACTCGTACATCTTCACGATGGCGTTCGACCACGGCTGCAGCAGGTGGCGGTCCTCGCCGGGAACGCCCAGCAGCTCGGCGATCACCTCGACCGGCAGCGGGGCCGCGACGTGGGCGAGCAGGTCGGACTGGCCCTTGTCCTTGATCTCCGCGACGAGGTCGTCCACGAGGCGGTCGGCCAGGTCTGCTACCCACGGGCGCAGGCGTTCGACGTGGCCGCGGCCGAACGCGGCGGCGACCAGGCGGCGCAGGCGGGTGTGGGTGGGCGGCTCGTTCTCCAGCAGCGAGTTGCGGTGCAGGAGGTTGAACGCCATGAACTGCTCGACCGGCTTCACGTCCGACCAGATCCGGCCCAGCGACCGGTGCCGCAGGACGGCGGAGCAGGCCGCGTGCGACACGGCCACGGCGACGCCCATCTGCTCGTGGTGATGCACCTCACCGGCTTCGCGCAGTGCGGCGAAGGCCGGGTACGGGTCGGCGATGAACGCGGGATCGCGCTGGTCGAACGTCACAAGGCGGGACGGTAAGTCGCGATCCGCGTTTCGTCCACGTGAATTTGATTGATGACTCAAATTGTTGTGCGCCAACTATCGTTTGCTGTTGTGCAGCTGCCTTCCGTCGTCGCGCACCGTGGCGCGTCCACCGACCGTCCCGAGCACACCATCGGTGCCTACGAACTCGCGCTGAAGGAAGGTGCGGACGGGCTTGAGTGCGACATCCGCCTGTCGCGCGATAGCGAGCTCGTGTGTGTGCACGACCGCACGCTCACCCGCACATCGAACGGCCGTGGCACGGTCAGCGCGCTCACGCTCGAAGAACTGCGGAAGCACGACTACGGCAGCTGGCACCGCCACGGTCAGCCGGCCGAGCTGCTGGTGCTCGACGACCTGCTGGAGCTGGTCAAGGGCACGGACGTGGAGCTCTTCGTCGAGACCAAGCATCCCGTCCGGTACCGCAACGACGTGGAACGCAAGCTGGTCGAGGCGCTGAAGAGGCACGACCTGTCGGACCAGATCGTCATGATGTCGTTCTCGCCGACGGCCGTGAAGGCGTTCCGGGACCAGGCGCCGGACGTCCGCACGGTGCTGCTGCTCGACCGCCTCGGCCGGCACCGCGGCGGGGCGTTGCCGTCGTTCGCCGACTACACCGGGCCCGGCGTGCACGCGCTGCGCAACGACCCCGGATACGTCGATCGGGCGCGGCGTGCCGGCCACGAGACGTACGTGTGGACGGTGGACAGCGCCGAGGACGTCGCGCTGTGCCGTGACCTGGGGGTCCGCTACCTCGCGACGAACGCCCCGGCGAACACCCGCCGCCTGCTGACGGCTAACTTGGCGACCTGACAAGCCTGAACACGAGGAGGGGCCGAGGTGGCCAAGCGGACCGCGGTCAAGGACGCACCGAAGGACGGGATCAACCCGAAGCAGCCCTGCCCGTGCGGCTCCGGCAAGCGCTACAAGGCCTGCCACGGCGCTCCCGGCGGGGCGACCGACGTGATCGTGTCCCGTCCGTTCGAGGGGCTGGCCGCCGAGTGCGAGCTGATCGCGCTGCGCGAGTTCGTGCCCTCGGCGGTCGCGAAGCTGCCGGTCAAGGACGGTCGCGAGGTCACGCTCGCCACCGTGCTGCCGATGGCCGCCGCCGGACTGATCCGCGGCGACGACGTGCCGTTCGTGGGTCTGCAGGTGCAGACGCGCTCCGGCGACATCAGCCGCGACCTGGCGCGGGCGCTGCAGTGGGCGCAGCAGGCCGAGACCGGTGACGTGCTCCCGGTCGTCGGCCCTGACAACGGCCAGGACCTCGTCCGCCTGCAGGACCTGCTCGACCCCGAGGCAGAGATCGTGCCCGTGCTGCACACCGACTTCGTGTGGTGGATGCCGGAGGGCACCGAGCCCACGGGTGACGTGGCGTTGTCGCTGGAGCGGGCGAACGCCGCGATCCTGCCGACCGAGCGCCTCGATGCCCCCGGCGTGAAGGCCGCCTACTGGGTCGACGCGGGCGACAAGGCGCACCTGCGCTGGGTCCGCCCGGAGCCAGAGGAGAAGCTGCTGCCCGCGATGGCACGCCTGGCTGCCCGCGGTGAGCTGGACCTGGGCGAGGGCTCGCGCTACGCCGGGTCGTTCCGCGCGCACGGCCTGCTGGTGCCGGTGTGGGACCTCGACCGCGAGATGCACGCCCGCGAGTGGGCCGACCCGGCCGAGGCGCTGGGCAAGCGCCTGCTGGAGGCCCTGGCCTCGGACGAGCCGCTGAGCGACGCCGAACGCCGCGCCCGCGACGGTCTGCGCGGCCGCCAGATCACGCTGCGATGACTCTGGGGACGACTCTGTCCACAGGGTTGTCCACAAGGAGCTGTGGATAAGTGCTGCTGCACATCATCTCGACGGCCGGCTGGGCTGACGCCCGGTCGGCCGGTTCCATCCTGCCCGCCGCGGGCGAGGAGTTCGTGCACTGCTCCGATCGGGGCGTCGTGCACGTGACGGCAGGCAGGTTCTTCCACGGGCAGAGCGGGCTGCTGCTGCTCGTGATCGACCCGAAGCTGCTCGGCGTGCCGGTGCGGTGGGAGGCGGTGGCCGACTCGCCGCTGTGGTTCCCGCACGTCTACGGCCCGATCCCCGCCAAGGCGGTCGTCGAGGTCCACGACTTCCCGTGCCTTCCGGACGGTTCGTTCGTTCTGCCGGAAGCCGTTGCCGTTCTGTGATCCAGTGGGGCAACCGTCGCGCGCACTGAAGCGTGACATCCCCGAAGCCGGTGGGGGCTTCGGGGAGGGGGCGTGCCGTGACGGCGGTGCTGCAGTTGGAATGGGCCGCCGGGCAGGGCGGAGGAAGAGCGGAAGCCGTGGGGGACTTCGCTGAGTTCGTTCGCATGTCCATGCCCGGTCTGCTGCGGTACGGGCACGCGCTGACCGGCAACCCGCACGACGCGGCCGACCTGGTCCAGTCGGTGCTGGAGAAGGTCGGCTCCCGGTGGATCGCCGTGCAGCGCAAGGGTGACGACCCCCTCGCGTACGTCCGCAGGGCCATGGCCAACACGCACATCAGCATCTGGCGCCGCCGTCGCCGCGAGAACCTCGTGGCGGACCTCCCCGACAGGGGCGTCGTGGCACCCGAGCTGAGCAGGCTCGACAACGAACCTCTCTGGCAGGCACTGCGCGAACTGCCGCCGCGGCAGCGCGCGGTGATCGTGCTGCGCTACTACGAGAACCTCTCCGAGGCCGAGATCGCGCAGTCGCTCGGAATCTCGTGCGGCACGGTCAAGAGCCAGGCGAGCAAGGCGATGGCGAGTCTTCGGACACGCCTGGGAAAGGACTGACCGGTGGACGACATCGACGACGAGCTGCGCAGGCTCTTCAGCGACGATCGGCTGGACGTCCACGTCACGCCGGACGCCACCGACTCCGTGGTCCGCGGTGCCGACCGGCGCCGGCGGCGTCGCGCCGCCGCGACCGGCACGTTCGCCGTGGTGGCCCTGATCGGCGCCGGGCTGGGGCTGACCCAGCTCCGCGCGCTGGACGACCCCACGGGCGGATCGCTGCTGCCGACCTCCTCGTCCACGGCCACGACGACCACGCCTCCGCCGTTGGTCAGCACGTACACCCAGACGGTGATCGTGACGGTCGACCCTCCGCCCGGCTCGCAGGACGACATCGAGAACGGCTCCGTCCCGCCGAAGTCGAACACGCCGTCCACGGCGACGTCCCCGAGCAAGGAGAGCGCGCCGGGCGTCTTCGGCAAGCTCGCGCTCGGGATGTCCGAGGAGGACGCGCTGAAGACGGGATCGCTGACAACTCCCGGCGCGGACACCGGTCAGGGGTGCAAGCCGTACGCCACGGTGTCGAACCCCGATCCCGCGGCCGTCCTCGTCTCCGCGGCCAAGGGGATCGTGCGGATCAAGCTCCCGGACACCGCGAAGACGTCGAAGGGCATCGGTGCGGGGTCGAAGGTCACCGACCTGAAATCCGCCTACCCGTCCGCCGCGGTGAACGGTTCCGAACTCGTCGTGCAGATGACCGCGACGCCGAAATGGGCTTACGTCTTCGAGAACGACGGCTCGACGGTGACCGCGGTGCGAATGCGTCTGGCCGACAACGACTGTCCGGGCGCCTGAACAACCGGTCTTGCTGAAGTCCCGCCGTCCTCGGGGTGCGGCGGGGCTTCAGCGCGCTGCGAATTCGATTGTCCGGTGTGACTTCTCCGTTACTGCGAACATGGCAACCGCCACACCGGGACGGCGTCTTCATCAGCGAGTCCACAACTGGGGGGAAATGAAATGAAGAACTCGATCAGAATCGCTTTCCTGGCCGCTCTCGTCGCCGGGATGGCCGCCTGCACCTCCGCGCCCGCTCCTCAGCGGAACGCCGCGCCCGTGACGACGACCTCCGCGGACGTGCCCGCGCCGGCGCCGTCGACCTCGGTCGCGACCGAGGTCGTGACGGCGACCGTGACGTCGACCGTGACCAACCCGCCCAAGGCCGCCACCAGGGTCGACCCGGTCGACACCCGCCTCGGCTACGGCCCGCTCAAGCTGGGCATGACGCTCGACGAGGTCAAGGCCACCGGATGGGTCGACCCGAACCTCGGCGAGCCGGACGCGGGCGGCTGCTGGTGGAACTCCCAGGTCCTCATCTCGAAGAAGTACGGTCTGGTCCGGATCACTCTCCCGGTGCAGGCGAAGACGTCGGCAGGAATCGGCGCCGGCTCGACTTTCGCCGACGTGAAGAGGGCCTACCCCGACGCCAAGGAATACCGCGACGGATTTTCGGCGAAGGTTGCCGAGAAAGTCCACTACTCGTTCATCGGTCCCGCCGGCAACGAACGCTTCGCGGATGCGGACAAGGTGGTCAGGATCAAGATCGCGTCGTCCGAACTCGACTGCGCGCTCGCGTATCTCTGAAAATTCTCCGGCGGCCGTGTCGAGAACGCCGTTCCGGCTCCGTCCCCGCGGTGAAGGACGACCATGATGGGTCGGACCAGCACCGAGGGAGACACCAGAGATGGCCAAGTACCTGCTGCTCAAGCACTACCGCGGCGCCCCGGCGGCGGTGAACGACGTGCCGATGGACCAGTGGTCCCAGGACGAGATCACCGCCCACATCAAGTACATGAACGACTTCGCGGACCGGCTCAGGGACCGCGGCGAGTTCGTCGACGAGCGGGCGCTCGCCCAGGAGGGCACGTGGGTCCGGTACGACGGTGAGGGCAGGCCGCCGGTCACCGACGGGCCGTTCGCGGAGACGAAGGACCTCATCGCCGGCTGGATGATCATCGACGTCGACAGCTACGAGCGTGCGCTCGAACTGGCGGGGGAGCTGTCGGCGGCGCCGGGCAAGGACGGGAAGCCGATCCACGAGTGGCTCGAGCTCCGTCCGTTCTACGGTCACGCGCCGACGATCACCGAATGATCGACGAGGCGCTGCTCAGGAGCCTCACGCCGGGGGTGATCGGCATCCTCGTCCGCCGCGGGGCAGGTTTCGCGGCGGCCGAGGACGCCGTGCAGGACGCCTTGGTCGAGGCGGTGCGCGTGTGGCCGGAGGACCCGCCGCGGGACCCGAAGGGCTGGCTGGTCACCGCGGCGTGGCGCAAGTTCCTCGACGCGACGAGGGCGGACGCGGCGCGCCGGCGGCGTGAGGACCTGATCGACGCCGAACCGGAGCCGGAACCCGCGCAGGCCGCGGACGACACGCTGCAGCTCTACTTCCTGTGCGCACACCCCTCTCTGACGCCGTCGTCCGCCGTCGCGCTCACGTTGCGAGCGGTCGGCGGGCTGACCACCCGGCAGATCGCCCGGGCCTACCTGGTGCCGGAGGCGACGATGGCCCAGCGCATCAGCCGGGCCAAGAAGACCGTCGGCGACGTGCGGTTCGACCAGCCCGGCGACGTCGCGACGGTGCTGCGCGTGCTCTACCTGGTCTTCAACGAGGGCTACTCCGGCGACGTCGACCTCGCCGCCGAGGCCATCAGGCTCACCCGGCAGCTCGCGGCCGCGATCGACCACCCCGAGGTGGCGGGTCTGCTCGCGCTCATGCTGCTGCACCACGCCCGGCGCGCCTCCCGGACGACGAGCGACGGCAAGCTCGTGCCGCTGGCCGAGCAGGACCGGGGGAAGTGGGACACGGCGCTGATCGCCGAGGGCGTCGAGGTCCTCCAGGCGGCGCTCGCGCGGGACCGGCTGGGCGAGTTCCAGGCCCAGGCGGCCATCGCGGCCCTGCACGCGGACGCGCCCAGGGCCGAGGAGACGGACTGGGTGCAGATCGTCGAGTGGTACGACGAGCTCCTGAAGGTGACCGACAGCCCCGTCGTCCGGCTCAACCGCGCGGTGGCCGTGGGGGAGGCCGACGGGCCGCGTGCCGGGTTGAAAGCATTGGCGGAACTCGACGAGAAATTACCCCGCTACTCGGCGGTGGCGGCATATCTGCACGAGCGGGGCGGTGACCGGCAAACGGCAGCGCGGCTCTACGCCGAGGCTTCCCGCAAAGCGGCGAACCTCGCCGAGCGGGAATACCTGACCCGTCAGGCGGCACGGCTCAACAACTGAAAAGCCCCGCCACCCGGGAGGTGTGGCGGGGCCGGAAATCAGGCACTCGGCCGTGCGGGGGAAAAAATCAGAGCGTGCCACCGGCGGCGGTCGGAGCGCTGGAGTCCGCGCCTTCGTCGCCCACGGTTTCACGGGTGAGGAACGTCTCCACGTAGAACATGTTGCCGTCCGCGCGGTCCATGACGGTGAGCAGCGTCTTCATCGAGGAGACCTCCTCGACCTGCTCCTTGAGGAACCACTGCAGGAACTGCTCGCCGATGTAGTCGCCCTCCTCGCGGGCGGCCTTCGCCAGCGCCACGATCTGGTCGGTGACCTGCCGCTCCTGGCGCAGCGCCAGGTCGACGAGGTCGCGCGGGGACTTGAAGTCGTTGAGCGGGGCCTCGACGCCGGGAATGGTGACGGCGATGTCGTTGTCCATCAGGAACTTCACGATCATCATCGCGTGGTTGCGCTCTTCGAGCGACTGCTTGTAGAAGTGTGATGCGAGTCGCGGGAGGTCCTCGTTGTCGAACCACACGGCGAGCGCGATGTACTGCTGAGAAGCGGAGAGCTCGTTGCCGATCTGGGTCTGCAGGAGTTCGTGGAACCGCGACCTGGTGCCGGACAGGATCTTCTTCACGTTCGAGGCCATGAGGAGTACGGTAGCCCAATGCGGTGGTTTTCGCATTCAAGGAAAAGCTAACCTTTGTTTGGAAAGGTGATCCAAACAAAGGTTAGGCGTTCCTAAGGATCACACCAATGGCGCGCGGTCGATCGGGCAGGACATGCACCGGGGGCCGCCGCGACCGGAGCCCAGCTCCGATCCGGCGATGCGCAGCACCTCGACACCCGCGTCCTCGAGGCGTTCGTTCGTCTCGACGTTGCGCTCGTAGGCGACGACGAGACCGGGGCCGACCGCCAGCGTGTTGTTGCCGTCGTCCCACTGCTCGCGCTCGGCGGTGATGACGTCGAGGCCGGTGTCGATCACGCGCAGCCGTTCGATGCCCATCGCCTCGGCCGCCGCCTCCAGGAACGGCACGGGGCCGTCCACGCGCACCCCGCCGTCGCCGTCGGCGCGCAACGGGTAGGCGGTGAGCGAGTCGCTGATCGCCGGGTACATCACCACGGCGTCGCGGTCGACCATCGTGCAGACGGTGTCGAGGTGCATCGTGGCGCGTTCCTGCGCGATCGGCACCGCCAGCACCGTGTGCGCGAGACCGTCCGCGAGAGCCGAGCGCGCGAACGACTCCGCGCCCGCCGGGGTGGTGCGCTCGCCGACGCCGATGGCGATCACGCCCGGCGCGAGCAGCAGCACGTCACCGCCCTCCAACGGCGCCGAGTGCGCGCCGTACGCGCGCCCGGTGCGGCGGAACCGCGGGTGGTAGGCGTAGATCAGGTCGGTCAGCGTCGTCTCGCGGTCGCGGGCGGGCAGCGCGAGCGACGTGATGGCCACGCGGTCGCCGACCCAGACCGACGAGTCGCGCGTGAAGAGCAGGTTCGGCAGCGGGTCGACGGCGAAGTCGATCGGCAGGTGCATCTTGCGCACCAGGGACGCGCCCTCGGCGGCCGGCAGCTCCTCGAACGTCATGCCGGTCATCAGCACCTGCGCGAGCTGCGGGGCCGGCAGCGAGGTGAGGTGGCTGCGCAGCGCGTCGGCCAGGTCGATGCCGAGACGGCGCTCGTTGACGGCGCTGTGGATGCCCGCGATGCGCGCGCGGTTGTCCTCCAGCGCCTGCACCAGGACGTCCGCCAGCAGCAGGACCTCGACACCGCGGGAGGTCAGCGTCGCGGCGAACGCGTCGTGCTCCTCCTGGGCGCGGCCGACCCACGGGACGCCGTCGAAGAGCAGCTGGTCGTTGTTGCGCGGGGTGAGCCTCTTGAGCTCGTTGCCCGGCCGGTGCAGCAGCACCGTGCGCAGCGGTCCGACCTCGCTGTCCACGCGGGGCGCGGCGTCCGGGCGTGCTTCGGTCTCGGCGATCGTGTGCGCGGTCACCGATCGAGCGTAACTCTGAACAGCACAAATCGCCGCTTCGGAGCGACAAAACGCAACGAATGGTGCAGTGCTTCGTGTTCTACGGTTGAATCATTAAGGCAACCAGCTCACTTTGCCTCGCAACATTGTGTAGCCGACGAACGCGACCACGTCGAGGATCGTGTGAGCGATCACCAACGGCCACAACCGCCTGGTGCGCTGCCAGTAGAAGCCGAAGACCAGTCCCATGACCAGGTTGCCGACGAACCCGCCGAAGCCCTGGTAGAGGTGGTACGACCCGCGCAGCACGGCGGCCGCGAAGAGGGCCGTGTACTGCCGCCACCCCAGCTGCCGCAGCCGCGTGATCAGGTACCCGACGACGAGCACCTCCTCCGCCCACGCGTTGCCGGCGGCGGCGAGGACCAGCGCGACGCTCATCCACCACTGGTCGTCCAGGGTGGAGGGCTGCACGGCGAGGTTCAACCCGAGCGCCCACGCGGCGAAGTAGAACGCGAGACCGGGGATGCCGATGACCGCGGCCAGTCCGAGCGCGCCGAGCGAGTCCGCGAGCTTGCGGGTGCCGTCGAGCCCGATGACGCGCAGCTTGATCCCGGTGCGCCACAGCAGGTACAGGCCGATGCCGCCCCACGCGGCGAGCTGCAGCACGCTGAGCAGCTGCGCCACGAGGTCCAGCAGGTCGGCGCGCGCCTGCGGGACGTTGATCGCGACGGACTGCTGGTTCAGCGGGGTCGGCTGCAGCAGGCTGTCGACCAGCCGCACGAGGCTGCGCAGGCCGGACAGCCCGAGCGTCATGCTGAAGACGATCAGCAGTTCGAGCTGGTAACCGCGCTTCTCGGCGTCGGGGACCACCGCGGGTTCGATCACCTGCGTGACGCTACCGGCAGTCCGGGGTCACCTCTGGGACAGGAACGGGCAGCCCATCAGCCGGCGGAGCTCGGCGGCGAGCTCCTGGGGCGTGCCGACCGGCTTGGAGAACGCGATCCGCACGTCGTGGTCGTCGCACTCGGCCTCGACCCGCAGCCGCAGCCCGAACCGGTCGAGCCCGAGCGGCCGCACGCGCCCCTTCCGCAGCTCCTCCGGCAGGTGGCGGGCGAGCTGGCCGACGACGTCGCGGTGCGCCATCTCCAGGTGCCGCAGCCAGTGGTCCTCGTTGCGGCAGAACGGGTCCGGCGTCGCGCTCGCGAACTGCTCCGTCCTGATCGACGACGTGCCCTCGGCGTCCGCGATCACCATCGACGCGGGCCTGAGCCGCAGCACCGAGGCGCCGTGGCCGGCGTCGAGCAGCCGGTGGTCGGGCCGCACGTCGGCGACGGCGAGGATCTCGTCGCGCGCCTCCTTGCCCTCCAGAGCCGAGACCCAGCCCGTCAGCCACAGCAGGCCGCGGACGGGTTCGCGCAACGGCACCGGCGCCTGGTCGGCGATCTCCAGCATCGCCGTCACCTCGGTGCGCGGCGTCTGCCACAGCTGCCCGACCAGCGGGTGCTCGTCGGCGAGCAGCAGGACCGTGGTGCCGCACGGGTGCACGTGGTGGAACAACGGGCTGGTGCGGTTGCCCGCCTGAGGAAGCAGCGCGGCCTGGCCGCCGCGAGCCGCGATGGTGCGTGCGCGCTCTGCGGCGTGCGGCGCCGGCGGGCGCCTGGTCTGGGTGTCGGTCACCGCTGCACCTCCTCGAAGGTTAGGCAAGGCTAACTTAGCTGTGCGACCTGGGGAAGCGTCAGCCTGTGGATCTCACTACCCGCTTCACGCGAAGAGGTGTAAGACGGACAGGTGGTCGTGCCCAGCAAGCCGTCCACCGAGGTGACGGCGCTCGACGATCGGTGGACCCGGCACTGCGCCGACCGGGCCAGCCGTCGTGCCCTGGTGTGGACGGTGCTCGCCGGCGCGGCCTTCCTGCTCCAGTTCGTGCTGGTGCTCGTGTGGTCGTGGTCGTCACCGGTGGCGTTGGTCCTGTTGTTCTTCGCCGCGGCCGTCCTGTGGACGGTGACGCGGCGGCGACCGGTGCGACTGCCGGAGGGGGAGCCGTGGATTTTCGCGCAGGCGGAGTGGAAGGGCGGCAGGCTCGTCGTCCTGAGCCGGCCGCCGTTGCTGCTGACGCTGCGCGTGGGCCCGCTGCTGCGGAGCAGGATCGCGCGGCACCGCCGGGTCTGGTTCGTCCGGCCGGACGCCGAGGGCAACACCGTCGTGACTTTCCGCGGTGTTCCCCGACTGATTCCCGCCCGCGTGTTTCGTTGATCAGGTAGTGGGTAATGCCTGTGGACGTGCACGTGACCACGGCGTGGAGTGACACCTGCCTCGCGCGGGCGGACCGTCGCGCCGTCGGCCACATCTTCTTCGCCCTCGTGGTGCTCGGCATCGTGCTGTGGATCGACTGGATCTGGCTCACCGTGCTGTCCGTGCCGGTGGTGCTCGAACTGGCCGTGCCGGGGCTGCGGCACTTCTTCACGCGCCGCGGCACGGTGGCGCTCGTCGAGCGGTTCCCGTGGCGCCCGGTGTCGGTGAGCTTCGTGCCGGGCAGGCGGATCGGGCGTCAGGCGCACCTGCGGGTCGCCGACTCGGAGAAGGACCTGCGGCTGCCCGAGCTGCCGGAACGGGCGCGCGTGCTCGTCCGGCACACCGGGCGGATCTGGATCGCGGGGCCGGACGAGCGGGGGCGCGTGGTGGCGATGACGCGAGGACTCGCGTTCCTCACGCGCGGACGGGTCATCGACCGCTGAGCCACGCCCTGTGGTGCTTCTCGGGCGCGTCCGTGAACGAGACGTGCCGCGGCCGCCAGCCGAGCAGCCGGTGGGCCTTCGCGCTGGACACGAGCTCGTCCTGGTCCGCGGCCACCTGCATGATCCCGCCCGCCTCCGCGGTCTCCAGCCGGATCTCCCCGGTGAAGCCCGCCGCGCGCACGGCGGCCCGTTGCACCTCCAGCGCGGTCATGCGCTGGTCGTCCGCGATCACGAACACCTCCGACGCCGGTGCGCGGTCGAGGACGCGGACGTAGGCGTCGGCGAGGTCGTCCACGTGCACCCAGCTCCAGCGCTTGGTGGTGTCGCCGTAGAACACCGGCGCGCCTTGTTCGGCCGCGGCGAACCACTGCGCGGTCATGGACGTGGTGGCCGGACCGCCGTAGATGAATCCGGGACGCACGACCGTGTGCGCCAGACCGCTCGCGGCCAGTTCGCCCTCCAGGGCGAAGCGGAACCCGATCGGGCTCTCCGGGTTGCCCGGCGTGTTCTCGTCCATCAGCGCCACGCCGGTGCGCCCGTAGGAGGAGATGCCGGTCGTGTAGACGAGGTGGCGTCGTCGTCCGTCCCTTTTCCCGGCTTCGGCGATCTCGGCGAACAGCGTGCGGTCGGTGCCCGCCGGGTCGTCGCGGTCCATGAGCAGGTGCACGACGGCGTCGGTGCCGTCGAGGTGGTCGCGCCAGGTGTCCGGCTTCGCGAGGTCGCCCCGCACCGGCGTGACCTCGTCGACGACCAGGCCGTGGGCGGCCGTGGTGTCGCGGGTGAGGCCGAGGACGGTGTGCCCGGCGCGGGCGAGGGCGGAGGAGACGCGGCGGCCGGCGTAGCCGGTGGCGCCGGTGACGAGGATCTGCATTTCCGGTGGCTCCGTGGTCAGCTGGTGAAGAAGCGGGTCAGCACGTCGGCGGTGGCGTGCGGGTTGTCCGCGGCGTACGTGTGGGCGGCGTCGGGGATGGTTTCGGCGCGGACGTCGGTGGCGGCTTCGCGGGCACCGTTGAGCAGCACGTCCGCCGGAAGGCCGTACTCGCCGTGCAGCACGAGCACCGGCACCTCGACCTTGGCGCCGGCGCGCGCGTTGCGGCCGTCCTCCAGCACCGTGGCGTAGTGCTCGAACCCGCCGCGCATCCCGCCGGGCCGGGTGAGGGTGCGCAGCAGCTCGGCGTGGTCGTCGTCGGTGATGCCGCCGCGGATCATCTGCGGGTAGAACCAGGACAGGTACTGCTCCTCGCGGCCCTCGACGAGCGACGCCGCGAACTCGCTCTCGGCGTGGAAACCGAAGTGCCACAGGCGGGACAGGTGCTCCTCCAGGCCGAAGCCCGGCAGGAAGCACTCGCTGAGCACCAGCCGGGCGACGTCCCGCGGGTACCGCTGGGCCCAGGCGTGCACGGTCATCGTGCCGACGTCGGTGCCGAGCACGAACGCGGTCTCGTGCCCGAGGTGGCGCAGCAGCGCGTGCAGGTCGCCGGCCTCGTCCTGCTTGGTCCAGTGCCCGTCGGGGATCGACGAGTCGCCGGAGCCGCGCAGGTCGGGTGCGACGACCCGGAAGCCTTGCGCGGCCAGCAGCGGCAGCAGTGCGCGGAACTCGATCCAGCTGAACGGCCAGCCGTGCACCAGCACGACCAGTGGCCCTTCGCCACCGATCACGTAGTGCAGCTCGACGCCGTTGACCTCGGCATACGCGTGCTCGAACCCCTCCGGCGCGGGTGCTGGAGACGTCATGCGATCACTCCTTAGCTTGCTTGCCTAAGCAAGAAACTCTGCCACCACAACTACAGGCGATTGCTTGGTTAGGCAAGTAAAATGGGGACGTGACCGCACTCACCCCGTTGTCCTCCGATGAAGTCCAGCTCTGGCAAAGCCTCGGGCGGCTGGTGCACGCGCTGCCTCGCGCGCTGGAGGACGACATGTCCCGCACCGGCGTGACGATGACCGAGTTCGCCGTGCTGCTGCTGTTGAGCGAGGCACCCGGCCGCCGGCTGCGGATGTCCGCGCTCGCCGCGCGGGCGGGCCTCACCGCGTCCCGGATCACCAGGGTCGTCGACGGACTGGGCAAGCACGGTCTCGTGCAGAAGGAGCGCCACGACGAGGACGCGCGCGGCAACGACGCGATCCTGACCGACGAGGGGCTGCGGGTGATGCGCGCGGCCCAGCCGGCTCACCTGGCCAGTGCGCGCGAGCGGGTGCTCGACAAGATCCCGCCCGAGCTGCTGCCGGAGCTGGCGAAGACCATCACGGCACTCGCCGACGCGTTGGCCTAACGGCCTGTCGGGATGCCCTCGGACTCGGCCCACTGCGTGAGGTCGTCCTTGCGCAGCGCCGCCGCCAGCAGTTCGGGGAACTTGTCGGGTGTGCAGGCGAACGCGGGCGCGCCCAGCGCGTGGAGCTTCGCGGCCAGCTCGTGGTCGTAGGCGGGCGTGCCGGAGTCGCTGAGCGCCAGCAGGTTCACGACCGTGACGCCGCTCGCGACCAGTTCGCGGACCCGGCGTTGCAGCTCCGACTCCGAGCCGCCCTCGTACAGGTCGCTGATGATCACGACGACGGTGTCGGTGGGCCTGCGGACCTGGGACTGCGCGTAGGCGACCGCGCGGTTGATGTCCGTGCCGCCGCCGAGCTGGGCGCTGAACAGCAGGTCCACCGGGTCGCTGAGCTGGTCGGTCAGGTCCGCGACCTCGGTGTCGAAGACGACGAGCTTGGTCGAGATCGAGCGGATCGACGCGAGGGCCGACCCGAGGACCGCCGCGTGCACCAGCGAGTCGGCCATCGAGCCGGACTGGTCGACGAGCAGGATCACGTCCCGCATCGCCGCCGTCCTGCTGCGCCTGCGGTGGCCGATCAGGTCCTCGACGATCACGGTCTTGTGCCGCGGCTGGTAGTTCTTGAGGTTCGCCTTGATCGTGGTCGCCCAGTCGACGTCCTGCAGCTGCGGCCGGTGCGTGCGCTTCGAACGGTCGACGGCGCCGCGGACTGCCTCGACGAGCCTGTCGGTCAGGCGCCTCTCGATGTCCTCGACGACCTTGCGCACCACGGCTTTCGCGGTGTCGCGCGTGCGGGCGGGGATGGCGCGGGAGAGCTGCAGCAGGGTGCTGACGAGGTTCACGTCCGGCTCGACGGCCTGCAGCAGCTCGGGTTCGAGCAGCAGCTGCTTGAGGCCGAGCTTCTCGACCGCGTCCCGTTGCATCACCTGCACGACGGACGTGGGGAAGTACTTGCGGACGTCGCCGAGCCACCGGTGCAGCTGCGGCGAGCTGGCGCCGAGACCGGCACCGCGGTCACCACCGCCGCCGTAGAGGCCCGTGAGCGCGGCATCGCGCCGTTGGTCGTCCTCGCCGAGTTCGGACACGTCTTCCGCGCTCGGTCCCAGCAGCAGACGCCAGCGCCTGAGCCGCTCTTCTGTCATTTCAGGGCCGCTGCCACTTCTTCGGCCGCACGCACGACGTGAGGGCCGACGATGTCCGCGTCGAGTTTCTCCAGAGCCACGACACCCACGGACGCCCGCAGGCCGGGGACGCCGCGCACAGGTGCCGCGACGCCGTACGCGTTGGGCTGCAGCTCACCGGCGGAGGCGACCCAGGGTTCGCCGGGATGCGAGATGGCCTTGCCGGCCGCTCCGCGGTGCACCGGGTGGCGGGAACCCACCCGGTACGCCACGTGGAAAGCCGTCCACGACGGTTCGACGACGGCGACGGCCTGGGCCTCGCCGCCGTCCGCGACGGTCAGGTGCGCGGTGGCGCCGACCTTCTCCGCGAGCTCGCGCAGAGCAGGGTTGGCCGCCATCCGCAGCTGGGGGAGGACGTTGGAGGCGAGCCGCAGCACGCCCAGGCCGAGCCGGACCTTCGAGCCCTCCCTGCGCACGAGACCGCGCGCCTGGAGGGGGACGAGGAGCCGGTAGACGGCGGCCCTGGACGCGCCGATGGCCGTGGCGAGCTCCGAGATCGACGGCGCCTCGGACTCCGCCTCAGCGACAGCCTGGAGGAGCGCCAGACCCCGTTCCAGGGTCAGCGAGCTCTCCTTCGTCGCTCCGACCATCACGCACTCCGAATCGTGCCCACCACCTCGGCGAGCCCCACCACGGATCCGCCCTCGCCGGGAGCGGTCGCGGTCAGCCTGACCGTGTCGCCGTCTTCCAGGAAGGACCTCGTGGAGCCGTCGTCGAGCTTGAACGGTTCCTTGCCGCCCCAGCTGATCTCCAGGAACGAGCCGCGCTCGTCCTTCTCCGGTCCGGAGACCGTGCCGGAGGCGAACAGATCACCTGGGCGCACCGTAGCCCCGTTCACCGTCATGTGGGCGAGCTGTTGCACAAAAGACCACGACATCTCCCGGAACGGGGGCCGCGAGACGATCGTGTCGTTCAGCTCGACCGTGATGGTGATGTCCAGGCCCCACGGCTGGTCGCACGTCAGGTAGTCGTGCAGCTTGTTCGGCAGCGGCGGGGTCGGGACGCGTGCGACCGAGAACGCCTCCAGCGGCGTGATCCACGCGCCGATCGACGTGGCGAACGACTTGGCCAGGAACGGGCCGAGCGGCTGGTACTCCCAGGCCTGGATGTCGCGCGCCGACCAGTCGTTGACCAGCGCGACGCCGAAGACGTGCTCGGCGGCCCTGCTGGTGGAGACGTTCGCGGCCTTCGGCCCGCCGCAGACGAAGCCGACCTCCGCCTCGATGTCGAGCCGCTCCGAGGGACCGAACTTCGGGCCGTCGCTGCCGCGCTTCTGGCCGTTCGGGCGCTTGATGTCGGTGCCCGAGACGTACACGGTGCCCGCACGGCCGTGGTAGCCGATCGGGAGGTGCGTCCAGTTCGGCGTGAGCGCGTCGCCGTCGGGGCGGAACATCCGGCCGACGTTCTCGGCGTGGTGCCTGCTCGAGTAGAAGTCCACGTAGTCGCCGACGGTGAACGGCAGCTTCGCGGTCTCGATCCCGACGAGCTCGGCGCCCCTGGGGGCGGAGCTCGCCGAGACGATGTCCCGCAGCTTGGCCCGCAGCACGCTCCAGATCGGCCTGCCCGCCTCGAGCAGCGGGTCGAGCGAGTCGCCCTGGACGTACTCGCTGCACTTGCCCAGGGCGAGGCTCTTCAGGAGCAGAGCCTGGTCGCCGACGCGGACCGCGACGCCCCCGTCGACGACGCCGTAGGGCAGGGTCTGCGGTCCGAACGGCTGGTCCTCGGTGAAGTTCGGGTCGCTGATCCAGCTCACAGCAGTCCAAGCTCCTCGAGGTCGGCGATCGGTTCGGAGAGCGAGCACGAGCCGTAGCTCGCGAACACGCCGCGGACGGCGTGCGCGGCCTGGTCGCTGAGCGCCTTGGCCTCGGCGGTGAGCGCCTCGGCGTCGGTGCTCGCCAGCGCCTCGCGGACGTCGCGGCCGCTCAGGCTGCGCGCCGTGGCGACGAGCAGGTTCAGGAAGCCGTGGTGGGTGAAGCCCTGCTCGTCGGTGTAGCGGACGGCCTTGTGCAGACCGGCGGTCGCCTTGAACGCGACGCCGCCGCCGCTGACGACGGCGAGGAAGTCGGCGACCTCCTCGACGCTCGGGAAGTTCTCGGTGCTCAGGCCCCCGCAGCGGAGCTTGGGCCAGCTGCCGTGCTCGATCACCCTGCGGACGCCGTCGAGCCACTCGGCCCCGCCGCGGCGGGGCTCCACGACTCGGATGACGTCCTCGGGCACGAACTCCGACACGCGTTCGAGCCACACCTCGTCCACATCGGACGGTGCGGGCATCTCGACCATGCGCAGGGCGAGGAGCTCACTGCGGCTCTCGACGATGGACACGGCCTTCGGCACGCCGCCGAGGCCCGTGTCGATCACGAGGGAGAGTGCGATCGGTTTCGGTGGCTTGACCTTGATGAGTTCGGTGATCAGTTCGGCTAGACGGGAGGCGGGACACAGGAAGAGACCCATGACGCCGGACCACTCGCCGACTCGTCCGTCGAGGTGACCGCGCACCGCGTCGGGCATCGACGCGTTCCCCGGAGGGAACAGCGCGGCATCGTCCACAAGCCTCGCGAGCAGGGGCGGAGTACCGCGCGGACCGGGCGCACGGAGTTCGACAGCGCTTGACACGGCTGACACGCTAGCCGTGTACCGCCAACTGAACAAAGATGTCCGATAGTCGAACGCTTCCGGAGACGTCATGGCCTACTACCGCCAGGTCGGGGAGATCCCCCGAAAGCGCCACACCCAGTTCCGCAAACCGGACGGTGGGCTCTACGCGGAGGAGCTCATGGGAGTCGAGGGGTTCTCGGCGGACTCGGCCCTGCTCTACCACCGGTACCTGCCGACCGCGATCGTCAACGCGGAGACGGTGAAGGACGAGCGCGGCGGTGTCGCGCCGAACCTGCCGCTGAAGCCGCGGGCGTTCAAGACGCAGGACCTGACCTGGGCTTCCGACGAGGTCGACGCGGTGACCGGGCGCCGTCGGATGTTCCACAACCCCGACGTGACCATTGCTTTCGTCGTCGCTTCCGCGCCTTCGCCGTTGTACCGCAACGCTTTCGGTGACGAGCTGCTGTACGTGCAGGCCGGCTCCGGGGTCATCGAGACGATCTACGGCGCGTTGACCGTGGGCGACGGCGACTACGTCGTGATCCCGACCTCGTGCACGTACCGGGTGGTGCCGTCGTCGCCGATGTCGTTGCTGGTGCTGGAGGCGACCGGGCACATCGGGCCGCCGAAGCGGTACCTGTCGAAGGCCGGCCAGTTCCTGGAGCACTCGCCGTACTGCGAGCGCGACATCCGCGGCCCTTCCGAGCCGTTGCTCGTCGAGGGGACCGACGTCGACGTGCTGGTGCGGCACCGCGCGGGCCTCACTCGTTTCACCTACGCGAACCACCCGTTCGACGTCGTCGGCTGGGACGGGCACCTGTACCCGTGGGCGTTCAACATCCGCGACTTCGAACCGATCACCGGCCGCGTGCACCAGCCGCCGCCCGTGCACCAGACGTTCGAGGGCCCGAACTTCGTCGTGTGCTCGTTCTGCCCGCGCAAGGTCGACTACCACCCGTTGGCCGTGCCGGTGCCGTACAACCACGCGAACGTCGACTCGGACGAGCTGATGTTCTACGTCGGCGGCAACTACGAGGCGCGCAAGGGCTCGGGCATCGGTGTCGGTTCGATGTCGCTGCACCCGTCCGGCTGCACGCACGGCCCGCAGCCGGGAGCCGTCGAGGCGTCCCTGGGCGTGGACTACTTCGACGAGACCGCGGTCATGGTCGACACCTTCCGCCCGCTGGAGCTGGGCGAGGCGGCGGAGGCCTGTGAGGACCCGGCGTACGCGTGGACGTGGGCCCGTCGCGGTCCGGCCTGATTTCCTGTCGGGGGTCCTCGCTACTTTGGTCCCGTGAGGACACGAGCCGTTCCGACGCGCTGGCAGGGCCTGGGCAAGGCCCTGCCGGTGTTGTGGGGCCTCTACACGGGCTCCGGCTCCGCGCCGTACCGGGTGTGCGTCGACCTGGTCGCGGGCTCGGCCAAGTGCACGTGCCCGTCCCGCAAGTTCCCCTGCAAGCACGCCGTGAGCCTGCAGGAGCTCGACATCCCGGACGGCCTCCCGCCCGACTGGGTGGAGGAGTGGACGACGCGCAGGGCCGCCCGTGAGCTCGACTCCTCGCCAGAGGCCGTGGCGCGGCGGCTGCGCGCCCGCGAGAAGACGGCCGACCGCAGGGCCGCGGCGATGTCCTCGGGCATCGACGGCCTGCGCGACTGGCTCCTCGACGTGGCCTCCGCGGGCGTGGCCTCGCTGCCGGGCCGCCCCGCCTCGTGGTGGCAGGCCTTCAGCGCCCGGATGATCGACGCGCAGGTGCCCGGCGTGGCCGCGGCGGTGGCCGAGATCCAGGAGATCGTGGCCCGCTCGGGCCCGCGCTGGACCTCCGACGTGGCCGACCGCCTGGGCGGCCTGCACCTGCTGTGCTTCGTGCAGCCGCGCTCCCGCCTGGGCGTGACGGTCCCGGAGGAGACCGTCCGAGCCACGCCGGGCGTCCACGACCGCTGGGTGGCTCTGCTGCGCCTGGAGACCGACGACGGCCGCGTCAGAACCGTCCGCCAGTGGTGCTGGGGCCGCGCCTCGGCCCGCTGGGTGGTGGCCATCCGCCACTCGGCCGTGGGCGCCCCCGTACCGCTGCTGCCACACGGCCTGGAGTCCTCGGCCCTGGTCCACCCCTACCCGGCGTCCGATCGAGTCGCCCTGGGCGAGCTGGAGGGCTCGCGCGCCCCGGACCCGGTGCCCGCGCCCGAGTCGTGGCGCGCGTCGCTGGCCTCGCTGGAGCCGATGCTGGTGGCCGACCCGTGGCAACGCCTGTTCCCGCTCGGCTGCGCCTCCGTCCGGCTGCACGGCGGGTCGCTGGTGGACGCCTCCGGCCACGGCGTGGCGGTCCGTGACGACACGGGCCTGGACATGGCCCTGGCGCTCACCGGCGGCGCCCCTTTCGACGCGTGGGGGCTGTGGGACGGCCACGCCCTGCGGCTGGGAGCGATCGCGGTGGACGGCAGCCTGGAGGTGGTGGGATGAAGGCCACAGCGGGTGCCGCGCCGCACGCCTTCCGGGTGACTGCCGCACGGGCGCCGTTTCACGCTGGAGGTGGGTCGCGCCAGGTCCGCCGCGCCGGCCGCGAGGTGCTTCGAATCCGCCGAGTTGTTCCGAGCCTGTGGCGCCAGTCCCAGGTCGCGTCACCGTCGTGTTGCCTGCGGCTCGGAGGTAGCGCATGACCGCCATGCCGTCATCCACCTGCCAGGTGCCCGTCGAACCGGCGCCACTCCACACCGGTCGCAAGCCGCGCCGGCCCAACGCCGCCACCCCCGAGTCGCTCGAAGCCCGCCGCACCGGCCCTGGGGCGCGCCACCACTGCGCCACTCCCCAGACGCTCGAAGCTCGCCGCACCGGCCCTGAGCCGCATCACCACCGCGTCGCCCGCGCCTGGGAGGTGGTGGCGTGAAGGACGAGTGGTCCAAGACCGTCCAGGACCTCCTCATCGGCACCACCCGCGGCGGTGGCGACCCCACGGCACTGCTGGCCGACTGCGCCGCCCTGGGCGTG
>NZ_DATLEC010000027.1:0-101179 GCF_035525475.1 Lentzea sp. | reverse complement strand
CACCGTCGGGTTGGTGAAGGCCAGCAGCGACGGCGCGTGGTGCAGGATGCCGCCGATGTAGTGGCGGGCGGTGTCGGACAGGCCCGCGTAGCCGCTCTCGTCGTGGAACAGCGGCGCGCCGTCCTTCCACAGCGACTGGTGCGTGTGCATGCCCGAGCCGTTGTCGCCGAACAGCGGCTTCGGCATGAAGGTGACGGTCTTGCCGGCCTGCCACGCGGTGTTCTTGATGATGTACTTGAACAGCATCAGGTCGTCCGCGGCGTGCAGCAGCGTGTTGAACCTGTAGTTGATCTCGGCCTGGCCGCCGGTGCCGACCTCGTGGTGGGCGCGCTCGACGGTGAAGCCCTGGGCCTCCATGTTGAGGACCATCTGGTCGCGCAGGTCGGCGTAGTGGTCGTTCGGGGTGACGGGGAAGTAGCCGCCCTTGTACTTGACCTTGTAGCCGAGGTTGCCGCCCTCTTCCTCACGGCCGGTGTTCCACCAGCCGGAAACCGCGTCGACCTTGTGGAACGAGCCGTTCGCGGTGGTGTCGAACTGGACCGAGTCGAAGATGTAGAACTCCGCCTCGGCGCCGAAGTAGGCGGTGTCGGCGATGCCCGAGTCGGTGATGTACTGCTCGGCCTTGCGCGCGATGTTGCGCGGGTCGCGGCTGTAGGCCTCACGCGTGAACGGGTCGTGCACGAAGAAGTTGACGATCAGCGTCTTCTCGATGCGGAACGGGTCCAGACGCGCGGTGTACAGGTCGGGCAGCAGCAGCATGTCCGACTCGTGGATGGACTGGAAGCCGCGCACGGAGGAGCCGTCGAAGGCAAGTCCCTCTTCGATCGCGTCGGCGTCGAACGCCTTGGCCGGCAGCGTGAAGTGCTGCATCACGCCGGGCAGGTCGCTGAACCGCACGTCGACGAACTTGACGCCCTCGTCGGTGATGAACTTCAGCACCTCGTCGGAATTCTTGAACACCCTCGTCGACTCCTTGACTATGGACAACGGCTTGTCATCGCGAGCGACCGTATGTCGGCGGTGTTGCCCGTCCGTCACTCGGATGTTTCGCCAGTGTTAACGGGCCGGTCGGAGGGGGCAAGTGGACCTGCCGGTCCTCACCCCGCGTTCACCGGCTTACTCTGGAGGAGTGAGCAGGTGGACCGGATCGTGGCTGTCAGGACCTGATTCCGTGTTGTCGCCGGGTGGAGACTCGGCCGACGGCACCCAGCAGCGCTGGCGCGGTGAGCGCCACGGGTTCCCCCAGGACGGTCCGGGCTCCATCGCCTCGATCGGGCGGCGCACGTTCGCCATCCTCGCAGACTTCCTCCTCGCCGCAGGTGTCGCGGGGCTGTTCACCCGGCCTGACCTGCCGCGCAACTGGAGCCTGCTCGCCTGGTTCGTCATCACCGTGGTCGCGGTCGCGTACTTCGGGTTCACGCCGGGGCACGCGCTGCTCGGGCTGCGGGTGGCGCGCATCGACGGCAAGGCGTTCGTGCACCTGCCCCGCGCGCTGCTGCGCACGATCCTCATCTTCCCGCTGATCCCGGCGCTGGTCTGGGACGCGGACGGGCGGTGCCTGCACGACAAGGCCGCCGGCACGGTCGTCATCAAGGTCCGCTAGACCCCGAACGTGACGAGGCCCGCCGCACGGGATGTGCGGCGGGCCTCGTCACGTGGTGGTGGCAGTCGTCAGCCCCGGCGGCGCAGGGTGCGCTGGACGTTGCGCATCTTCGCGCCCGCCGGCATCGGGCCCTTGGGCAGTGCGGCGCCGCGGCTGGCCAGCGCGGACAGGCGGGTCTCGAGCGTGTCGACCTGGGCGGCCGTGATGTTGCGCGGCAGCTTCATCAGGGTCGACTGGAGCTTCTTCAGCGGAACCTGGCCGTCGCCGGTGCCGATGATGAAGTCGTAGATCGGGGTCTCGCCGACGACGCGCGAGATGCGCTTCTTCTCCTGCGCGAGGAGCGGCTTCACCCGCTGCGGCGCGCCCTCGGCGACCAGGACCACGCCGGGACGGCCGAGCACGCGGTGCACGGCGTCGAGCTGCGTGGTGCCCGCGACGGCGGGGGTGACGCGCCAGCGGCCGCGCAGGTTCTCGAGCGCCCACGCGCCGGCGCCGGGCTGGCCGTCCGCCTTGCGGAAGACGTTGCTCTGCACGCGGCGGCCGAAGATGACGACGGCCAGCAGCGCGCCGATGGCGACGCCCAGCGGCACGAACATCCAGACCGCGTTGAAGACCAGGCCGAGGACCACGGCGACGGCGGTGACGCCGAGCACCGCGGCGAGCATCAGCGGGATCAGCGCCTTGTCCTCGCGGCGCTGCATCTTGAACGCCTCGAAGATCTGCTTCCGCCGCTCGCGTGATGCCGCGCGGCGAACCTTCGCCGCTTCCTTGGCAGCCGCCTTGTCCTGCTTACCAGCCATGCTCACAGGATACGGCGCGCTGGTCTCGGCGTTGCATCGGCCATCTGCGAGACTGCGGGGATGGACGCGTTGCTGGAGGGTCTCGATCCGGAACAGCGCGCAGCGGTCGAAGCTCCGCGCGGCCCCGTGTGCGTGCTCGCGGGAGCCGGTACCGGAAAAACGCGCACCATCACGCACCGCATCGCCTACCTCTGCCAACGCGGCCACGTCGCTCCGTCGCAGGTCCTGGCCGTCACGTTCACCAAACGCGCCGCGGGGGAGATGCGCACCCGGCTGCGTTCCCTGGACGTGCACGGCGCACAGGCCGTGACGTTCCACGCCGCCGCGTCACGCCAGCTGCGCTACTTCTGGCCGCGCGTCATCGGTGGTCCGCGCTGGGAGCTGGTCGACCAGAAGATCCGCGTCGTCGCCCGCGCCGCGTCCCGGCTGGGACTGCCGACCGAGACCGACGCCCTGCGCGACTTCACCAGCGAGATCGAGTGGGCGAAGTCGTCGCTGCTGACCCCGGAGGACTACCCGGTCGCCGCCGCTCGCGCCGCGAGGGACATCCCGGCGCCCACCGAGCAGATCATGAAGCTCTACACGACCTACGAGCAGCTCAAGAACGAGGCGCAGCTGCTCGACTTCGACGACCTGCTGCTCTACACGGCGGGCGCGCTGGAGGACAACGCGGAGGTCGCCCAGGAGTTCCGCGACCGCTACCGCTGCTTCGTCGTCGACGAGTACCAGGACGTGACGCCACTGCAGCAGCGCGTGCTCGACTCGTGGCTCGGCGGCCGCGACGACCTGACGGTGGTCGGCGACGCGAACCAGACCATCTACTCGTTCGCCGGCGCCTCGCCGCAGCCGCTGCTCAACTTCGCGCGCCGGTTCCCCGAGGCGGTCGTCGTGCGGCTGGAGCGCGACTACCGGTCGACGCCCCAGGTCGTGGCGCTGGCCAACGACGTCATCAAGTGGGCGCGCGGGCGTCCGGCCGGCTCGCGGCTCAGCCTCGTCGGGCAGCGGCCGGACGGGCCGATGCCGCGGTTCCACGAGTTCGACGACGAGCCGGCCGAGGCCGACGCGGTCGCGGGCCGCGTCAAGACGCTGCTCGACGAGGGCGTCGCCGCCTCCGAGATCGCGATCCTCTACCGGGTGAACGCGCAGTCGGAGGTGTACGAGCAGGCGCTCGCCTCGCTGGGCATCCCGTACCTGGTGCGCGGAGGCGAACGGTTCTTCGAGCGCGCCGAGGTGCGCCAGGCGATGATCACGTTGCGCATGTCGGGCGAGGTCCCCGGCAGCCTGCCCGAGGTCGTCCGGTCGGTGCTGGGCCGCGTCGGGCTGACCGACGAGCCGCCCACCGGTGGCTCCGCGCGGGAGCGCTGGGAGTCGTTGCTCGCGCTGGTCGAGCTCGCCGAGGAGTTCACCGTCTCCGTGCCCGAGGCCGACCTGCCGCGCTTCTGCGCCGAGCTGGACGTGCGCGCCGAGGCGCAGCACCCGCCGACCGTGGAGGGCGTGACGCTGGCGTCGCTGCACGCGTCGAAGGGCCTCGAATGGGACGCCGTGTTCCTCGTCGGCCTCGTCGAAGGCACGATGCCGATCCAGTACGCCGACGGCGACGAAGCGAAGATCGAAGAAGAACGCCGCCTTCTGTACGTAGGCGTGACGCGCGCGCGTGAGCACCTCTGGTTGTCGTGGGCGTTGGCGCGTGCGGCTGGTGGGCGCAAGTACCGCCGCCGTTCGCGCTTCCTCTACAACCTCGTGCCGGAGAACCACCCGGCGGCGCGCGTATCTGGTGGCGCGCAGCGGCCTCCTCTGATGAAGAAGGAAAAACCGACCTGCCGGGTGTGCGCGTCGACCCTGGTCGAGGCGCAGGCCGTCAAGCTCGGCCGCTGCAGGACCTGCCCGTCCGATGTGGACGAAGAACTGCTCGAGTCGTTGCGCCAGTGGCGGTCGACGCGGGCGCGGGAGCTGAAAGTGCCCGCGTACGTCGTCTTCACCGACGCCACTCTCGTGGCGATCGCCGAGCAGCGGCCCACGGACACGGCAGGGCTCGTGGCGATCTCCGGCATCGGCGCTTCGAAGCTCGACAAGTTCGGCGACGACGTGTTGGGCCTGGTCCGGGCCGGTGTCGGGTACCCCGCCACCTGATCGAGACAAGTTTCGCTAAATAGGTTGCGAGCCCGTGGGACGGGGTCATAACCTGCTCATGCCGGGTCCGGAGGACCCGTCTGGGGAAGAAGAACTACTACACAGCTCTCAGTCGCAGAGCTCTCTCGCTCGGAGGAGGTGGCCCGTTGTGAAGATCTTCAGCATCTCGCGCGCGCTCGGCCTCCCGTTGACCGGGGGCATCTGCACGTCCGCATCCGCTCCGGCCGTGTGGCAGAAGTCTGCCCACATGCCAGTGGCACCGCTGGGCCGCGAGCGCGTCACCGCACTGCTCATCGAGCAGCCGGCCGCGCTGCCCACCGTCGATGACGTTGACAACTACACGAATGCGCTGTCCGCGCATCAAGTGAGAAGGCTCCTGCCGACCCCATAGGGGTCGAAGGACCACCACAGGCTCACGAAAGCCGCGGACTCGCACAGAGTCCGCGGCTTTCGTGTTTTCGCAGTACCCCACACAAGGAGAAAACCCTGATGTTGACGGCAACTGTCCCGCTCACCGGCGAGACACTTCCGGACCTCGCGGAGGGACTCGACATCCCCTGCCGCACCCACAACCCCGACCTCTGGTTCGCTGACGCGCCGGCCGACCTCGAGAAGGCCAAGTCCTTCTGCGAGACCTGCCCGGTGCTGGCGGAGTGCCTTGCCGGCGCGCTCGCTCGTCACGAGCCGTGGGGCGTCTGGGGTGGAGAGATCTTCGAGCGCGGAGTCGTGATCGCGCGCAAGCGGCCCCGTGGCCGTCCGCGCAAGGACGCGACCGTTGTCACTGTCAGCAAGACGGAGGCGGCAGCGTGAACACCGTGCGACTGAACGACAACAGCACGATCCCCGCCTACCTGAACGAGGGCCTGACACCCATGTCTCTGAACGAAGAATTCGTGCGAATACGAATACAAGAAGCCCAGAGGTACGCAGAGGAGCAACGCCTGGCGAACCGCCTCGCGTCAGCGCAACGTTGGCGCAGGTTGTCGCGATGGGCGGGACGCAGAGCGGCTCGCTTCGACCTCTGACAGTCTCGAGCTGAGGCCGTCATCCACGAGAAGGTGGATGGCGGCCTTGGCCGTTTCTCCGTACCGTCCCCCTTGTGCCGCACCACACTCACGACGGAATCGACTGGTCAGCCCGGCTTCACGCGATGAGGCGCTACGGCTCTCTGCAGGCGGAGGCGCTCTCCGCGGTCGCCCGCAGACTCGTCGCACCCCTGCCCGACTCGCCGGTCGTCATGGACGTCGGTTGCGGCGCGGGCTCGATGAGCGTGCCGCTCGTCTCGGCGCTGCGCGACCACGGCGGTGGCGTCCTCGTGCTCGTCGACGCCACGCCCGAACTGCTCGACGCGGCCTGCGCCGCGGCGCGTGCCGAGGCCGACGGCGCCGTGTCGGTGAAGCCCGTGCTCGCAGACCTGTCCGTGGAGGACCCGCTGTCCTTCACCGGCCCGGTCGAGCTCATCTGGGGCTCGCGGGTGGTGCACCACCTCCCTGATCAGTTGCGCGGAGTGAAACGCCTGGTCAGCGCTCTGGCCCCCGGCGGCTGGCTGGCGCTGGCCGAAGGCGGCCTGGAAACTCGCTTCCTGCCCTGGGACCTCGGCGTGGGTGAGCCGGGCCTGCAGGACCGCATGGCCGCGGCCCGCGCGTCGTGGTTCGTGTCGATGCGCGAGAACATGACCGGCACGGTGCGCCTGCCCGTCGGCTGGAACGTCGCTCTCGCCGACGCCGGCCTGGGCGAGATCAGCGCCTTCAGCTTCGTCGTCGACCACCCCGCTCCTGCCAAGCAGCTCGTGCGCGACTGGGCGGTCGACCGCCTGACCTGGCTGACCGAGGTCACCGGCCCGTTCCTGCACCCGGCCGACCGCGCTGCCCTGCGGCGCCTGCTCAACCCCTCCGACTCCGAGTACGTCGGGGCGCGCGAGGACGTGTTCCTGCTGGAGACCGACACCGTCCACGTGGGACGGCGGCGATGACCTCCTGCCACCGGTGCGGGCGGTCGCGTTCCTCCGTTTCCGACCTGGAGTTACTGGCCTGGTCTTCCGAGCGGACCGGTAAGTCCGTCCGGTGGTTGTGCCACGTGTGCGCCAAGACCCACGTGCGGGACATCGAGGGCAAGCTGCCGGACGAGTACTGGCGCTGACCTCAAGCGGGTCCGGCCGACGAGTGCCGGAGCCGACCTCGGGCGGGCCCGGCCCAGGTCGGTCTTCGGGGTGTGGACGGTTGCTCGACGGGGACGGTTGCTCGTCGGGGACTGGAGGCTCGGACCGCCTTGACGAGGTCGGTCAGGGTTCGACGGCGTGGGTCCGCTTGTGGACGGAAGCCAGTGTGAGGACTGGTGAGCGTCGGCGCCTGGACGAGGGGCTGAGCGGGACCGGACCGGCTCAGGCCCGCGGCTGACCTCAGGTCGGGTAGAGGTGGCGTAAGGCCTGTCTGACCAGCGCCGTTCCCCGTCGGCTGCACAACCGCAGCTCCTCCCGCAGCTCGCCCGGCGTGCACAGCCGGGCGTCCACCACGGCGTCGAGGAGCGCGACGACCGCGCGCGGGTTCAGCTCGCGGCGGGCCAGGTCCACCGCGGCCCGCGCCGGGGGAGCCAGCCTCAGGCCGTCGCGGAGGACCACCTCGGGCGGGCGGGTGGTGCGTTCCAGCAGGATCCACGGGTGCGAGCGGCGCGCGTTGCTCCCCGCGAGCACGTGGACGTGGCGGGGCAGTGGAAGGGCGGCGCCCTGGCGAGCCAACGCGTCCGCCCCGGTGATGACCGACGACGGGCCGGCGAAGGTGAGGACCGCGCGGAGCCTGTCCAGGCGGGTCGGCGGGGACGGCCTGGTCAGGACCACGCCCGGCAGCAGCCGCTGCCACGGGCCGGCCGGGGTGCAGGCGTGCAGGACCTCCCGCGGGGAGAGTCCGGATTCGCGCAGGTCAGCGGTGCTCTTGATGTGGGCCATGGGTACATCGTGGCGCAGGGGCGAGCCCTCGAAAGGGGGCTGGAGCCAACCTGTGGACAACTCGGCCGGGGTTCACCCGGACGAGTCAGTCGTCGAAGCCCGGCTGCCAGCGCGCCACGATCGCGCGGGCGGTCACGTGGGCGTCGAGCTGGCAGAGGATGCCCGTCGCGCCCAGGGTCACGCGGTGGATCAGCAGGTACTGCGGGGGCAGGTTCAGGGACCTGCCCGTCTGCGAGTCCGGGCTGCGCAGGTCGCCGACCCGTTCCGCCTGCGACTGCAGCCAGCGGCGGGTGAAGTGGAACGACTCCGTGCGCAGGGGCTCCACGAAGGGGGCCAGGTAGCCGAGCACGTCCTCGCCGTCGAGGGACATGCCCTCGCGGATGAAGTTCTCGGTGCGCAGGAGCTCCACCAGGTCGGCCGAGCGGCCGTCGAGGGCCAGCCTCGTCATCAGGCCCAGCGTCTTGGGCAGGCCGTCGGGGAGCCGGGCCACGGCGCCGAAGTCGATCACGCGCAGGCGGCCGTCGTCGCCCAGCATGAAGTTGCCGGGGTGCGGGTCGGCGTGCAGCAGGCCGGAGCGCGAGGGGGCCGAGAAGTGGAACTCGGCCAGCAGCTGGCCCGCCCGGTCGCGGTCCTCGGCCGAGCCCTCGCGGATGATCTTCGACAGGCCCACGCCGGAGGTCCACTCGGTCACCATGACCTTGGGCGAGGACGCGATGACGCGGGGGACCACGACGTGCGGGTCGTTCTCGAAGGCCTTCGCGAACGTGCGCTGGTTCGCGGCCTCGTCGCGGTAGTCGAGCTCCTCCAGGTACCTGTCGCGCAGCTCCTCCAGCAGGGGGCGCACGTCGGTGCCGGGCATGACGGCCTGCAGCAACCGCGAGAAGCGGAGCAGCTGCTTGAGGTCGGCGCGCAGGGCCTCGTCGGCGCCGGGGTACTGGACCTTCACCGCCACGTCGCGGCCGTCGTGCCACACGGCGCGGTGCACCTGGCCGATGGACGCCGAGGCGGCCGGCTCGTCGTCGAACGACTGGAAGCGCTTCGCCCAGGATGTGCCGAGCTGCTCGGCGAGCACGCGGTGCGTGGTGCGGGCGGGCATCGGCGGGGCCGCGGTCTGCAGCTTGGTCAGGGCCTCCCGGTACGGGGCCGCGAGCTCGTCGGGGACGGCGGCCTCGAACACGCTCAGGGCCTGGCCGAACTTCATCGCGCCGCCCTTGAGCTGGCCGAGCACCGCGAACACCTGTTCCGCCGTCTTGGCCGTCACCTCGGCGTTGACCTCGTCGGCCGTGCTCCCGGTCAGTCGCTTCCCCCAGCCGCCCACCACCCGGCCGGCCACCCCGAGGGGGAGGCTCGCCAGCTTGGCGGTGCGTTGCACGGCCTTGCGCGGAATCTCGGTCACTCAGCCATGTTATGTGCGGAGCACTGACAGTCAGGGTGCGGATACCAGCTTCGCTTCTCAGCGACGCCCGCGACCAGGTCGAGTTCGACAGTGGCGTTGAGCACTGGCGGCGGGGCGAGGTGGTGGCCGCGGAGGTGCACCAGCGACTCCAGGATCTGCACGACCGCGAGCGCCGCCGTTCCCGACGCGAAGAGCACATCGGTGGAGGCCGGCTTGCCCGCGAGCTGCGCCGCGATGACCGGCCACGCCGGGTCGTGATCGGTTCGGTGCAGGTCCGCGCAGTTCAGACAGCTGGTGCGACCAGGCAGGACCAGCGGCCCGACGATGCCCACGCCCTCACGGACGCGCACGGCCAGGTGCGGTGTGCGGGAGGCCATGAGCGCGTTCACGGCGTTCGGATCGGGCACGAGAGTGGCCGCGAGCACGACCAGATCGGCGTGGTGCGCCAGCCGGACGTTCGATTCCGCCAGCAGCGAGGTGATGGACAACGCGAGGTGTCCCGCCCCCTGCACGGCGACCGCCGAACCCGCCGCGGGGAAGCCGGTGTCGAGCAGGCCGGCCTCGTCGAGGGAGTCGAGAACTTCACCCAGCTGGGTGGGGTCCCCGCCGCGGGATCTCAGCCTTTCACCCAGTTCGGCGACGGTGTGGCGGCCGTCGAGGGTGAGCAGTTCGTCGACCAGCGCCTCGGGCAGCGAGTCGATCACCACGGCGTGCTTCGGGTCGGTCCCGACCTGCACGACGCCGGGGCCGCGGCGCACCACGGGCAGTCCTGCACGGACGCGGGGTCTAGTGTCCACAAGGGAGAGACTGGCAGGGGGCGAGGCCCCCTGCCAGCGGAAACGTCAGACCTTGGCCTTGCCGAGGATCCGCGTCATCTTCGTCCCGCAGACTGGGCAGGTGCCCTTCGCCATGCGTCGGCCGTTGGTTTCCTCGACCTGTCCGTCGAAGTCGCGCTTCTCCCGACACTTGACGCAGTAGCCGTTGTAGGTCTCGGCCACAGCCCCTCCCTTGCAGTTGTGAGTGCGGACACACTCGGGGACCTTGGCGCGACGGTACCTCCGCAGGGCCGTGATTCCGCGCATGTCGTTCTCGCGCGTGTCCAGCCGCCGTTCGGTGGAACTTCACCCGCCGGGTGCGCGCCTGCGGCCGGTTGGGGGCGGAAAATTGTCGGTGCCGCCGATTACGGTGACTGCATGGCCGAACCGCGGGTGGAGGTGCGGCGGAGCTCCCGGCGCCGTCGCATGGTCAGCGCGTACCGGGAGGGCGACACAGTGGTCGTCCTTCTGCCGGCACGGATGACCAAGGGGGAAGAGAAGCACTGGGTGGCGGAGATGTTGAGCCGCCTCCAGCGCAGTGAGACGCGCAGGAAGTCCCCTGCGCGAACGTCGGACGAGGCGCTCATGTCGCGCTGTGCCGAGCTGTCGGCGCGCTACCTGGACTCGCTCGCCGACCCCGTCAGCGTGCGCTGGGTGCCGCCCATGCGCACGCGCTGGGCGTCGTGCACGCCGAGCGAGGGCACCATCAGGGTGTCCGAGCGGCTGCGCGACGTGCCGCCGTGGGTGCTCGACTACGTGCTGGTGCACGAGCTGGCGCACCTGCTCGTGCCAGGGCACGGCAAGGACTTCTGGGAGTGGGTCCACCACTACCCGAGGACCGAGCGGGCCATGGGATATCTGGAGGGTCTTTCCGCCGCCGCAGGCTGGGGGATCACCGAGGACTAGACGCGACGCGACGCGCCCGGCTCAGGAAGGTCCTGGCCGGGCGCGTCGTCGACATTCACACGGGCGGGTCACCGCCGACGGGTCAGCTCTCGTCGGGCTTGGCGTCGTCCTTGCCGCTGTCGTCCTTGCCGCTGTCGTCACCCTTGTCCTCGCGCATCGTGCGCTCCAGCTCGGCGATCGGGTCCTCGAGCGCGTTGCGGGTGTTGGTGAGGCGCTCGGCGAACTCCAGCGGGTCGTCCAGGTCCTCGGCGGTCGGGACGAGCTCGGCGTGCTCCCACACGCTGTCGCGCACCTCGACGCCGTGCTGGTCGCCGACGAGCTTCCACAGCGCCGAGGCGGCCCGCAGCTTGCGCGGCCGCAGCTCCAGGCCCACGAGCGTCGCGAACGTCTGCTCGGCAGGGCCGCCGGAGGCGCGGCGGCGGCGCAGCGTCTCGCGCAGGGCGGGGGCGCCGGGCAGGCGTTCGGCCACGGCGGCGTCGACCACGACGTCCACCCAGCCCTCGACCAGGGCCAGCAGCGTCTCCAGGCGGGCCAGCGCGGCCTTCTGCTCCGGGGTGGTCTGCGGTTCGAGCAGGCCCGAGCCCATGGCCTCCTCGATCGAGGCCGGGTTCGACGGGTCGATCTGGCCGGCGAGCTGCTCCAGGGCGGAGGTGTCGACCTTGATGCCCTTCGCGAACTCCTCGACGGTGTCGAGCAGGCGCTGCCGCAGCCACGGCACGTGCGTGAAGAGGCGCTGGTGCGCGGCCTCGCGGGCGGCGAGGAACACCATGACCTCGGACGCGGGGCGCTCCAGGCCCTCGGTGAACTTCTCGATGTTCGCGGGCAGCAGGGCCGCGGTGCCCTCGGGGCCGAGCGGCAGGCCGACGTCGGTCGAGGTGAGCACCTCGGAGCCGAGCTGCGCCAGGGCGTTGCCGAGCTGCGAGCCGAACGCCATGCCGCCCATCTGGCCGAGCATCGCGAGCAGCGGGCCGGCCGCCTGCTTGGCCTCGGCGGGCATCGCCTCGACCCACGCGCCGGACATGCGCTGCGCGACCGGGTCGCACAGGCGCTGCCAGGTCGGGATCGTCCGCTCGATCCAGTCGCGCGCGGTCCACGCCTGCGTCGTGCGGGTGCCGGCGGGCAGCGAGGTGACCGGGTCGAGCCACATCTCGGCAAGGTGCACGGCGTCGGTGACCGCGCCCGACTGGTCAGCGGCGAACCCGATGGTCGTCGACGTCGAGGACAGCTGCTGGAACGCGATCTGCTTGGCGAGGTCGTAGTTGACCGGCCCGCTCGACGTTCCCGCGCTGCTCAGCATCGATCCCAGCTGGCTCAGCATGTTCCCGAGCTGGCTGAAGTCGAACGGGTTGTCTCCAGGCTTCCCGCTCTTGTCATCGGGGTCGTGCGGGCTGAACCCGAACGGCACGTCACTCATGCCTCTACCGTACGCGGACAGACATGGTCGTACGCTGTTCAGCCGTGAGTGAAACCGTCGCGACCGCACCCGCGCCAGCGCCCCCGCCGAGGGAGCGCGGACTTACCCGCCGGACGTGGACGCTGGTCATCAGCTTCCTCGTGGTGGCGGCACTCGGACTGCTCGGCGGTTTCGCCAGAGTCCCGTACGTCGCGCTGGGCCCCGGCCCGACCTACGACGTGCTCGGCAAGGTCAAGGACACCGACGTGGTCGCGGTGGACGGCCAGAACACGTTCCCCACCAACGGGACCCTCCGCATGACGACGGTCTCGCTCACCGACGACGTGTCGTTGTTCGGCGCGCTGGGCCTGTGGCTGTCCGGCCGCTACGCCCTGGCGCCGCGCGAGGAGTTCTTCAAGCCCGGCGAGTCGGAGGAGGAGGTGCAGAAGAACAACGAGATCGCGTTCAGCGAGTCGCAGACCTCCGCCGAGGTCGCCGCGCTGCACTACCTCGGCTATCCGGGCAAGGTGGTCGCGAACCAGGTCACCAAGGGCAGCCCCGCGGACGACGTCATCCCGCTCGGCGCGCGCATCATCTCGGTCAACGGCAAGCAGGTGCAGAGCTCCGCGGACGTGAGCGCGGCCCTGGAGAACACCAAGCCGGGCGACCGGATCGAGGTCGCGTTCGAGAAGGACGGCACCTCGAAGTCGACCCAGCTCACCCTCGGCACGCGTGACGACGGCCGCCCCGCCGGCTTCATCGGCATCTCGCCGGTCGACCGCGCCGACGTGCCGTTCAAGATCAAGATTAGCCTGTCCGACGTCGGCGGCCCCTCGGCCGGCCTCATCTTCGCGCTGGCGATCGTCGACAAGCTGACGCCGGGCGAGCTCAACGGCGGCAAGGCCATCGCGGGCACCGGCGAGATCACCGGCGACGGCACGGTGAAGCCGATCGGCGGCATCGCGTTCAAGATGGTCGCCGCGAAGGAGGCGGGCGCGACGGCGTTCCTCGTGCCGTCGGACAACTGCCAGGACGCGAAGCAGCAGGCGCCCTCGGACCTCAGGCTGATCAAGGTCGAGAACCTGAAGGACGCGGTGTCGTCGCTGGAGGCGCTCAACACCGGCAAGGACACGCCCAGCTGCTGACCCGCTCGTACACCGGGGACCTCTCGTGCCGCTCGTCGGCGCGGCGGGTCCCCGTTCGCGTTCGGCCGCCGGTTCCGGGCGTGCTCGCGGCCTGGGTGCGTGACGCCTGTGTCGTGCCGTGCCGGAGGGTGGGTCATCGACGCGTTCGAGTTCGTGCGCGCGCTTTCGCAGGGGTACCCCCGAGCTGGGAACCCCTGCGTTTCAACGTACTCAGAGGGTCCGACAAGATCGGGACGCGCGCCTGCCCCGGTCAGCCCGGACGGCAGCCGGCGCGGGTCGCGCTCGTGCCGCTCGCCTGAGTTCTGTCCGCTTGCCGCGAACAGCGCACAACGAGATGACAACCCCGGCGCTGTCAGGTGCCGGGGTTGTGCCAGCCTGGGGACGTGACGACTAGGGCCGCAGCGTGGCGAGCAGGGCGTCGGTGAGGTTGGGCGCCAGCTCGGGGTGCTCGACGACCTCCTCCGGCACCTCGACCGTGGCGCGCAGCCGCAGCACGCAGCAGACGGAACCGTCGCGCAGCACGGCCGCCACCAGGCGCGCCTCGCGGCGGGACGGGTGCTCCGCGGCGAACCTGCGGGCCGCCTCGTCGTCCAGCTCGCCGTGGCTCAGCTCGGTCTCCGCCTCCGGCGGCAGGACCACGATCTCCTGGGCCAGGGCGCACCCCGTCACGGCCGGGGGCCACTCGATGCCCGCGAGCGCGTCGGCCAGATCGCCGTCCAGGGCGTCCTGGGCGATCGGGGTCAGCGGGCTCGACTCCGGGTCGAGCTGGGCCCGCAGCTCTGGCTGCTGGGTGATCAGGTCGGACGTGGGCACGAGGGCGAAGAGTTGCGGTGGCTGCTCCCAGCCGCCTGCCGCTACGAACTCCTCTACCTCGCGGGCGACCGTCGGGAGGATGACCGCTGGCGTTTCACTCGCTGACACGCGTGTCATCGTAAGACTGCGGACTTCACGGGAACCCAGGGCGTCGTCCGTAGAGTTGGACTAAACGTACGTATCGATTTACCGCGATCCAGGAGCGTGCCTCGTGGCCACACGGCCTCCGGTCGGACTGCCGAAACTGTCCCGGCGAAGCCGAATACTGCTCATCGTCGGTGTCGTGCTCCTGTTCGGTCTCATCACAGGATCGCGGCTGCTCGACACCTACGTGAACTGGCTGTGGTTCGGCGAGGTGAATTTCCGCGACGTCTACAGCACGGTCCTGCTCACCCGCCTGGGGCTGTTCGTGGCCGTCGGGGCCGTCGTCGGCGGCGTCGTCGCGCTGAACCTCTACCTCGCCTACCGGGCGCGGCCCGTCTTCGTGCCGGTGTCGGGTCCCGACGACCCGGTCGCGCGCTACCGCACGGTCGTGATGCGGCGGATGCGGTTGTTCGCGATCGGCATCCCCGTGTTCGTCGGGCTGATCGCGGGCGCGTCGGCGCAGGCGGACTGGCAGTTCATCCAGCTCTTCCTCAACTCGCAGCCGTTCGGCGTGCCCGACCCGCAGTTCGGGCACGACATCGGCTTCTACGCGTTCAAGCTGCCGTTCTACGAGTGGCTGCTGTCGTGGCTGTTCATCACGACCGCGGTGTCGTTCATCGGCGCGGTGATCGCGCACTACCTGTTCGGCGGCATCCGGCTGGCCGGCCGCGGTGGCCAGCTCTCCGGGCCCGCCCGGCTGCACCTCGCGCTCGTCGCCGGCACGTTCGTCCTGCTCAAGGCCGTCGCGTACTTCTTCGACCGGTACGAGCTGCTGCTGCACGAGAACGAGAAGTTCGTCGGCGCGAGCTACACCGACCTCAACGCGGTGCTGCCGGCCAAGCTGATCCTGCTGTGCATCGCGGTGTTCTGCGCCGTCGCGTTCTTCGCGGGCGCGTTCATGCGCAACGTGCAGCTCCCCGCCATCGCGACCGTCCTGCTGGTGCTGTCGAGCGTGCTCGTCGGCGCCGCGTGGCCCGCGGTGCTGGAGCAGTTCTCGGTCAAGCCGAACGCCATCCAGAAGGAGGCCGAGTCGATCAAACGCAACATCGCGGCGACACGGCAGTCGTTCGGGCTGACGGAGGACAAGGTCGAGACGAAGCCGTACGACGGCAAGCAGAACGTCAGCAACGACCAGATCAAGACCAACGACGCGGCCACCCTGGGCAACATCCGCCTGCTCGACCCGGCCGTGCTGTCGCGGACCTTCACGCAGTTCCAGCAGCTGAGGCCGTTCTACGGGTTCCCGAACAAGCTCGACGTCGACCGGTACACAGTGGACGGGAAGCTGCGCGACTACATCGTCGCGGTGCGCGAGCTCAAGCTCGACAGCCTGCCGCAGGGCCAGCGCGACTGGATCAACCAGCACCTCATCTACACGCACGGCAACGGCTTCGTCTACGCCGAGGCGAACAAGGTCAACGCGGTGGCCGACGAGACCAACGGCGGCTACCCGGACTTCAAGACCGGTGAGGTCAAGTCGAACGGCGACGTCGGCAACGACCCGAAGGGCATCAAGGTCGACCAGCCGCGCACGTACTTCGGCGAGCTGTTCGGCGTGAACGACTACTCGATCGTCGGCGGCAGGCCAGAGGGCTCCGCGGCCGAGTACGACACGGACGCCAAGTCCTACACCTACACCGGCAGCGGTGGCGTGCCGATCGGCAGCCTGATCGACAAGCTGGCGTTCGCGGCGTACTACGGCGAGCGGAACATCCTCTTCAACCAGTCGATCGCCGACGACTCGAAGATCCTGTTCAAGCGCACGCCGCGCGACCGCGTGCAGGCCGTGGCGCCGTGGCTGACCGTGGACAGCGACCCGTACCCCGCCGTCGTCAACGGCCGGATCACGTGGATCGTCGACGGCTACACGACCCTCGAGAACTACCCGTACGCGCAGCGCACGCAGCTGGGTGACGCGACGAACGACTCGCTCACCGCGGACGGCGTCGTGATCTCGCAGGTCAACAAGCCCGTCAACTACATCCGCAACTCGGTCAAGGCCACTGTGGACGCCTACGACGGCACCGTGAGCCTGTACCAGATCGACGACAAGGACCCGGTCCTCAAGGCGTGGATGGGCGTCTTCCCGAACACGGTGAAGCCGGGCAGCGAGATCTCGCCCGAGCTGCGCCAGCACTTCCGCTACCCCGAGGACCTGTTCAAGGTGCAGCGGCAGATCCTGTCGAAGTACCACGTCTCGTCGCCGTCGGACTTCTACTCCGGTGTCGCCTACTGGGCGCCGCCGCAGGACCCGACGATCGACAACGTGACGACGGCCGACGCCCAGCGCGACGCGGCGAGCAAGCGCCGGGACGCCCAGCCGCCGTTCTACGTCCTCGCCGGTGACCCGAGCGACCCGAGCAAGGTCCGCTTCCAGCTGACCAGCCCGCTCGTCCGCGAGAACCGGGAGTTCATGGCGGCCCACGTCTCGGTCGGATCCGACCCGGACAACTACGGGAAGATCAGCGTCCTGCAGCTCAACCAGGACGCCAAGGGCCCGCAGCAGATCCAGACGCAGTTCCTCACGTCCGACAACGTCAGCCGTGAGCTCAACCTGCTGACGCAGCAGAAGACGACGGTCGTCTACGGCAACCTGCTCACGCTCCCGCTGGGCGGCGCGCTGCTCTACGTCGAACCCGTCTACATCGAACGCGCGTCGAACAACACGTCGTACCCGCAGCTGTCCAAGGTGCTCGTCTGGTACGGCGACCGGGTCGGCTACGCGTCCACGTTGAACGAGGCGCTGGAACAGGTGCTCAGCGGCGCCGGCGCCGTCGTGCCGCCGCCGAGCGACAACAACGGCAACGGCCAGGCCTCCACGCCGCCGTCGACGACGCCACCCGCCAACGGGACGCTGAGCCCCGAGCTGCAGAAGGCGATCAACGACATCGACGCGGCGCTGGCCGACATCACCAAGGCCCAGCAGAACGGGAACTTCACCGAGCTCGGGCAGGCCTACGGACGCCTGGACGACGCGACGAAGAGGTTCAAGCAGTACAACACCGGGGCCGCGGCGCCGCCGGCGACGAGCCAGTCGTCGGTTGTGCCGAGCCCCACACCGTCGGGCTGACCTCCCGATTTGCTTTTCCCGCTCCGCCCCGCGTAAGGTTCTGTTCATACCGACGCGGGGTGGAGCAGCTCGGTAGCTCGCTGGGCTCATAACCCAGAGGTCGCAGGTTCAAATCCTGTCCCCGCTACAAAGTTGGGAAAGTCCTGTCTGCGGAATGCGCAGACAGGACTTTTTCGCATTGTATTGGGGGCGGAGCCCCCAAACCCCACCCCGGGGGCAAGCCCCCGGACCCCCGGCCGCCTCGCCTTCATTTTGACCGGCGTCATCTCGGGTGGTCGGTTTTGGCGAACTGCGGTCGCCTTGCCTTCGGGGTTGGCGCGCCTCATCCCACCGCTTCTGGTCGCCTTTGGCGGGTTCCGTTCGGTGCTCAGGCTTTTAGGGGGCTGACCTGCGGGGATGGCGTTAGTGGGGGGTGGTGGAAAAGGGGTTTTTCGGGGGTGTAGAGTTCTCCTTACAACAGCAAGACAGCAACACGAAGACAAGCTAGAAGCGGCGCGGGGTGGAGCAGCTCGGTAGCTCGCTGGGCTCATAACCCAGAGGTCGCAGGTTCAAATCCTGTCCCCGCTACTAGATGAAGGCCGGAGCCTACAGGCTCCGGCCTTCTGCGTTTTCCTGGTTTCTGCTTCTGGGTTCAGGTCATGTTCTCCGCCCAGTACTGGGCGCACAGCATGCTGGAGCAGATTCGGCCCTGGCCGTTGACGGTGCGGTGCTTGCGGATCTGCTTGCCGCACACCATGCACTCGTCCTTGCCGGCCTGCTCAGGGATTCCGCCCGTCATCCACGCCCTCGTGTGCGCTGCCACCTTCTTGTGGTCCAGCCACTTGATGCTCTTCAACATCCCCGACCTCCGTGCCTCGCTCCGCCTGCTGGCAGTGATCATTTTCCTCGTCGGGCAGGCGTGCGAAAGAGGTCCGCGCGGACATCACCGGGTCGTGCGACGACGACGCCCGTCCGTCCATTCGGGTGGCTTCGGCCGGTGAGGGTCGTACCGCCGATCGAGTGAGGGCGGGGACTTTCGTTTCTGCGAAAGGGTTTTTCCATCCGGGATGGACACGGACGGTCAAGCGGCCAAACGCGTGAGGTGCGAAAACTGCCGCTTACTCAGCGAGACTTTTCGTTGCTCCGCATGGCCCATCAGACTAGCCCGGTGATCAGCCACAGTGGACAGAACGGCTGACCATTGTGGACAGCTTCCCCCAGACGTGGGAACGTTGTCGTTGTGTCAGACCTGAATGCGACCGCAGCCGCCCTGCTCGGGCTGCTGCACGACGGACCCAAGACCGGTGGCCAGTTGGTTGCGGAGGCAGGGGAGCGCTTCGGCGCGTTCTTCAGCGTCACCCGCAGCCAGGTGTACCGCGAGCTGCCCGCGTTGGCCGACCAGGGCCTGCTGCGCCTCGGCAAGCAGGGACCGCGCTCGAGCCAGCAGTACGTGCTGACGGCGGCGGGCAAGAAGGCCTTCAAGAACTGGCTGCTGTCCGAGCCCGGGCCGGACCACCTGCGCAGCCCGCTCATCCTGCGCCTGGTGCACGCCGGCTCGCTGACCGCGAAGCAGCGCGAGTCCCTGATCACGACCGCGCGCACGACGTACGGTCAGGAGCAGGAGAGCGCGAAGAGCGCGGCCAAGACGGCGGAGGACCCCTACGCCAAGGCGGTCGCCGAGTTCGGTCTCGCCCACGCGAAGGCCGTTCTCAAGCTGCTCGACGCCATCCCCACGGCGTAACACGAGAGCGCCAGCGAAGCACCGGCCGCGAACTGCGGCCGGTGCTGGCGTAATCTTTGTGCGTGAACCCGGACGTCGAAGCAGACATCAAGGAACTCTCCGCCACTCTTTCGAGCATCGAGGCGGTGCTGGACCTCGATGCGTTGCGCGCCGCTGTCGCGGACCTGGAGGAGCAGGCGGCCCGCCCGGACCTCTGGAACGACCAGGAGCAGGCGCAGAAGGTCACCAGCCAGCTCTCGCACAAGCAGGGCGAGCTGCGTCGCGTCACGAACCTGCGCGAGCGCCTGGACGACCTCCCGCTGCTCTACGAGCTCGCGGAAGAGGCCGACGACTCCGACGCGCTCGCCGACGCGGACAACGAGCGCGTCAAGCTGCGCGACGACATCGCGAGCCTCGAGGTGCGCACGCTGCTGTCCGGCGAGTACGACGAGCGCAACGCGCTGATCACCATCCGCGCCGAGGCCGGTGGCGTCGACGCCGCGGACTTCGCCGAGATGCTGCTGCGCATGTACTCGCGCTGGGCCGAGCGCCACAACTACGGCGTCGACGTGTTCGACACGTCCTACGCGGAAGAGGCGGGCATCAAGTCCGCGACGTTCCGCGTGAGCGCTCCCTACGCCTACGGCACGCTGAGCGTCGAGCAGGGCACGCACCGCCTCGTGCGCATCTCGCCGTTCGACAACCAGGGCCGCCGCCAGACGTCGTTCGCCGGCGTCGAGGTCGTGCCCGTCGTCGAGCAGACCGACCACGTCGAGATCGACGAGAAGGAACTGCGGGTCGACGTCTACCGCTCGTCCGGCCCCGGTGGTCAGGGCGTCAACACGACCGACTCGGCGGTGCGCCTCACGCACATCCCGACCGGAATCGTGGTGTCCTGCCAGAACGAGCGCTCGCAGCTGCAGAACAAGGCGACGGCCATGGCCGTCCTGCAGGCCAAGCTGCTCGAGCGCCGCAGGCAGGAGGAGCAGGCCAAGATGGACGCGCTCAAGGACTCCGGCTCCAGCTGGGGCAACCAGATGCGCTCCTACGTGCTGCACCCGTACCAGATGGTCAAGGACCTCCGGAACAACCACGAGGTCGGCAACCCGTCGGCGGTGCTGGACGGGGAGATCGACGACTTCCTCGAGGCCGGCATCCGGTGGCGCAAGCAGTCCCAGCAGGGGTAGTCAGCCAGTCAGCGTGATCTGAGGCGAAGGGCACGATCGGGGCGTCAGAGGCCTCGAACGTGCCCTTTCTTCGACCGGTCGTGGCGGTTCGACCACGCGGTGTGGAGGGCCGGGACCACCCTTCCGGTACGGGAAGTTAACCGGAACGGGGGCTTTACCCCGGCCATGAGTAGACTCGCGCCTCGTGATTCGTCTCGAACACGTTTCCAAGGTCTACAAGACCTCCACGCGTCCCGCGCTCGACGACGTGTCCGTCGAGATGGAGAAGGGCGAGTTCGTCTTCCTGATCGGGCCCTCCGGGTCCGGCAAGTCGACGTTCCTGCGCCTGCTGCTGCGCGAAGAGGTGCCGACCAGGGGACGCGTCTACGTCTCCAACTTCGACGTCGCCAAGATGTCGCGGCGCAGGGTCCCCCGTCTGCGCCAGTCCATCGGCTGCGTGTTCCAGGACTTCCGCCTGCTGCCGACGAAGACGGTCGCCGAGAACGTCGCCTTCGCGCTGGAGGTCATCGGCAAGCCCCGCAACACCATCGTCAAGGTGGTGCCGGAGGTGCTGCAGCTGGTGGGCCTCGACGGCAAGGAGGACCGGTTCCCGACCGAGCTGTCCGGTGGTGAGCAGCAGCGCGTGGCGATCGCCCGCGCGTTCGTGAACCGCCCGCTGGTGCTGATCGCCGACGAGCCGACCGGAAACCTGGACCCCGACACGAGCCAGGACATCATGTTGCTGCTGGAGCGGATCAACCGCACCGGCACGACCGTCATCATGGCCACCCACGACCACGGCATCGTCGACTCCATGCGCCGCCGCGTGGTGGAGCTCTCGTACGGCAAGGTCGTCCGTGATGACGCGCGCGGCGTTTACGGCGTTGGCCGTTAAGCGTCCCTAGTCCCCGAACCCCAAGGAACCCCGCCCCCGATGCGTACCAGCTTCGTGTTCAGCGAGGTCGTCACCGGACTTCGCCGGAACGTCACGATGACGATCGCGATGATCCTCACGACCGCCATCTCGCTCGGGCTGCTCGGCGGTGGCCTGCTCGTCGTCCGCATGGTCGACAAGATGCAGGCCAACTACGCGGGCAAGCTCGAGGTCTCCGTGCTGCTGACGAACGACGTCAGCGCCAACGACAAGGACTGCACGCAGCAGCCGTGCGCCGGCCTGCGTTCGGCGCTCGAGCAGACCTCCGGTGTCGAGTCCGTGGTGTTCCAGAACCGCGACGACGGCTTCGAGCGCTTCAAGCGGATCTTCGAGGCCCAGCCGGAGCTGCTCAAGCTCGCGCGTCCCGAGGCGATCCCCGCCACGTTCCGCGTGAAGCTGGAGGACCCGGAGCGCACCGACGTGATCCGGCAAGCCTTCGAGGGCAAGCCGGGCGTGAAGGCCGTCGACGACCAGGGCAAGTTCCTCGAGCGGTTCTTCGAGGGCCTGAACGGCCTGCGCGACGTCGCCCTGATCCTCGCGCTCATCCAGGCGTTCGCCGCGCTGCTGCTGATCTCGAACACCATCCAGGTGTCGGCGTTCACCCGCCGCGTCGAGGTCGGCATCATGCGACTGGTCGGCGCGACCCGCTGGTACACGCAGCTGCCGTTCCTCATCGAGGCGGTCGTCGCGGGCATCATCGGCTCGATCACCGCGGTCGCCGGCCTGGTGCTGTTCAAGGCGTTCTTCCTCGACCGGATCACCAGGAACCTCACCGAGTCGGGCATCATCCCGCCGATCGGGTACCTGGACATCCTGATCGTGTCGCCGTGGCTGTTCCTCGTCGCGATAGTCATCTCGGCCACCACCGGCTACGTGACACTGCGTCTCTACGTGCGCCTTTAACGGTTTTACCGACCACGTAAAGTTGTCGCCATGGTCAAGGAACGCGGGCAGAAGGTCATCGCGTCGAACCGCAAGGCTCGGCACGACTGGGCCATTCTCGACACCTACGAGGCCGGCATCCAGCTCGTCGGCACCGAGGTGAAGAGCCTGCGCATGGGACGGGCGTCCCTCGTGGACGCCTTCGCCCAGGTGGACGACGGCGAGATCTGGTTGCACGCGCTGCACATCCCGGAGTACGTCGCGGGCACCTGGACGAACCACGAGGTCCGGCGCAAGCGCAAGCTCCTGCTGCACAAGGCGGAGATCGAACGGCTGATCGGCAAGACCAAGGAGTCCGGCCTGTCGCTCGTCCCGCTGCAGATGTACTTCAAGGACGGCTACGTCAAGGTCGAGATCGCCCTCGCGAAGGGCAAGAAGGCCTACGACAAGCGTCAGGACATCGCGAAGCGCGACGCGAACCGCGAGATCGCCAAGGCGCACGGACGGGCTCTGAAGGGCCGCTACTGATGGCATTGGTGGACGTCCACGTCCACTTCATGCCGCAGAACGTCCTGGACAAGGTCTGGGCGTTCTTCGACCGCGTGCGCGAGTCCGGTGTCGACTGGTTCATCTGGTACCGCACTGACGAGAACGCCCGGCTCACCGCACTGCGGGAGCTGGGCGTCGTCGCGTTCGCGCCCCTGGTCTACCCGCACAAGCCCGGCATGGCCGAGTGGCTGAACGAGTGGGCGGCCGACTTCGCGGCACGGGTGCCGGAGGCGGTGCCGACGGGCACGTTCTACGCGGAACCCGGTGCCGAGGCGTACGTGCGCAAGGCGTTGGAGGCCGGTGCGCGGTGCTTCAAGTCGCACGTCCAGGTCGGCGGCTACGACCCGCGTGACGAGCTGCTGGACGGCGTCTGGGGTCAGCTCGCGGAGGCCGGTGTGCCGGTGGTCGTGCACTGCGGCGACGGGCCGATGCCGGGGGAGTTCACCGGGCTCGGCGTCTTCGAGGGAGTGCTGCGCAGGCACCCGTCGCTGACCGCGGTGATCGCGCACGCCGGGATGCCCGACTACTCAGGGGCGCTGGACCTGGTCGAGCGCTACCCGAACGTGCATGTCGACACCACGATGGTGGGCACGCCGTTCACGGAGCAGCTGGTGCCGCTGCCGGCGGACTGGCGGTCCCGGATCGCCGGTGTGGTCGACCGGGTCGTGCTGGGCAGCGACTTCCCGAACATCCCGTACCCCTACGAGACGCAGATCGAGGCGATCCGCTCGTGGGGGTTGGACACCGCCGGCGAACAGGCCGTGCTGCACGACAACGGCGCCCGTCTGCTTCAGCTGTCCAGGTAGGCGAGCACCGCCCGGACCCGGCGGTGCTCGGAGTTCGACGGCTCCAGGCCGAGCTTCGCGAAGATGTTGCCGACGTGCTTCTCCACGGCGCCGTCGGACACCACGAGCGTCCCGGCGATGGCGGTGTTGGACAGTCCCTGCGCCATCAGGCCGAGCACCTCGCGTTCGCGCGGCGTCAACTTGTCGACGGGGCTCTTCTTGCTGCGCACCATGAGCTGCGTGATCACCTCGTGGTCGATGCTCGTGCCGCCGTCCGCGACCCGCCGCACCGCATCGACGAACTCCTTCACGTCGGCCACCCTTTCCTTGAGCAGGTAGCCGACCCCGCTCGCACCACCGGCGAGGAGTTCCACGGCGTAGCGCTCCTCGACGTACTGCGACAGCACCAGCACCGGCAGCCCGGGATAGAGGCGCCGGCACTCGATGGCGGCCCGCAGGCCCTCGTCGGTGAACGTCGGCGGCATCCGCACGTCCACCACGCACAGGTCCGGCCTGTGCTCGGTGACGGCGTCCAGCAGGTCGTCACCGTTCTCCACCGCCGCGACGGTCTCGATGCCCTCGTCGGCGAGCAACCGCTGCACGCCCACCCTCAGCAGCACCGAGTCCTCGGCGATCACCACGCGCACGGCAACTCCGCTCGAATCACTGTCGGCCCACCCACGGGGCTGACGACGACAACCACACCGTCGATCGTGGCAGCCCGGTCCGCGAGGCCGGCGAGCCCGCCGCCCGGCTTCAGCTCGGCGCCGCCCTGACCGTTGTCGGTGACCTCCACCAGCACACCCGTCTCCACCTTGGTGACCCGCACGGTCGCCCTGGTGCCGTTGGAGTGCTTGGTGATGTTCGTGAGCGCCTCGCCGACGGTGAAGTACGCGGCGCTCTCCACCGCCGTCGGCGGCCGCGGGTCCACGTCGACCTGCAGGTCGACCTCGATCGGCAGGCGGGCGGCCAGCGCGGACAGCGCGGCGTCGAGCCCGCGGTCGCCCAGCACGGACGGGTAGATGCCCCGCGCCAGGTCGCGCAGCTCCTTGATGGCGAGCTTCGCGTCCGCGTGCGCCTCGGCGATCAGCTCGGCGGCGCCCTCGGGATCGGAGTCCATCTTGGACTTCGCGCGGCCCAGCCCCATCGCCACGGCCACGAGCCGTTGCTGCGCGCCGTCGTGCAGGTCGCGTTCGATGCGCCGGCGCTCCGCCTCGGCCGCCTCGACACCGCGGGCCCTGCTCGACTGCAGCCGTTCCGCCTCGATCGCCAGCGCGTCCGCACGCGTCGGCCCGAGCATGGCGCGGGCGAACTTGCCGTGCAGCACGCCCAGCGCCTGCGTGCCCATCACCGCGAACGGGACCAGCGCCAGCCCGATCAACGAGATGGGCCACGCCGACGCGAACGAGTCGATGGTCCAGAAGTCACCCACGACCACGGCGAACGGCGCGTCGCCGATCCAGAACGGCACGGCGATGAACGCCGCCGCGATCGTCCACATGGCGAGGACCGCGGCGAACTCGAGGACACCGACCGGCAGCAGCAGGAGCAGGTACCCGTAGTCGCGCCAGGTGGCCGGGTCGGAGAACTGGGCCTTCCAGCGCTGCCACAGCGTGCCGTCGCTCTTCTCGCGGTACGGCCGGGGGATCTCCGTGCGCAACGCGGCCCTGACCCACGACCGCTCCACCGTCGCACCGCCGCGCACGACGTTCATCGCGAGCCACAGCAGCGGCAGACCGACCCAGATGACGGCTGTCGCGAACCCGACCACCGTCAGCACGACGGAGAGGGTGAACCAGAAGATGCCGGTCACCAGGTTGGTCAGCAGGTAGAACCCGGCTGCGAGCGCGTTCGGTTTCCTCATGTGTCCATGCTGTCGTTACCGCTGGTCAGAGACCATGTGGCTAGCTATGAGGCCGAAGGTGGGGACAGCCCTACCTGCCTCGGGAAGAACTCGGTGGCCCCAGTCGTTATGCTATGCGTACCACTACGAGGGGGTGAACGGTTTCGACTGTGGACGTTGATTCAGGGGAAGCGTGCTGGTGCAGGCGAGAGACCACCACAAGCGTCATCGCAAACCAATAAGCGCCGAGTCTAACGACAAGCGCGCGTTCGCTCTCGCCGCCTGAGGCGAGTAGCAACGCTGTCGGCCTAGGAGTGCCTTCGTCCTAGAGTCCGGCATCAGCTAGAAGGCTCACCGGCAGTCCCGGTCGCGGGGACTGTTCGGGACACCCACAGCGACTGGGCCCGTCACATCAGCTCGTTCGCGTGACTGATGGGGTCGAGCAGAGGCAGAGCGGACTGCGCACGGAGAAGCCCTGATGAGCCGCCACAGGACCCGGGTTCGATTCCCGGCACCTCCACTCCTTGGGTGAGTGCTGTTCGTGGACAGCACTCACCCTTCACTCGTTCCGGGTGTTTTCTGGGGGCCGAGCCCCCAGACCCCACGCCGGGGGCAAGCCCCCGGACCCCCGCCCGCCTCGCTGCTTCGCAGCCTTGGCGGACCCCCGCCTGGCATTGCTTGGGGACCGAGCCCCCGGCCCCCCGCCTCGCTGCTTCGCAGCCTTGGCTGGCCCCCGTCCTGGCATTGCTGGCCGCCGCCTCGCTGCTTCGCAGCCTTGGAGGGTCCCCTTCCCGCGGGTTTTTGTCTGTCATGCTCCTGGTGTGGCTCGGGAGGTCGTCTTCGTTGTGTTCGACGGGATGACGATGCTTGACGTGAGTGGGCCCGCTGAGGTGTTCGCCGAGGCCAACAAGGCTGGAGCGGACTACTCGATCAGCTACGTCTCGCCTTCCGGTGACGCTGTCATGACGTCTGTGGGGATTCGTCTGGGTGTGGATGGCACGCCGGCTGACGTTCGTGCTCCGGACACCGTTGTCGTCGCCGGTGGGGATGTCCTGGCTACGCACCCGATCTCGCCTGAGCTCGTTGACGCCGTTCTTGTGTTGTGGCCGCTTGCTCGGCGGTTGGTGTCGATCTGCACAGGGGCGTTCGTGCTGGCGGCAGCGGGGGCGCTTTCGGGTAGGCGAGCCACTACGCACTGGCGGCGGGCTGGGCGGTTGGGTCGGGGGTATCCCGATGTCGAGGTGGTGGCTGACGCGATCTTTGTTGAGGATCGTGGGGTCTTCACGTCTGCTGGGGTGTCGGCTGGGATGGATCTGGCGTTGGCCCTCGTCGAGCGTGACTACGGGGCTGACCTCGCTCGGGCTGTCGCCCGCGATCTGGTCATGTTCATGCAGCGGCCCGGTGGGCAGTCGCAGTTCTCCGCGCCGTTGCGGGTCCGGGCTCCGCGGGCTTCGGTGTTGCGGGAGGTGGTCGACCTGGTTTCGGCGCAGCCCGCGTTGGACCACAGTGCGCGTGTGCTGGCGGCGCGGGCCGGGGTCAGTGCTCGGCATTTGGCTCGGTTGTTCGCCACGGAGATGGACACGACGCCTGCCCGGTTCGTCGAGCAGGTTCGGCTGGACCACGCCAAGGTGTTGCTGGATGCGGGACACGGGGTGGCACGGGCGGCTCGGGAGGCCGGGTTCGGGAGCTCCGAGACGATGCGGCGGGTGTTCGTGGCCCGGCTCGGGGTGTCGCCCAGCGAGTACCGCTCCCGCATGTCCGGAACTGTGGGCTGACGGTCTTGATTGACGGTGGGACTGCGTCGGCGCTGAGCTGACGATGAGAGCATGTCCGAAGTCATTGCTGGTGTGGTTGTTCCTGGTACGGAGTTGGTGCGGGCCGCGACGTCGCTGGTGCGGAAGGTCGCCGACGACACGTTGTTCCACCATTCGCGGCGGGTGTTCCTGTGGGGGTCGTTGAAGGCCGCCGCGCGGGGGCTGGAGGTCGATCCGGAACTGGCGTACGTGGGTGGCCTGTTCCACGACCTCGGGTTGACGCGGGAGTACGCGACCGGCGACCGGCGGTTCGAGATCGACGGGGCCGAGGTCGCGCGTGAGTTCCTGCTGGAGCACGGGCGGTCCGAAGAGGACGCTCGGACCGTGTGGCTCGCGATCGCGCTGCACACGACCCCGGAGGTGCCTGAGCACCTGGCGCCGGAGGTTGCCGCGGTTGCTCTTGGCGTGAAGACCGATGTGCTCGGGATCGGGCTGGACGAGCTCACCGGGCAGCAGCGGCGGGAGGTCGTGGCGGCGCATCCGCGGCCGGACTTCAAGAACCGGATCCTGAAGGCCTTCTACGACGGCATGGCCCACCGGCCCGGCACCACGTACGGGACGATGAACGACGACGTGCTCGCGCACTTCGACCCGTCGTTCCGGCGCCAGGACTTCGTGGAGATCATCAAGAGCAGTCCGTGGCCTGAATGACGTCCGACAGCGAGGCCAGGAAGTCGGCGGCGTCGAACATCGCACCCGCCGACGCCACGCCGGTGACCTTGAAGCGGCCCGTGAGCAGGCGTTCGACCGCCTCGACGGCCAGCGGCGCGCTGACGGCGTAGATGTCACGGCCGGTCGCGGTCAGGCGGCGTTCCTCGTCACCGCGCCGCACGCGCACGTCCACCTCGAACGTCTCCGGCTCCCGGCGTTCGGGACCCCCGCTCAGGCCCTGGGCCGCGGAGGTGGACATGTACGAGGTCACGGCCGGGATCGCGAGGTGGCTGGGGATCGTGACGATGTCGGCCATCGAGAACTCGCCGATCACCGGGCGCCTGCCGCCGGCGAAGTCCCAGTCCAGGGTTGGCGGGGAATCGGAGTGGTACCGCAACGCGCCGTCGCGGAAGCGCACCCGTTGGCCGGCGCGGCGGTCGTGGGAGACGGCGCCGGCGGTGAGCGTGCCCGCGGTGGGCTGCCAGCCGCTGAGGCCGTACGCGACGTGCGCGGAGTCGGCGGTGGTCCAGTCGCCCATCGCGGTCGTGACCAGCAGGTCGGCCAGGCCGCCGAAGAACGCCATCGCGGGCACGGCCGGGACCGAGGCGCCGCGGGCGAGCGTGTCGGCGTTCGCCTCGATCTCGGCGGCCACGTCGACGTACGGGATGCCCGCGCGTTCGGCCGCGGCGAGCAGCGGGAGGCCGGTGACCGCGAACGGACCGGCTGTGTTGATCACCGCGTCCGCGCCCGTCAGCGCCCGGTCCAGGGCGGCCGGGTCGTCCGCCGTCGCTTGGGCTCGTCCGAACGGAAGAGCCGGGAAGCCGCGCTTTTCCAGTTCTGCCAGCACGAAGCGTCCGGTGTGCCCTGAAGCGCCGTAGACCGCGATCTTGTGTCCCATGTGGACCATCCAACGGGTGGGCCGGGGAACGAGCCAGTGTCTGGAACGACACGATGCGTACACTTTCGGACATGCTCGCGTTCGCCGTGACCGACGGGATGCTCCACTTCGAGCTGACCGCCGCCTACGAGATCTTCACCGCCCCGCAGCTCGGCTACCGCGTGGTGGTCTGCGGCAACGCGCCGGTGCGCGTCGGCCGGTTCGCGCTGGAGCCCGACCTGCCGCTCGACCGGCTCGCGAGCGCGGACACCGTGATCGTGCCGTCGGTCGCGGACGTGGACGAGCCGATCGACCCCGAGCTCGTCCAGGCCGTGAAAGCGGCGCACGGCAAGGGAGCGCGGATCGTGTCGCTGTGCACGGGCTCGTTCGTGCTGGCGGAGGCGGGGCTGCTCGACGGGCTCCGTGCGACCACGCACTGGGCGCACGCCGACGTGATGGCCCGGCGGTATCCGCGGGTCCAGGTCGACCCGGACGTGCTGTACGTCGACAACGGCCAGGTGCTGACGAGCGCGGGCAAGGCGGCGGCGATCGACCTGAGCCTGCACCTGATCCGCAGCGACCACGGCACCGCCACGGCCAACACCGCCGCGCGCAGGCTGGTGGTGCCACCGCACCGCGACGGCGGGCAGGCGCAGTTCGTCCTGGCGCCGGTGCCGTCGGGGGAAGGGCATCCGCTCACCGAGTTGTTCGGCTGGGTGTCGGGGCGGCTCGACCAGGTGATCACCGTCGAGGACCTGGCCCGGCAGGCGAACATGAGCTCGCGGCACCTCGCCCGGTTGTTCAGGGCCGTGACGGGCACGACGCCGTTGCAGTGGCTGCACTCCCAGCGAATCCGGCGCGCGCAGGAGCTGCTGGAGATGACGGACGACAGCGTGGACCAGATCGCCGAGTCGTCCGGCATGGGCACGGCCACGACGTTGCGGCGGCACTTCCACCGCACCGTCGGTGTGCCGCCGGACACGTACCGCCGCACGTTCCGGCCGGTTGGTGGCCGATAGGCGCATCGGTTGCCGTTAAGTTGGCCTGATGAGCAACGGACAGCGCATCGGGGCGCGGGTGTTGCGGCGCAAGCCCATAGACCAGCTGACCCACCCCGGCGGCGATCTCAGGCGCACCATGGGTGTCGGTCACCTCACGATGATCAGCATCGGCGCCACGCTCGGCACCGGCATCTTCGTCGTGCTGGGCGAGGCGGTGCCGGAGGCAGGACCGGCCATCGTGGTCTCGTTCGTGCTGGCCGGCATCACCGCGTTGTTCTCCGCGCTGTCGTACGCCGAGCTCGCGGGTCTCATCCCGGCGTCCGGCTCCTCGTACTCCTACACCTACGCCACGCTCGGCGAGATCGTCGCGTGGGTCTGCGGCTGGTGTCTCGTGCTGGAGTACGGCGTCTCGGTCGCGGCGGTCGCGGTCGGGTGGGGGCAGTACGTCAACCAGCTGCTGGACCTCGTCCTCGGCGTGAGGATCCCCGACGTGCTGAGCCAGCCGCCGGAGGAGGGCGGGATCGTCAACGTCCCCGCCGTGCTGGTCGTGGTCATCTCGATGCTGGTGCTGCTCGGTGGCAGCAAGGGCAGTGCGCGCACGAACACGATCCTGGTGTGGGTGAAGATCGGCGCGTTGGTGATGTTCTGCGCCGTCGCCTTCACCGCGTTCAAGGCGGGCAACCTGCAGCCGTTGTTCCCGCTGGGCCTCGCGGGCGTGAGCGCCGGTGCGGCCACGTTGTTCTTCTCCTACATCGGGTTCGACGCCGCGTCGACCGCCGGTGAGGAGGCCAGGAACCCGCAGCGCGACCTGCCGCGCGCGATCATCATCTCGCTGGTCGTGATCACCGCGCTGTACTGCGCGGTCGCGCTGGCCGCCGTCGGTGCGATGCCGTGGCAGGAGTTCGAGGGCACCGAGGCCGCGCTGAGCCGGGTGCTGACCGACAACGTGAGCGGCTCGATCTGGCCGATCCTGCTGTCGATCGGCGCCGTGGTCGCGACGACGTCGGTCGTGCTGACCGTCCTCTACGGACAGACGCGCATCCTGTACGCCATGTCCCGCGACGGGCTCGTACCGCCGATCTTCGCGAAGCTCAGCCCGCGCACCGGTGTGCCGTTCACGAACACCGTCGTCGTGGGCCTGTTCATCGCCGTGCTCGCCGCGCTGGTGCCGTTGGGGTCGCTGGCCGACGTGACGAGCATCGGCACGCTGTTCGCGTTCGCTCTGGTCAACATCGCGGTGGTCATCCTGCGCCGCACCGAGCCGGACCGCGAGCGCGGCTTCCGCGTGCCGTTCTCGCCCGTGACGCCCGTGCTGGGACTGGGGTTCTGCGTCTACATGATGGTCAGCCTCGGGCTCGCCGCGTGGGTCGCGTTCCTCGGCTGGATGGCGCTCGGGTTCGTCATCTACTTCGGGTACAGCGTGCGCAAGGCGCGCCTGGAGGTTCAGACCAGGGACTGAAGCTCGCGGGCCAGGTTGGACCGCGCGGCGCCGTCCCACAGCTGCCGCGCGGGCTCGGTCACGTAGAGGTCCTCGCGTCCGAGCAGGGTCTTGAGCACCTTCGCCCGGCCCGCGCGCCAGGTCGCGTCGTCGTACCGCGAGTACTCCTGGCGCACGGCCGCGCTGTAGCGGTCGTAGTGCGCCGGCTCCGAGCCGAGGATCGCGAGGTCGGCGTCGAGCAGCACGTGCGCCAGCGGGTCGTCGGACGAGTGCGTGATCGTGGCCAGCACCAGCGATTCCACGCGGGTGATGTGCGCTTCCTCCAGGCCTGCCAGGCGTTCCCGGGCCCATGCGGCGGACGCGCGTTCGTCGTCGCCCGGCTTGCCGTCGTAGATCACGTCGTGCGCGCAGGCCGCCAGCGCGAGGATCGCGCGTTCCTCCGTCGTGAACGCGAACGCGTCGGCCAGCGCCGACGAGTCGCGCACGACGCAGACCACGTGGAACGTGTTGTGGTACGAGCGGTGCGGCTCGGCGTAGCGCTCCATCAGATCGCCCGCGTCGGGTGTGCCCCCGAGCGTGCGGACCGCGTCGTCCCAGGTCCGTCTCACCGCGCCAGCTCCTCCTCGACGACGTCCGCCCGGTGAATCATCCGCCGTGTACCCCTCACCCGTGCAGGAATCACGGAATCCGATGCCGGCTGACTCACCAACGAGCGCGCGCCGTCCGCGGTCACCGTGTCGAGGAGCACACGCGGCGGCTCACCTGCTCCTGTCCCAGGGGCGTTCCGGCCAGTGGTGCTTGGGGTACCTGCCCTTCAGCTCGCTGCGGACCCGCAGGTAGCCGTTGCGCCAGAACGACCTGAGGTCGCTGGTGACGGCGGTGGGGCGGCCTGCCGGGGAGAGCAGGTGCACCACCACGGGGACTCCCGCGATGAGCGGTGTGTCGGCCCACTTCATGGCGTCCTGGATGCGGACGGAGAGGACGGGCTGGTCCTGCGTGTAGTCGACCTTGCCCTGGCCGATGCGCTCCGGGGCGAGCTTGTCGAGCTCCGCCGCCTCCGGCCACGGCAGCAGGCTCCTGAGCAGCGCCACCGTGTCGATCTTGGCCAGGTCGGAGCGCTTCTTCGCCTTGCCCAGGTCGAGTGCGCGGACCAGGTTCTCGTCGTCGACGCTCGGCCAGTCGCGGGTCCTGTGCAGGAACGCCATGCGCTCGCGGAGGCGGTTCGCGGCATCGGTCCACTTGAGCAGGCCCAGTCCTTCGGCCTCGAGGCCGAGGCGGAGTGCCTGCTGCGACTTGGCGAGGTCGTTGAGCGGGCGTTCGTCGAGGGTGATCGCCCCGAGCTTGCGGACCTCGTTCGCGATGACGTCGCCGTTCCACCGGATGTCGTCGACCGTGTGCACGAGGGCCTGGGCGGCGGTGACGGCGAGTTCCTCGTCGGCGGGGGCGGCGAGGCGGACGCGGCCGTGCTTGCTGCCCGGTTCGCGGTCGGCGATCGCGATCGCCAGCCACTTGTTGTGCGAGTCGGTGTGCTCGACGGCCGTGCCATTCGCCATCAGGTAGACGTTGCTGTTCTTGGACCGGCGTTTCGCCAGCCGTTCCGGGTAGGCGAGTGCGACGACGAGCGCGGGGTCGCCGTTACCTGCTGGGTTTGTGCCGAGTTTCTCCAGCTTCTTGGCCTCCTGGCGCCACTTGCCGGGGGACTTCAGCGCGGTCGCGAGGTCGCTCGTCGGCGGGTGCGTGCTGTCGTCGAGCAGCGCCACCACTTCCGCCGCGGTCCGGTTGCCCGCGAGCGCGCTGCCGTCGATCAGGGCGCGGCCGAGTCTCGGGTGCAGGCCGACGTTCGCGATGCGGTCGAGGCGGCCGGGTTCCAGCGCGCCCATGGCCGCGAGGGTCTCCTGCGCGGCCTTCAGCGCGCCTTCCGGTGGAGCGTCCCACCAGTTCAGGCCGCTGCCGTCCGGGGTGCCCCAGACCGCGAGCTCCAGGGCGAGCCTGGTCAGGTCGGCCGTCTTGATCTCCGGTTCCGGGTAGCGGGGGAGCGTCGAGTGCTCGTGTTCCGGCCAGCAGCGGTAGACGCGGCCCGGTGCCTCGCGTCCTGCTCGTCCCGCGCGTTGCTCGGCGACCGCCTGGGAGACGCGGATCGTGGCGAGGCCCGCCAGGCCCCGGCGGTGGTCGACGCGCGGGACCCTGGCCAGGCCGGCGTCCACGACCGCGCGGACGCCGGGAACGGTGAGGCTGGACTCGGCGATGCTCGTGGCGAGCACGACCCGCTGCTGGTCGCCGCGTTGCAGGGCCGCGTCCTGGGTGCGGGCGTTGAGCTGGCCGTGCAGGATCACGGTCTCCGCGTTGATCAGGCTCGCGGTGCGGTTGATCTCCCGCACGCCCGGCAGGAACGCGAGCACGTCGCCGTCCACTTCGGACAGAGCCTTCCTGATGGCCCTGGCGACGGTGTTCTCGATGTGCTCGTTGCGCGTCGGCGGGACGTAGGTGATCTCCGTGGGGTACATGCGGGACTCGGAGTGCAGGACCGGCGCGTCGAGCAGGTCGGAGAGCCGTTGTGCGGCAACGGTCGCGCTCGTCGCGAGCAGCTTGAGGTCGGGACGCAGGCCCGCCTTGGCGTCCAGCAGCAGCGTGAGGAGCAGGTCGGCGTCGAGGTGTCGCTCGTGGCACTCGTCGAGCAGGACCGTGCCGACGCCCTTCAGCTCCTGGTCGTGCTGGAGCCTGCGGACGAGAAGACCGCTGGTCACGACCTCGATCCGGGTGTGCCGGCTGGTCTTGCGGTCGCCGCGGACCGAGTAGCCCACGGTGTGGCCGACGGGTTCGCCGAGCAGGCTCGCCATGCGCGCGGCGGCGGCACGGGCGGCGATCCGCCGCGGCTCGGCGACGACGACCCTGCCTTCCAGTGCCAGCGGGACCAGTGTGGTCTTGCCGGTGCCCGGTGGCGCGACCAGCACTGCGGCGCCGTGCTCGCCGAGCTTCTGGAGGAGCTCGGGGAGCACGGCCTTCACGGGGAGATCGGGCAGCTGCACGCGTCCAGTTTTCAGGACCTGTGCCAGGGTGGGGTCATGGGGATGATCGGCGTGGTGACCGGGGTCGTGTCGGTGGTGCGGTCCGCGAGGAACGTGACGCAGTGGCAGCACGTGGCGAAGGTGTCCTCGTCGTCCGAGACCGCGTCCGTGCTGGCCGTCGTGCCGGCACGCGACGAGGAGGCGACTCTGCCGTCGTTGCTGCCGGATCTGGTCACTCAGCCCGGCGTGCGCGTCGTGGTGGTCGATGACGCATCTTCGGACGCGACGGCCGCCGTGGCGCGCTCGCTCGGGGCCGAGGTGGTCTCCTCGTCCGGCCCGGCTCCCGGCTGGGCGGGCAAGACGCACGCGATGCACCTCGGCGTCGCCGCTGCCGGGGACGAGGAGTGGCTGCTGTTCGTGGACGCCGACGTGACCTGCGCGCCTGACCTGGTGGGACGGTTGCTGGCGTCGGCGTCCGAGCTGGGAGCGGACCTCGTGTCGTCGTCGGGACGGGGGTCGGGAGCCGCGTGGTGGTTCCTGCTGCCCGCGTTCAACTCGCTCGTCTTCGAGGGGTCGCCGCCGGACGGCCGTGGCGCGAAGGCTCTCGCGGTCGGGCACTGCATCCTCGTGCGGCGCGGCGTGTTCGAGGCCGCCGGTGGCTGGAAGGCGCTGGCGGGGACGCACGCGGACGACGTGGGATTGGCCACGTTGATCAGGGACTCCGGGGGTGTGACGCGGTTCGTCGACGCCTCGTCGCTGCTGACGACGTCGGGGATCGACACGCTCGGGAGCTGCTGGAGGTCGTTGCGCAAGAGCATCCAGCCGGCGTTCCGGGAGATGTTCGGGCCGTGGGGGCGCCCGCTGCTCCTGGTCGCCGGGCTGCTGCACCTCGCGTACGGGCTGGTGCCGGTGCTGCGATGGCGCTCGCCGTGGTCGTGGTTGGCTTGGTGCGCACAGGCCGTGTCGCACCGGGAGTTCGTGCGGCGGGTCGGTCAGCCGGAGGTCTCCGCCGTGCTGGCCCCGTTGTCGTGGGCGACGATCGGGGTGTTCCTGCTGGACTGCGCTTTGCGTCCAGGTGCTCAGTGGAAGGACCGCCGCGTTGGTTGACCCTTTGCGCGACCCGGACGACCCGGAGTTGCTCGACCCCTACCAGTCCCGGTCGCTCGCGATCCTGGTGGAAGGAGCGCGGCTCGCGTCCGGCGCGGTGAGGTACGGCAAGGTCGGCAGGGTCGGGTGCGCGGCGGTGGTGATCAACCGCGAGAACCCGCTGCCGTCGGGCAACTTCGGCTGCGCGCTGGACGGGTCGTCGGTCGAGGTCGCGTCCACGCTGCTGCAGCTGGAGCAGACGTTCGCGGACGTGGGGCGGGCCGAGGCCGTCGTCTACGCGTCGCCGACGACCGTGGACGAGATCGAGGGGATCGCCGACGACTCCGGCTGGTTCGCGGTCGAGGAGCTGCAGACCGTCGTCCACCGCGGGTCCGCTTCGGTGTCCCCCGAGGTCAGGCGGGCCGTGGACGCGGACCTGCCCGGCATCGTCGAGCTGCTGTCCGACGAACTGGTCGGCAACAGGGAGCGGTTGTCGCGGTGGCTCGGGCACCGCTTGGACGACCCGCGCTGCCCGCTGCTGGTGGTCGATGACGGCGACCGGATCGGCGGGTTCGTGTCGGGGTTCGCCGAGCGCGGCGTGGGTCTGGTCGAGCAGTGCGTCGTGCGTCCGGCGCGGCGCCGTCGGGGCGTGGGGCGGTCGTTGGTGGTGTCCGCTGTCTCGGTCCTGCGTTCCGCTGGGGCGATGCTGGTCGCGTCGCAGGTCGACGAGGGTCCGGGGGAGCGTTTCGCCGAGGCGTGCGGGTTCGTCGCGGCCTATCCGGTGACGGCATATGTACGCAGAGTGGATGAGCTGCTCGACTGAGTTAGTTAGTTGCCGCGTGGCATATCCTTAGCAGGGCTAAGGGAGGCTGTGTGCGCGAGCGGTTGCCGGTCGAGGTGTGGGTTCTGGTCGCGGCGAGTTTCATCATCGCCGTGGGGTTCGGGATCGTCGCACCCGTTCTGCCGGTGTACGCGTCAACGTTCGGTGTGGGTCACACGGCGGTGGCGGCTCTGATCAGTGCGTTCGCGTTCGTCAGACTGGCGTTCGCGCCGATGAGCGGCAGGTTGGTCAACCGGTTCGGCGAGCCTCGCGTGTACATCGTGGGCATCCTCATCGTCGCTCTCGGTACGGCGATGTGCGGGTTCTCGACGAGCTACGCCGAGATGCTGTCGTGGCGCGCGTTGGCGGGCGTCGGGTCGACGATGTTCACGGTGGCCGCTCTCGGGCTGCTGATCCGGATCACCCCGGCGCCGATGCGCGGGCGTGCGTCCGGGATGTGGGCGGCGGGCTTCCTCGTCGGCAACATCGCGGGTCCGATCGTGGGCGCGGGCTTGGTGCCGTTCGGACTGTGGGTGCCGTTCGTGTCGTACGGCCTGTTGCTGTGCGTCGCGGCGTTCGTGGTCTGGTTCTTCCTGCGACGGTCGACGCTGGTGGAGATCGACAGGACCAACACCGAGACGCCCATGACCGTGCGCGAGGCAGTGCGCAACGGCGCCTACCGGGCCGCTCTGGCCTCCGGCTTCGCGAACGGCTGGGCGGTGTTCGGCGTCCGGATCTCGCTGGTGCCGGTGTTCGTCATCGAGGCGCTGGAGCACAGCGCGGCCGTCGCCGGCATCTCGATGTCCGTGTTCGCCGCCGGGAACGCGGCGATGCTGTTCCTGTCCGGCAGGATCGCCGACACCCGCGGACGCAAGCCGGTCGCCATCGCCGGGCTGGTCATCAGCGGTGTCGCGACAGCCGGCATGGGCTTCACCGGCGACCTGTGGACGTTCATGGCCGCGTCGCTGGTGGCGGGCATGGGCGCGGGCTTGCTGAACCCGCCGCAGAACGCCGTCGTGGCCGACGTCATCGGCGCGCGCGGCAAGGGCGGCCCCGTCCTCGCGGGCTTCCAGATGGTGACGGACCTGGGCGCGATCATCGGCCCGATGTGCGCGGGCCTGCTGGCCGACTCGTTCGGCTTCGAGGCGTCGTTCGCCATCACCGGCGTCGCGCTGCTGCTGTCGCTGGGCTTCTGGTTCGTCGCGCCCGAGACCCTCCCCACGCACGAGGAGGAGCACACGGCCACCGCGGTCGCCCCGGAGTGCGGCCGCCTCGACGAGAGCGCCGAGGTGCCGACCGGCGAACGGGTCGGCGGCAGACCACGCCACCCAGAAGCGTGATCGCCCGCTCAGCTTTCTTTTAGTTTGTGTCGCTACCCTCGTCGCCGTGGGTGGAGCAGAGCGCAGTGCGCGGAAGAAGAAGCAGGCCGCGCGTGCGGTGTCGCAGGCCAGGGGCACGAGCGGCGGTTCGGACAGGACGAAGGTCATCGCGGGCATCGCCGTCGTGGCGGTGCTGGCCATCGCGGTGATCGGCTACGTCGTGTTCCAGTCGAAGTCGTCCTCGACGTCGACGTCCGACGCCATCCCGCTGGCCCCGGCCGACCACACGATCTCGGCGCCCGCCGTCCGCGACGGCAGCACCGTCGTGGTGGGCGAGGACACCGCCACCGTGACCGTCGACGTGTACGAGGACTTCCTCTGCCCGATCTGCGGAACCTTCGAGAAGACCTACGGCACCGACATCAAGAAGGCGGTCGAGGACGGCAAGGTCAAGATCCGGTACAACATCCTGCCGATGCTGAACCGCCTCTCCTCGCCGGAGGGCTACTCGACCGAGTCGGCCAACGCGGCGCTGTGCGTGGCCGACGACGGCAAGTTCAACGCGTTCCACGCGGCGCTGTTCGCCAAGCAGCCGGAGGAGGGCGAGGCCGGCTACACCCAGGACCAGCTCATCAAGCTGGGCAAGGAGGTCGGCGTCACCTCGGCCGGCTTCGAGACGTGCGTGCGGAACCAGACCTACAGGTCGCAGCTCGACGAGCTGATGAGCAAGACCAGCAACGACCCCACGCTGCGCGACGCCGAGACCGGCCGCTTCCGCGGCACGCCGAGCGTCGCCTCCGGTGGCAAGCTCGTCGACCTGGACAACAAGAACTGGCTCTCCGACCTCACCAGGTGAGACCGTCGATCGGCGCCTGGCCCTGGGACCACCGGGCCAGGCGTTGTGCTTTCCCTTGCTCGGCGCGCGGAAGCTTGCCCGGTTCGAGCACGTGCACCTGACAGGTGATGCCCAGGCGTTCCTTGAGCCTGCCGGTCAGAAGTTCTTTGACGTCCTGTGTGGACTCGACCGCCACGTGCAGCTGCGCCGTGGTGGTGCGCCGGTCCTCGACGATCAGGTAGTGCGGGCTCGCGTGCTCCAGCACGACCGCCTCGATCTCCGTGGGGAACACGTTGACGCCGCGGATGACGAGCATGTCGTCCTTGCGCCCCTTGAGCTTGCTCATGCGCCTGAGCGTGCGCTGCCCCGCCGGTTCGTGCAGCGTCGCCACGTCGCCCGTGCGGTACCGGAGCAGCGGCATGCCGGTCTTGGTGAGCGTGGTGAAGAGGAGCTCGCCTTGGTCGGTCTCCGGGTAGAAGTGGTCCTCGGCGATGTTGAGAAGCCCCTCGGAGTCAAGGGACTCACACGCCACGCCAGGCCCGATGACCTCGGACAGCCCGTAGATGTCCAACGCCCTGATGTTCAGGCGCTGCTCGATCTCCTGCCGCATCTCCTCGGTCCACGGCTCGGCGCCGAAAATGCCGACCTTGATGCTGGTCTCCCCGAGGTCCTCAGCGAGCCTCAGCGCGTACGACGGCGTGCAGCAGAGCACGTCGGGCTTCAGATCGTTGATCAGCCGCACCTGCCGCTCGGTCATGCCGCCCGACATGGGGATGACCGTGGCCTGGAGCTTCAGGCCACCGTGGTGCACCCCGAGCCCGCCCGTGAAAAGCCCGTAGCCGTAGGCGTTGTGGATGATCGAGGTCCTGGTGGCCCCCGCGCCTTTGAGCGCCCTGGCCATGACCTGAGACCAGATCTCGACATCGTGGGCGGTGTAGGGGATGAGCGTCGGCCGCCCGCCCGTGCCCGACGAGCCGTGCACGCAGACGATGTCCTCCTGTGGCGCCAACTGGAGGCCGAACGGGTAGTGGTCCCACAGGTCCTGCTTGGTGATCGTCGGCAGCAGGTGGATCTCGTCGAGGCGCACGTCTGTGCCGCGTGTCACTCCGATTTCCCTGAGCCTCGCGCCTTGGAGGTTGTCGGTTTGCAGGAGGCGGTCGACGAGGCCTCGCAGGCGCTGTTCCTGCAGCTCGCGGCGGGCCTCGGGGTCCATGCACTCGATCTTGGGGTCGAACGGCTCTGCGGCGGTCATCACCCGGTCCTACCAGGCCGAATGCGGTTTGGATACCCCCGATTTTTATCTTGCGGCAGGGGTGATGTACGGTATTGCCACACGAGATCGAGAGGGAAACCTCCCCGGTCGAGTGGACCTTCAAGGGGCTGTGGCGCAGCTGGTAGCGCATCACACTGGCAGTGTGAGGGTCAGGGGTTCGAGTCCCCTCAGCTCCACTTGAATTTAGAGCCCGTCTGATCGAGCGGTCTTCGCTGGTCAGGCGGGTTTCTTGCTGTTCTGGATCTGATCTTCGGTGATCGTGTCGTGCTGCCCCTATGGAGCAGATCTGGAGCAGGATTCTCCGGCTTGATCGTTGTGTTGGTCGCTGGACTGGGTGATCGTCGCGCCCCTCCCACTAACGGTGTGAGGGGCATAGCTTTGTTACGCGGCAAGCGGTCCGGACGTGTGGCGTTCGGTTGGCCATGGTGCCGTTGGGTGTGCTTTGACGTTGAGGTCTGCTTCGTGCCAGCGGCGCTGTAAGTCGTTGAGGAGTCGGAGTTCTACTTCGGGTGCGACATGGGAGTAGACCTCGGTGACACGGTTGGGCAGGTGGTGCCCGAGTCTCCGTGCCTGGGCGATCTCGGGTGCGCCGCCGGCGATGAGCCACGTCTTGTGACTGTGCCGCAGTCCGTGGAACGTCAGTCCAGGCCGGATCGGCACTGTGCGAACACCTGATCGCGGACGCCCCTCGTTGCCGTTGACCGCGGGCTTGAGTACTCGGCGGATGAATGTGCTGCGCCACAACCATGTTCCGCCTTCGGTGGTGAACACGAACTCGTTGTCGTGTCGCTCGAGGTGCTTGCGCAGCATGGTGACGAGGAACGGCGGCAGGGTGATCGTCCGAGCCGATGACGCGGTCTTGGGTGAGCCGAGCCAGCGCGTGTGCGCGCTCTCGTGCAGGGACCCGGTACGGGCGTTGATGATCAGGACGCCTCGGTCGAGATCAACGTTGTCGCGGTGCAGGCCGGTGAGTTCGCCCCAGCGGCATCCGGTCCAGGCGGCGGTGATGATGAGCAGGCTGGCGGTGTCGCCGCCGAGTGCGGCGGCCTGTTCGGCGATGCGGAGTAGTTCGGTCGGGGACGCCCACACTCGCTCGCGTTCGATGCGGTGACTGCGTCGTCCACGGCGCCGGTAGCGGCGGATGGGGTTGGTGGGGATGAGACCTTCGTCGGCGGCGTCGGTGAGGATCATCGACAGGACCTTGACGATGGTCGCGACGGTGGTGTTGGCGTAGCGGAGCTGGCGCAGGTCGCTGATCCATTTGTTCACCCCAAGTGCGGTGATCGCGTTGAGAGGGGTGGCGGCCCAGCGGAGCAGGATGTGGCAGCGCAGGACGCTGCGGTAGTTGTCGATCGTGCGCGGGTCGAGATCGAGCGCGGCAAACCACGTCGCGACCCATTCGGCGACGGTGGTGCGGCCGCGGGTCGGGTCGAGCCAGGTGTTGCGGCGTTGGTCGCACTCGATGTCGGCGGCGTAGTTGTCGGCTGCGCATCGTGTGGTGAAGCCGGAGATTGAGACGGTGTGTCCGTCGTCGATGCGGTACGAACGCGCCAGGATTGCATGCCGGTCTGTTCTGTCAGGCCATGACGACCTCCGAGGTGTGTGGCCAAGCGTGGTGCGTCTGTTGTGCGCCGCCTGGTTCTTGATCGCAAGTTCAACTGGAGGAGAAGCTCTCCGGCAGCCTGGCCGTCGACGCGCGGCCCGCACTCACGGACGCGCTCGAATACATGCGACCCGGCGATTCGATCGAGACCGCCTTGAGCGGACTACTTGCGGTCTTGGTCGAGGGCGCGTTGCAGGACGGCGGCCTCTGCGCGCAGGCGTTCCGCGGTGTCGCCGCGGCCGAGCCGGTCGTATTCGTCCGCGGAAATGGTGCGTCCCCGGACTTCGTGCGCCACGATGTCCCGCTGGTCGTCGTCGGTGAGGTGACGGCGCTCGACCTCGGCCGCGCCCGGACCTGCCGCCGTCCCCGCGACGTGCTCGTTCGTGGCGGTCACCGGGGCCTGGCTCGCCGAGTCGCAGGGTACGGCTTCGGCGTTGTCGATCGCCGCCAAGGCGGAGCGAAGCGCCGCGATGGCGACGCGGTCCTTGGTCTTGAGGGCGGTCTTCAGGTCGTCACGCAGGCTGGCACGCATGGGGCGGGGTCCCTGTCTCGGGGATGATGGCAATATGACTGTACTGTAAGTTCGTGCCCAGGCTAGTCGATCATGATCAGCGTCGCGCCCAGATCGCCCGTGCGTTTCAGCGGCTACTCGCCGCGGACGGCTTCGCCGGCGTCTCGTTCTCGAGGGTGGCGGCCGAGGCCGGGATCTCCGTCGGACTCATCCAGCACTACTTCGCAGGCAAGGACGTGCTGCTCCGGTTCGCCTACGACGACGCCGTCAGTCAGCTGGGCGAGCGGGTCCGGCTGCGGGTCCGCAACGGCGAGGCCGCTGGTCTTTCGATCGCGGACGTGCTGCTCGACACCTTGGCCGAGCTGCTCCCGCTGGATGCGGAGCGGGAGGTCGAATACCGCGTCCGGCAGGGGCTTCAGGTGCAGGCGGCGCACAACACCGGCCTCGCCGACGTCGCCCGCCGGGCGGGGCGTGACCTTCTCGGTCACGTCACCGCGGTGGTCGAGAAGGGCAAGGAAGCCGGCGAGGTCGAATCCGGCGCCGACGCGGTGCTCGCCGCCCGGATGATCCTCGCGACCGTGCAGGGTCTGGCCGATCAGGTCGCGTTCTCCGGCGCCGACGCGTTCCCGGCGCGTGACGTCCTGCGCCGCTCCATCGCCGCCGTCTTCACCCGCTGAAGGCACTCCGCACGACAGCGACAGGGGTCGTAGGGTTATCTTTGCAATATGTCCATATTGCAAAGTCCGGTCGTGCGACTAGGTAGCGGCACCGTCCGCGGCCGCCGGCTCGACGGCCACCTCTCGTTCCGGGGAATCCCGTACGCCGCACCGCCGGTCGGCGACCTGCGCTGGCGGCCACCGGCACCGGTCGAGCCGTGGGCCGGGGTCCGGGACGCGCTCGAGCCGGGGAATCCCGCGCCGCAACTGGCCCAGTCCTTCGGTGAGGTGACCTCGCTCGACGAGGACTGCCTGACGCTGGACGTCACCGCGCCCGACGCGCCGGGCGAAGGTCGTCCTGTGCTGATCTGGCTGCACGGTGGCGGCGGGACCAACGGAAGCGCCGCGGTCTACGGCGCCCGCCGCCTCGCCGTCACCGGTGACCTCGTCGTGGTGGCGCCGAACTTCCGGCTGGGCATCATGAGCTGCTTCGGCTACCCGGGCCTCGCCGACGGCGGCACCTTCGGCATCCAGGACCAGCAAGCCGTCCTGCGCTGGGTCCGTCGGGAGATCGCGCACTTCGGCGGCGACCCGGACAACGTGACGCTGATGGGGGAGTCCTACGGCGCACTTCAGATCGCGGCGCATCTGGCCGCTCCCGGCTCGGCCGGGCTGTTCCGGCACGCGATCCTGCAGAGCGCGTTCTCGGTGCTGGGCACGACACCCGCGCACACCTTCATCCCCGGCCTCCCGGAACTCCCGCCGAGGTGGGCCGCCGAGAATGAGCTCGAGGCGATCGGTGTCGCCGTCGCCGCCGAGCGAGGCTGGGTCACCGGCGACGGCGACCCGCTCGCGCAACTGCGGCAGGTGCCGGTGAAAGACCTGCTCGAAGTCTCGGGCGCGTTCATCCGCCCCGCTTTCGGAGGCGCGGTCCTTCCCGAGTCGCCCGCGGACGCGCTGCCCGCCGGACGTTTCCACCAGGTGCCCCTGATGCTGGGGACCACCTTGGACGAGGCCCGTTTCTTCGTCGGGCTCTTCGCCGACCTCGTCGGCAATCCGGTCACGGCCGACAGCTATCCGCGGCTGCTGGCCGAGGCGTTCGGCGACGCCGCGGACGAAGTCGCCGCCCGCTACCCGCTGGAAGACTACGGAACACCGAGCTTCGCCTGGGCGCGGATCTCCACGGACCGGGCCTGGGCGCGGCCGGCGTGGGAACTCGGCCAGGCCTTGGCGGCACACACCGGGACGTGGTTCTACGAGTTCGCCGACGAGGACGCGCCGCCGCTGTTTCCGGGATTTCCGTCCGGCGCCCAGCATTCCAGCGCACTGGTCTATCAGTTCGACTTCGAGGGCGGGCCAGAACTCCCGGCGCCCCAACGCGAACTCGCCGACCGGATGACCCGGTACTGGGCCGCCTTCGCCGCGAACGGCGACCCGGGATGGTCCAGTGTGGACAGTGGATACGTCCGATCCCTAACCCCCAAAGGGGTCAGTGGCACTGACTACGTCTCGGGACACCACCTCGATTTCTGGGCGGGGAAGCCCTAGTACTACAGCCGCAGGCCGTGATCTTGGTCGATGACCTGGCGGGGATGTAAGACGGCCACCGTGATCAACTTCGAGGTGTGTTGGGACTCGAAGCGAAACGGTGGCCGCGTTGCGGATCTTAGATCTGGACGCGCGGCGGGCCGGGTTCGACGACCTGTTCGCCCGGTTCGCGGGCCGGTTCGTGCAGGTCCAGGGCCTACCTACTGGGCCTGTTGTCGCGGACCGAACGCAAGAACGGCTGGACCCTGGCCGAGCAGGCGGGCGACGCCACCCCGGACGGCATGCAGCGCCTGCTCAACCATGCGGCGTGGGACGCGGACAAGGTTCGCGACGACCTGCGCGGGTATGTGGCAGACCATCTCGGGCATGAGCAGGCGGTGCTGGTCGCCGACGAGACCGGGTTCTTGAAGAAGGGAGTCAAGTCCGCTGGGGTGCAACGGCAGTACTCCGGCACCGCCGGGCGGATCGAGAACTGCCAGCTCGGGGTGTTCCTGGTCTATGCCTCTGCGCACGGCCGTGCGCTGATCGACCGCGAGCTCTACCTAACCCCAGTTCAGCTGGTGCGCTGACCGGGACCGCTGCCGGGAGGCCGAGATCGACGACGAGGTCGAGTTCGCGACCAAACCGGAACTGGCGCGGCTGATGCTTGAACGGGCCGTCGACGGCGGGGTGCCGTTCTCCTGGTTCACCGCCGACGAGGCCTACGGCCAGAACCCCGGCCTGCGGTCGTGGTTGGAACAACGGGGCATCGCCTACGTCGTGGCGATCCCGTGCAAGCAGGAACTCCCCACCGCGGCGGGGAAACGACGGGCCGACACACTGGTCAGGCTCGTGCCGAAATCAGCCTGGCAGCGCCGTTCGTGCGGTGACGGCGCCAAGGGGCCACGGCTGTATGACTGGGCACTGGTCGACGCCGGTGAACACCACAGTCTGCTGATCCGCCGCTCGCTCACCCTCAACCCCAAGGGCATCCGCGAGCTGGCCTACTTCCTCTGCCACACAACGAATCCGGTCCCGCTGGACGTGCTGGTCCGGGTTGCCGGGAGCCGATGGGCAGTCGAGGAGTGCTTCCAGGCGGCCAAGAACGAGGTCGGCCTGGACCACTACCAGGTCCGCAAGTACGGCGCCTGGTACCGGCATATCACCCTCGCGATGCTCGCCCACGCCTTCCTCGCGGTCACCGCGAAGACGGAAAAGGGGGCTCTGCAGACCGCGATGACGGCCTGATCCCGTTGAGCGTCAACGAGATCAGGCGCCTGCACGCCGCCCTGACCTACACCCCGCACCCGCCCTCCCACGCCGAGGCCTGGTCACTCTGGCGACGACGCCACCAACACCGAGCCCGACAATGCCACTACCAGCGACGACTCAAAAATCACGGCCCGCGGCTGTAGCACTAGAACCGCGGCGCCGAGAAGTTCACGCGCAGCGTGTAGACCGAGCTCGACGCGGTGATGAACAGGTCGTTGCGCCGCGGCCCGCCGAAGGTCAGGTTCGAGCACACCTCGGGGATCTTCAGCCGGCCGATCCGCGTGCCGTCCGGCGCGAAGCAGTGCAGCCCGTCGTGCGCCGCCGCCCAGAGCCGCCCGGCCGCGTCGACGCGGATGCCGTCGAACCCTCCGGCGTCGCTGGTCACGAACACCCCACCGCCGGACAGCGCACGTCCGTCCTCGACCCGGAAGACCCTGATGTGGCTGGGGTCCTGGCGCGTGTCGACGATGTAGAGCAGCGACTCGTCCAGGGAGAACGCGAGCCCGTTCGGGCGGGAGAAGTCGTCCGCCACGATCGTCACCGAGCCGTCGACCGGGTCGGCGCGGTAGACGTGGCACGCGCCGATCTCGCTCTCGGCCTGGTGGCCCTCGTAGTCGCTGTCGATGCCGTAACCGGGGTCGGTGAACCAGATCGCGCCGTCGGACGACACGACGACGTCGTTGGGGCTGTTGAACCTCTTGCCCCGGTACGTCCCGGCGAGCACGGTGGTCGAGCCGTCGTGCTCGGTGCGGGTCACGCGCCGGTTGCCCTGCTCGCAGCTGACGAGCCGGCCCTGGCGGTCGACCGTGTGCCCGTTGTGGAACCCCGCTGGCTCGCGGAAGACGCCGACGACGCCGGTGAGCTCGTCCCAGCGCAGCACGCGGTCGTTCGGGATGTCGCTGAACACCAGGTACCGGCCGGCGGGGAAGTAGGCGGGACCCTCGGTCCAGCGGCAGCCGGTGTGCAGCCGCTGGATCCACTCGTCCCCGTTGACGTGCGCGAACCGGTCGTCCAGCACGACGAACTCCGCTTTGACCTTGTCCACCACTGCCCCCGTTCGCCGACCAGCACCGTGCCGCAATCATCGATCACCGCTGCCCGCTCCGGGAAGCCCGCCTACTCGCGCGGCCGCAGCACGTGGAACGGGACCAGCTGGTCGGCCAGCCACACCTTCCGAGGACGCCCGTCGGCGTAGCCGATCTCGTAGTTGACGACCCCGAGCCAGTCGCCATCGACGCTCGGGAAACGCCCGTGCAGCCGCCCCTCCACCTCACCGGTCAGGTCGAGCCCGGTCTCGATGACGCGCCTGGGGGCGTGGGGAGGACGGGCGAACAGGCGGTCCAGTCGAACGCCGACTCGCGTGAGCACCGGTCTCCGCCCGTGGACGTCGTCGCCCTCCCATGTCGTGAATGGACTGTTAAGCGCCATGACCACCTGCCGCAGCCGAAGCCCGCTGCGCGCGGTGCCGGACGAGCTCGAAGTAGCGCTCCTCGGACAGCTCGGCGCGATCCGGCACCGGCGCCGTCGCGGCCAGTCGCCAGGAGTGGTCGGCGCTGTCGGTGGCGCAGGCCAGACAGCTGATGTGGGCCTCACCGCCGTGCACGACCGCGCGGAACTCGGCATGACCGAGCGTGTGCCGCCCGAGCTTGCACCTCGCCGGCAGGAGGGCCACCGGCCGTCCTGCCGAGTCGTACCTGGAGGTGAGGGTGCCGTCCATTCGGGACGGTTCGAGTAGCTGCCGATCCATAGGACGGGAATCTATCAGTGGATTCGCACATGTGTTCGGTTGGACGCGTGCGGCGCACGGTCCGTCTTTCGCGTGAATCGGGTCGGGTCCACTGTGGATATCGGCGCCGCAGCGGCCACGCGACCGCCGTCAGGGCAGCAGCGTGTCCGGGGGGATCTGCAGGGCGATCGTGATCAGCGAGTGCACCCTCGTGGCGATGACCGCGAGAAGGCCCTGCATCTCGGGCGCCGCGCCGTCCGCCGCCGTCTGCAGGGTCTGCAGGTCGACGTCGATGCGGTCGAGGATCGCCGTGACGTCGGCCTGCCGGGCCGTCAGCGCCGTGGAGATCTCGTCCAGGGGAACACCGTGGACTTCCAGGCGTTGAACGAGGTGGATCCTGTCGACGTCGGCGGGGGAGTACAGGCGGTAGTTCGAGGCGGTCCGCTGCGCGGGGCTGATCAGTCCCAGCGTCGTGTAGTAGTCGACGGTGCGGATGCTGACGCCGGCTCGCGCGGCCAGTTCGCCGATCTTGAGCAACGCTTCGCTCACGTGCACCTCCTACCGGAAACCATACAGTGCTACGTGCTACTGTTGGAATCATGCCTGATGAAGCCGACGTAGACGGCTGCAGTAGTACGCCGGGGCGAGCCCGGCTGAACGTTTTCACCGCCGCGAGTGCGGCATGTTGATCTTTTCCGGTCTGCTGGCGATCGTGGCGCTGACCGCCGCCACCGGCTACTTCGTGGCCCAGGAGTTCGCCTACATGGCGGTCGACCGCGGCCGGCTGCGGCAGATGGCCGAGGCGGGCGACAAGGCCGCCGAACGCGCGCTGCTGGTGACGCGGAAGCTGTCCTTCATGCTCTCCGGCGCCCAGTTCGGCATCACCGTCACGGCGTTGCTGGTCGGGTACGTGGCCGAGCCGCTGCTCGGAACCGGCCTCGCGAACCTGCTCGGGTTGCCCGAGTCGTTCGGCGTGCCGCTGGCGATGGCCGTGGCGCTGACGTTCGCGACCGTCGTGCAGATGGTGCTGGGTGAACTGCTGCCGAAGAACCTCGCGATAGCGAGGCCCGAGGCACTCGCGAAGTGGCTCTCCTCGTCGACGCTGGTCTACCTCAAGATCGCCGGGCCGGTGATCCGCATGTTCGACGCCACCGCCAACAGGCTGTTGCGCGCCGTCGGCATCGAGCCCGTGGAAGAGCTGCCGCAGGGCGCGACGACCGAGGACCTCAAGCAGATCGTGGGCGACGCGGGGGAGCGGGGTCACCTCGACCCGGAGCTCGCCCGGTTGCTCGACCACGGCCTGGACTTCCGCGCGCTGGTCGCCGAACAGGCCATGACGCCGCGCGTGAACGTGCACTCCGTCCGGGTCGACGAGCCCGCATCCCGTGTGGTGGAGCTGCTCGACACCGGGCACTCCCGCTTCCCCGTGGTGGGCAGGGACCTCGACGACCTCCAGGGCGTCGTGGGACTGGCCGAGGTGCTGACCCTCACACCGGAACAGCGCCCCGTGACGCCGATCGGTCAGATCGCCTCGACCGCGCTGGTGGTGCCCTCGACGTTGCCGCTTCCCGCTGTGCTGGAACGGTTGCGCTCGGAGCGGCGCCAGCTGGCGTGCGTGCTGGACGAGTTCGGCGGGTTCGCCGGGATCGTCTCGCTGGAGGACCTGGCGGAGGAGCTCGTCGGCGAGATCCACGACGAGGACGACCTTGTCGAGGAAGTGATCGAACGTCTCGACGACGCCAGGTGGCAGGTACCCGGACGCATGCGGCTGGACGAGGTCGAGGACATGACCGGCGTCGCGCTGCCGGCGGAAGACGCCTACGACACCGTGTCCGGCCTGGTGCTGCACCGGCTCGGCCGCACCGCCGAGGTGGGCGACGAGATCGAACTGGACGACGTGACGGTGCTGGTCACCGCTGTGGCCCGCAACGTGCCCGAGACCGTTGTCGTGACGTCACGGGTCCGGGAGGAGGCTCGATGAGCACCGGAACGTCTCTCGGGATCTCCGTGGTCCTGCTGGCGCTCAACGCCTTCTTCGTCGCGGCCGAGTTCGCGCTGATCGCGGCCAAGCGGCACCGCCTGGAGCAGGAGGCCGAGACCTCACGTGCGGCGCGGGCCGCGGTCGCCGGTGTGCGCGAGCTGTCGTTGATGCTCGCGGGCGCCCAGCTGGGCATCACGCTGTGCACGCTCGGACTCGGCGCACTGGCCAAGCCCGCCGTCGCCGATCTGCTCGACCCGCTGCTGACCGGAGTGGGCCTGCCGGACGGTGTCGCGTACGGCATCGCGTTCACGATCAGCCTGGTGCTGGTGGTGTTCCTGCACATGGTCGTCGGCGAGATGGCCCCGAAGTCGTGGGCGATCTCGCACCCGGAGAGGTCCGCGCTGATGCTGGCGCTGCCGTTCCGCGCGTTCGCGCACTCGGTCCGCTGGATCCTCAGTGGACTGAACTCGACGACGAACGCCCTGCTGCGCCTGCTGAAGGTCGAGCCGCAGGACGAGCTGGCGCAGGCGCACCGGCCGGACGACCTGCGCATGCTCGTGCGCCAGTCCGGCGAGCACGGGCTCATCCCCGAGGCGCAGCAACGGTTGCTGACCCGGATGCTCCAGGTGCAGAAGACCACGCTGCGCGAGGTCATGGTGCCGATCGAGGACACCTCGACGGTCACCGAGCACACGGCGGCACGCGCGATCGAGCGCCGCAGCCTCCAGTGTGGACGGTCGCGGTTCCCGGTGAGGAACCTGCGCGGTGAGTTCGTGGGCCTGGTGCACATCCGGGAGGCGATGCGCGCCACCGCGGCGGGCGGCGACCCCGTGGCGCGGGAGCTCATGGCGCCGGTGCTGACGTTGCCCGCCTCGATGCCCGTCGCCGCCGCCGTCACCGCGATGAAGGCGGACCGGGCGCAGCTCGCGCTCGTGTCCGGCGACGACCGCGTCGTCGGCATCGCGGCGCTGGAGGACCTGCTCGAAGAGCTCATCGGCGACTTCGACGACGAGACCGACGCACCGCGCGTTGCGGTGCGGCAGAACTGACCCACCCAGTCCCCGCAGGAGGAGACTTGTTCAAGCGGATGCTCAGCGCGTTCGGCGTCGGCGGCCCGTCCGTCGACACCGTGCTGGACTCGCCACACGCCGCGCCCGGCCAGCTGGTCACCGGGCAGGTGCGCATCCAGGGCGGCAGCGCGGACGCCGAGATCGGCCAGGTCGTGCTGTCGCTCGTCACGCGCGTCGAGGTGGAGCACGGCGACCACGAGTACGGCGGCGTCTCGGAGTTCTTCCGCACGGTCGTGCAGCAGGGCGTGCGCGTCCCGGCGGGTCAGCTCGTCGCGATCCCGTTCCAGCTGCCGATCCCCTGGGAGACCCCGATCACGGCGGTCGGCGGCGGTCAGCTGCCCGGCATGACCGTCGGCGTGCGCACGGAGCTGGTGATCGCGGGCGCCCCCGACAAGGGCGACCTCGACCCGATCCTGGTGCACCCGCTGCCCTCGCAGGACGCGGTGCTGAACGCCTTCGGGCAGCTCGGCTTCTCGTTCCGCAGCGCGGACGTCGAAGCCGGTCGCCTGCACGGCGTGCCGCAGGAGCTCGGCTTCTACCAGGAGATCGAGTTCTTCCCGCCCGGCCAGTTCGCGGGCGCGGTCAGCCAGGTCGAGCTGACCTTCGTGGCCAACCCGCACGAGCTGTACGTGATTCTGGAAGCAGACAAGCGCGGTGGCGTGTTCTCCTCGGGCGGTGACGCGTTCGGTCACTTCCGGGCGTCGCACCAGGAGGCGCAAGGCACCGACTGGGCCTCGGCGATCAACGGCTGGCTCGCCCAGGTCGCCCAGCGCGGCCACGCCAACCCGGCGTTCGGCGGTGGCCACAACCCGGCGTTCGGCGGTCAGCCCGGCTACGGCCACCAGCCCGGCTACGGCCACCAGGCCGGTTACGGCGGCCATCACGGCTACGGCCAGCACGGGCACCACGGCCATCGCAGCGGCCCCGGCATCGGTGGCGTGGTCGCAGCGGGTGCCGCCGGTGTGGTGGGCGGCATGGTCCTGGGAGAGGTCGTGGAAGAGGTCTTCGAGGACGACGGCGGCGACTTCGCCTTCGGCGAGGAGTGATCTGACGGGTTCCGGCAGGGTGCCGGAGCCGGAACGGCGCGCGGCCAGTCGTCCACAGAGGACTGGTCTGCGCGACGCCCCTCGGTTCCGGCACCCGAACGGCGGTTGCACGGTGACCTTTTTCCGCAGATGCTGCATTGTCCGTTGAGCTGGACAGCCGACTCACCTCGGACCCCTGGGGGCATCAGGAGTGTCACGGTCGCACCGTTCCAGTGCCGTGGAGACGGGGCTGGTGGACGAGTCGGTGAGCCGCGCGCCCCGGGATCCCCTGCGCGCGGTGCGGCTGCTCACCACCGTGTTCGCCTGGCTGGGCGGTGCCGCGCTGGCCGGGAACCTCCTGTTCGCCGGTGACGGGGTCGTCCGCTTCCCCCTCGCCGGGGCGGTCGTGCTGCTGCTGGGCTCGTGGTGGGTGTGGCCTCGTCACGACGGCTGGGCGGTCGCGGTGGCCGAGGGGGTCGTCACGGCGGGTGCCGCGGTGGTGCTGCCCGGTGTGCAGCCGGTGCTCGCGTTCCTGTTCGGCACGACGACCCGACGCGCGTTGCACGGCGGTCCGTGGCGGTACCCGGTGAAGTCGCTCGTGGCCCTGGCCGGGTACGTGGCAGGGCTGTGCGTGTCGTTGTCCCGGCTGGAGCGGGCGGACCCGGACGTGGTGGTGGCCGCCGTCATGCCCCTGCTGGGACTGGTGATCGGGACGTTCGCCCTGCACGAGACCGTGCGCGCGGTCAGGTCGCAGCAAGCCGCCCGCCGGACCGTGGGGGCGCTGCTGCAGGCGACCCCGGTCGGGTTGGCCCTCCTCGACGAGCGGGGGACGCCTCGGCTGCACAACCTCCGTGCACGGGAGATGTTCGGCTGGGACGACACCGCCGAGGCGACCACGGTCCCCTGCCCGCACGGCGCCGACATCACCCGGTGCCGCGACGGATGCGCGTCTGCGGACGGCGCGGTCGAGGTGGAGCCGCACGACGGCCTCGTGCTCGAAGTGCACACCAGCCCGGTCGAGCAGCCGGCAGGTCCTGACCACACGGTGGTCGCCGCCGTGGACGTGAGCAGGCGCCGGCTGTGGGAGGACGCGCTGCGCGACAGGGCCGAGCGCGACGAGCTGACCGGGCTGGCCAGCCGTGCGCACTTCCTGCACCTCGTGCGGGAGGCGCTGGCACTCGGGCCCGTCGGGCTCCTGATCGTCGACCTGGACAGGTTCAAGGACGTCAACGACGCCGACGGTCACGAGGCGGGCGACCGGTACCTCAGGGCCGTGGCGGCCCGTGTGACCTCCGCCCTGCCGGCCGGGGCTGTCGCGGGGCGGCTCGGCGGTGACGAGTTCGCCGTGCTCGCGCCCGGTTTCGGCGTCCGGGACACCGTGCGGCTGGCGAAGTCCGTGCTGACGAGGCTGAACGACGACCCGGAGCCGTTCGGGACGAGCATCGGCGCCGCGGTGTCGGAGGCCGGCGCGGGCGCGACCGAGCTGCTCCGCGACGCCGACACCGCGATGTACGTCGCGAAGAGGGAGGGCGGGAACCGCTTCCGCCTGTTCCGCCGGGAGATGGGGGAGCAGGCGCTCGCCCGGCAACAGGACAGGACCGACCTGCGCACCGCGGTGGAGGACGGCCAGCTGGTCGTCCACTACCAGCCGATCGTCGACCTCGCGACGGGCACGGTGACCAGTGCCGAGGCGCTGGTCCGCTGGCAGCGTCCCGGCCGGGGACTGCTGGGACCCGACGCGTTCATCGGCCTGGCCGAGGAGACCGGCCTCATCGTGCCGCTCGGCGAGAAGGTGCTCGACACGGCGTGCCGCCAGGCCGTGCGCTGGCACGCGGAAGGGCGGTCGCTGGGGGTGACGGTGAACGTCTCCACGCGCGAGCTGTCGACTCCCGGCTTCCTGCCGCGGCTGGAACGGGTGGTCGCCGCGACAGGGCTGGAACCGGGCCGGCTGACCATCGAGGTGACCGAGAGCGTGTGGGCCGACGAACCGGCGATGCGGAGCCTGGTGGCCGTGCGGGACTCGGGCGTCCGCGTGGCGCTGGACGACTTCGGCACCGGCTACTCCTCGCTGAGCTACCTGCAGCGCTACCCGTTCGACGTCGTGAAGATCGACAGGACGTTCACCGGCGCCCTCGGCGAGAACGACCGCACCGAGGGCGTGATCCGGTGCATCATCGCCCTCGCCGACGTCCTCGGCGCGCGGACGGTCGCCGAGGGCATCGAGACGCCGGAGCAGGCGGACTGGTTGCGCGACGCCGGGTGCGCGTACGCGCAGGGCTACCTGTTCGGCAAGCCGGCCGACGCCGACAGCTGGAACACCCAACCGGCCGCGTCTTCCGGCAGCTGACCGCGTCCCGATCTTCGAGCGCACGCCGGCAAGTGGATGCGCACGGCAGGCGTCCCATCACTCCGTGTACGTTTAAGTCAGTCAATTGATTTAAACTCTGGCGTCGAGCCGATGCGAAGACGCCGCGGAGAGAGGGCGGGCATGTCGGCACTCGGACCTTCGGGGACCCCTGACGAGCTGGGGTTCGACCCCGAGGCCTTGCGTGAGCGCTACCGGCGGGAACGGGACCGGCGGGTGCGGCCGGACGGCAGCGAGCAGTACCGGCGCGCGGAGGCGGAGTTCGGCTACTACGCGGAGGACCCGTACGCGGAGCCCGGCTTCACCAGGGAGCCGGTCCGCGACCGGGTGGACGCGGTGGTCATCGGCGGCGGGTTCGGCGGGCTGCTGGCGGCCGCGCGGCTGCGGCAGGCGGGACTGGAGCGCATCCGGGTCGTCGAGAAGGCGGGGGACTTCGGCGGCACCTGGTACTGGAACCGGTATCCGGGCATCCACTGCGACATCGAGTCCTACGTCTACCTGCCGTTGCTGGAGGAGGTCGGGTACGTCCCGCGGTGGAAGTACTCGCCGGGCGAGGAGATCCGGCAGCACGCGATGGCCATCGGCAGGACGTTCGACCTGTACGCGGACGCGTTCTTCCAGACCGGTGTGCGGGAACTGCGGTGGGACGACGGCGAGTGGCTCGTGCGCACCGACCGCGACGACGAGGTCCGCGCGACCTACGTGGTGGTGTCGAACGGCACGCTCGACCACCCCAAGCTGCCGCGCGTTCCCGGCATCGAGGACTTCGCCGGCCACACGTTCCACACGAGCCGCTGGGACTACGGCTACACGGGCGGGGACGCGAACGGTGGTCTCACCGGGCTCGCGGACAAGCGCGTCGCGGTGATCGGCACGGGGGCGACGGCCATCCAGGTGGTGCCGCACCTGGGGCGCGACGCCGGGCACCTGTACGTCTTCCAGCGCACGCCGTCGTCGGTGGACGTGCGGGGCAACCGTCCCACCGACCCGGAGTGGGAGGCCTCCCTCGAACCCGGCTGGCAGACCCGGCGCAGGGAGAACTTCCAGGCCGTCGTGACCGGTCACGAGGCCGAGGTGGACCTGGTGGACGACGCCTGGACGGCGAGCGGCCGGCTGCTCGGCAAGATCGTCCCGACGGACGCCAGCGCGCACCTGGACCCGGAGGAGTGGGAACGGGTCGAAGAGCACCTCGACTTCGTGAAGATGAACGAGCTGCGCGCCCGCGTGGACGCCGTCGTCGAGGACCCGGCCACGGCCGAGCTGCTCAAGCCCTGGTACCGCTACGGCTGCAAGCGCCCGACCTTCAGCGACGAGTACCTCCAGACGTTCAACCGCCCGAACGTGACCGTGGTCGACACCGCGGACCACGGCGGCGTCGAGCGGATCACCGAGAACGCGATCGTCGTCGGCGGCGTCGAGTACGAGGTCGACTGCGTCATCTTCGCCACCGGCTTCGCGGTCGGGATGTCCGACGTCATGACCGGCCGCCTGCCGGTGCGGGGCAGGGACGGCCAGGGGTTGCTGCAGTCGTGGGCCGCGGGTGGGGTGCGGACGCTGCACGGCTTCTGCAGCAACGGTTTCCCGAACCTCTTCCACCTCGGATCGCTGCAGAACGCGCCCTCGGTGAACTACACGCACGTGCTGGACGAGCAGGCGACCCACATCGGCGAGGTGGTCGCGCAGGCCCGCCGGCGTGGGGTGAAGTGCGTGGAGCCGACCGCGGCGGCCGAGCGCGCGTGGGTGGAGACGGTGCGCGCGGGCTCCCCTGACCGCGGGCGCTACGACGCCGAGTGCACCCCGGGCTACTACAACAACGAGGGCAAGGCGCGCGGTCCCCGGCAGACCTACGGGCCCGGTCCCGTCGCCTTCCACCGCTTGCTGCGCGAATGGCGCGCGGGCGAGGGCATCGAGGAGGTGCTCGGCGATGCGAGCTGACGGCCGTTACGGGAAGACCGAGAACTTGCGCTCGGCGAGGGGATCCGTCGAGCGGCTCACCCCGCCGAGCTCGCTGTGGGGCTCGAACGGCGTCGCGTTCGGCCCCGACGGGCGGCTCTACGTCGCGCAGTTCGTGGCGGGCCGGATCAGTGCGGTGGACCTCGGCTCCGGTGAGGTCGAGACCGTGGTGGAGATGGACGGTCCGGTGCAGTCGCCCGACGACCTGGCCTTCGGCGCCGACGGCTCGATGTACATCACGGACCTCGTGCCGGGACGGGTGTGGCGGCGCGGCCCGGACGGCGAGTTCACCCTCGTCACCGACGACGTGGCGCAGCCCAACGGCATCGCCTGCGTCGGAGACCGGGTGTTCGTCAACGAGATGCGCATGGGCGGCCGGGTGCTCGAGCTGTTCCCCGGCGGCGGGGAACCGGTGGTGCTGGCGGAGGGCCTCGCGCTGGGCAACGCCATGCAGCTCGGTCCCGACGGTCACCTCTACTACCCGCACATGGTCACGAACGAGGTCCACCGCGTGTCCCCGGACGGCGGCGCGCCGGAACTGGTCGCGCGAGACGTCCACCAGCCGGTGGCGGTGCGCTTCGACCTGTCCGGGCAGCTCACCGTGTTGTCGCGCGGTGAGGCCGGGATCGTCACCCGCATCGACCTCGACTCCGGCCGGCGGACCGTCGTGCCCGGCGAACTGTCCGGAATGGACAACGCCGCGTTCGACGCGGAGAACCGGATGTTCGTCTCCAGCTTCGCGGCGGGCGGCATCGCGGAACTCGCTCCCGACGGCCGCGCGCGAGTGATCGTGCCGAAGGGGTTCGTCGGACCCTACGGCGTAGCTGTCGACCGTGCGGGCACCGTGTACGCGGGGGACAACTTCCGCCTGGCGACCGTCGACGGCGGTGAGGCGCACACCCGCGAGCTGCTCGCGTCGAGCCACGGCGTCGCAACCGACGACCACGGCCGTGTGCACATCACGTCGCAGTCGGGCGCGGTGCGCACGTACGAACCGGAGCAACGCGTGTTCCGGACACGGGCGGAGAAGCTGGCCCGTCCGGGCGGTGTGGCGCTGCGCTCCGACGGCCTGCTCGTGGTGGCGGAGACGGGCGCGGGTCGTGTCGTGGGCATCGACGACGAGGACGGTCTCGTCGTTCTCGCCGAAGGGCTGCGCGCCCCGGTCGACGTCGCACTCGACAGGGAGGACCGGTGCTACGTCAGCGACGAGGAGGGCGGGGTGGTCGTCCGCGTCGACGACGGCGCCCTGGTGCCCGTGGTGGAGGAACTCCAACGGCCGCAGGGCATCGCGGTGAGCGGCGACGAGCTGTTCGTCGTGGAGACGGGCACGCGCCGGTTGCTCTCGATCGACCTCGTCACCGGCGACCGCCGGGTCGAGGCCGAGGAGCTCGCGGTCGGCCTGCCGCCCGGTGTGGCGCGCGTGCAGCCGGAGCCGGTGGGCCACGCGTCGGTGCCCGTGCCGTTCGCCGGGGTCGCGGTGGGGCCGGACGGCTCGCTCTACGTCTCGGCCAACGGTGAGGGTAGCGTGCTGCACCTGCGTCGTTAGACGTGCCGAGGTCCACTGCCGCAAAATCCGGCGACAGCGGCGGCCGTCCCCGCCAGGATGGCCGCCGTGCAGGAAGTCGAAGTCGTTGTCGCCCACAGCAAGCGCGTGACGCTGCGCGTCGGCGACGTGTTCCTGAAAGTCGACGGCGACCCGGCCCATGCCGCCGTCGAGGTGCGGGCGATGGCCATGGCGCCGGTACCGACCCCGGCGGTCCTCTGGCACGAGCCGCCCGTGGTCGCGATCGCCGCCGTGCCCGGCAAGGCGCTCGGCGTCCTCGGTGAACCGTCGCCCGCGTCACCGGCGGCGTGGGCCGCGGCGGGCGCCGCCGTGCGGAGGCTGCACGACGCGCCGTTGCCGCCGTGGCCGGGTCGCGCCCTCGACGACATGGCGGCGGAGCTCGACAGCGAGTGCGCATGGCTGCTCGCCAACGCCGTCCTGCCCGCCGAGGTGGTCCGGCGCAACCGCGAGATCGCCGAGGCCGCGCTCCGGCCGTGGACACCGGTGTTCGTCCACGGCGATCTGCAGATCACCCACGTGTTCGTCGACGGCGACGAGGTCACCGGTGTCATCGACTGGTCGGAAGCCGCTCCCGGCGACGCCGGTTTCGACCTCGCCATCCTGACGCTCGGGCACGAGGAACGCCTGGACGACCTGCTCGCCGGCTACGGCGAAGGCGCGGATCGGGACGTGATCCGCGCCTGGTGGTCGTTGCGCAGCCTGGTGGCGTCGCGCTGGCTGATCGAGCACGGCTTCGACCCCGACGCGCCGGGGTGCGAGTTCGACGTGCTCAGGTCCCGGATGCGGGATTCCTAGTCCTCCTGGGGCAAATCCAGGCTGGTGCGCAGCGACACCGGCTCGAGCAGCACCGCGGCGACGACACCGAGCAGCGCGACGCCGGCCGAGATGGCGAAGACGGTCCCGGTCGCCTCACCGTAGGCGGCGGGGACCGGCAGGCCCGCCGCGGTGTGGTGGGCCACCTGGCGGGCGAGCACGGCGCCGAGGACGGTGACGCCGATCGTGCCGCCGAGCGAGCGGAAGAACGACACGGTCGCGCTGGCGGCGCCGATGTCGGCGAGCGGGACGGCGTTCTGCACCACGAGGACGAAGTTCTGCAGGGTCATGCCGACACCCGTGCCGATGAGCACCATGGGCAGCGCGACGAGCACCAGCGGTGTGCGCTCGTCGAGGAAGGCGAGGCAGGTGAACCCGGCGGCGAGGCACACGGCGCCGGTGACGAGGTAGGGCTTGATCCGGCCGGTGCGGCTGAGCAGGCGGCCCGCCACGACGGAGGAGATCAGGATGCCCGCCATCATCGGGATGGTGAGCACGCCCGCCTCCGTCGGCGTGTGGCCGCGGCTGAGCTGGAAGTACTGGCTGAGGAAGACGGCGGCACCGAACATGGCCGTGCCCGCCGAGAGGCTGCCGAGAACGGCCAGTGCGGTGGTGCGCCGCGTGATGATGCCGGGTGGCACGATCGGCTCCGGGACCCTCGTCTCCACCCAGGAGGCCAGGCCGAGCAGCAGGAGGCTGCCGCCGACCATGGCCGCGGTCTGCCAGGACGCCCAGGCGAAGGCGTCGCCGACGAACGAGATCCAGATCAGCAGGACGCTGACACCGCCGGTGAGCAGCGACGCGCCCCAGTAGTCGACGCGGACGTTCTCCCTGCGCGACAACGGGAGCCGCAACGTCAGCTGCAGCAGCACCAGCGCCGCGAGCCCGAACGGCACCCCGACGAAGAAGCACCAGCGCCAGCCCAGCCACGAGGTGTCGACGAGGAACCCGCCCAGCAGCGGCCCGCCGATCGTGGACAACGCCGTGACGCTGCTCAGGTATCCCGCGTACCGGCCGCGTTCGCGCGGCGGGATCATCGCGCCGATGGCGATCTGGACCAGGGCCTGCACGCCACCGACCCCGACGCCCTGCAGGGCACGCGCGGCGATCAGCTGGCCCGCGTCCTGGGCCAGACCGGCCGCGACCGACCCGGCGAGGAAGACCACCGTGGCCACCTGCACGAGGGTCTTCTTGCCCGCCAGGTCGGCGAGCTTGCCCCAGATCGGGGTCGTGACGGTCGTGGTGAGCAGGGTGGCGGTGACCACCCAGGTGTACTGGGTGGGGGAGCCGTGCAGGTCACCCATCATCCTGGGGAGGGCGGTGGCCACGACGGTGCTGCTCAGCGTGGAGACGAACAGGGCGAGCAGCAGGCCGGTGAGCGACTCCAGGACCTTCCGCCGGGACGGCGCGGTGATCGTGCTCATGCGACCACTTTAAATCAATTGATTGATTTAAAGGTGGGAGGGTGCCCGGTACAGGCCGGCGAGGGCGTCGATCAGCCCGGTCGCGGTGGCGTTCCAGATCGCCGCGGTGTCCTCTGGCAGGTCCCGTTCCCGCCGGGCGCACATGTGCACGATCAACGTCCTGGCCATCTCGTCGCGTTCGGCGCGCACCTCGGGCGACAGCTCGGGAAGGCACCGGTGCACCGCGTCGTCGACCTCGCGCTGCAACGGGGTCTGACCCACGTCGACGAGGTCGAGCTCCCGCAGCTTCGGCTCGGTCATGAGCTGGGCGACGAACCGGGCGTACCAGCTGTTCGACCCCAGCGACGCCAGGTGGCCGGTGAACGGGCGGACGAGGCAGGCGAGCCAGTCGCGCAGCTCGGTGCTCCCGGCGTGCTCGTCCACGGCCTTCTCGCGCATCAGCTCGACCGGTTCGCTGTGCCGCAGGTAGATGGCGCGGACGAGCTCCGCCTTGCTGCCGAAGTGGTAGCTGACCGCCGTGTTGTTGCCCAGGCCGGCCTCGTCGCTGATCTGCCGGTTGGAGACGGAGAAGACGCCGTGCTCGGCGAACATGCGTTCGGCGGTGGCGAGGATGCGTTCCCTCGTGCCCTCTGGCGTCCTGCTGCGCGTCATCCCTGGAGCTCCGGCCGGCCGTGCCCGGCGTCGTGCCGGGCTGCTGGCCAGCAGGATAGGTCAGACCGCCGCCCAGCCGTCGTCGACGGGCAGCACGACGCCGTTGACGTTGGCGGCGGCGTCGGAGGCGAGGAAGACGATCGCGGCGGCCTGGTCGTCGGCCTGGGCGAGGCGACCGATGTTCTGCCGGTACCGCGCGAGCACCCTGGGCCCGTGCGCGTCGGGGTCGACGGTCAGGGCGATGCCGGTCAGGGTGGCGCCGGGGGCGATGGCGTTGGCCCGGATGCCCGAGTCGCGGTACATGACCGCCACGGACCGGGTGAGCCCCACCAGGCCGTGCTTCGACGCGGTGTAGGCCGCTCCGGCCGCGCTGCCGCGCAAGGCCGCCTCCGAGGCCGTGTTGACGATCGCGCCCTTGCCCTTGGCGACCATGTGCGGCAGGGCGGCACGGGTGAGCAGGAACGGCGCGGTGAGGTTGACCCGCAGCACCCGCTCCCACTCGGCGTCGGAGACGTCGGCCGCGGCGGACATGCTGTCCATCACCCCGGCGTTGTTCACCAGGACGTCGATCCCGCCGAACGAGGTGATCGCCGTCTCGACGACCGCGTCGGCCACGGCCTGATCACCCAGATCGCCGGTCGCGGCCACCGCGGTGCCACCGGCCGCCTCGATCTCCGCGACGACGGCCTGGGCGGCGTCGGCGTTGATGTCGGCCACCACGACCTTCGCCCCCGCGGAGGCGAAGCGCAGGGCCGCGGCCCGTCCGATGCCCGAACCGGCACCGGTGACCACCACGCTGCTGTCCGCAAGTCCGTCCATTGCTGCCTCCATCTGCGTTTACTTTTTGTCATTCTGTGCCATGTAGTCGCCTGGGGACAATAACGGGTACGGTGTGCGGGTCTTCTGCAGGAGGTCACATGCCGATCGGACGCCCGTCCCTCACCGAGCGGCGCAAGGCCGAGACCCGCCTCGACGTCGCCCGCGTGGCGGTCGGTCTCTTCGTCACGCAGGGCGTGGCCGCCACGTCCGCCGAGGAGATCGCCACCGCGGCCGGCATCTCGTCCCGCACGCTGTGGCGCTACTTCCCGACCAAGGAGAGCTGCGTCCTGCCGTTGCTGACCGGCGGCATCGACCTGGCCGCGGACTGGCTGCGGTCGTGGCGCGAGGACCAGGACATGACCGAGCTCGTGGACGCGCTGCGGCAGGCGGGCGGTTCCGCCGGCGACCGCGCGACGATGCTCGGCCTGGTGCGCCTGACCAGGACCGAGCCCGGCCTGCGCGCGGTGTGGCTGGAGGCCCACCGGCAGGCCGAACCGGTCTTCGCCGACGCGCTCGCCCGCCGCGACGGCCTGGCCGCTCCGGACCTGACCTCGGTCGTGCACGCCGCGATGATCAACGCCGCGCTGCGGGCCGCCGTGGAGCACCACGCGTTCCACGCCGACGCCTCCGACGACGAAGGGGACGGCGTGGAGGCCGCGGTCAGCGAGGCGTTGCTGATCGCCACCCGCGGCCTCACGCGCTGACCCGCGGGTAGCGTGTCGCCCGTGGCGCAGGTCTTCATCCAACCCTCGTACGGCACTCCCGAAGCGCGCAGGCATTGGGCGGACACCTTGGCGCACGCGGTGCCGTTCCGGGAGGCGGCCCTGGAGTGCGCGGCGCTGGACTTCGCGGCACTGGACCCGGAAGACCGGGCGCGGCTGGACGCCCTGCACCCGGACGGCCGGGCCCGGTTCTGGGGTGCCACCGCCAAGCACGACAAGCGGATGGACGGCGTCACCACCGGCGACGTCGCGCTCCTCACCGGCCGCAAGCACGTGCTGGCCATCGGCGAGGTCGGGCACTCGTTCCGCGACCCGGCGTTCGCACGCCGGCTGTGGCGTCCCGATCCGGCGAAGTGCCTGTGGAGCAACGTCTACAGCTTCCGGAGGTACTGGCCGGTGCACATCCCGTACGAGGAGATCTGGGCGTTGCCGGGGTTCTCCGCGGGTGACAACTTCATGGGACTGCGCTTCATCTCACCGGAGAAGGCCGCCGTCGTGCTGGCGCACACGGCCGCCGATCGGCGGAGCGCACCCGCGAAGGACGACGAGATCTGCCCCGCCGTGGTCTGACGATCCCGAAAGCCTCCGGTTGGCGTCGTTTGGAGGGCGGGTGACCGGGTAGTCGCGACTCATGGGGCAACGGCGTTCTTTCGACCAGGCGGCCTGCGACGCTTCCGTCCGAACATGACCCGGTGGCCGGTCGTCCCGTTGCTGGCGTTGCTGGTGGCGGGATGCGGAGGTCTCGGCCCGAGTGCGGCCGACCGGCCGAACACGCTCGTCACCACGGGCTTCGGCCTGCCGGACGAGCACGCCACCGCGCGCGTGGACGTGTTCAGGAAACGGCGTCCCGAGGTCGATCTCCGGATCAACGAGGGCGTGTTCGACGAGCAGCAGTTCCTCTCGGCGGTGGCGGCGGGTGACCCGCCCGACCTCGTCTACGCGGACCGCCGCAAGCTCGGCGGCTACGCGGCCAGGGGAGCGGTGCAGGACCTCGGGTCCTGCCTGCGGCGGAAGGGCGTCGACCTGAAGCAGTACCGCGACGCGGCGGTGCGGCAGGTGACCTACGAGAACGTGGTGTACGGGGTGCCGGACTTCTTCACCGTCCGGGTGCTGATCCTCAACAACCCGGTGCTGCGGCAGGCGGGTGTCGACCCGGCCACACTGTCCACAACGGACTGGAAGGCGCTGGCCTCGACCGCGGCGAAGCTCGCGCGCGTCGAGAACGGCCGCATCGAACGGATCGGCTTCGACCCCCGCATGCCCGAGTTCCTGGCGTTGTGGAGCAAGGCCAACGGCGCCGACCTGGTCGCGGACGGGCCCCACCTGGACGACCCGCGCGTCGTCGAAGCCGTCCGCTACACCGCGGGCCTGGTCCGGGAGCAGGGCGGCTGGGCGGCGTTCAAGGCGTTCCGGGACACGTTCGACTCCTTCGGCGCGAACAACGAGCTCGTCACCGGGCAGGTGGCCGCGATGGTGATGGACTCCTGGTACGTCAACACCCTCGCCGCGAACTCGCCGGACGTCGACGTCACCATCGCGCCGTTCACCGACCGGCAGGGCAATCCCCTCACCGAGGCGGGCGGCCAGGCGTGGGCCATCCCCGCGGGAGCCCGTCATCCGGAACTGGCCTGCGAGTTCATCACGACGATGACCGCGGCGGACACCTGGGTCACCGCCGCGAAGGCACGCCGTGACGCCCTCGCGAAGAAGGGAAAGCCCTACAGCGGAACGTTCACGGGCAACCGCGCCGCCGACGACAAGATCTTCAGCGAGGTGTACGACCCGCGCGGCATCCGTGTCCTCGAACAGGGCGTGCGTGTGCTGCAAGCCGTGCAGGACAAGTCCTTCGCCCTGCCGCCGAGCCCCGCCGCCAGCGATCTCGTGCGGTCCTGGGAGTCGGCGGTCAGCAGGACCCTGCTCAGCGGCCAGCCCCCGGAGGAGTCGATGGCGCAGGCGCAGCGCGAGGCGGACCGCGCGATCACCCGCGTGGGAGGCCGGTGATGGCGAGCGCGCGCGAGGCACGAGCCGGCTGGCTCTTCGTGCTGCCGTGGGTGGCCGGTTTCCTGCTGCTGACCGCCGGTCCGATGCTGTACAGCCTGTTCCTGTCGTTCACGCACTACGACCTGCTCAAGCCGCCGCGGGTGGCGGGTCTCGAGAACTACCGGGAGATCCTGCGCGACGGGCGTGCCGCGACCGCGCTGGGCAACACCGTGTTCTTCACCCTGCTGCACGTGCCTTCGCAGATCGTGCTCGCGCTCGGCCTGGCCTCGTTGCTGCGCCGCGCGGGACGGTCGGCGGGGTTCTTCCGCACCGTGCTGTTCCTGCCGACGATGACCCCGCCGGTCGCCCTCGCTGCTCTGTTCCTGTTGCTGCTCAACGGTCAGAACGGCGCGGTGAACGCCGTGCTGGGCTGGTTCGGGTTCACCGGCCCGCAGTGGACGACCGACCCGGCCTGGATCAAACCGGGCCTCGTGCTGATGAGCCTCTGGACGGTCGGCAGCACCGCCGTGCTGTACCTGGCCGCGCTGACCAGGGTGCCGGCGGAGCGCTACGAGGCGGCGCGGCTCGACGGCGCGTCGGCGTGGCGGCAGTTCTGGCACGTCACGCTGCCCGGCATCAGCGGCACCGTGTACTTCACGCTGATCGTCAACACGATCGCCTCGCTGCAGGTGTTCACCGAGGCCTACACGATGTTCTTCGGCGCCCGCCCGTCCAGCCCGGCGGAAGGAGACGCGGCGTTGTTCTACGTGATCTACCTCTTCCAGGAGGCCTTCGGTTCGCTGAGGATGGGCTACGCCTCGGCGCTGGCATGGGTGCTGTTCCTGGTCATCGCCGCCATCACGGCGTTGCAGGTGCGGCTGTCCCGCGACTACGTGCACTACGAGGACAGGGCATGACCCGCCGCGCGCCCGTGGTGCTGGCGCTCATCGCGGTGGGCGTGCTCTTCGCCTACCCGTTCTGGTGGCTGGTCAGCGCGTCGCTCAAGGACCGCTCGCACGTCTTCGACAACGCCCTGCTGCCCTCGCCGGTCACCCTCGCCAACTACGCCGAGGTGTGGCGCGCCGTACCGCTCCTGGCGTGGGTGGGCAACAGCGTGGCCGTCGGGCTCGCCGCGGCGGTCGCCGCCACCGTGTCGAGCGCGGTCGTCGCGTTCGGCTTCGCCCGCTTCCGCTTCCGCGGCCGCTCCGCGCTCTTCGCACTCGTGCTGGCCACCATGATGCTGCCCGCCGCCGTCACGATGGTGCCGGTGTACCTGGAGTGGCACGCCGTGGGGCTCGCGACCACGCAGATCCCGTTGTGGGCGGGCAACCTGTTCGGCTCGGCGTTCTACGTGTTCCTGCTGCGCCAGTTCTTCCTCGGCCTGCCCGCCGAGGTGTTCGACGCGGCCCGCGTGGACGGCGCCGGGCCGTGGCGGCAGTTCCGGTCGATCGCGCTGCCGCTCGCCAGGCCGGGGCTGATCGTGGTGCTGGTGTTCGAGCTCAAGGCCGCGTGGACGGACCTGATCAGACCGTTGATCTACCTGCGCGAGCCGGAGCTGTACACGTTGCCGCGCGGGCTGAAGGCCGTGCTCGACAGGTTCGGGCAGGGCGGCGAGGCGCAGTGGGAGCTCGTGATGGCGGCGAGCGTGGTCGCCACCGTGCCGATGGTCCTGCTGTTCCTGGTGGCGCAGCGGTACTTCGTGCGCGGCGTCGTGACCCAGCGGGTCGAGGAGTAGCGGGTCGCCGGGACCGGTGAGCTCCGGTCCCGGCTCGCGGCGAGTCAGCTCGCGGCGTTCATGAGGTCCACCGCGCTGTGCTGACGGGCGCCGTCACTGCGCTGGAACGGTCCCGCCCACGGCTGGTCGTACGCGTCGGCGCTGGAGCGGTCCCGCGAGTACGCGGTGTCGGCCTGGCGGCGCAGGTACGAGGTGTACGGGTGGTCCGCCAGCGCCCTGTTCAGCGCGGCCAGGCCCCGGACGTAGATGCCCTTGAAGGAGGGGACGTCCCCGCCACCGCCGTCGTCGAACAGGATGCCGCCGGGGTTGAGGAAGGTGCTGCCGGTCGAGGCGTCGGCGAGCCTGCGCGCCTGGGTGAGCAGGCTCGCGTCCCCGGTCGCCCTGTGCAGTTCGACCAGCGCGGCGAGCGGCACGCCCTGGTTGTAGCTCCAGGGCGTCTGGTTGTTGTTGGAGCAGGTGGACGTGGTGAGTCCGTCGTTGACCAGACCGGCACTGTTGATCATCTTGCTGTTGGCGAACCACGTCCAGCCGGTCCTGGCGCGTTGCAGGTAGACGGTGTCGCCCTGGATCCTGTTGTGCAGTGCGGCGTTGAGCTGGACGTACAGCGAGTTGGCGATCGCGTTCTTGTAGTTCTTGCCGGAGCTCCACCAGATGCCGCCGCCGCACACGGAGTCCCAGAAGCGGAACATGTGGTCCGCGCCGGCCCTGGCGGTGCTGAGGTACCTGCTGTCCCCGGTCAGGTCGTAGGCGGCCACCCACGCGAGGCCCCACCAGGCGACGTCGTCGTTGTAGTCGTTGATGAAGTTGCCCTGCCAGGCCCGGAGGTTGAGGTCGTAGGTGCGGGCGATGGCGTAGCGGTAGCTGCTCATGCCGGTCACCCGGATGTTGTCGATGACCGCGGTGAGCGCGTTGGCCGAGTTCCACCACCCCGTCGTGTCGAACAGGCCGGTGCCGAGGTTGTAGCGCTCCATCAACGCCGTCGCCGCGGCCGTGCGGCGCTCACCGGCGTTCCACGTGGTGCGGTACCAGCTGGTGCAGGCGATCGTGGACGATCCCGCCGGACGTCCGCAGGCCCGCAGCAGGCCGACTCCGTAGCCGGCCCAGTCGTCCACGTTGAACATCATGGTGCGCCACTCGCCGAAGCCCGCCGGGGCCGCCGTGTTGCCGAGCCTGGACCCGGAACCCCAGCTGACGCCGGCGTCGAAGGAGCGGTCCAGCCACACCTCGTCCCCCTGCTGGGCGGCGGAGACCACCGCCCAGCCCATCGCGTCCGTGTCGTTGAAGCGCAGGGAGATCTGACGTCCTCCGACGGCGACGGTCTGGGCGAGGCGTTGCGCTGGCGCGAGTGCGGGATCACGGGCGTCGCAGTACCTGTTGCAGATGACGGCCGACGCGGCCGGGGGAGTGCTGCCCGTCGACGGAGGGCCGGCGGTCGGAGGCGGTGTGCTGGTGCCGGGCCGGTAGCCGGATCGCCGTGCGCTGAGGGGCAGAGCGGGATCGCGGTCGTCGCAGTAGTAGTCGCAGGGCGCGGCGGGCCGGACCGCCGCCGGCGCCTCGGCCGTGGATTCCGGGGGAAGCGCCAGGACGGCTGTGGACACCATCAGGGACGCGAGAAGCGCAGCTCTCAACATGGGACCTCCCGGTGCAGGGTGGGTGGCCGACGAAGTGTGAGAGCGCTCTCAAAGTGAGGCTAGGGTTCGGCTGATTCCGGCGTCAACGCTTCGGACTGGTCAGGTTTTTGTCATGGCCGGTGATCGCGCCCAGGCGGTTGCCGGGAGGCGGCGGAAACCCCTCCCGGCAAGCCCGGCTCACCGGTTCGGGCGGTGAGTCGTCACGTGCAAGCCGCCTGGCCGAGGGTGACGGCCGAGGGCGTGCTCGCCGTGCCGGTGGCCGTGAACCCGAGCGACACGGCCGCTCCCGCGCCCAGGGACTGGCTGTGGGACGGCGCGGTGACGGTGACCGTGGAGCCGGACTGGGTGAAGGTGCCGTTCCAGCCGTTGGAGACGGTCGCGCCGGGCAGGGCGAACGCGACGGTCCACGGACTGACGGCGCTCGTCCCGGTGTTGGTGACGGTCAGCGAGCCCTGGAAGCCGCCCTGCCAGGAGTTGTCCAGCTTCCAGACCGCCTTGCACCCGCCCGTGCCGCCGCCGGTCGTCGTCGTGGTGGTGGTAGTCGTCGGGCCGGGACCGCCACCGGTCGGGGGGATGAGGTAGGGCTGGAGGATGCTCTGCTTCGCCTGGTTGACCGTCGTCCAGTCGTCGCCGACGATCCCGCCGGTGTCACCGGAGTTCGGGTTCCACGACCAGTACGTGAACGACATGCCGTTGACGCCGGTCCCGGTGTAGGCCATGAGGTTCTCCAGCCACACCTTGTCGACCGGGTTGGCCAGCGTGGTACCGAACTCGCCCATCATCAACGGCGCGATGTTCTGCTTGTACAGGTAACCCCAGTACCTGTCCCAGATCGCGGGCATGTTCGCGGGGTAGTCCGGCGCGCTGAACCACGGCTGGTTGTAGACGGAGGTGGCGTACTCGTGCGGGGAGTACACCAGCCGCCCCGGCACGGACAGGCGCACCGGGAACTGGCCCGCCTTCGACAGGTTGCCGCCCCACCAGCCGCAGTCCTCGTCGTTGGACGGGTCGCCGTCCCACACGTTCGAGAGCCCGCCGCTCGGGCAGCTCACGCCCTCGACGAAGATCAGCCAGTTCGGCTGCACGCTCAGGATCGCGTTGCCCGCGCGTTCGGCGGCCAGCCGCCAGTCGCGGGCGGTGTCGCCGCAGCCCCAGCACGAGCCGGCCGCGGCGGGGTTGGTGCCCTCGGCGTGCGGCTCGTTGTGCAGGTCGGCGCCGATGACCGTGGTGTTGCCCGCGTAGCGCTGGGCAAGGGCTTTCCAGTCGTTGATCCAGGTGCTCTCCGGCACGCCCGCCGTGTACCAGAGGGCGGTCTGGCCGGCGCTGGTCGGCCGGTGCCGGTCGAGGATGACGCGCATGCCCTTCTGGCCCACGTACTCGATCACCTTGTCGAGGATCTGCAGCGGTGACAGCCCGATCAGGTCGGGGTTGGTGTAGTCGTTGATGCCGGTGGCCCTGGCGTCGGGCTTCAGCGCGTCGTTGGAGAACGGGACGCGCAGCGTGTTGTAGCCCAGCTGCGCCATCTGGTCGAGCTGCTGCCGCCACGTGCGGCTGGCCCACAGGCCGTGGAAGGTCTTATTGTCGGTCTCCATGCCGAACCAGTTGATGCCGGTCAGCCGGACCGTCGCGTTCGTGCTGTCCAGGATCTTGTTCCCGCTGGTGTGCAGGTATCCGGTACCCGTGCCGCTCGCCGCCGCGGCCACCACCGCGGGCTGACCGGCCGCGTTCACGGCGACCATCCCGCTCGTGGCCACCACGGCCGCGATCAGCGCGCCGAAAACCTTGTGCCGCCGCTTCATCCGCTCTCCTTCGAGCTCTGACCGCGCTGACGAACCGCTCCGCACCGAGGTTCTGGGAGCGCTCCCAGAATTGCTGCTGTCCCGAGGAGGGTCAAGACGGGTCAGTCGAATCGACTCGAACGCACCGGGAGCGCATCAGGTCCGGGTTCGACGAGGAACGCGGCGCGGGCGCGCAGTGCGTCACAGCGGGCGGCGCAGCCCGTCCAGCACGAGGGTGATGACATCGTCGGCCTCGGCCCGCCAGCCGGGGCGGTCATGGGCCGCGCCGATGCCGTGCAGCACCATCATCACGGCACCGGCGTCCACGTCGTCGCGCACGGCGCCGTCCCGCACGGCGGCGGCCATCAGGTCGGTGACGGCCTGCTCCAGCGCCCGACTGCCTTCGGCGAGAGCGCCGGAGCGGTCGGCCATGAGCGTGGCCAGCGTCCGGGCCAAGCCCTCGTGGGCGTCTATGTGGTCGACCATGCCGCGCAGGAAGGTCGCCAGGGCCTCCGCCGCGGGCAGCGTGGCCTGGAGCTCACGGGCGCGGTCGCACAGCGCGGTGACTTCCCCGTGGTAGACCGCCTCGGCCAGTGCCTCCCTGGTGGGGAAGTGGCGGTACAACGTGCCGGTGCCCACCCCCGCCAGGCGGGCGAAGTCGTCGAATCGCAGGTCGAAGAAGCCGCCTGTGTCGAAGACCTCTCGTGCCTTGGCGATCAGGGCATCGCGGTTGCGGCGGGCGTCGGCCCGCAGCGGCTTGTCGGTGGTCATGCGCTCCCTCGCGTTTGACAAGTGGAGATGACCTCCATATCTTCGAAAGTGGAGATGATCTCCAGTTTTATCGTACCCGATGAGGTGCAGCATGAAGATCCTGATGTTCGGCCGCGGCGTGATCGCCACCGTCTACGGCTGGCTCCTGGAACAGGCGGGACATGACGTGGAGTTCTACGTCCGGCCGGGCCGTGCGGCGACGTACGGGGACACGGTGGACCTCGACCTGATGGACACGCGGCGCCGGGTGTGGGGGCAGCGCGTCGTCGAGAAGTGGCCGGTGCGCTACCGCGAGGCGCTGGAGCCGGACCACGACTTCGATCTGATCGTGCTCAGCGTGCCGCACCACCGCCTCGCGGAGGCGGCGGCCTTCCTGTCCCCGCGCGTCGGTCACGCCACGGTGCTGGTCTTCGGCAACGTCTGGACCGAGCCGCTGGCCGCGATCGGCGCACTCCCCGTCGACCGGATCGCCTGGGGTGCTCCTCAGGCCGGTGGCGGTTTCGGCGCGGACGGCGTGCTTCGCGGGGCGCTGCTGCCGTCGGTAGTCTTCGGCACCCTCGGCGGGCCCCCGACGGAGCGGGAGCGGGCCGTGCGCCAGGCGTTTCGCGAGGCAGGGCTCCGGATCAAGGAGCAGCCTGATTTCCGCGGCTGGCTGTGGGTCCACTTCGTGTCGGATGCCGGCCTGTTCTCGCAGGGCCTGCGGCTGGGTTCCCTGTCCGATCTGGCCGGGGCGACGGGCGACCTGCGCGAAGGGCTGCTGGCCGGCCGCGAGCTGCTGCCGCTCCTCGAGGCGCGCGGCCTCGACCTGCGACGTCACCGGGGCGGTCTGCTGCTGTTCCGGGCGCCTGCCTGGCTGACGGCCGCCGTGCTCGCCTGGCTGACCGCTCACTTCGCGCCCGCGCGCGTGAACTTCGCGGCGCACTCCGACCCGGACGCCGAGGAGCCGCGTGAGATCTGCCGGGACGCCCTGGCCGAAGCACGACGGCTGGGCATCTCGGTACCGCGACTGGAAGCGGCGGAACCGCACTTCGCTCGTTAGGGAACGGGGTGGTCCCGCCTCCACCGCACCGTCGTCGGTGACCGCCTCGCCTACCGCACGCCGCTGTCGGTGCGCCCCAACCGGGCGAGCGCCTTCCCGGCGAGGCCCGTCTCGATGCGCCGCAACGCCGCGATCATGGCGTCGGCCTCCTCGTCGTCGGACACGACGCCGTCGAGCAGCTCGCTCCAGACGTCGTTCAGCCGCTGGAGGTTCTCCTTGGCGCGGGCGGTGGGGTAGAGGCGGACGCGGCGGGCGTCCTCCCGGTCGGTCTCGCGGTGCACGAGGCCCTTCTGCTCCAGGCCTCGCAGCGCGCGGCTGAAGTTGCTGGAGATCTGCTGCGTGGCGTCGGCGGCCGCGCGGGCCGAGGTGCCGGGATTGCGGTCGATGTAGCGCATCACGGCGACGTCCAGTGCTGACCACCGCTCTTCGCCCAGGCCCTCCTTGGCGGCGTGGATCTGCCTTCCCACCGCTGTGATGAGGTCGGCGAGTTCGAACAACCGCGACTTCTGGTCCTCGTCCACGCGACCATGTTACTTTTCCTGTCGACTGATAGTTATCACTTGATAGGAGATGCGGTGAACGCGCCGTCCCGCGGCACCATCCCGGTGCCGCTCCTGCTCGTGCTCGCCCTGCTGGCGAGCGTGGCCCCGTTCGGCATCGACCTCTACCTGCCCGCGTTCCCGCGCATGGCCGTCGAGCTCGAGACCAGCGACACCGCCGTCCAGCTGACGCTCACGATGTTCCTGCTCGGACTCGCCGCGGGGCAGCTGCTCTTCGGGCCGCTGTCGGACCGGTGGGGGAGGCGCGGGCCGCTGCTGGCCGGCTCGGCTGTGTTCGTGGCCGCCAGCGTGCTCGCCGCCGTCGCGCCCACGATCGGGGTCCTGCTGGTCGCGCGCCTCGTCCAGGGGCTGACCGCCGCGGCCGGCATGGTCATCGGACGCGCCGTCGTCGCGGACCTCGCCACCGGTCGCGCCGCCGCCCGCGCGTTCAGCCTGATGATGATCGTCAGCGGTGTGGCGCCGGTGGTGGCGCCCCTGCTGGGCAGCCTGATGATCGACGGGATCGGGTGGCGGGGCGTGCTGTTCGTCCTGGCCGGCCTCGCGGTCGCGATGCTCGCCGGGTCGGCGGCGGTCGTGCGGGAGACGCACCCGCGGCACCAGCGGGGCACCGCGAAGGCGGGCGGGGTCCGCGCCCTCGGCCACCGCGCCTACCTCACCGCGACGGCCACGTTCGTCTTCTCGTTCGCCGTCCTGATGGCCTACATCTCGGCGTCGCCGTTCCTGTACCAGGTGGTCATCGGGATGAGCGCTGTCAGCTACGGACTGCTGTTCGCGCTCAACGCACTCGGGCTGATCGCGAGCAGCGCGGTCGCGTCGAAGCTGCTGCGCCGCAGCCACCCGCGCCGGGTCCTCACCACCGGTACCGTTTCACTGCTCGTGTCCGCCGCGGTGCTGCTGGTCCTCGCGCTGCTGCCGATCAACGCCGCCTGGCTGCTGGTGCCGATCTTCTTCGCGGTCGCGTCCCTCGGCTTCGTCCTGGGACCGGCCACCGCGCTCGCCCTCGACGCGGTGCCGGGAGCGGCCGGCACGGGTTCGGCCGTGCTGGGCGCCGCGCAGTTCGGCCTCGGCGCCGCAGTCTCGCCGCTGGTGAGCGTGGGCAGCGCCCATTCCGCCCTGCCGATGGCGATCATCATCGCCGTGCTCGCCGTGCTCGCCGGCCTCGCGGCCTGCGCCTCCCGGCTGATCGCCTCAGGTGATCACGCAGAGGACGTCACCGCTCCCGAGCGCGCCGGTTCGCTCGCGGGTTCGAGCTGAGGGGAGTCCGATGCTGATCGGGATCGAGGAGCACTGGGTCCTGCCGGAGCTGACCGCCGCGCTCACCGCGCTGCCCGAGGGAGAACGCGACGAGAGCCTCGCGTTCAACGACCTCGGCGACCACCGGCAGCGCCTCCTGGACCTCGGAGAAGGTCGGCTCGCGACCATGGACGCGCAGGGAATCGACGTGGCGGTGCTCGCGCAGACACCACCCGGAACCCAGGCGTTGCCCGCAGAGGAGGCGGTCCGGCTCAGCCGCACGGCGAATGACGTCGCAGCCGAAGCCGTGGCCCGGCACCCGACCCGGTTCCGCGCGCTGTCGACGTTGCCGATGTCGGCCCCGCACGAGGTCGCCGCCGAGCTCGAACGGGCCGCCGGTCTGGGCCACGTGGGCACCATGGTCTACGGCAGGTCCGGCGACCTCGTGCTCGACGACCCGGTCTACGACGACTTCTTCGCGGCCGCGGCGGCACTGCGCCAGCCGGTCTTCCTGTACCCGCAGCTGCCGTCCGGCGCTCTCCGCGACGCCTCCTACCGCGGTTTCGGCTCCACGACCGACCTGGCACTCGCGACGTTCGGCTGGGGCTGGCACCTCGACGCCGGTCTCGCCGCGCTGCGGCTGATCCTGCGCGGCACCTTCGACCGGCACCCGGAGCTCCAGGTCGTGCTGGGCCACTGGGGCGAGATGCTGCTCTTCTGGGTCGACCGCGCCGACAGCCTGGCGCGCGTCGCCGGCCTGGAACGCTCCACATCGGACTACCTGAGGTCCAACTTCCACATCACCACCTCCGGCATGCTCAACCCCGCACTGCTGCGGCACGCCCTCTCGGTGACCACCGCCGACCGCCTGATCTTCTCCACCGACTACCCGTTCCAGCACCCCTCACGGGAGGAGATCACGTCCTTCCTCGGTGAGTTCGAGTCCGAAGAGGACCGGCGGAAGTTCGCATCGGGCAACGCCTCGGCGCTGTTCGGCATCTGACGGCGAACCGGGTGCCCTGAGGGGCGAATCAGGTGGGAGTCGGGGGAAACCCTGATGGCAGGGCGCCCGATCACGGGCAGGCTGGAGCCGTCAAGGGATGTCCGCAGTTCTAGGAGAGTCATGAGCGAAAATAAGGCCGACCCCACCCGCAACGCCGTCGACTCGGTGGTCGACGCCTTTCGCGGACTGGTGAGCGAGGGCATCAACCGCCGCGTGGTGGTGCGGGACAGCAAGGACGACGTGGTGCTGGAGGTCCCGGTGGCCCTCGGGCTGGTCGCGGCGCTGGCCGCTCCGGTGGCCACGACGATCGGCGCCGGTGTCGCGCTGGTCGGCAAGTGCGACATCAAGCTCGAGGACCGCCGTCGGCCCGGCAGCCAGCCGGCGACGACGGTCGAGACCGAGCAGGTGTAGTCAGCCGCAAGGGGACGCAGGGGAGCTGGTGCCGTCGTCGGGGGTGACGGCGGCACCGTGCCCTGTGAAGGCGAATGGTTCAGCGGGTCGTGGGCTGCAACAACGTTTCGAGATCGACCCTCGCGATCTGCCTGCGGAACTCGCCCCGGTAGGAGCTGTCTCCGGCGTCGTGCAGGGTGTCGGTCATCCGGACCGCCGACTGCTGGCGGTTCCAGACGTGGCGCAGGCAGGTGTCGGAGTACTCGTCGAGCAGGCGCGGGTCACCGGTCTCGGCGTGGTGGACCACGGCGCGGGCGAACGTCTCGGCGTCGTGCAGCGCCAGGCTCATTCCCTCGGCGCTCATCGGCGAGATGAGGTGGGCGGCGTCCCCGAGCAGGTGGAGCCCGCCGTGGCTCATCGGGCTGAACACGACACCGCGCAACGGGACCACCTGCCTGGTGGAGACGGGACCCCGCTCCACCCGGCGGCCGAACCGGTGGGCGAGCTCGGTCCAGACCCGCTCGTCCGGCCACTGGTCGGCGGTGTCGGTGAGGGGGCACTGGAGGTAGACGCGGCTTCGGCCGGGGCCGCGGGTGATCTGCGCGGCGAACCCGCGCGAGTGCACCGCCATGATCGCCAGGGGATCCGCGGGAACCTCGGCGAGGACGCTGAGCCAGGCGTAGCCGAACTCGTGCGAGTGACAGGTGAGGACGTCCGGCGGGATGGACTTCCTGCTGACGCCGTGGAAACCGTCCGCACCGGCGACGAACTCGCAGCTGATCGACCTGAGTGCGCCGGAGGTGTCGCGGTAGCGGACCACGGGCCTGCCGGTGACGTCCTCCACGGAGACGTCGGCCGCCTCGTAGCGGAGGTCCCCGCCCTCGCGGAGGAAGATCGCGGTCAGGTTCGCGACGAGGACCTGCTGCGGACAGAAGATCGACTCGTCTTCGGTCTGGTCGTCGTCGTCACCTTGCTTCCAGTACCGCGTCTCGCCTTCGACGATCATCGGGATGTCGGACCCCATCGAGTGTTCGGGCGAACCGGCGAAGACCTCGTCGAGTCCCCACTGCCGGAACATGCGCACCCCGCTCGCTTCCAGGGAACCGGCCCGTTGCCGCTGTTCGACGTGAGCGCGGCTGTGCTTCTCGAGGATGACGCAACTGATTTCCTTGCGCTGCAGGAAGTTCCCCAGCGCGAGGCCGGCAACGCCGCCACCTACGATGACGACGGTGGTGTGCTCGTCTGCTTCGTTCATGTCCTCCACAGTGGACTTTCCGAGCGCTTCCCCCCACCGCTGTCACGACAGCGGATGCGGAAAAGCCGCCAACTTCGCCTACGGCTCGCCGCGGTGGAGCCCTGCCTGGTAGCGGCCGGGCGTCTGGCCGGTCACGGAGCTGAACGCGTCGATGAAGCTGGAGGGGTTCGACCACCCGCAGGCGATCGCGGTGTCGGTGACCGAGACGCCGCGGGTGAGGTGGATGACGGCGTGGTGCACCCGCAGGACCGTGCGCCAGCGGTGGAAGCTCATGCCGAGCTCGGAGTCGAACAGGCGGCTGAGCGTGCGTTCGCTGGCGCCCGCCATGCGCCCCAGCTCGGTGAGCGTCGAGGTGCGGCCAGGATCGGCCTGTAGGAGGTCGGTCACCGCGCGCAACCTCGGGTCGCGCGGTTCAGGCAGGTGCAGGGACAGCTCCGGTGTCTCGACCAGCTCGTCGATCAGGACCTCGCGCAGCCGTGCGTGTGCACCGGGGCGGGACTCCGGCCGATCGGTCAGCGCCAGGACCACCTCGCGCAGCAACGGGCTCACCGCGACCACGCTGGGATGCGGCACGAGTGCCCCGCACAGCGCTGCCGGAACGACCACGAGACGCACGTCGGTGCGGCCGTAGAAGCGGTGCGAGTGCTCGAACCCCGGCGGCGTCCATGTGGCGCGGTTCGCCGGCGCCACCCACGTGCCCCGCTCCGTCGACGTGGCCAGCGCGCCGGACGCGGCGTAGACCAGCTGCCCGTCCAGGTGCGAGTGGGCGTCGATGTGGAAGCCGTGGTCCAGCCAGCCGCCTCCGCTGGCGGCGGAGGAGGGAGAGGTATGGCGGGTTTCCGGCATCAGGCGAAAGATTACCGATGGCTGCCGACCAGCTCCGCCGAGACCTGCCACAGGCGTTGCGCGGCAGCGGGGTCGAGAGCCCACGCCTTCACCCCGTGCGGGTGGTCGGCGAGCGCGGCGTCGTCCGGCACCGTGTAGGCCTCCTGCGAGTCGTCGAGGTAGTGGCCGCCGGTGCGGGCGAACTGCGGGGCGACCGCCGCGACGACGCTGGTCGCCGCGCCCTGCCCGACCGTCTTGTAGGTGAAGATCCCGGCGGCCTCGGCCGCGGCCAGGGATTCCTTCTGCGCCACCGAGAAGTGCCGCTGCAGCCCGGTCGCGACGCCGCCGGGGTTGACGGCGTTCGCGAAGATCCCGTCGGCTGACCAGCGGCGGGTCGCCTCCACCGCGAACAGCGAGTTGGCCGTCTTCGACTGCGCGTAGGCGATCTGCGGGTCGTACGGGCGGCGGTCGAAGTGCAGGTCGCCGAAGTCGACCCCGGCGCGCATGTGCGCCGTCGAGCTGACCGAGACGATGCGCGCCTCGCCGCGGTCGGCCGCGCCGCGGGCCAGCGCCCGGTGCAGGCCGGTGGCCAGGGTGAAGTGCCCGAGGTGGTTGGTCGCGAACTGGAGGTCCCAGCCCTCCTGGGTGCGGGCCGGTCCGGCGGTGACGACGCCCGCGTTGTTCACCAGCAGGTGCAGCGGACCGTCCCACTGCTCGGTGAACCGCCGTACGGACACCTGGTCGGCGAGGTCGAGCCGGGCGACCCGTGGACCGGCGACGGCGGCGGGATCGCGGACCGCGAGTGTCACCTCGGCTCCGGCGGCGGCCAGGGCGCGAGCGGTCTCGGCGCCCAGCCCGGACGACGCCCCGGTGACGACCGCGCGGACGCCGGTGAGGTCCACGCCCGCCAGGACGTCGTCCGCCGTGCTGGCGGCGGTGAACGGTGTGGTGATCAGGTTGCCGGTGGTCATGCTGCGCACTATACGGAGTGAACGAAATTTGTATAGTTCGTCCGAGACGGCGTACGGTCACCGCATGGCCGATCCCCTGGACACCGCCGGACGCCGGGACGCGGTGCTCGAGTCGGCGTTGCTGACGTTCGCCCGGCACGGGTACCGGAAGACCTCGATGGACGAGGTCGCCCGTGCGGCCCGGATCTCCCGGCCGGGTCTGTACTTCCTGTTCTCGTCCAAGCAGGACCTGTTCCGCGCGGCGGTCACGCGGGCGATCGAGCAGGACCTCGCCGCGGCGGAGGCGGTCCTCGCCGACACCGGGAAGCCGGTGCGGGACAGGCTGGTCGGGGCGTTCGACCGGTGGGCGGGCCGCTACGTCGGGCCGATGAGCCGGGACGTGCCGGTGGTGATCGAGGAGAACCCGGACCTCCTCGGGCCCGTCGTCCACACGGCACCGAAGCGGTTCGAGGAGCTCGTCGTCGCGGCACTGGGCGGTGCGGCGGCGGACGACGTCGCGCAGACGTTGCTCAGCGTGTCGGTCGGGCTGAAGCACCAGGTCGAGACCCGCGAGGAGTACCTCGCCCGCCTGACCACCGCGGTCGGGCTCCTCGTTCCCTGACCGCGCCTACCGGTCGGTCTGGATGATCATCAGCTGGAACGTCGTCGACGGCGACTCGCGCCCGCAGGTCTGCACCATGTGCCAGGCCAGGTTGCCGGGACCGTTGTCGGCCTGGGGGAGGCGCTCCCTGCTGATCCCGAGAACGCCGTCCGGGCTCTCACCCAGGATCTCCGGCGTGCCGACGAGCACCGCCAGACCGAACGCGAGCACGTCAGCGCGCAGGTCGTCGTCCAGGTCGTCGGCGAGCCCGATCGTGGGCCGCGGCTCGCCGTCCTCGTCGGAGCCGAGACCGACCAGGCCCGCGAGTCCCGCACCGCGTGCCGTGGGCACGTCGAGCACGCGGACGTCCGTGCCCATCGCCAGTGCCATCAGTCTGGCCACCGGCGTGGTGAGCAGGGGATCGTTGATGGAGGCGTCGCCACCATCCGCGGTGTCGTCCGTGCGTTCGCCCATGATGCGGTGATCGTATCGGTCGATGCCGCCCGCCGCCCGGCTCGCCGGTGGCGTGTCAGCCTCTCGCCAGGGGGAGCAGGGTGAAGAACTCGGCGGCCCGGTCCAGTGCGTCGACGTGGACGCGCTCGTCCGTCTGGTGCGCCAGGTTCGGGTCGCCTGGGCCGCACAGCACCGTGGGCAGGCCGGTGCCGGGCTGGAGGACGGAGGCGTCGGAGAAGTAGCTGACGCCGGAGATCCTCGGCGGACGGCCGAGAACTCCCTCCAGGACGTCCCGGGCGGCCTGCACCAGGGGCTCGCCGGGATCTGTGCCGACGGCCGCGTAGTCACCCGTCACCGCGACCTTCGCGTCGAAGCCGGGAAGGGTGGACCCGAGCTCGTCGAGCATCGACTGGATCCTGGACAGGACGACGGCGTGGTCGACTCCCGGCACGCTGCGGAGGTCGACCTGGGCGCTGCACCGGTCCGGGACGATGTTGACGACCGAACCGCCCCGGATGGTCCCGACGCTGGTCGTCGCGCCGCCCAGCAGGGGATCGGTCACGGAGCCGAGGTCGAGCGCGCTCAGCCGTGCCAGCAGGGCCGTCATGTGGGTGATCGCGTTGACACCCTGGTCGGGCATGGAACCGTGGGCCGCCCGGCCGTGCGTCACGAACTCCAGGAACAGCGCGCCCTTGTGGGCGACCACGAGCTCCAGGTCGGTCGGCTCGGCGATCACCAGACCGCCGACGCCCTCCAGCAGGCCCCTGTCCCGGGCGGCACGGGCGCCGGCGCAGTCGACCTCCTCGCCGGCGGTGGCGAGGAAGTGCACGTCTCCCGGCGGCCGCGTGCCGGTGCGCGCCAGAGTGGCGATCCCGGCGAGCATCGCGGCGAGGCCGCCCTTCATGTCGACGGCGCCGCGTCCCCACAGCACGCCGTCCTCGTCGACCTCCGCCGCGTGAGGCGGGCGCGTCCACCGGGCGGTGCCCAGCGGGACGGTGTCGAGATGCCCGCAGTACATGATCGGCTCCTGCTCGCCCTTGCCGCGCAGGACCAGGTGCAGGTTCGCGCGACCGCCGTCCAACGGGTGCAGGTCGCCCGTCAGTCCGGAGTTCCGGGCGTAGGCCAGGGCGATCTCCGCCGCCTCCCGCTCGTTGCCCGGCGGGTTGGTCGTGTCGATCCGCAGGAGCTCCCGCGTGAGGTGGAGGACGTCGGAGCCGGGTCGGGTGTCGCTCAAGGTCACTTCTCCGTCTCGTGCGCTCGGTCTTGGCGGCGGAACCCGCATCATGACCGGACTTGGCCTGGTGCTGACACGGCCAAGTCGGAGGTGTTGGCATGGGTCCCGACCGTCTCGCGGCGCTGCTCGAACCGTGGCTGTCCGGCGGCGGGGCCGCCTACGTCGCCGTGTCGGCGGGCATCCGCGGCCTCGTGCTGGACGGCCGGCTGCCGAACGGCACCCGCCTTCCGTCCGAGCGTTCCCTCGCCGCGACGCTCGGACTGAGCCGGACGACGGTGAGCGCCGCCTACGACCTGCTGCGCGCCGAGGGGTACGTGCGCAGTGCCCACGGAGCGGGCAGCCTGATCAGCATCGCCGCCGCGCGTGTCCACCGGCCGGACACCCGCCAGGGGGAGCCCGCCGACGTCCTCGACCTGACGGTGGCCGCCCTGCCCGCTCCGCCCCAGCTGCTCGACGCGGTGGCCGCGGCCTCGGCGGACCTCCCGTCGCAGCTGGCAGGGCACGGCCTGCACCCCTTCGGGCTGCCCGCCCTGCGCACCGCGGTGGCCAGGCACCTCACCGGCCGCGGCCTGCCGACCGAGGCCGAGCAGATACTCGTGACCAGTGGCGCCCTGCAGGGCTGGAACCTCGTGGTCCGCGCCGTCTGCCGTCCGGGACGACCGGTCCTGGTCGAACAGCCCACCTACCCGGCCGTCCTCGACGCCCTGCGCGCCCACCACGTCCGCGCGGTCCCGCTCCCGGTCACGGCCGCCGGGTGGGACCGGCCTCCCGCCGGCATGTCCGCCGCCCACCTGACCCCGGACGGTCAGAACCCCACCGGCCTCGTCGCCGATGAGGCCGCCCGCCGGCAGGTTCTCGCCGACCTGCGGGACGCGGTCGTCGCCGTCGACGAGACGTTCGCCGACCTGGTGCTGGACGGTCCCGCGCCGCCGCCGGCCGCGGTGCTGCGGCACGACGTCGTCACGCTCGGGTCGATGAACAAGGCGTTCTGGGCCGGTCTGCGGATCGGGTGGATCCGTGCCGATCCGACGCTGCTGAACCGCCTGGCGCACGAACGCGCGTCCGTCGACCTCGGCAGTCCCGTCCTGGACCAGCTGGTCGCCGTGCGGCTCCTCGACGACGCCGCCGCGATCCTGGCGGAGAGACGCGACCTCCTGCGCCGTTCGCGTGCCGCCCTCGAGGACGCCCTCCGCGCCCGCCTCCCGGACTGGCGGTGGACCTCACCCCGTGCGGGCATGGCGTTGTGGATCGAGCTTCCCCGGCCGAGCGCGACACGGCTGGCGGCCTCGGCCCTCGACCTCGGTCTCCGGATCACCGCGGGGCCGCGCTTCGCGGTCGACGGCACGGCCGACCGGTGGCTCCGGGTGCCGTTCACGCTGCCGGCGGGGCAGGCCGGGACCGTCGCCGATCTGCTCCGCCAGGCGTGGGAGCGATCCGCGTCGCCGGTCACCCGTGCTCAGCGAGTTCCCGGGTGGACCGCGTGAGCTGTGAACAGACGACCGTCCACTGCGGAACGGCCGGGGCCGGCCAGGCCGCTAGGCTGCCGGCCATGCGCAGAAAGCTGATGCTCGGCCTCGGTGTCGTGCTGATCCTGATCGGTGGAGTCTGGACTGCGCAGGGCCTGGGATACCTCGAGGGCAGCTTCATGACCGGGCAGCGGCTCTGGACGACGATCGGGCTGCTGTGCGTGGGCGCCGGCGTCATGCTGCTGATCCCGTGGCCGGGGAGGAAATGAGGCGCCACTAGCTCCCCGGCAGGAGACCGCGTGCGAAGGCCGCCTGCCCGACGTGCTGGAGGTCGTCCTCCAGCACGCTGACCAGCCGCACCGCGCGAGTCACCGGCGGGTCCCACGACTCGTCGATCACCTCCGGCAGCTCCGCGTCCTTCAGCTCCCGCAGGTAGGACCGGGTGCGTTCGTGCACGGCCTGGTGATATCCGAGCAGCAGGCCTGCCGAGGCGACCACCGCGGCGACCTGCTCCGAGTCGTGGCCGTATCCGGTGTCCTCGATCGGCAGCGGAAGGCCGAACCGTCCGGCCCAGTCGTCGGTGACCCAGACCTGGTCGGTGCCCGCCAGATCGGCGACGTGGTCGTCCTGCACGCGGGTGAGGTGCCACACGAGCCACGCGATCGAGTTGGCGGAGCCGCCGACGCGGTGGGAGAGCTGGTCGGTGGACAGGTCTTCCAGGACTCCCGCCACCGCCTGCCGAACCCGGTCGAACCCGTCCAGCAGCACGTGCGTTGCGCTGATCTCGCTCATGATCCGGAATACCCCGGCGGCCTGCGCCCGCACACGTGTCAGTCGCGACCGGTCAGGTGGATTCCCAGGTCGGTGCGGCCGGGCAGCAGGTCCTCCCGCAGTGCGCGCGTGGTCGCGTAGTCCCCGTCGCGCAGACGCCGGAACGGCCACGCGGGTTCGTCCGCGATGCCGCCGACCCTGGTGACCAGGCGCTCGACCTGCTGTTCGACGCCCTCGGGGCCGAGCGAGTCGGCGTCGTGGACCACGTGCGTGGCGAGCACGTCGATCCCGACGAACCACAGGACGCCGTGGGTGAGCGGGAAGAGCAGGGAGTCGAGGTCGCCGCTGATGCCGCGCGGGCCGATGGAGCGCTCGTCCTCGCCGGCGGTGACCACGACCAACGCCTTGCGGCCTGCCAGCCCGCCGTCGCCGTACCGGCGGGGCACACCGAGCTCGGGATCGAGGTCGCCGTAGGCGAACCCGCTGGTGAGGACCCGGTCGAACCATCCCTTGAGGATCGCGGGCGGCCCGTACCACCACAGCGGGAACTGCAGGACGAGGAGCTCCGCCGCCGCGAGCTTGGCCTGCTCCTCGCGGACGTCGGCCGGCAGCTGCCCGCGCGAGTAGGCCTCGCCGGCCAGTTCGGCGATGTTGCCGGGACGCTCCGACAGGTCGCCCAGGTCCCGTTCGGACAGCACCGGGTCGAAGCCCTGGGCGTAGAGGTCCGAGACCGCGACCTCGTACCGCTGCGACAGCGCCTTGGTCCCGGCCTGCAGCAGCCGGTCGTTGAACGAGTCGCGGCGCGGGTGCGCGTACACCCACAGGGCGGTGCCGGGTGTCGGCGGATGAGCGATGGTCATGCGTCACCTCCGTCTGTTCGTGACCTCGTGGTCACCCCTGCAGTCAAGCGAGGAACGACGGGGCGCGGGATGGCCGAACGTCTCACGTCCATGCGTGCTCGTCCACCCGTGCATGACAAGCGCTATAGCTTCAGTGTTGACCAAAACCAATCCCGTACGCGGCGTACGGCTAGAACGGGAAACGACCGCTCCGCCACTGCCAATGACGGCCAGCCTCGAAGTGTTCGAGAACCGCGCGCTGGAGCACCGTGCGGCGCGGCAGCCGGTCGAGCGGCGTGGTCAGGTCGCGGAACACGAACCGCCGCACCTCGACGTCGGCGTCCAGTCCCTCCGGCTCCTCGTACGGCTCCAGCTCGAACCTCTGCTGGAACCGGATGATGTTGGAGTCCGCGGGCAGGTACTCGCGCAGCTGCGGGTCGAGCAGCCACGAGCCGCAGGAGAACGCCGTGTGGTGCTCGTCGGGGAAGTGGCGCGGGAAGAACGCGCGGGCTTCGTCGAGGGAGGCCTCGACCGCGTCCGGCGTCAGCGGCCCCGAGTCGGGGACGTGCAGGCCGATGGTGTCGCCGCGCTGGTGCTGCAGCCTTCCGAGCTCGTAGAGGCCTCCGCGCACGTGCAGCGTCAGCCAGCTCTGCATGACCGGCCAACCCTCGCGGTTCATCCGCCGGTCGACCGCGAGGTTGCGGCCGAGGTCCGCGAGGGTCGTCCACGACACGGCGTCGGCGATGCCGTGGTCGCGGTGGTAGCCCGTGACGACGTCGACCAGGGCCAGGTACGCGTACACGTAGAGGTGCCGCCAGGCGGGACCGCGGTCGCGCGGCAGCTCCGGGCCGGGTGGCAGCCAGAGGTGGCCGCCGAGGTCGGCCCGGACCAGTGCGGTCGAACGGTCCAGCAGCCAGCGCAGCTCCGGAGTCCACAGTGGAGAGCCGGGGTCTGGCCAGCCCGCCATGATCTCGGCGGCGTCGTCGGGCCGCACCGCGAGCCGGTCGAGGAGCGCGGGCACGCCGGCCTTGGCTGGCAGCGGGGCGGACGGGCGGTCACCGGCGAGCCGGTGCACGCGGTCGACTTCCCCGGCGGGAGCTCCGAGGCGGGCGGCGATGTGCTCCAGGTCCACCGGCAGACCCTATCGGGTCTGATGTGGACCGGTCCGGGCGTTGGCATAAGCGCTTCCGATGGGTCGACCGTCCACATCACACCGTCGCTTGATCTGTCCACCACCTCTTGTTAACGTGCACACCCGCTTGTGGCACGGGTCACATCTGGCCGTGTCTCCGGCACGGCTCGAGAGCCGTGGCGACCGTCGACAACGATGTTGACCCGCACGAGGAGCCGGCATGAGATCGTCGAAGTTCGTGGTGCTCGTGGCCGTGCTGGTGGCGGCTTGCGGTGCGCCCGCGGCCGGCCGGCAGTCCAGGCCCGCGGACGGCGCGCTCGTGGGCGTCACCATGCCGACGACCTCGTCGGAGCGGTGGATCCGCGACGGCGAGAACATCAAGCGCGACCTGGAGTCGCGCGGACACCGGGTCGACCTGCAGTTCGCGCAGAACGACGTGCCGAACCAGGTCAGGCAGATCGAGGACCAGATCGCCCGCGGCGCGAAGCTCCTGATCATCGCCTCGGTGGACGGCTCGGCGCTGACCGCGCCCCTCCAGCGCGCCGCGGACGCCAGGATCCCGGTGATCGCCTACGACCGGCTCCTGCGCGGCAGCCAGAACGTCGACTACTACTCGACGTTCGAGAACTTCCGGGTCGGCGTGTACCAGGCCGAGTCGCTGCTGACCGGGCTCGGCCTGCGCAACGCCGACGCGAGCCGCGGCGCCGCGACGGGTCCGTTCAACGTCGAGCTGTTCGCGGGCTCGGCGGACGACAACAACTCGGTTTTCTTCTTCAACGGCGCCATGTCCGTGCTCAGGCCGTACCTGGACGACGGCACGCTGGTGGTGCGCAGCGGTCAGACGGAGTTCCAGGCCGTCACGACGCTCCGGTGGGACGGCGAGACCGCCCGCAAGCGCATGGAGGAGATCCTCACGACGACGTACCGCCGGAGCAAGGTGAACGGCGTGCTGTCGCCCTACGACGGCATTTCCCTCGGTGTCCTCACCGCGTTGAAGGACAACGGCTACGGCCCCGGCTTCCCGATCGTGACCGGCCAGGACGCCGAGCTCGGCTCCGTGAAGTCCATCATCGCCGGCCAGCAGTACTCGACGATCTACAAGGACACCCGCGAACTGGCGACCGTCACGGCGTTGATGGCCGAGGCCGTTCTGAAGGACCGGACGCCGCCGCAGCTGAACAACCTGAACGACTACCACAACGGCGTCAAGGTCGTCCCGGCCTTCTTGCTGAACCCCGTGAGCGTCGACAGGACGAACTACCACCGGGTTCTCGTGGAGTCGGGGTATTACACCGACGACCAGCTCCGTTGATCGGTTGGTTACACGGCTCCCTCTTTCGGTGGCGCCATTCAAGACGGTGGCCATGTTCGGCGAATGCAGAAATTCGCTCTGTGCGTTTCATATGGTGATTAGCAGTACTACTTTGAGCTGTGATGCACATCACAACCTGCCTGATGAGATTTCGGCTGCTGTGCTGGTCCGCAGGGTGATTCGTAGCCGTCTACCGGTGTCGACGCCGAAAGTCGTGAGCCGATCGCACTAGTTGAATGAAAAACTTTCGCGTGTCAATTGGCGGGTCGCGGGCATTGTCAGCGGACTGGTGGCGGACGCTAAAGTGAGCCGGGACGCGAAATATCGCGTTGGTCCCGGAAACCTCGTTCCGGATTCGTTTGTTGATTGCAAGGAGGAAACCCATGCTTTCCACGGACACACAGGACCTGCTCGAGCTCGACGTCCAGGAGTTCGACCTGGTGGACCCGTCCGCCGACGCGCCCAGCCAGTCGATCCCGCCGCGCACGATCACGACCTGCGCGATCTGCTGATCATCGGGCGGGCCCGGTCGCGCGTCGGCCGGGTCCGCCCACCCGCGCACTCCTCTTTCGGAGAAACTCACCATGGACACCCGATTCGTTTCTTCGGACAGGTTTCTCCTCCGTGCCCCGGTGCTGCCGAGGCTGCGAATGCGGACGGCCTCTTCTCCGGAAGAAAACGGTGTGCGCGAGCGCGTGGAGTCCCCGATGGTGCGGGAGGCCGTCGCCGTCGCCAGTCCCGCGTTGACCGAGGCCGTGGACAAGGTGCTCGCCGGGCACGAGCTGTCCGAGCCGGCGTCACGACGTCTTCACACCGCGCTGGCCCGGTACGAGCTGCGCATGGCGGGGCGGCCCACGCCGTTCGGTCTTCTCGCCGGGGTGGCCGTGGGCGGCTTCGCCGACAGGGCAGAGGCCTGGCTGGGCGGTGCGCACCGCAGGCACGTGCACCCGGACCACGCCTGGCTCGAGAGCTGGGCGGACGAGCTCGAGGCCGACGCGGAGGTGGTGATGCGCCTGGAGGTCACCGCGAACAACCTGTGTGCGCGGCACGGCGACCGTCTCACCGTTCCCCGCGGCACGCGACTGGCCAGCGTGCGCCGCACGGCTGTGGTCACGTACGTCCTCGACGCCGCCAAGCACCGGATCCCGGTCCACGATCTCGTCGACAGGGTCGCCGAGGCGTTTCCCGGCGTGCGCCGGTCCGGGATCGTCACCCTGGTGGCGCAGCTGGTGCGGTTGCGCTTCCTGCAGACACCGCTGCGCCAGTCCGAGAAATCCCTCGAGTACGTGATCGGACTGCTGCCGGAAGATTCCCCGCACGGCAAACGAGCCGCGTTGATCGCCGAGGCGATCGACGCCTACCGGCGCAGCCCGATCGGCGAGGGCACCGCCGAACTGGCCGCTGTCCGGTGTGCCGCCGCCGCCGGCAACCCCGTGCAGGTCGACCTGGAACTGGACGCGCACGTCCGGCTGCCGCACGAGGTGGCGCGTGAAGTCGAACGCGCCGCCGACGCGGTGTGGCGGCTGTCCGCGCACGAGAACACGCGCTCCCGCAACCTGGCGGACTTCCACGGCAGGTTCCTCGAGCGGTACGGGATCGGTGAGCTGGTTCCCGTGCTGGACCTGCTCGACCCGGACGCGGGCATCGGGCCACCGGCGGGGTACGAGCGGCCAGGGGCGCCGGTGGACCCGGACGACGGCCGTCAGCCGACGCTCACCCGCCTGCTCGCGCAGGCGCTGGCCGACGGCGTCACGGAGGTGGTGCTCGACGACGACCTGATCGCCCGGCTCTGCCCGCCCGGTGGCACCCCGCCGGCCACGGTGGAGCTGTTCGCCACGCTGAACGCCGTCTCGGTCGACGCGCTGGAACGCGGCGACTTCGAGCTGGTCGTCAGCCCGCTGACCGGCACCCAGCAGGCCGGAGCGTCGCTGGGGAGGTTCGGGTACCTGCCGGAGGTGCGGGAGCTGCTCGGCGAGGTGGCCGCCGTGCGGTCCGACGACCGGGTACCGGTGCAGCTCGTGCACCTCACCACGCGGGCTCGGGACGCCAACCTGGTGCGGGCACCTCGGGTGCTGGATCGTTCGCTGGCCGTCGGTGTGCCCGGTGAACCGGGTGCGCTGGGGGTGGCGGACATCGTGGTGGCCGCGGACGAACGCCGGCTGCGGCTGTACTCGGTGTCGCTGGGCCGCGAGATCGTTCCGCGCGTGCTGCACGTGCTGGACATCCGCGCGGCGGCGCCCGAGGTGGTGCGGTTCCTGTGGGACGTGTCCCTGATGGGCGTGCGGACCCTGAAGCCCTGGGACTGGGCCGCGTTGCGAGATGCCCCGTTCCTGCCCGCGGTCCGATGTGGACGAACGGTTCTCGCGCCCGCGCGCTGGCACGTCACCGAGGCGGACGTGGACACGGACGAGGCGCTGGTCGCCTGGCAGGAGAGGTGGCGGATGCCCGACCGGGTGCGGCTGGCGCACCTGGACCAGCAGCTGTGCCTGGACCTGCGCACGCCGGAGCACCGCGCGCTGCTGCGCGACGACCTGCGGAAGTCGGGTACGGCGGTGCTGTGCGAGGACCGCGCGCCGGAGCTGGACCAGGGCTGGCTGCGCGGGCCGGACGGCGCTCACGAGGTCGAGCTCGTCGTCCCGCTGGTCGCCGTCGACCCCGCACCCCGTCCGGCGAGACCACCCGCGCCGGTCCGCACGGACCCGTCGGCGCACCTCCCGGGCGGCGACTGGGTCTCCGCGCACATCCAGTGCTCGCCACACCGGCAGCGCGAGGTGCTGCTGGCGCACCTGCGTCCTTGGCTGGCCACGCTGGAGTCCGAAGTGGACCGCTGGTTCTTCCTGCGCTACCAGGCCGATGACCAGCCACCGCACATCCGCCTGCGGCTGCACGGCGACGTGCTCCCGCGGCTGCGCGAGCAGGTGGCGGCTCTGGTGGACGCCAGGCTGGCCGCCGGTTTCTCGGTGCACACCTACCGGCCGGAGGTGGAGCGTTACGGCGGCGAGCAGCTGATCGGCCTCGCGGAGCGGTTCTTCGCCGCAGACAGCCGGCTGGCGCTGCGCAGGATGAGCGCCGCGCAGGACACCATCGCGGTCGCCGCCGACGTGGCCGCTCTGGTCAGCTGCTTCCACGGCGTCCGGCGAAGCCGTGAGTGGCCGCCGTGGCTGCTGTCGGAGATCCCCAAGCAGGAGTCCACGCACCAGGCGTTCGGCAAACGGCGCCGTGACGCGCTGGCGGCGATCACCCTGGACCCCGTTCCCGCGGACCGCGAGTGGGCGGAGTTGCTGACCCGGTACGGGCACGAGGCTCGTGCGCTCACCGCCGGCTGGACGTCCTCCGGCGAGATCCTCCGCGCCCTTCTGCACATGCACTGCAACCGCCGGCTCGGCGCGGACTTCCGGGCGGAGGTTGAGGTGTACGCGATGGTGCGGGGCGCGGTGAAGGCCCACCTGGACCGGGTGAAGGTCGCCCGATGAGCGTGCGGACGTGGCTGGACGACTCCGCCCGCCTGCTCGGCGAGCCCGCGCTGGTGGACCTGGGCGATGGCGACTGGCCGTACCACCCGATGTCGCTCGCCGACGGGTACTGCGGGCTGGCCGTGCTGTTCGCCCGGCTCAGCGACGAGTCACCGGAACTGCGGGCGATCGCCCACGAGCACCTCGCCGCCGCCGCGAGAACGCGCAGGCCCGCCAACGAAAGCCTGTTCGACGGCGCGCCGTCGCTGGGGTTCGCCGCGCGCAGCATCGCCAGAGCCGACGGCGACTACCGGGGCGTGCTCGCCCGGATCGACCCCCACGTGCTGCGACTGGCCGAGAAATCGCTCGTCGCCGAGGAGGCGCGCCTGCTCGCCCGCGAGCCCGGCGCCAGAATGGCTTGCTACGACGTCACCTCGGGCTTGACCGGGATCGGCAGGTACCTGCTCGCCTGCGGCGCGGGTGCCCGCCCCGTGCTGGAACGGTTGCTGGAATACCTGGTGCGGCTGACCGACCCCGTGCGGGTGCGCGGCCAGTGGGTGCCGGGGTGGTGGACGCCGGACCCGTCGCTGCTGGCCGGCCCGGTGGCGCACCCGGACGGCCACTTCAACCTGGGGATGGCCCACGGCGTCTCCGGCCCGCTGGCGCTGATGGCGTTGTGCCACGGACAGGGGGTGGCGGTCGAGGGCCACGAGGAGGCGATGCGCCGGATCGCCACCTGGCTGCTGTCGCGGCGGGGCTTCGACGAGCACGGCCCGTACTGGCCCGCGCTGGTGCCGCTGGAACACGAGGTGGCGTGCGCCGCCGACCTGCTGCCGCCGAGCCGGGTCGCCTGGTGTTACGGAGCACCAGGTGTGGCGCGTGCCGTGCAACTGGCCGCGGCCGCGGTGGGCGAGCCCGCTTGGGCCGACGAGGCGAAGACGACGTTGCGGGCGGCGTTCCGGCGACCGCGGGAACGTTGGGGTATAAGGGATGCCTCTCTGTGCCACGGGTCCGCGGGTGTCCTGCACGCCACCGCGCTCGTTCTCGGAAGGGACGCGGACGTGCTGCCGGAACTGTGCGATCACCTGCTGGCACAACGCGTTCAGCACACCGTCGTCACGGTCCCGCCGAACCGGCCCGGCTTCCTCGACGGATCGGCCGGCACCCTGCTGGCGCTGCACGACCACCTGACACCGGTGCCGTCGACGGCAGCCCTGCCGTGGGACGCCGCCCTGGTGCTGGGGTGAGCACTCCGGCGCGGCGGGTCGCCCTGCTGACCGCCGCGACCGCCATCTCGGCCGCGGGCAACGGGTTCGGCCGGATCGCGCTGACGTTCGGCGTGCTGGCGCTGCCCGGTGCCACCGCGCGGGGGCTGTCGCTCGTGCTGGTGTGCCTGGTGGTTCCCCAGATCCTGTTCGTCGTGTTCGGCGGGGTGCTCGCCGACCGGGTGAGCCGGTTCCGGTTGCTCGTGCTGTCCGACGTGACGTCCGCGCTCGCCTACACCGGCCTGGCCGCTGGACTGTGGTGGCACGCCCCGATCCCGGTCCTGGCCGTGTTCGCCGCTGTGGCGGGCACCGCGATGTCCGTGTCGGGACCGGCGACCAGCGCGCTGATGCCGGAGATCGTCACCGCTGACCGGTTGCAACGGACGAACAGCGTGGTGATGACCGCGGTGAGGAGCGCAGACCTGGCGGGCACCGCACTGGGCGGCACCGCGGTCGCGGTGGCGGGTGCGCCGTCGACGTTGCTGCTGAACGCCGTGAGCTTCGCCGCCAGCGCGGTGCTCCTCGCCCTGGTGCGGCTGCCCTCGCGGGTGCGTGCCGAGGCGACATCCCTTCTCACGGACCTGCGGCTGGGCTGGCAGGCGTTCCTCGGCCGGCAGTGGCTGTGGGCGACGGTGGCCGCGCTGTCGTTCACGTCGGCGGCACTCGGCGCCACCATGGGGATTCTCGGCCCGATCGTGGCGGTGGGCACCTGGGACAGCGTGCAGTCCTGGTCGCTGGTCGCCGCGGCGAGCACGGCAGGCATGCTCTGCGGCGCCGCTGTGTCGGCCCGGCTGCGACCCGGACGCCCCCTGGTGGCGGGACTGCTGCTGTTGCTGGTGTTCGTCGTGCCCCTGGTGCTGCTGGCCGCCGCCGCGTCACCGTGGACGGTCGCCGCGGCGATGTTCTGCGCGGGGCTGGCCAACGACGTGTTCGGGGTGCTGTGGCACACGACGATGCAACGCGAGGTGCCGGAGGAGCTGCTGGCCAGGGTGACGTCCTACGACTGGCTGGGCACGATGGTGCTCGCGCCGGTGGGCGTGCTGGTCGCTGCGCCGCTCAGCACCGCGTTCGGCACGGGCCCCGTCCTGCTGGGGTGCGCTGTCGTGGTGGCCGCGTCCTCACTCGCGGCGCTGTCGTCCCTCCAGGTGCGGGGCCTGCGGGCGGAAGCGCGTCAGGCGAGGCACTTCCAGCTCTGAGGATCGGCGACGGCGGTGGTCCGGGAGAAGATCGCCTGCTCGTGCGGGTGCTGGCGCTGGCACGCGTCGTCCAGGTCCATGACCACCCGCGCGCCGGTGCCGGTGACGCAACGCCAGTCGTAGGCGGTCGTTCCCGCCAGGACGACTCCGTTCACGGCGCCGATGGAGGTGCAGTAGCCCTGCAGGTCGAGACCGCCCTTCTCGGTGAACACCGGCGGCCGGGCGAGCGTCACGGTGACCGAGGTGGTGCCAGGAGGCAGGGTGACGACCCCCTTGGCGCTGTCGACGGTGCCCGCACTGGCCCTGGCGATGTTCCCGATGAAGGCCGGCACCTCGAAGCGCACACCGCCCGCGGGAGCGGAACCGGTCAGGGTCAGCCTGACGTCCGCGCCGGAAGCGGTGATCGACGCGCCCATGCGCCTGCCGCCGGCGATGGGGTAGTTGCCGACGCTGCTGGTGGCGCCGTCGCGCAGCCACTGGTTCGGCAGACCGCGGCCGACGATCACCGAGCCGTCGAGCTTCTCGGCGACCAGCGAGTCCAGCAGCACCTTGGAGGCGTTGGCCTGACCCCACATGTGGGGGCTGGAGCCGCTGCCCCCGGTGCTGTGCGTGCCGGGGGACCAGTTGCTCGTCCCCACCGACTGGATCCCTTCCCACCACGAGAAAGGAGCGCTCTGGGCGTTCTGGACCAGGTACTGGTAGCCGTAGATCCCCTCCGAGCGGTAGCGGCTGGAGGCAAGGCCCGCCGAGCCGTACCCGGCGTTGTAGGCGCTGCTCACGCCGGGGTAACCGCCGAAGGTGTGCTCGGGGAGGTTCGACAGGCGGCTGAAGCCGTTGTCGTAGGTCGTGTCGATCAGGCTGATCATCGGGCCTGCCGGGTCGCCGCCCCACAGCTGGCCGTCCCACGCCCAGCGCCCGAACAGGAACATCGAGGCCCAGTTGCCGTTGTTGGTCTGACCGCACACGTTCGCGCTGCTGTTGGGAACGTCCATGGCGCACGGCAGGTAGGACAGGCCGTTGGCGGAGATGGTGGTGTTCAGCCTCGCGTTCACCGCGCTCAGGAGCTTGCTGTAGGTCCGCTCCGCCCAGGACGCCTCGGCCGTGTCACCGAGGTTGGTGGCGATGTACCGGTAGGTGAGGAGACCGAGCAACGCCGACTGGTTGTCGACGGTCCAGTAGCCGAGGGCGTCCACCGCCACGGTGGCCTTCATGATCCCGCCGGGACCGGTGGCGTCGGTCTCGATCCGGTGGGCGGTTTGCCTGATCGTGGCGAAGTTGTCCCGGACGAAGGCGGCGTCGCCGGTCTTGCGGAGGTAGACGGCCCAGGGCCAGTTGTACTTCCAGGTCCCGTCCGGGTACATCCGGGTGATGTCGTTCGGGTCGTCCTGGGAGATGAGCGTCGGCAGGTAGTCCCTGGCCCGGTTCAGGTCGCCCGCTTCCAGCAGCTGCACCAGCATGCCGACGAGGTCGTGGTTGAAGATGGCGTCGTAGCCGTTCTCGCCCACGTTGAGCCGGTTGCCGTCCTTGACCAGGTTCGTGGTGATGTACCCGGCCCGGTAGGCGTTGGCCAGCTGCGGGTCCGGCACCTGGATCTGGGCGATCTGGGCGAGCTTGCCGTCCCAGTAGGACGTCATGTGCGCGTAGTGGGCGTCGTAGCCACCGGCGGCGAGCAGCTCGGCGGCCGTGGGCCAGGCGTAGCCCTGGCCGAACCTGTCGGCCGCGATCACGTAGTCGAAGTTCGTGGTCTGCCCGGGCTGCACGGTGGTCGACGGGCGGTTGAGCGCGAGCGTCCCGCCGGTCGGCGCCGGATCGAGGACGTGGGCGACCGTGTCGTGGTTGACGACGCTGACCCGTGAGTACACGGCGACGAAGTCGCGGCCGCCGATCGTGACCTTGTCACCGAGGTTGGTGATCGAGACGGTGCTGTTGTCCCGTTCGAACCGCGTCGTGAGGGCGGGGTAGTAGCCCCCGGCGTTGAACCACTGGAGCCGTCCGGGGTTGTTGTAGATCCCGAACCGGACCGTGGTGTTCGGTCCTGAGTGGACGTCGAAGCTGCCGTCCTTGTGGGTGAGGACGCCGTAGTAGTCGCCCTCCCAGCCGATCGAGGCGCTGTCGTGCTGCGTGACCGCGGCTCGGGCGTCCGCCGAGTGCCACACCGGGGAGCTGCCGGCCAGGACCAGGGCCGCGGCGACGGCCGTGGCGAGCCAGCCGCGTCTCTTCGTGGTGGGCCTCGTCATGGTGGGCCTTCCCTCCGGCGTTGCGGCACGGGCCTGAACGACGTTGTTGGATCGTTAAAATCCAGTGGGCGAACCCAACCACAGCGTCACTTGTGCTGTCAACGCTGGAAGATCTCCGCGCAACGGCTGCCGTGGAACCGGTGTCGCACGAAGGAAGTGGACCGATCTAACAGCGGCGCGTCAGGCCCGGTGACGGGAGGAGCCGCGCACGACCAGCTCCGGTGCCAGCAACGACGCCACGGGCACCGCCGTCCCGTCGGCCGGGCACAGGGCCTCCACGATCCGCCGGCCGACCTCGGGAAGCGGCTGGCGGACGCTGGACAGGTCGAGCACCTCCGCGGACGGGGTGTCGTCGTACCCCACCAGGGCCACGTCCTCACCGGGCGTCAGCCCGAGGTCGCGCGCCGCCTGCAGCGCACCCGCCGCCAGCGTGTCGGACGCCGCGACCAGCGCGGTCGGCGCGTCGGCCCGGCCGAGCAGGTCGCGGGCCATCCTCGCGCCGCTGACCCAGGTGTCCTCGCCCCGCACGTCGAGGCGGTGGCTGCCGGCCAGCAGGCCGTGCCGGTCCATCGCCGTCACCCAGCCGCCCGCGCGGTCGTCCCCGACCCGGTGGCCTTCCGGGAAACCGAGGAAGCCGATCCTGCGGTGGCCGCACTCCGCGAGGTGGCCGACGACGGCGGCCACCCCCGACGCGTTGTCGACGTCCACCCACCCGGTCGCGTCGGGGTCGTCGGAGAACCGGCCGAAGCACACGAACGGCACACCGGCCTCCAGCAACGCGGGCGGCCGGGGATCGCCGGGAACCAGGTTGTACAGCACGACACCCTCGACCGACCCGGTACGCACCAACCGGACGCAGGTGGCCGTCTCGCTCTCCGCGTCGTCCACCGCGAACAGCATCAGGTGCCGGCCCGCGGCCTGTCCCGCCTCGGCCAGCGCGTGCAGGAAGCGGTCGTGCAGGTGGGCGAGCGAGTGGGAGGAGACGGGCTCGATGCGGCACGCGATCATGCCGGCCGTGCTGGAGCGCAGCGCCCGTGCCATCCGGTTCGGCTGGAACCCCAGCTCCGCGACGGCCCGCTGCACCCGTGCCCGCGTCTCCTCGCGCACCTTGGCCGGGTAGTTCATCACGTTGGAGACCGTCTGCTTGGACACGCCGGCGGCCGCGGCGACGTCGGCGATCGTCGCCGGGCCCGACCGCGGAACGGCCGGCCTGGCAGGCGCCTTCGCCATAGCACCACCCCTGGAGCCCACTGGTGCGCCCACGTCGGCGTGCCGCGCTCAGTTGATCGATAAAACGGACCTGACCAGTCACATCGTACTGGGCAGCCGGCTGTGCCGAGGGTGGTCCAAAGGCGTGTCGCGGGCAGGACGACGCGACGGCCTCACAGCCGACCGCCGAGCCGGCCGCCTTGGTCAGCTCACCGACGGTCTCGACCAGGGGCGCGACGGGCTTCACCATGCCATTGAGTTGCTCCAGGGCCCCGCGCGATCACGCCGCGGTCGGGTTCGGGCGAGCGTGCCGGCCGATCGCCTGGTTGCCGACGTTGCTCACGCCGCCGGACTGCCGGATGCGGAGTGAGCGCCGGAGTTGCACCTTCCGCAGCGGCATGTGGTCCAGTGGACTCACGTCCCGATCCCGTGAGGAGAGGTCCCTGCTCGTGCATTCGTCCTTCACGCCACCCCGCCAGGTCAAGATCGGTGACGCGGCGGCCTTCGCCGGCAGCACGCCGCGGGCGATTCGCCACTACCACGAGATCGGCCTGCTCCCCGAGCCCGAGCGGGGCGGTGACGGCCGCCGCCGCTACGGCTACGAGGACATGATCCGCCTGCTGTGGATCCGCAAGATGGCCGACGCCGGGATCGCCCTGGACGACATCCGTGACGCCTTCACCACCGGCATGGCTGCCGCCGGTGCGGACAGCGGAGACGGTATCGCGGGCATCCTGGAGCGGTTGGAGGAAACCCTTGCCGAGCAGGAGGCGGAACTGCGGCGGAAACGGACCGCCGTGCAGCGGATGCGCGCCGAAGGCAGCCGGATGGGCCTGCTCTCCGGCTTCGTCACCGGACGCCTCGAGGGCCTGCCGGAAGGCTCCCTGCGCCAGGCGGACCTGGACGCCCTGCTGGTCACCGAGCGGATCTTCGGCCCGCTCGGCGCGGCCGTCCAGGCCACCCGCTTCGTCGCCCTGGCCACGCATCCCGCTCTGCGGGAGGAGTCCGACCGCGTCGACGACGCCGAGGAGGCACTCGACGACAGCGTCGCCGTCGATGATCCACGGGTGGCACAGGTGGCCGCCGAGCGGCACGCCTTCGAAAAGGCCCTCCAGGCCGTGATCGAGGAGTCCGGCCTGGACGAGGACGACGACGCCCTCTTCGACGCCTGGGACGCTGTGCACCCTCCTGCCGCCGAGGACGAGGACTTCAGCGCTGGCAGGCGGGAGGCCGGCTCCATGAGCGCGTTCGAAGCCATCGGCAAGATGCCCTACGACTTCTCCCCGGCCCGCCTGCGCTGTGTGGAACTGGCCGAAGAGCTGTCCGCCCAGGACTCACCCGCTCCCTGAAACACGGCCTGGGGACCCGTGCCGGTGCGGGACGAGCTCGCCCGGACCGCGAGCTCGAAGCGGGCCTGGTGGTGGCGGCCGGGGTCGTCCGCGCCCCGGATGCGGTCGACCAGGCGGCTCACGGCGAGCTCGGCGATCTGCCGCTTGTCCGGGGACACCGAGGTCAGCGGCACCAGGCCGTACGCGCTGTCGTCGATGTCGTCGAAGCCGACGACGGCGACGTCGTCGGGCACCCGCAACCCGGCCTGGTGCAGGGCGTGCATCGCCCCGAGCGCGACGGGGTCGTTGGCGCACAGCAGACCGTCGACCGGGCTGGAGCTGGTGCCACGCAACAGTTCCGCGACGGCGGCGGCGCCGTTCGCGCGGTGGTACGCGTCCACTTCGACCACCCGCCGGAACGGCAGACCGGCCGCGGTCAGCTCGCGGTCGTAGCCGTCGACGCGCTGCTCGGCCATGTCGGACCGGGAGGCGCGAGCCCGGCCGACGAACGCGATACGACGGCAGCCCTGGTCGATCAGGTGTCGGGTGGCGGCCCCGGCCGCGGCGACGTTGTCGATCGAGACCCGGTCGATGCCCGGGATCTCGTGCTCGCCCAGGAGGACGACGGGACCGGTGTCGCTGTTCTCGATGTCCGCCGGTTCGCACGCCGAGGCGCTGAAGAGCAGGCCGTCGACGAGCTGGCGGTCGATGCGCTGCAACAGGGCCGCTTCCCGGCCGCGCTCACCCAGGGTCTGCATGACCAGCACGGTGTACCCGCGGCGTTCGGCCTCGTGCACCACCAGCCTCGCCAGCTCGGCGAAGTACCCGACGTCGAACTCCGGGAACGCCAGCGCGATCAGCCCGCTGCGGCCGGTCCGCAGGCTCCTGGCCGCGCGGTTCGGCCGGTACCCCACCTCGTCGATCGCGGCGAGCACGCGGCGGCGGACGTCCGCGCTGATGTGCTCGTAGTCGTTGACGACGTTCGACACGGTCCGGGTGGAGACGCCCGCCCGCAGTGCGACGTCGCGCTGGGTAGCCCCCACGGGTGCGCCCTCCACTGGCCCGGTGTTCTTGTCCCGCCATTTTGCCACGTGGTAAACACGGGGCAGCAGGGTCGGCCCGGGATCCGAAGGAGCACATCGATGATCCACCCCCGTCCTCAGCTGACGCGGGCGAGCTGGACCGACCTGTGCGGCGAGTGGGAGTTCGCCCACGACGACGCCGATACCGGCCTCGACGAGCACTGGCACTCGGGCGGGGCGGCGTTCGACCGCGTGATCACCGTGCCGTACCCGCCGGAGTCGGCGGCGAGCGGCATCGGCGACACCGGCCCGCACCCGGTCGTCTGGTACCGCCGCACGGTCGACGTCGAAGCGGAGGGGCACCGGGTGCTGCTGCACTTCGGCGCCGTCGACTACCGCGCGTCGGTCTGGGTCAACGGACAGCTGGTCGCGACGCACGAGGGCGGCCACACCCCGTTCTCCGCCGACATCACCCCGGCGCTGCGCGAGGGCCGCGAACAGATGCTGGTCGTGCGGGCCGAAGACCGGAACGACCCGCACCAGCCGCGGGGCAAGCAGGACTGGCGGGACGAGCCGCACGACATCTGGTACCACCGCACCACCGGCATCTGGCAGCCCGTGTGGCTCGAGCGGGTGCCGAAGGTGTGGATCGACTCGGTCCGCTGGACGCCCAAGCCGTTCGAGGGCCTGGTGGAGTTGGAAGCCGCGTTCGGCGGCACGCCCGCCGGGCACCGCCTCGACGTCCGGCTGCGGCTGGGCGACGAGGTGCTCGCCGAGCAGTCGGCGGTCGTGCGGGGAGACCGCGCCCGGCTCACCCTCCACCTGCCGGCTGCGGAGAACCGCCAGGAGCTCGGCCGACTGCTGTGGTCCCCGGAACAGCCCGTCCTGATCGACGCCGACCTCGAGCTCTCCGGCACGACCGGCACCGACGTCGTGCGCAGCTACCTCGGGCTGCGCGAGATCGGCGTGCGCGAGGGCCGCTTCACGCTCAACGACGCGCCGTACTTCCCGCGAATGGTGCTGGCCCAGGGCTACTGGCCGGACACGCACCTGGCCGCCTCGGACGACGACCTGCTCCGCGAGGTGCGGCTGGTCAAGGAGCTCGGGTTCAACGGCGTGCGCGTGCACCAGAAGGTCGAGGACCCCCGGTTCCTGCACCACTGCGACCGGCTCGGTCTGCTCGTGTGGGGCGAGCTGCCCAGCGCCTACGCGTTCTCGCCGACGTCGGCCGAACGGCTCTGTCGCGAGTGGACGGAGGTGGTCCGGCGCGACGTCAGCCATCCGTGCGTCGTGGCCTGGGTCCCGCTCAACGAGAGCTGGGGCGTCGACCACCTCGCCACCGACCCGGCGCAGCGTGCGCTCGCGACGGCCCTGTACCACCTGACCAAGGCGCTGGACCCGACCCGGCCGGTCATCTCGAACGACGGCTGGGAGCACACGGTCAGCGACATCTACGGCCTGCACGACTACACCCCGACCGCGGCCGGCCTGGTGTCCCGCTACGGAAGCGCCGACCGCGTCGAGTCCACTGTGGCCGGATCCGGACCGGCAGGACGGCGGCTCCTGCTGGAGGGACGCGTGCCGGGCGTCCCGGTGATGCTCTCGGAGTACGGCGGCCTGAGCTTCACCCCGCGGGCGGGGGAGGAGTGGCACGGCTACGCGACGCTCGCGGACGCGGACGCGTTGCTGGAGCGCTACGACGAACTCACGTCCGCACTGCTCGGAAGCCCCGCGGTGGCCGGGTTCTGCTACACCCAGCTCACCGACACGCTGCAGGAGACCAACGGTCTGCTCACCGCGGACCGGCGGCCGAAGCTGCCCGTCGACGAGGTGCGCCGGATCACCACCCGGCCCGCTGCCGCGATCCCGGTCGAGGAGGTCGCGGAGGAGTACCGGCAGGCGAAGAGCCGGGCGCGCGGCGAGTGAGCGGTTCCGGGAGGGTGCCGCCGGGCGCGCGGCACATGGCCGGTCCCGGGAGGCGTCCACCGGTCGCGGCCGGACCACGCCGTTTCCGTTGGCGCCACCACGCTCACGACCGGGCTGCCCTGAGCTTCTGCCACCACGGCCAGACGAGGGTGCTGGCGAGGAGCATGGCGACCAGCGTCAGCCCCACCGCCCACCAGGGGCCGGAAGTGCGGGTGTTGCCTGCGAACCGGTGGTGATCATGTGTGCTGCCCCTCGCGCTCTTACTCTCGGTACACGCCCCGTCGTGCCGAAGAGAAGGCCGGACATCCACATGGACCGCAGCGCTCGAGCAACGCAGGTCACGGTCACCACCGTCGCGCGGTCGGACGTGCTGGTCGTCCAGCTGTCCGGAGCGCTGGACGCCGCGTCCGCCGCCGTCGCCGAGGTGTCACTGCAGGACGCGACGGATCCGCTGTCACCGCCGGCGCGCGTCGTGCTCGACCTGACGGACGTGAGCCTGCTGTCCGCGGCCGGAACGCGTGTCCTGCAGCGCGTCATCGGGGTCTGCGTCGAGCGCGATGTCAAAGCCTGTTTCGTGACGGACTTCCGCGGCGCCGTGCACTCGGTCGTCACCCTCACGTTGCAGGATCAGCGGATTCGCCTGTTCAGCTGTCTCGAGGACGCCCTGGGCACCGGGTGATCACGCCGGTGACCACGGCAGGCCGACGAGGTCGAGGACGAAGGCGGCCGGACCGCCGTGCCGCGCGATCAACACCGGTTCGAGGTGGTGCGCGGCGAGCTGGTCGACGAGGTCGTAGAGGATGCGCACCCCCACGCTGAGCAGGTGGGTGACGTCGGACAGGTCCACTGTCACGGGGAGCACGCCGCCCCGGGACGCCCGGAACAGGTGGCGCGCGAACTCGGTCGCGGCCGTCGCGTCGACCGGTCCGCACACCCGCACGACCGCCCTGTCCGCCTCGTCGGTCGTCTCGATGCGGAAAGGGGGCGACAGCCCGGCTTCCGAGAAGCCGGTCCCCGAGTCGGCGGCGAGTACGGGGGTCTGGTGGACGCGGTGCCGCAGGGTCACCGTGGTGCCGCGCGCGCCGAACGGTTCGCCGGCGCGTTGCGGGGGATGGCTGATGGTGACCTCGTCGACGAGCTGCTGGCACAGCATCAGGCCGCGGCCGCGATGGGTGGTGCCGGGGTTCGCAGCGCGCCAGCTGCCCTCGTCGGAGATGCGCAGCTCGCAGATGCCCTCGGGCGTCAGCCGGCCGGTGATCTGCAGGGGACCCTGCCCGGTTGCCTGGTAGGCGTGCTCGGCCGCGTTGGTGGCCACCTCACCGACGGCGAGCTCGAGGACCTCGTGGTCCCGGCGGCCCGCGTTGACCTTGGCCAGCCAGTCGCCGACCGCGCGCCGGGCCGTGGGCAGGTTGTCGAACGTCGCGGTGATGCGCACCGACAGCGACGGCACCGGCTCGGCGAGGCGCTGGACGGCCAGCGTCGTGACGTCGTCGTGGTAGCCCGTGCGGGTGAGCAGCTCGACGGTCAGGTGGCAGACCCGCTCGGCCGGTGAGGACGCCGCGCCCTTGCGCAACACGCGGTTCATCGCCGCGTCCGACGCCACGGTGGCGAACTCCGCCGCGGCCTCGGCCGGTGTGCGGCCATGACGTTCGACCACACCGTCGGAGTACAGCACCACGAGGTCGTCGGGCCCCAGGTGGCCGCTGCCGAGCGCGGGAGGGCGCCCGACGCCGAGCGGACCGCTCGTGGGGCCGCGGAGGAACTCGGTCGACCCGTCCGCGCGGATCACGAGCGGCGGAGGGTGACCGCACAGGCTGTAGGAGAACTCGCCGGTGCGGGGATCGAGCTTGACCACCGCGATCGTGGTCGCCTGCAACGCCGGCCGGCTCGCCGCGAAGGCGTCGATGTGGCTGAGCGCGGCGAGGAGGTCCTCGTCGACGCACAGCAGGTTCGTCAGAACCGCGCGCAGCTGGCCCATCGCCGCCGCCGCAGCGACGCCGTGGCCCACGACGTCCCCCACTACCAGGACGACGGTGCCGTCCTCGAGCGGGATCGCGTCGAACCAGTCGCCTCCCGCGGCCTGGGTGTGCTCGGCGACCAGGTACTTCGCCGCGATCCTGACCTGGGGCAGCACCGGCAGCGACTCCGGCAGCAGTGCCGCCTGCAGTTCCGCCACGACGTCGCGGGCGCCTTCGTACCGCGACAGCTCGGTCGCGGCGCTCTCGGCCTTGGCGAGCCTGCGCCGGACCTTCTCGGTGACGTCGACGGCGTAGGCGGACACCCCTCGGACCGTTCCGTCGTCATGGAAGTACGGCTCCACCACGAAGTCGACGAACGCCTCCACCGGTTCGCCGCCGGCCTGGCGGTCGGCCTGGACTCGCCACTCACGGGCCGTGTGCGGTTCGCCGGTCGTGTAGACCTTGTCGATCACCGCCTGGACCCGCTGGGCCTCGAAGCCGGGCAACACCTCGCGCGCTGTCATGCCGACCGGCTCCTGCACCCCGGCGAACCTCCGGAACGCCTCGTTGGCCGCGACCAGCCGCTGCTCGGCCCCCTCGTACGCGGCCAGCAGCAGCGACGACTCGTCGAAACGGTCCCGCACCACGTGGGGATCGCCGATGCGCCGCAGGTGCCCATCACTGTCGTCCTGCCGCGGTCCGGACCTCATACCCGAAGGACTTACCCAGCCTGGCACCATATATGCGCATCAGCCCGTGTCCTGTCCGGTCAAGACACGTCCGACGTGCTCGTACACGGCCTGCGCTTCCTTCCCCCGCCGATCGCGCGAATGACGGGCCAGCACGCGCTCGCGTGCGGTGCCGAGCTCCTCCCGCAGCGTCCGGTCAGCGAGCAGCCGCTGGACCGACCGGGCGAGGACGCGAGGCTCACGAGGCGGGACGTGCAGACCGGTGATGTCGTGCACCACGACGTCCTCCAGCGCGCCCACGGCGGCGGCGACGACCGGGACGCCGCGGGACATGGCCGCCAGGGCCACCACCCCGAACGGGTCTGGGCACGGCGCGCAGACCACGTCGTCGGCGGAGCGCAGCAGAGCGGGCACCGGTCACCTCGCCGGCGAACACGACCCGGTCCAGCACCCCCAGCTCGCCCGCGATCCGGCGCAGCCGTCCTGGTCGCGGGCGGCGATCGCCGGCTCCGCGTCCTCCACTGAGGACAGATCCGCGATGACGTCCGTGAAACCGTTGCAGGGCACGAGCTCACCGACCGCCATGAGACGGTGCGGCCGTCCTCTGCACGCCGCCGGCCCGGACGTCCAGTGGTGCGCGTGCACGACGTCCGATGAGCACGGCCGCTCCAGGCTCTCCGCGAACTCACCGAGATGGGGACGACCTCGTTCTCGGAGAGCCTGTGCGGAGGCCCCGCGGGGACGTGCACGACGTCGTAGCCGGCGGCGGTGTGGACCTGCTCGGGAACTGTCTCGTCGTCGCGCCTCGTGTACACGACGACCTCGTGCCCGAGGCCGTGCAGCGCCGCGGACGGTCGGCGTCCAGCGCCGGCGGTGCTCATGTCCACCTCGCCCGCGACGGTGGCTGTCACCCGAGCTGGAGACTCGACAGGCTTGTGTGCGCCGATCACCGAAAGCATTCCTCGGGCGACAGACGCACAACTCGGCGTGGCGTTGCGCTTTCGAGACGAAAAATCATCCGGAAAAGAGGTTTGAAACGGTTCTGGCGCGTTCCCCCTGCATCACCCGTTACGGTGTGGCACAGCGCTGTCAGCGGTGGATCTGTGAGTGTGGAGGCAAGAGCG
>NZ_DATLEC010000113.1:0-39248 GCF_035525475.1 Lentzea sp. | reverse complement strand
CTCGGAGGTGGCGCGCGGGGGGCAAGGCGAGGCGGTGGAGAGATGGGGGACAGGCGCGCGGGGGAGGGGCGATGCGCAGGAGGGACGCGCGGAGGGCGATGGGGGCGAGGCGTGACGGGGGCGAGGCGTGACGGGGAGGCGCGATGAGGGCGGGGTTGTGAGGCGACGCCGGGCACGCTGACGCAGGGGTCCCCTTGCGTTGTGGCTCCCCCGCGACCCAACGTACTCAGGGGGTCTGACACTCCGGCCGCGCTGAAAACGCCCAGGTGCGACCCGGCGCTGAAAACGCCCGGGCGAGGTACCTGCCGGAAAGACCCAAGCCCGATACCCGCCGGTACGCCCGAAGTGGCGATGCGAAGCGAGCCGGACAGCCCTGTGAACCGCCGGGAAGCGGTGTACCCCAATCGCTATCGACGCGAAGCGGCGATGAACCCCGCAGCGTCGACAATGCCCGCGCAACCACGCTGGACGCGACAGGCCACGGCCCAAGGTGACCCCTCCCCCAAAACCGCAACCAGCCCACACGACAAGACCCAAAACCGAACCACCCACCCAGGTGAGCCGTACTACCCACCAGGCGAGCAACCCACCAACCCCACCACACGTCAACCGAAGTGGCATGGGCGACAAAGGTGTGGGTTGCCCGAACGCCACCACCATCCTTCTGGCAGTGTGAGGAACATGAGGCGACTCGGGGGAGTGCTGGCCGCCGCCGTCCTGTGCGGCACGGCCGCGGCGTGCACGAACGCGCCGCCTCCGCCGCTCGTCCCGAAGTCCGAGGCGCCCGTCATCACCACCACGGGGCCGAAGGTCACGGAGATCGTGGTCGGCGTGGACGACGTGGCGGGCGGTTACAACCCGCACGCCCTCGCGGCCCAGAGTCCCATCACCACGGCACTCAGCTCGTTGCTGCTGCCGAGCGCTTTCCGCGCGGGACAGGACGGTGCGCCGCAGCTCGACCGGAACCTCATGGTCAGCGCGAAGGTCACCAAGGCCGAGCCGTTCACCGTCACCTACACGATCCGCAAGGACGCCAGCTGGTCGGACAGCGCGCCCATCGCCGCCGAGGACTTCTACTACCTCTGGCAGCGTATGAGGACCGAGCCCGGAGTTGTGGATCCGGCGGGTTACAGGCTCATCAACAACATCAGCGCCCGCGAGGGCGGCAAGGTCGTCGAGGTCTCGTTCGGCAAGCCGTTCCCCGGCTGGCGAAGCCTCTTCGCGAACCTGTTGCCCGCGCACCTGCTCAAGGACGCGCCCGGTACGTGGTCGAACGTGCTGGCCACCGGCTTTCCCGCCACCGCGGGGCCGTTCCAGATGCGCAGCCTCGACGAGCCGCGCGGTGAGGTCGTGCTGGAGCGCAGCGACCGGTACTGGGAAGTGCCGACCACGCTCGACCGGGTCGTCATCCGCCGGGCCACGCACAGCGCCATGGCCGAGTCACTGTCCAAAGGCGACAACCAGGCCGCGTTGCTGCGGGCCGACGCCGCGGACGTGAACCTGCTCAAGGAGATCCCGAAGCTCACCACCAAGCCCGTGCCGCGCAACGAGGTGGCGCAGGTGCTCCTGCGGCCGGCCAGTGGGCAGCTCGCCGACGTCACCACCCGCAAGGCGGTCGTGGCGGCGCTCGACCGGGAGGCGCTCATCGCCTCCGGGACGCAGAGCGGGCCGAGCGCCCAGTTCCGGGCCGACTCCTACGTCGTGCCGCCCAGCCGCACCGGGTACCGGCCGACGATCACGGGCAACACGCTCAACCCTGCCGCCGTCGACCAGCTCCTGGCCGAGGCCGGGTACGCGAAGTCCGGCACCGGTGAGTGGCAGAAGGCGGGCAAGGCGCTCAAGCTCCGCATCGCCGCGCCGGAGAAGGTCGAGCCGTACGCCGGCCTCGCCAACCGGATCAGGACGCAGCTCCAGGAGCGCGGGATCGACTCCGAGGTCGTCACGCCGAACGCCGAGGACCTCTTCAGCAAGCAGCTGACCGGGAAGGACGTCGACATCGCCGTCGTGCCCCGTGTCGACGCCGGCGACTCGGCGGCGGGGCTCGCGAGTGCGTACGGGTGTGCCGGTGAGGCTCCGGACGGGGCCGCGCCCGGCTCGGCGAACCTCGCCGGGTTCTGCGACCCGGCGATTCAGGCCGATGTCGACGCCGCGCTCAACGGCAAGGTGCTGCTGTCGGACGCGCTGGCCAGGATCGAACCGCTGATCCAGGCGCAGGCCGTCGCGGTGCCGCTCTTCCAGGTCGTCGATCTGCTCGGAGTGCTCCCGACGGTTTCAGGAGTCGACACCGGGGCACCCCTGGCGGGCGTGCTCAGCGGTGCACCCGAATGGCGGCGTCTGGACAAGTAGCCAACGGGTGGGAAACCCGTTGCGAACGCCGTCTGCGCGTTGCTACGTTCGGCGGCCGTCGTTGACAGAATTACTCATGCCCGGTCAACGAACGCTGGCGCCCGGTAATCGGGCCATTGCGGCGCGCTACAACCTGTTTCCATTGGGTCACGATCACCCTGTCAGGTAGTGACCGCTGCCTCAGCGGGTTCCTACCGTGCTGCCCACGATGTGCCGGTTCGGGGCGCGTATGGCACATCACGGTTATGGGCGCGCACGCCGAATGGCCACGGCCGCCCAGTGCTAGGAGGGCACGTGTCGATGAGGAGATCCAAAGCACTTCCGGCGATCGCGCTGGTCGCCAGCGCGTCTCTCGTGCTGGGTGCCTGCGGTGGTGGCGGCGGAACCAACGACGCCGACGGTGGAGACGCCACCGTCGCGGAGATGGCGACCGCCCGCGGTGAGTCCGCGGACGGCTACACCGCGCCGGATACGAAGCAGAGCGACCAGGTCGTCGTGTCGACCGACAAGCCGTTCACCTCGTACAACAACGCGACGGAGGACGCCAACCAGTCCTACAACACGTTCGCGCTGACGCTTGTGCAGCCTGGCGCGCACATCCTGAACGGCAACAACAAGGTCATCCTGAACAAGGACGTCATGGAGTCGGTCGAGGTCACCTCGAAGTCTCCGCAGGTCGTGACCTGGAAGCTCAAGAAGGGCATCAGCTGGTCCGACGGCGAGGCCTGGGACTGCGACGACTTCTACATGGCGTGGCTCACGCAGAGCAACACCGCCAAGAAGGCCGACGGCGCCAAGTACTTCAAGCCGGCCGGCACCACCGGGTACGACCTGTCGACCGGTGAGTGCAAGGACGACCAGACGTTCGTCGGCACGTTCTCCTCGCCGTACCCGGACTACGAGGACATGTTCAACAACGACGTCCTCCCGGCGCACATCCTCGAGAAGAACGCCGGCATCGCCGACATCACCAAGCTGAACAAGGACAGCGCCCCCGCCGACCTCCAGAAGGCCGCCGACTTCTGGAACGAGAAGTGGAACGGCTTCACCAAGGAGCTCATGCCCGGCGCGGGTTCCTACGTGCTGACCGGCTTCGAGCCGAACCAGTCGGTGACGCTGGAGCGCAACCCCAAGTGGGCCGGCAAGCCCGGTGGTCCCGCGAAGATCGTCCTGAAGGCGATCCCGGACCCCGTCGCGCAGGCGCAGGCGCTGGAGAACGGTGAGCTCGCCGTCAACTCCTTCGCCCAGCCGGACGCGAACGCGGCCACGAAGCTCAAGGGCCTCAACGCCCAGGGCGTCACGTTCGGCGCGGGCCCCGGCCTGTCGTTCGAGCACCTCGACATCCAGATGAAGAACCCGGTGCTGTCCAACGAAGAGATCCGCAAGGCCTTCTTCATGTGCATCAAGCGCCAGGACATCATCGACAAGCTCATCAGCGAGGTCCAGGCCGACGCCAAGCCGATGGGCAGCCTGGTCTTCTTCCCGACCGACGAGGGCTACAAGGACGTCTACGGCGACAAGGCCAAGGGCGACCCGGCCGCGGCCAAGAAGATCCTCTCCGACGCGGGCTGGACGCAGGGCGCCGACGGCGTGTTCGCGAAGGGCGGCACGCGTGCCTCCTTCCGGATCAGCCACACCGACATCCCGCGCCGCAAGCAGACCGTCGAGCTGATCCAGGGCCAGTGCAAGGAAGCCGGCATCGAGATCAAGGACGACGTCGACCCGAACTTCCTCGACGAGCGCGTCTCCGCCGGTGACTACGACGTGGCGCTGTTCGCGTGGTCGAGCTCGCCGTTCAAGGGCGGCAAGAAGTCGATTTACGAGACCGGCGGTGGCCAGAACTGGCAGAACCTGACCGTGCCGAAGGCCGACGAGGCCATGAAGCAGGCGGTGTCGCAGACCGCGATCGCCGACTCGCTCAAGTACTGGTCAGAGGCGGACGAGGCACTGGCCGGCGCGTACGGTTCGCTGCCGCTGTTCCAGATGCCGAACATGTGGGCCTTCAAGGGACTCGACCGCGTGTACTTCCAGAGCTACTACGGCGCGCTGTGGAACGCCAACGAGTGGCAGACCAAGTAATCGCCTAGCTGAAGTGCGCAACGCCTGAGCGGGCGGGGCCGGACCACGAGTCCGGCCCCGCCCGAGCGGGTTGTCCCCCTCTAGGGAGCTCGTCGTGATCCGCTACATCATCCGGCGCCTGCTGATCTCGGTACCCATCCTGCTGATCGGCAGCTTCGCCTGTTACGTCCTCGTCGCCACCGCCGGAAACCCCTTGGCGGAGATGCGATTCCGGCCCGGTGTCACCGAAGCCGACATCAAGGCCGCCGAGATCTCGCTGGGCCTCGACCAGCCCGTCGTCGTCCGCTACTGGAACTGGCTCACCGACTTCCTGTCCGGTGACTGGGGCCAGAGCATCGCCCTCGGCCAGGCCAAGACCGCTGTCTACCCGGCCGTCACCGACGCGCTGTGGACCACAGGACGCCTCGTCATCGGCGCCGAACTCCTCGCTCTCACACTGGGTGTCTCGGTCGGCGTGCTCGCCGCCGTGCGCCAGTACTCGATCTTCGACTACCTCGCCACCAGCACCGCGTTCCTCATGTTCTCGATGCCGATCTTCTGCGTCGCGGTCATCGTGAAGAACTACGGCATCCAGTTCAACAACGTCCTGGAGTCGATGGGGCTGGACCGCTGGCTCACCACCGCCGGTCCCAGACCGGGTGGCTTCAGCGGCAGCTTCGGCGAGGTGATCTTCAAGTACACCGGTACGTTCCTGCTGCCGACCCTCGCGCTGATGCTGATCAGCTTCGCCGCGTACAGCCGGTTCGAACGCGCCTCGATGCTGGAGATCCTGCACTCCGACTTCGTGCGCACCGCACGGGCCAAGGGCATCTCGCAGGGCCGCGTGATCTTCCGGCACGCGTTCCGCAACGCGCTCATCCCCGTCGCCACGCTGTTCTCGCTGAACTTCGGCGCCGTGCTGTCCGGCGCGATCATCACCGAGACCGTGTTCGGCTGGGCCGGCATGGGCACGCTGCTCGTGAACTCGGTGCGGCAGTTCGACCCGCCGATGCTGATGGGCTGGCTCGCCGTCACCGCGACCCTGATCGTGCTGTTCAACCTGATCGCCGACGTCGTGTACGGCGTCCTCGACCCGAGGATTCGCCTTGGCTAACATCAACATGGCGTCCGAGGGCGGCGTGGTCAACAGCGCTCCCCGGTCCGACTCCCACGAGTTCGACGCCTCCAAGACCCGCACGCAGAGCCAGCTGGTCATGCGGCGCTTCCTGCGCCACCGGCTCGCGATGGTGAGCCTCTGCGTCTTCGTCTTCCTCGTCCTGTTCGCGTTCGTGGGCCCGTTCGTCTGGACCTACGACTTCGAGGACGTGACCAGCAAGTCCTACCAGCCGATGAGCGGCACCCACCCGCTCGGCACCACCCAGGTCGGCAAGGACATGCTCGCGCTGCTCATGCGCGGCACCGGCTACTCGCTGCAGATCGCGCTGATCGTGGCCGCGCTGGCCACCGCCATCGGCGTGACCTTCGGTGCGCTGGCCGGATATCTGCGCGGCTTCGTCGACACGGCGCTGATGCGTCTCGTCGATCTGCTGCTGATCATCCCGCAGATCGCGGTCGCCGCGATCGTCGTCAAGGGGTTCTCCGGCAGCTGGTACGTCGTCGCGCTGGTGCTCGCCGCGTTCGCCTGGATGCAGATCGCCCGCATCACGCGCGGCGAGACGCTTTCCCTGGCACAGCGCGAGTTCGTCGAGGCGGCGCGTGCCTGCGGCGCCTCCACCTCGCGCATCATCTTCAAGCACCTCGTGCCGAATATGATCGGCAGCATCACGGTGAACGCCACGCTGGCGATCGCGTCCGCGGTGCTCACCGAGGCCGCGCTGTCGTTCCTGGGACTGGGAGTCCAGCCCCCGGACACGTCGCTCGGCGTGATCGTGCTCGAGAACTACGGGCAGTTCCTGAACCGGCCGTGGCTGTTCTGGGGTCCGTTCATCGTGCTCGTGTCGCTCTCCCTCGCCGTCAACTTCATCGGTGACGGCCTGCGCGACGCGTTCGACCCGAGGCAGACGAAGGTGCGTGCCTGATGACTTCCGCTTCCGAACTGTCGGAGGACTTCCTGCCCTCCGCAACCACCGCGCCACTGCTCTCGGTCAAGGACCTGTCGGTCACGTTCCCGACCGACGACGGCGACGTCCGCGCCGTGCGCAACGTCTCGTTCGACCTCAACGCCGGCGACGTGCTCGGCATCGTCGGCGAGTCGGGCTCCGGCAAGTCCGTGTCCTCCATGGCGATCATGGGTCTGCTGCCCAAGAACGCGATCATCGAAGGCTCGATCCGCTACCGCGGCGAGGAGCTGAACGGCCGCACCTACAAGCAGATGCAGCCGTTCCGCAGCAAGCACATCGCGATGATCTTCCAGGACCCGATGACGTCGCTGAACCCCGTCTACACCGTGGGGTGGCAGCTCGCCGAGACCTACCGCGCGCACCACGACGTCTCCAAGAAGGCGGCGTGGGCCAAGGCGGTCGAGGCGCTGGAGCTCGTCGGCATCCCGCAGCCGGACAAGCGCGCGAGCCAGTACCCGCACGAGTTCTCCGGCGGCATGCGGCAGCGCGTGGTGATCGCGATGGCGATCATCAACGACCCGAGCGTGATCATCGCCGACGAGCCGACCACCGCGCTCGACGTGACGGTGCAGGCGCAGATCCTCGACACCATGCTCCGCCTGCAGTCCGAGACCGACGCGGCGATCGTCATGATCACGCACGACCTCGGCGTGGTCGCGGGCATGGTCAACCGCGTGCAGGTGATGTACGGCGGCACGGTGGTCGAGTCCGGCCCCGTCGACGACGTCTTCGAACGGCCGCGGATGCCCTACACCGTCGGGCTCCTCGGCTCCGTGCCGAACCCGGCGACGCTGGGCAAGCGGCTCACCCCGATCAAGGGCGCGCCGCCGTCGCTCGTGAACCTGCCGACCGGCTGTTCCTTCTCGCCGCGCTGCCCCCTCGTCGCCGACGTGTGCCACGAGTGGGAGCCGGAGCTGGAGGAGGCCGGCACGCCGAACCACACGACGCGGTGCCACCGCTGGGAGCACCTCGCGACCGTCGAGCAGCCGCAGAGGCTGTTCCTGCACGACGAGATCGGCACGGTGGAGAACCCGGCGGTGTTCGCCGCGGCCAACCCCGACGAGTCGCTCGAGGTGACCGCCGTGCACGGTTCTCTGATCACGGATGAGGAGTCGAAGTGACCGCTCCACTGCTGGAGGTCACCGACCTCGTCAAGGAGTTCCCCGTGCGCGGCAAGGGGATCATCCCGCGCAACGTCGGCACGGTGCAGGCCGTGTCCGGCGTGTCGTTCACGCTGCACCCCGGCGAGACGCTCGGCCTGGTCGGCGAGTCCGGCTGCGGCAAGTCCACGACCGGGCGCGCGATCCTGCAACTGCACAAGCCGACCTCGGGCTCGGTGAAGTTCGACGGCCGCGAGCTCACGTCCATGAGCGCCAAGCAGCTGCGGCCGTTGCGCAAGGACATCCAGATCGTCTTCCAGGACCCGTACGCGTCGCTGAACCCCAAGTGGCAGGTCAACGACATCATCGCGGAGCCCCTGCAGATCCACGGTGTCGAAGGCGGCGTGCAGCGCAGGGTCAACGAGCTGCTGGAGCTCGTCGGCCTGAACCCCGAGCACCGCAACCGCTACCCGCACGAGTTCTCCGGCGGTCAGCGGCAACGCATCGGCATCGCGCGCGCCCTGGCGCTGAACCCGCGGTTCCTGGTGCTGGACGAGCCGGTGTCCGCTTTGGACGTCTCGGTGCAGGCCGGTGTCGTGAACCTGCTGGAGGAGCTGCAGGAACGGCTCGGGCTCGCCTACCTGTTCGTCGCGCACGACCTCTCCGTCGTGCGGCACATCTCGGACCGGGTCGCGGTCATGTACCTCGGCAAGATCATCGAGATGGGCGAGCGCGAGGCGATCTACACCAGGCCGATGCACCCGTACACGCAGGCGCTGCTGTCCGCGGTGCCGATGCCGGACCCCAAGAAGGAACGGCAACGGCAGCGGATCGTGCTGACGGGTGACGTGCCGTCGCCGGTCAACCCGCCGTCGGGGTGCCGCTTCCGCACCCGGTGCTGGAAGGCGCAGGACATCTGCGCCACCGAAGAACCGAAGCTGGAACGGCGAGGCGGACCGGACGGAACCCTGTCCGCGTGCCACTTCGCCGAAGAACGCGCAGTGGTGTAAAGCACCACCGCGTGACTGAGGTCATTAGCAAAGGCCGCCTTTATCATCCGATGAAGGCGGCCTTTACTCTTTTCCGGTGACGCTGACTGCCCCACCACGGTTGCTCTTCGTGCACGCCCACCCGGACGACGAGAGTCTCTGGACCGGCGGCACCATCGCGCGCTACGCCTCGGCCGGCGCGCACGTCACCGTCGTCACCTGCACGCTGGGGGAAGAGGGCGAGATCATCCCGCCCGCCCTGGCCCGTCTCGCGGCCTCCGAGGCCGACCAGCTGGGCGGGTACCGCGTCGGCGAGCTGAGGTCGGCCTGCGCCGCGCTCGGCGTGACGGACCACCGGTTCCTCGGCGGCATCGGCAGATGGCGTGACTCCGGCATGGTCGACGTGCCGTCCAACGCGCACCCGCGCGCGTTCGTCCAGGGAGCCCTCGACGAGCAGACCGCCCAGCTCGCCGAGATCCTGCGCGAGGTCAAGCCGCAGGTCGTCGTGAGCTACGACGCGTTCGGCGGCTACGGGCACCCGGACCACATCCGGGCGCACGAGATCACGATGGCCGCGTGTGCCGGGATCTCCGACGTCGAACGGGTCTTCTACGCCGTGACGTCCCGCGACGCCACGAACGCCGGCGTCGAGGGTCTGGAGAACGTGCCCGAGTCGTTCCGGCTGCCCGAACCCGGCGAGCTGCCGGTGACGCCGGATGAAGAGATCACAACGGTTGTCGACGTGGCCGAGCACCTGACGGCCAAGCGGCGTGCTTTGCGTGCACACTCGACGCAGGTCAGTGTGTGGGACGGCGGGTACGCCTTGTCGAACGACATCGCGCAGCCGCTGGTCGGTGCCGAGTACTACGTGCTCGCGAAGGGCTCGGGTGCCGGAGCGGAGACAGATCTTTTCGGAGGACTGGGTGACCGGTAGCGCGCGAGTACTCCTCCTGCTGCTCCTGTGCGTCGAGGCAGCGGTGCTCGCCGTGCTCGAGACGATGTACCTGCCCCTGCGCTTCGACGGCACGCTGCTGCCGGAGCTGGGGGACTTCCCGTTCCCCGTCGTGATCGCGGTGGCCGCCCTGACCATGCCCCTGCTGGTGTCGTGGGCGGCCTCGCTGTCGGAGCGCGTGCTCACCGCCGCGCTGCCGTTGATCGTGTGGTTCCTCACGCTGATGGTGTTCGGCTACTTCGAGCCGGGCAGCACGAGGGAGACCATCGTGCTGCTGCAGGACTGGCGCGGTCTGCTGCTGCTCGCCGGTGGCGCGTTGACGGGTGCGGTGGCCGTGGGGGCCGTGATGGCGCGCAACGCCGCCAACCGGCCCGGCCTCTACGAGACCGCCGGCACCCAGTAGCGGTAGCGGTGGTGCTCGGCGCAGCCGAGGTCCTCGTACAACCTGATCGCCGCCTCGTTGTGCTCGGCGACCTGCAGCGCGCACGTCGTGGCGCCCTGCTCCAGCCCCCAGCCCGCCAGCTCGCCCATGAGCCGCCGTGCGAGGCCCTGACGGCGGTGTGACGGCCGCACGGCCAGGCGGGCGACGTGCAGGACGTCCTCGACGACGGCGCCCCGCACAGCCGCGATCACGGTGACGTTCTCGGGGTCGTTTCCGCGGTCCCGCTCGGTGAGGCTCGCGAAGCAGACGTCGCCGCCGCTGCCGAGCACGTGCCGCTGGGCGGCGGTCACCTCGGATCCGGCCGTCATGTCCCACCATCCGGGAAGATCACGGCTCACGGCCACGCCCTCGGCGAACTTCTCCAGCGGACCGGTCATGACCTGCGACTCCGCACCGCCGGGATGGTCGAGGTCGACCCGCCAGCCCGCCGCCTCGATCGCCCGCTCGTGCACGGAGCCCTTGACCACGTGGGCCGTGGGTTTGATGCCGTGATCGCGTGCGAACCCTTCCACGGTGCTCAGCGCCCGAGGAATGGACGTGCCGGGATCGCCGCAGGTCAGCGTGCTGTTGGCGCGGCCGGTGAAGCCGTCGGCAGCGCGCATCAACCAGTCTCCGAGCGGAACTTCTGCCAGGGCGGGCCATGCTCGGGCGCAGAGTGTTTCCAGATCGTCCACGGTGTGCACGCGTTCATCCTGACTAGGTTGGAAAGTGATTTTGTCCGCAGGAGTTGTGACGTGGCACACCGTGCAGCTAAGGCAAGCCTGACCGGGTGATACTCGAACGTGCCGCGTACTCTCCGGCTTGCGCGGTGTGACCAGATGAAGTTGGAGAGCGCAGTGACTTATGTGATCGCCCAGCCGTGCGTGGACCTGCTCGACAAGGCGTGCATCGAAGAGTGCCCTGTCGACTGCATCTACGAAGGCGACCGGATGCTCTACATCCACCCCGACGAGTGTGTGGACTGTGGCGCGTGCGAACCCGTGTGCCCGGTGGAAGCCATCTACTACGAGGACGACGTCCCCGACGAGTGGAAGGACTACACCAAGGCGAACGTCGACTTCTTCAACGAGCTCGGCTCGCCCGGTGGCGCCTCCAAGGTCGGCAAGGTCAGCGCCGACCCGGAGTTCGTGAAGGTGCTCGCACCGCAGGCTGAGGGGCATTGATCATCCAACGCCGAGGTCCGGCCCTGCCGGACTTCCCGTGGGACTCGCTGGCCGGCCACGCCGCCAAGGCGCGCAAGCACCCCGGTGGTGTGGTCGACCTGTCGGTCGGCACCCCTGTCGACCCGGTTCCCGCGGTGATCCAGTCCGCGCTGTCGTCCGTCGCGGACGTCCCCGGCTACCCGACCACCCACGGCACCCCAGAACTGCGTGCGGCCTTCGTCGCCGCGGTGGAGCGCCGGTACGGGGTCGTCGGGCTGTTCGCCGAGGCGGTGCTGCCCACCATCGGCTCCAAGGAGCTCGTGGCGTGGCTGCCCACCCTGCTCGGCGTCGGGCCCGGTGACGTCGTGGCCGTGCCGTCCGTGGCGTACCCCACCTACGAGGTGGGCGCGCTGCTGGCGGGTGCCTCGGTCGTGCGTCTGGACGACGGGGAGTCCCCACCCGCCGGTACCCGGCTGGTGTGGCTGAACTCACCGTCGAACCCGACGGGACGCGTGTTGTCGGCCGCGCAGCTGCGCGACGCCGTCGCCGCGGCCCGCGAGGTCGGGGCCGTCGTCGCGTCGGACGAGTGCTACCTCGCTCTGCCGTGGGACGACGCCTCGCCGGTGTCGGTGCTGCACCCGTCCGTCGTGGACTCCTTCGACGGCGTGCTCGCCGTGCACTCGCTGTCGAAGTCGTCGTCGCTGGCCGGGTACCGGGCCGGGTTCGTCACCGGTGACCCCGAGCTGATCTCGGGTCTGCTGGAGCTGCGCAAGCACGCCGGGATGATCGTGCCCAGGCCGGTGCAGGAGGCCATGCGGGCGGCGCTGGAGGACGACTCCCACGTCGCCGAGCAGCGGTCGCAATACCTCGCCCGCCGTGAGGTGCTCAAGCCGGCGCTGGAGGCGGCCGGGTTCACCGTGTCGCACTCGGAGGCGGGGCTCTACCTGTGGTCGTCGCGCGGGGAGGACGCCTGGGAGACGATCTCCTGGCTGGCCGACCGCGGGATCCTCGCCGCTCCCGGCACGTTCTACGGACCGGCCGGCGCCCAGCACGTGCGGATCGCGCTGACCGCCACGGACGAGCGGATCGCCGCGGCCGCCGAACGCCTCAAGGCCTGATCCTCAGGGCTTGAGCGCCGACCAGACCCTGCGGGTGAACTGGTTGGGCGGCACGGCGTCGGTCGTGAGCCGGATCGACGTGCTGATCTCATCGCCGCTCAGGCCGAGGCCCAGCACGAGGTGCCAGTGCAGGTCCCAGAGGTCGGAGAACGCCTCCAGCTCCACGTCGGCGTCCGCGCTGACGTGGAGCACGGCCGGTTCCGCGACCCGCACGACGCGCTCGACCGCCCGCACGTCCCGCGTGTTCGTGCGGAAGCTGAACGCCAGGTCGACCGTCTCGCTGTCGAGCCCGTACGTCGCGTACGAGTGGCAACGGTGGTGCGGCAGCGAGAGCGGCTGGTTCGTCTCCAGGTAGAGGTCGCCCTCGAACCGCAGCGTCGGCGAGTGCTGGCTGAGCGTGGCGCGGGCGCTGACGAACTCCCAGCCGGGCATGTCCAGCTTGGGCACCAGCAGTTCCAGCACCTCGCCGCGGCGGGCACTGCGCGTGCGCTCGCCGGAGCGCCAGGGGATCTCCCTGCTGTACGGCTCCTTCTTCGTGACGAACACGTACGGCGCGTTGTCCGTCTGCAGGCTCAGGACGACGACCGTCCTGCGGGGAGCCCAGTCGAACGCGACGGTCGTGAGCCCCGGCGCGACGCCGTCGAAGTGGCTCTCGACCTTCGGCCACCACGCGGAGAGCTCCTCGGCCGGCGCGCCCTTGACGTACCGGCCCTTCTCGTCGACGCCGACGATCCACATCGCCTCGGACCCGCGGGCGGCGTTGCAGAGCGCGGCGATCTGCCGTGCGGCCTTGCCGTGGTCGATCGGCCACTGGGTCTTGAACTCCACGAAGGAGTCCTCCGACTGCGCCCCTTGCAGGGCACGCTCGATCGCGGCGCGAGCGTTCAGCTCAAGACGCTGTTTCAGCACGTGCACCTCCTCGAGCCGGCCCTGAAGACGGTACGGGCCCAGCCTGCCTGCGCAGACCGGGCCCCGGACACCGAGCTCCCCCTCTGGAGGAGCTCGTCGCTCAGTCGTTCGCGTGCAACGCGGCGTTGAGCTCCACGCCGGTGCCCTTGCGGGGCTTCACCAGCACCGTTCCCGTGACGGAGTCCCTGATGAACAGCAGGTTCGACTGGCCGCTCAGCTCGACGGCCTTGACGACCTCGCCGCCGGGACCGGTCACCTTGGTGCCCGCGGTGATGTAGAGACCCGCCTCGACCACGCAGTCGTCGCCCAGGGAGATGCCGAGGCCGGAGTTGGCCCCCAGCAGGCAGCGCTCGCCGATGCTGATGACCTGCTTGCCGCCCCCGGAGAGGGTGCCCATGATCGAGGCGCCGCCGCCCACGTCGGAGCCGTCGCCGACCACCACTCCGCCGGAGATCCGTCCCTCGACCATGGAGCTGCCGAGGGTGCCGGCGTTGAAGTTGACGAAGCCCTCGTGCATGACCGTGGTGCCCGCTGCCAGGTGGGCGCCCAGGCGGACGCGGTCCGCGTCGCCGATCCGGACGCCCTCGGGGACCACGTAGTCGACCATCCTGGGGAACTTGTCGATCGAGTAGACCGTTACCGGGCCCCTTGGGCGGAGGCGGGTGCGGGTTTGTTCGAAGCCGTTCACGGCGCAGGGGCCGTGGTTGGTCCACACGACGTTCGTCAGCAGGCCGAACATTCCGTCCAGGTTCGCGCCGTGGGGCTTGATCAGGCGGTGGCTCAGCAGGTGCAGCCTCAGCCAGACGTCGTAGGTCGATTTCGGTGCTTCGTCCAGGTCGATTGCTACTCGGACGCCTACTACCTCTACGTCTCGTTCTGGGTCTTCGCCCAGGAGTTTCGCTGCTGCTTCTCCCAGGGAAATCGCGATCTCCGCTGACGACAGGCGGGTCGTGCCCAGATCGCCTGCGTCTTCCAGGACTGGGGACGGGTACCAGGTGTCTAGGACGGTGCCGTCCGGGGTCACTGTGGCCAGGCCGATGCCGTATGCGGTGCTCACCAGGGTGAGCCTAGTCCGATGGTTGTTCGGTGCGCGGGGCTCCGCCCCGGACCCCGTCAGCTGATCAAGGACCACCCCACCAGGCGGCTTTGTGAAGAGCGGCTCGGTTTCGCCGTCGCGTGCGTTTCAGTCCGGTACGTCTGCCGAGAAGTACAGCGTTCCCAGGTCGCCCCTTGTCGCTATCAGGGCCTCGTTGCACTTCGACTGGCGGGCGTCTGTGCTTTCGGCGTTGTCCACCTGCACTTCTCCGCACTGGTGCTCTTCGAAGTCGTTCGTCGCGGCTTTCAGGCGGGGGAGGACTTCGCTCACGTCCTGTTGGACGTGTTTGCCGTGTAGCGCGTTGATGAGGGTGTTGGTCATGGTGCCGACCTCGTCCACCCAGGCCGCGCACTCCGCTGGGGTGCCGCTGTGCTGGGAGCCGCAGGGGGCGGTGAACAAGGTGCGGATCTCGCCGCAGTGCACTTCGCACGCTGCTTGGGGGTCGCCGCAGGCTGTGGTCGTCAGCAGCAGGGTGATGACCAGGAGTGTGCGCTTGATCACGCTGCGCACGGTATCCGCTGAACGGTCTAGTGCCCAAGCCGGCTGGGTAGGGTGTGCTCGTGTCCGACACCCTTGACCTCTTCGCTGATCCTGTCGACCTGACTGCCGCGCTTGTGGATGTTCGCAGCGTGTCCGGGGAGGAGGCGGAGATCGCGGATCTCGTCGAGCGGTCGTTGCGGGTGCACGCGCCTCATCTGGAGATCACCCGTTCGGGGAACTCCGTGCTGGCTCGCACCGGGCTGGGGCGGGATCGGCGGGTCGTGCTTGCCGGGCACCTCGACACCGTGCCGATCAACCAGAACTTCCCCGGCCGGCGTGAAGGGGACGTCTTGCACGGGTGTGGGACTGTCGACATGAAGGGGGGCGACGCCGTCATGCTGGCTGTCGCTGCTCTCAGCCGGGAGGCTCGGCACGACTTGACGTTCGTCTTCTACGACTGCGAGGAGATCGAGGCTGAGCGCAACGGGCTCACTCGCATCCAGCGCGAGTCGGAGGAGTGGTTGCGCGGGGACCTCGCGATCGTGTGCGAGCCGTCCAACGGGACTGTCGAAGCCGGGTGTCAGGGGACCATGCGGATCGAGATCCGGACCCTGGGGAAGCGTGCTCACACCGCTCGGGCCTGGATGGGGCGCAACGCCATCCACGGGCTGGGGGAGGCGTTGCGGCGGCTGGAGGCGTACGTGCCTCGTCAGCCCGAGATCGACGGGTGCCGGTACCACGAGGGGCTGCAGGCCGTGAAGATCAGCGGTGGGGTCGCCGGCAACGTCGTGCCCGACGAGGCCGTGCTCACCGTCAACCACCGGTTCGCTCCCGATCGTTCCGTGGAGGACGCTGAGCGGCACCTGCGTGAGGTGTTCGAAGGCTTTGACGTCGTGGTCACGGACTTCGCGGCCGGTGCGTTGCCGGGGCTCGGTGCGCCTGCCGCGCAGGAGCTCATCGCTGCCGCTGGAGGGACGCCGGTGGCCAAGCTGGGGTGGACGGACGTGGCTCGGTTCGCCGCTTTGGGGATGCCCGCGGTCAACTTCGGGCCCGGCGATCCCACGTTGGCGCACACGCAGGAGGAGCACGTGGAGGTCCGGCAGATCACCGGGTGTTTCGACGTGCTTAAGCGATTTCTGCTGGACTGATCACTACCATCTCAGTGATGACGGAAGAGAAGAACGGCGTCGTGGACGAGCGCCCGCAGGAGAAGCAGCGTGGTCCCGTCGTCCTGCGCCGGGGGCGCAGGGACGAGCTCACCACCACGGACCAGCGGCTGCTGGACTCCCGTGGTCACACGGACTGGGTGCACACCGATCCGTGGCGGGTGCTGCGGATCCAGGCCGAGTTCGTCGAGGGTTTCGGTGCGCTGGCCGAGGTGCCCAGTGCTGTCACGGTGTTCGGGTCCGCGCGGACCGGGCGGGACCATCCCGAGTACCAGATCGGGCGCGACCTCGGTGCCGCGCTGGCGCAGGCGGGGTTCGCGACCATCACCGGTGGTGGGCCCGGCGCGATGGAGGCGGTCAACCGCGGGTGTTCGGAGGCCGGTGGGTTCTCGATCGGGCTCGGCATCGAGCTGCCGTTCGAGCAGGGGCTCACCCCGTGGGTCGACCTCGGGCTGAACTTCCGGTACTTCTTCGTGCGCAAGACGATGTTCATCAAGTACTCGCAGGCCTTCATCTGCCTGCCTGGCGGGTTCGGCACGCTCGACGAGCTGTTCGAGGCGTTGACGCTGGTGCAGACGAAGAAGGTCACGAAGTTCCCGGTCGTGCTGTTCGGGAAGCAGTACTGGCAGGGTCTCTACGACTGGATCAAGGCGTCGGTGCTGGAAGGCGGCAAGGTCGGCGAGAAGGACCTCGCTCTGCTGCACCTCACCGACGACATCGAGGACGCTGTGCGCGTGGTCAAGGAAGCGCACCAGGCATGGGCGGACACGCACTGATGTACATCGCTGTGTACTGCGGAAGTCTCGCGACGGTCCCGCAGAGCTACGTCGACCTCGCCGCCGAGGTGGGGCGTCAGATCGCCGTTCGCGGCTGGCACCTCGTGTGGGGTGGCGGGCAGACGTCGATGATGGGCGCGGTGGCGCGGGAGGCGCGCGCCGGCGGTGCGCACACCTACGGTGTCATCCCGAAGGGGCTGGCCACCAGGGAGATCGCCGACCGCGCGTCGACGGAGCTGCACGTCGTCGACACCATGCGCGAGCGCAAGAAGATGATGGACGACAAGGCCGACGCGTTCCTCACGCTGCCCGGTGGCATCGGGACGGCGGAGGAGTTCTTCGAGGTCTGGACGGCCGGTGTGCTGGGCATGCACGCCAAGCCGGTCGTGCTGCTCGACGTCGACAACCACTACAAGGGACTCGTCGAGTGGCTGACCGAGCTGCGGGACAAGGGTTTCGTCTCGCACGCCGCGTTGAGCTCGCTCGTCGTGACGGACGACGTGTCAGCCGCTCTTGACGCTTGCGTCGTCTAGTCCCTTGGCCTGAGCCAGGAACCGGGCCTCCGGCAGGAGATCCGGCAGCGGGCGGTACGGCGTCGCCGTCACCTCGAACCGCTTGCCGGACACCACCCTGCCCTGCCAGGAGCCCGCGATCTCGCCGTCCACCAGGACCGCCCCGCGCCGGCCGAGCACGCGGAAGACGTCCCTCTGCGCGGCCTTGTCCGGCAGCAGCAGGTCGCGGTCACGGGCCTGCAGGTACGGGTCGGTCGGCGGGAGCAGGCGGACGTCCGGCGGGTCGGCGTCGACGATCTCCACGTCCTCCGGCAGCCACGCCTTCCTGCCCTCGACGGTGACCTCGACCAGTCCTTCCGACGGCCACTGCTTCTTCATCTCGCGCAGCGTGGTGCCGAAGTAACCGGCCACTTCGGACGGTCCGGCGGGGCCGTGCAGCGTCAGGTACCGGTGGACCAGCTCGGCGAAGCCCGCGGTCTTGCGCGGCACGCCCGGCCAGCCGTGGACGCGTTCGAACGTCACGGTCTTGCACTCCGGCAGGATCCGCAGACCCGCCGGGAGCGCGCCGAGGCGGAAGATCGGGTCGCTGACGTGCTCGGTCTCGCAGCCGCGACAGGCCTCGATCGTCTGCTTGGGCGCCAACGGGGTCAGCGCCGCGCTCACCTCGCCCTTGGTCATCGGCTTCGTGACGATCGACCGCATGGCCGTCGCGATGTGCCGCAACGAGTCCAGCACGTCGTCGACCTTCGGGCGGGAGGCGCGCGCTCGTGCGTCGGCATCGCTCCACGGCCACAGCGCACGGGCGAACGCCTTCAGCTCACCGGCCCGGTGCAGGTGCGGGGCACCGCGCACGGACCAGGTCAGGACGAAGTCGTCCACCTCCGGCTCGGCCAGGCGGGCGGCGAAGCTCAGCAGCGCGGAGCCGGAGGTGTTGTCCTGGACGCCCAGGGACAACACCGCCAGCTCGGCCGCGTCACTGGTCCGCCGGTCCAGCTCGTGCTGGTGGATCCGGTGGCGGAGCACCTGTTGCCGGGTGAGGTCCACCCGGACATTCTTACGCCTTCGGAACCGTGAGGCTCGACGGTCCGAAGGTGACGGTTGAGCCACGCGTGGATTCGGCCAGGTAACGCGGGTCCACCGTGTCGATCACGAGCGCCAGCCGGTTGCCCGCGCCGACGTTCCACACCGTCGGCTCCAGCTCGACGTCGAGCGTCTGCGCGCGGCCCGCGCCGGTCACCTTCACCGGTTTGTGCGTGACCAGCGCGCCGAGGCCCAGCGGCCCGACCTCGTACAGGTACGCGAACAGCGTGGTCGTCTCCGCGCTGGGCGTGACCTGCAACCGGAGCTTCGGCGTGCCTGCGAGGGTCGCGCCGCTCGGGTACCGCGGCCCGCTCCACACGCCGGCGACGTTGCGGTCGACGAGCGGTAGCGAGACCCCGGTGGGGATGTTCAGGAACCCTTGCAGCGCACCGGAGAGCAGGATCGTGCCGCTGTCGGCGACGGTGTTCCAGCCGGCGGTGATCCGGCTGCCTCCGAGCTGGACGGTGTCGGCGTTGCCCTCCGGCCACGCGCCGAACTTCTTCCACGCGCCACCGTTGTTGGGCTTGAGCTGCACCGGCGGTTCGGCGTCGATGCCGTTGGGCGTGCCCTTGACGTAGCGGTCGAACCAGCGGCCGACGGACTCCCAGATCTCGTTGGGCAGCCCTGCCGCGCCGAAGAGCTCGGCGGTGGCGTGGTCGCCCGGTGAGAGCATGAGCCGCTTGGGGCCGGTGAGCCTGCCGTAGAAGTCCGCGACCTGGCCCGGCGCGAACATGCCGTCGTTCCAGGCGTTGCCGATCATGATCGCGGTGCCGTTGGCGTTGATCTCGTCGATCCTCGACGCGGCCGAGCGGCCGGCGGAGATCGGCACGACCTCGGAGAACCTGCCGTCGCGGTAGGCGTCCTCCGCTTCGTCCAGGACGGGTCCCGGACGTCCGGTGGCGTGTCCCGCGGCCAGCAGGACCTCGACGGCCTGCTTGTTCACGGTGCTGTTCGGGTAGAGCGACCGGGCGAGGTCGGTCCACGTGCTCAGCGCCGCCGCGGCCTTGACGCGCTTGTCGGTGGCGGCGGCGAGCAACGACTGCCCGGCGCCGTAGGAGATCCCGGCGACGCCGACCTTGGCGCCGTCGGCGTGGGCGTTCGCGATGGCCCAGTCGATGACCAGGCTGACGTCACCGACGGTGTCGGGCCCGGCGATGTCGATCTCGCCGCCGGAGTCCCAGAAGCCGCGGCTGGTGTAGCTGACCACGACGTAGCCGGACTCCTTGGCGAGCTTGGCGGCGGCGCCGACGTACTCGATGTTCGGAACCGCCCAGCTGGACGGCATGACGAGCAGCGGGAACGGGCCGCCGCCGATCCCGGTCGGCTCGACGACGAAGGCCTTCAGGGCGGTGCCGCCGACGCCGGGGATGGACTCGTAGGAGATCTGGTGTCCGGGAGCCGCGAGGGCGGCCGGGGCACCGAGCAGGGTGGTGAGGAGTGCCAAGATCAGAACAAGTGATCGTCGCACGCTGGTCCTCCTTGACCATGACGTAGATCACACAGGGTTGTTACCCAGGAGTTAAGCAGGTTGCTACTCGTGGGTAGCAAGAGGCTGTGAGTCAGGTCACTGTCTAGGCTGGATGGTGTGAACCGATTCCGCGTCAGTGAGCTGCCGACCGACCGCGTGCTGGTGATCGCCTGCCTGACCAGCGCGGACGCGGTGGCGCAGGCTGTCGCCGACGGCGCGGACGTGATCGAGTTCGACGGCGAGCTGGAACTGCCGCCGCTCGGCGAGGCGGTGGACGCGGTGACGATCCCCTCAGGGGACGAGGACTTCACCCTCGCGGCTGCGACAGTGGCCGCGATGTCCGGAGCACGTGCCGTCCGCGCGTCGAACGTGCGGCAGGCGAGGAAGGTCGTGGAGATGGTCGCGAGTGTGACGGGCACCCGTCCGCCGGCCCGAGCGGTGCGGGCGCTGGCCTGATGCTGCCCGCCGTCGAAGCCTGGTTCTCCTCGCACACCTGGCAGCAGCCGTCGTGGACGCCCGCCGAACTGGTCGCGTTGAAGCGCGGCCGCACGGTGTCGGTGGTGCTGCCCGCGTTGAACGAGGAGGAGACCGTCGGCGACGTCGTCTCCGTGGTCCGGCCGTTGCTCGGGACGCTCGTCGACGAGCTCGTGGTGATGGACTCCGGGTCGACCGACCGGACCGTCGAGGTCGCCGCAGCCGCGGGAGCGCGGGTGGTGTTGCGCTCCGACGTGGTGCCGTGGCTGGAACCGCTGCCCGGCAAGGGCGAGGTGCTGTGGCGGTCGCTGGCGGCGACCACCGGTGATCTGGTCGTCTTCCTGGACTCCGATCTGGTGGAACCCGAGACGGCGTTCGTCACGGCGTTGCTCGGACCGTTGCTGCTCGACGCCGACGTGCACCTGGTGAAAGGGTTCTACCGGCGGCCGTTGCGGCTGGAGAGCGGCGGCGGCGGCCGGGTGACCGAGTTGGTGGCGCGACCGTTGCTGAACACGTTGCGGCCGGAGCTGTCCGGTGTGGTGCAACCGCTCGGCGGTGAGTACGCGGCGACCCGGTCCTTCTTGGAGTCCGTCCCGTTCGCGGCCGGGTACGGCGTGGAGATCGGGCTGCTGCTGGACGTGCACCGGATCCACGGGCTGTCCGCGCTGGCCCAGGTGAACCTCGGTGTCCGCAAGCACCGCAACCGGTCGTTGCTGCAGCTCGGCGTGATGTCCTCGCAGATCATGGGAACGGCGCTGGCCCGGTGCGGTGTGTCCGCCGACGCCGGGCCGCTGACGCAGTTCGTGCAGGTCGGCGGCGAGTGGCTACCCGACTCGACCGACGTCCTCGTGGCCGATCGGCCCCCGATGACGCACGTGGTCGAAGAGCGCTAGCTGTTCCCCGCGGTGGGTCACGACCAGCGCGGTGCCCTGGCAGTGGCCGAGGACCGCGGCGAGCACGCGATCCGCCTGCTCGGGGTCGAGTCCCTCCGTCGGCTCGTCGAGGAGCAGGACCTCGGGGCGGGCCAGCACCGACCTGGTCAGGACCAGGCGCTGCCGCTGACCGCCGGAGATCTCCTCGCCGCGCTCGCCGACGACCTGGTCCCAGCCGAGGTCCAGCTCGGTGATCCGCGCTGCCCGGTCGAGCTCGTCCTGGGTGGCGTCGGGCTTGGCCAGCAGGACGTTGGTGCGGACCGTGGTGTGGAAGACGTGGGCGTCGGCGAGCGCGCCCTTGCTCGGTTCGAGCTGGTGGGCGATGGCGTTGAGCAACGTGGTCTTGCCCGCGCCGCTCGGGCCGACGATCGCCGTTTTGCCTTGCAGCACAGGGGTTTCCGTGAGGTGAGGCGGCTCCGGTTCGTCGGTGGGTTCCGGGGTGTGCCTGGTCGTCGCGGCCAGCGGGATCGTGATCTCGAACGTCGCGATGGCGGCCATGACCAGCCATGCGGGCTCGCCCTGGGCGAGCAGGAGCAGTGCCGTGCCGAACTGCACGGCGATCGCCAACGGGGTGAGGTCGCGGGTGCGTTCCTTGCGGGACAAGGTCTTCGCGGTCGCGGTGGCTTCGGAGACCTTGTCGTCGAACAGGCCGTAGGCGATCAGTTCTTCCTTGCTGTGCACCAGTTCGGTGGTTTGTTCGGTCAGTCTGGCGCGCAACGGCGTGAGGTCCTGCGGCTTGCGCAGCGCGAGCCAGGGGAGCAGGGCGAGGGTGATCAGCAGACCGGCGATGAGCGGCAACGAGAAGCCGGAGGCGACCACGACGACGGCGCTGACGAGCGCCGCGGTGATCCACGGCAGGGTCGTGCGGAGCTTGGTGTCGAGGTGCTGGTCGACGTTCGTGACGATGCGGGTCAACGCCGTGCCGGAGGGGATGTGCCTGCGGTGCACGAGGTCGTCGTAGACCCGGCCGCGCAGCTCGACGGCCTCGCTGAGCACGGCCTCGTGGCTGGTCAGGCGTTCGAGGTAGCGCAGAGCGCCCTTGGCGAGGGCCAGCGTGCGGACCGCGACGATCGCCACGGTCAGCGCCTGCATCGGAGGATGCCCGGCGGCGCGCATGATCAGCCAGGTCGCCGTGGCGGTGAGTCCGACGCCCGCCAGTTCGGCCAGCACGCCCACGAGGATCGCGAGTCTCACACCGTCACCACCCTGTCGACCTCGGTCAGCAGCGCCGGCCTGTGCGCGACGATCACGGCGGTCCTCCCCCGGGTGAACTCCCTGGCCGCGGCGAGCACCAGGGACTCGGTCTCCGCGTCGAGGTGCGCGGTGGGTTCGTCGAGCAGGAAGAGCCCTGCCCGCTGCCGTTCCAGCGCCTTGGCCAGCGCGACCCGTTGCTGTTCGCCGGACGAGAGGTTCGCCGGGACGAGCGTCGGTCGTTGCGGCACCCACGCCAGCGCCTCCAGCCACTTCGTCCTGTCGATCTCGGCCAGGTCGACGCCGCCGACGAGCACGCGGCCGCGGTCCGGCCGCACGAAACCCAGCAGCAGCCCTAGAACCGTGCTCTTGCCCGCGCCACTCGGGCCGACCAGAGCGATCCGTTCGCCCGGCCGGATCCGCAGTGAGAAGTCGTCGAGGCTGCGCACCGAGACGTTCTCGAACACGATCTCGGCCTGACTGAGGTCCGGTGGTTCCTGGCCTGTGTGCCCGGTGGCGACGGGGAGTCCGGCGAGCACTTCACGGCCCTGAGCGCTCGCGTGGAACTGCGCACCGGCGGCTCGCAGCGGCAGGAACGCCTCCGGGGCCAGCAAGAGCACGAGAAGCGCGGTGTGCAGCGGCACTCCGCCGCCCAGCAGCCTCAGCCCGACCGGCACGGCGACCAGGGCCACGGACATCGTCGCCACCAGCTCCAGCACGAACGCCGACAGGAACGCGACCCGCAGCGCCGACATCGTCTCGGTCCTGTGCCGCGCGGCCAGCTCGCGGACCGTCGTGGACTGCGCCTGCGCCCTGCCGAACGCCCGCAGCGTCCCGATTCCCTTGACCACGTCGAGGAAATGCCCGCCCAGGGTGGCGAGCGCGTCCCACTGGCGAGCCGTCCGCTCACGGGTGTGCGCGCCGACCAGCGCACCGAAGACCGGGATCAACGGCAGCGTCACGAGGATCGTCACCGCGGCCGTCAGATCGGCGAACGCCAGTCGTGCGACGACCGCCGGCGGCACCGCCACGGCCAGGACCCGCATGGGCAGGTACCCGACGACGTACGGCGTCACGTCGTGCACGCCGCGGGTCACCAGCGTGGCGACCTCGCCGGCTCTGCTCCCCGGTGAGCGGAGGAACGCTTCCCTGAGCCGTGCGCGAGTGCGTTCGGCGGCCCGGTGAGCCCATTCCCGGTGGACCCACCAGACCAGCACGCGCACGCCGATGACCAGGCACAGCAGGAGGAACCCCGTGCCGCCGGCGAGCACGGACGCCAGGAGCTCGGCCTGCGCCAGCACCAGGAACGGGACCGGGATCAGCGCGAGGAGATGGCGACGATCGACCACTGCAACACCACCACCAGCGGGATGACCGGGACCGCGACCCACGCGAGCAGGCCGAGCGTGTCGGAGTGGGCCATCAGCCCGGTGACGTCGATCGAGCTGAACGCGAGCGGGATCGGCAGCGCGCAGAGCAGGGCGGTGAGCCCGGACACCGCCCACCGCCGGGTCTGGAACGCCCAGCCGTGCACCGCGAAGAGCACCGGCATCACCAGCGCCACGAACCACGGCGCGTCCAGCAGGTGTGCCAGGAACAGCCCCCAGCCCGCGGACACCATCAGCGCGCCCGTGAACACGAGCCACCACCACAACCGCAGCTGCACGGCCGCCATGAACAGCACGAGCCCGGCCAGTACCAGCGTGAACACCGAGTGCGCGCCGGACAGCAGCTCACCTTCGAGCCGCGGGAACGCCGCGAACAGCACCCCGATCGCGGCCACCAGCCACACCTCGTTGCCGAGGAAGAACGGCGTCATCCTCCCCAGGGCTTCTTCCCTGCGGCGGAACGGCAGCAGCAAGCCGGTGCCGTAGTCGAAGCCGGCCAGCGCGAAGTAGCCGGCGGTCAGCGTGCCGAGCACGACGAGCCAGAGCGTTTCCATCAGAGCGTCACCACCAACGGCGAGACAGGGGCGGGCGCCACGTCCGGGCCACGGCGGACCGCACGTGCGATCAACACCCAGTCGACGCAGGCCAGCAGCACGAACAGGGACGTGAACACGATGAGCGACAACAGGATCCGCGAAGCGTCCACATGCGACACCGCGTCCTCGGTGCGCAGCAGGCCGTAGATCAGCCACGGCTGACGGCCGATCTCGCGGAACATCCATCCGAAGATCGCGGCAGTGAACGGCAGCGGAATGCCGATCACCATGAGGTACAACGGGAAGCGCATCCGGATCACGGCGTCCTTGACCAGCAACGGCAGTGTGAGCCAGCTGATCACCGTCAGCGCCATCCCGATCAGGATCATGAACCCGAGCGGCGCGCCGATCCACGGCGCCGCCTCGGTCTTGTGCGGCTGGTACCTCGTCAGGACGGGGAACTGCGCGAAGCCGAACCCGATCAGCAGCGGAGTGGCGAGCGCGGTCGTGACCACGCCCATCCGCAGCGACCGCCGGAAGAAGTCGGCTTCGGGCGTGCGCTTGATGAAGTGGTAGGCCGATACCCCGGTCAGGAACACGCCGCCGGCCGTGATCGACGCGAAGACCACGTGCGCGAGCGCCGAGGTGAACGCCGGGTTGGTCAGCAGTGCGCCGAAGTCGTCCAGCCGCAGCACGTCCCCGTCGACCCGGTAGCCGACGGGGTTCTGCAGGAACCCGTTCGCCGCCATGATCCAGAACGCCGACGCGAAGGCCGTCAACGCGGTCAGGTAGAGCAGTGCGAGGTGCAGCCAGCGGTTCAGCCTGTCCCAGCCGAAGATCCACAACCCCAGGAACGTGGACTCCAGGAAGAACGCGACCAGCGTCTCCAGCGCGAGCGGCGCCCCGAACACGTCACCGGCGTAGGTCGCGAGACCCGACCAGTTCAGGCCGAACTGGAACTCCATCACGATGCCGGTGACGATGCCCAGCGCGTAGTTGATCACGTAGATCCGGCCCCAGAACCGCGTCATCCGCTCGTGCACGGGCGCGCCGGTGATCGTGAACCGCGTCTGCATGACCACCAGCAGGGTGACCAGACCCAGCGTGAGCAGCACGAACAGGAAGTGGAACGACGTCGTCGCCGCGAACTGGAGGCGGGCGAGGTCTACTGCGCTCATGGGTAGGGAAGCTATATGTAGCTGGCCTACTTATGAACGCTTCCGCGGCGATACCGGGGAGAACTCAGGGGCGTCCCCTACAGGCATCACGGGAAAATCCCGGGGCCGTCCGCGGTGCCCCGATCAGTAGAGTCGCTACTCATGAAGCCTGACGCGCTCCGCGGCCACCTCGACGCGTTGCTGCTGGCCACGCTCGACGGCAGGCAGCTGCACGGCTACGCGATCATCGAGGCGTTGCAGCAGGGCAGCGGGGGCGCGCTGGACCTCCCGACGGGAACGGTCTACCCGGCGTTGCGCAGGCTGGAGCGGGCCGGCCACGTCGCGAGCGACTGGAGCACGGTCGGCGGCCGCAAGCGCCGGACGTACCGGCTCACGTCGACTGGCCGCAAGGCCTTGCACGCGGAGCGCGCCGCGTGGCGCGAGTTCACGACGGTCATCGACGGGGTGCTGGGAGGGGGCGGCAAGTGGGCGCAAACGTGATCGACGGGTACGTGACGGACCTGGGGTCGCGGTTGCGGGGATCCCGCAGGCAGGTCCGCGACCTGCTCACCGAGACCCGCGACAGCCTCACCGACGCCGCGGAGGCCCACCTCGGCCGCGGGCTGACCGAGCAGGAGGCTCAGGAACGCGCCGTCGACGAGTTCGGCGAGGTCCGCGAGATCGCGAACGAGTACCAGGCCGAACTGGCCGTCGCCTACGGCACGCGCACGCTCGTCTGGCTCGCGATCGTCCTGCCGCTGATGCACATGGCGTGGGAGTACGGCCGGATGCTGCTCATCGGCCCGTGGCAGGACTTCGGCACGATGCCGCCGTCCTGGTACCTCGTCGTCGCCAAGGCCAACGACCTGACCAGCGGAATCGCGTCCGGCGTGGCGCTGGTCGCGCTGGTGCTCGGCCGGCTTGTCGCCCGCAGGTACGACACGAGGCTGCTGGCCAGGCTCGCCGCGTCGATCGCTCTCTGCGCCGTCGCCGCCGTGCTGCTGGGCAACGCGTCGATCATCCTGGCCACCGCGCACGTCGACCCGGCGCGGCTCGTGCAGTCCCTGCCGATGACCATCGCGAGCCTGGTCACCTGGATCGTGATCGTTCGTCTCGGTCTGCTCGCTCGCCGGTGCCTGAGCTGTGCCACGATCGTCGCGTGACCAACGCCCTTCTCTACCTGATCGTGATGGTGGCCGTCGCGGCAGTGGTGTTCCTGCTCGCGGCGTTGGTGTTCGGGCGCGGCGAGGAGCTCGCCCCGCTGCCGCCCGGCGCGTCGCCGACGCGGCTGCCCGCGGACGACCTCACCGCCCAGGACGTCCGCGAGCTGAAGTTCCAGCAGGTGTTCCGCGGCTACAAGATGAGCGAGGTCGACTGGGCGTTGCAGCGGCTCGCGACCGAGGTCGAGGTGCTGCGGGCACGCGTCGACGAACTGGAGAGCAGTGACCACCGAGCTTGAGCTGACCGTCGAGGTGGCCGCGCCGCCCGACACGATCTTCCGCGCCATGACCGACTGGGAACGCCAGTCGGAGTGGGTGTTCGGCACCCGCGTGTCCGTGGTGAAGGGTGACGGCAGGTCGGTCGGCAGCGAGATCGACGCCGTCACGTTCGGCGTCTCCGACCGCATGCGGATCACGCGCTGGGACCCGCCGCACGTCGTCCAGGTGCTCCACCTCGGCCGCGTCGTCCGCGGAACGGGTGTGTTCGCCGTGCGCGGCAGCCGTTTCGTGTGGACCGAACGCCTCGACGTGCCGTTCTTCTTCCCGGTCGTGAAGCCGTTGTTCGTGCTGGTGCTGCAACGGTCGTTGCAGAAGTTCGCCCGGTTCGCCGAGGAGTACCGGTGATCATCCGGTGCCCGTGGGGCGACTCGACGCCGGACTACGCCGACTACCACGACACCGAGTGGGGCGTGGAGCTGCACGGCACGCCCGAGCTGTACGAGCGGATGTCGCTGGAGGCGTTCCAGTCCGGCCTGTCGTGGATCACGATCCTGCGCAAGCGCCCGGCGTTCCGCGCGGCGTTCGGGGACTTCGACCCGTTGCTGGTGGCGGAGTTCGGACCGGCCGACGTGGAACGGCTGATGGCCGACGCGGGCATCGTCCGCAACCGGCTGAAGATCGACGCCGCGATCCACAACGCCCGCGTGATCACCGAGCAGGACGTCGATCTCGACGCGCTGCTGTGGTCGTTCGCGCCGGAGAAGCACAGGCGCCCGAAGACCATCGCGGACGTTCCGGCCATCACGGACGAGTCCAAGGCGATGGCCAAGGAGCTGAAGCGCCGCGGCTTCAAGTTCCTCGGCCCCACCACGTGCTACGCGCTGATGCAGGCCACCGGCATGGTGGACGACCACATCTCGACGTGCTTCCGCGCTGAACGGCGGGGCTAGCGGCCGGTGAACTTCGGGGCGCGCTTGGTCACGAACGCGTCGACGGCCTCGCGGTGGTCCTCGGTCGCCCCGCAGTCGGCCTGGGTGCGGCGTTCGGCTTCGAGCGCGTCCTCCAGCGTCCCGTCCGCGGCGGCGGCCAGCGCTTCCTTGATCTTCGCGTACGCCGTGGTCGGGCCGGCGGCGAGGCGGGCGGCCAGCGCGTGCGCCGTCGGCAGCAGCTCGGCGTCCGGCACGACCTGGTTGACCATGCCGATCCGCAACGCCTCCTCGGCGCCGACCGGCTGGGCGAGCAGCATCATCTCCATCGCGCGGCCGTGGCCGATCAGCCTCGGCAGCGTGTACGACGCGCCGGAGTCCGCGGTCAGGCCCACGTTCGCGAACGCCATCAGGAACTTCGCCGACTCGCCCGCGACGCGCAGGTCCGCCGCGTAGGCGAAGGACGCTCCCGCTCCCGCCGCGCTGCCGTTGACCGCGGCGATCACCGGCTTCGGCATGCCGATCAGCTCGCGCACGATCGGGTTGTAGTGCTTCTCCACGGTGTCGAGCGGCGCGGGGTCACCGGCCTGCAGCAACCCGATGTGCTCCTTGAGGTCCTGGCCCGCGCAGAACGCCCTGCCCGCGCCCGTGATCACCACCGCGCGCACCGAGGCGTCGGCCGCCGTCTCCCGCAGCGCGACGAGGAACGACTCCTTCAGCGAGGTCGTGAAGGCGTTGAACGACTCGGGGCGGTTGAACGTGAACGTGCGCACACCATCGGCGTCGTCGACGAGGAGCTCGGACACTGGACCTCCATCAAGCAGTGGAAACGTTGCGCACCGGCCGCAGGCACTCGTCGACGAAACGGCTCGTGCCCGGCGCCAGCCGCAGCGTCTGTTCGTCGAAGAACGACGCTGCCGCGTGGCCCGGCCAGTCCGGTGGCAACAGTTCAGCAGGAAGACCGGGATCGCGGAACAGGAACTTCCGCCACGCGTGCAGCAGCTGCTGGGAGGCGGCGAACGCGGCGGCGTCGTCTGTTTCGTCCACAACGGACACCTGCTCGTGCCAGTGCGCCACGAACGCGGCGTAGTCGCGGCCCAGCCCGGCCAGGTCCCAGGCCTTCTCCGCGAGCTCGGCGTCCTGACCGTCGTGTGAACCGTGAAAAGTTCGTGCGAGGACCTCTTCCGCGGCCAGCACGTCGCCCAGCTCCGGGGACGGCCGGGGAGCGATCCACGTCACAGGACCGAGCGCGCCGTAGCCGAGCAGTTGCAGCGAGGAGGCGAGGTGGTCGCGCGAGTCGCGGCCGGGCAGCTCCTCCAGCACCACCACGTGCCAGCGACCGTCCCACGTGGACGGCCGGGTGCGGTAGATGCGGGCAGCGGCCTCGTCGAGCCTTCGGTCCCCGCGAGGTGTCATCGCGTAGCCGGGCCCGTCGGGCAGCCGCACGGGGTGCAGCCAGCCCTGCCGGACGGTGCGCGACACGGCCGTGCGGACGGCCGGCGCGGCGAAACCGAGGGGGTCGAGGAGCCGCACGAGCGCGGCGATGGTGGCGGCACCACCTCGTTCGCGCAGGTGGCCGCCGTAGACGTCGAAGAGCGCGGAACGGGCTCGCACCCTGCCCAGTCTGTCACGCCGCCCCCAGCTGTGCCGAAAGTGTTGCCTTGTCGTGAAAACGGGTATTGATCAGGGACAAGTCAAGATCGGCAACTGTCACCCGAACTCGCCAAAAGATCGGTTCGGTTTCGCCCCTGAGTCGCGATAGGGGAGAATGGAGCAGATCCGGCCTGGCCGGACGGGGAAGATGTTGACGGAGGGAGCACGCGATGGCGGCCATGAAGCCCCGGACCGGCGACGGTCCCCTCGAGGTCACCAAGGAGGGACGCGGCATCGTCATGCGCGTGCCGCTCGAGGGTGGTGGGCGCCTCGTCGTCGAAATGTCGGCGGACGAGGCCAGCGCCTTGGGCGACGCGCTGAAGGCCGCCGCCGGCTGAGGCATCCCGGCGAGGAAGAAGTAGCGCCCCGGTTTCCACAGTGGAGACCGGGGCATCGCTTCGTTCCGGCACGGTGGCGGGACAGCCGTCTGAGGCCCGGAACACCGGGGCGGACGCCGGCGGTCGCGGCACTGAGGTCAGAATGAACGGTCGTTAATGCACAGGGGAGGTCCAGCCGTGGCGTCGACGGTTCCGTCAGTGCCCACCAAGCTCGTGGACGTCGAGGTGGCCACCACCGCGCGCCGCGCTGTCCCGACGGTCGTGCTCGCGGCCACCGGGCCGGCACTGGGACCGGGCGGCGACGGCATCGACGTCTCCGACCTGACCGGCAAGGCCGGTGAGGCGGTGCGCCACGACGAGACCTGGACGCTCGGCGTCGGCACGGGCACGCTCGCCGACTACCGCACGGCCGGGGCGTCCCTGGTGCGCGCGCTGAGCGGTGACGACGCCCCCAGGACGGCGGACGTGCTGCTGACCCCGGACTTCGACGCCGAGAAGGTGCGCGCGTTCGTGCTGGGCGCGGCGCTCGGCGGTTACCGCTTCAAGGTCACCGGCGAGGAGGCCCCGAAGCGCGTCGGCTCTCTGCGGCTCGTCACCGGCGACACCGGCTTCGAGGAGGTGCTGACGTCGGCCGCGCTCAAGGCCCACGCGCTGGCCACCGCCACCTCGCTCACCCGCGACCTCGCCAACACCCCGTCCAACGTCAAGGACCCGCACTGGCTCGCGACCACCGCCGCCAGGCTCGCGGAGAAGGTCGACGGTCTGTCCGCCGTCGTGCGCGACGAGAAGTGGCTGCGGCAGCAGGGCTTCGGCGGCGTGCTCGCCGTCGGAGGCGGCTCGTCGCGCCCGCCGCGGTTGGTGGAGCTGACCTACGGCACCACCGGCCCGCACCTGGTCTTCGTCGGCAAGGGCATCACGTTCGACACCGGCGGCATCTCCGTGAAGCCGGCCGACGGCATGCACCTGATGCGCACCGACATGGCGGGCGGCGGCGCGGTGATCTCCGCGCTCATCGCCGTGGCCCGGCGCGGGCTGCCCGTCAGGGTCACCGGCCTGGTGCCGTGCGCGGAGAACCACCTGAGCGGCTCGGCGTACCGGCCCGGTGACGTCGTGCGCCACTACGGCGGCGCGACCACCGAGGTGCAGAACACCGACGCCGAGGGCCGCATGGTCCTGGCCGACGCGATGGCGTACGCCGTGCGGAACCTGAAGCCGGACCTGCTCGTGGACATCGCGACGCTGACCGGCGCCATGAAGGTGTCGCTCGGCCTGCGCACGGGTGCCGTGCTCACCTCGTCCGACTCGCTGGCCGCCCAGGTCGTCGGGGCGGGCTCGCGCGTCGGCGAGAAGTGGTGGCGGATGCCGCTGCTGGAGGAGCACGCCGACGCCGTCCGCAGCGAGATCGCGGACTACAGGCAGTGCCCGCCGGGACCGGGTGGCATCACCGCGGCGCTGTTCCTGCAGAAGTTCGCGGGCGACGTGCCGTGGGCGCACCTCGACATCGCGGGACCGGCGCGGTCGGAGAAGGTCTACGACGAGGTCGTCGCGGGTGCGACGGGCTTCGGCGCGCGGACGCTGGTCGAGCTCGCGGAGCACTACTCCGACTGAGTCCCTCCGATCCGCCCATCCGGGACGGGTCCGTTTCGCGGCATCATGTGAGCGCCACCACACCGCGAGGAGCGCTCCCGTGATCGTTCGCCTGGTCGTCGCCCTTGTCCTGTTAACCGGCGCGCTGACACCCGCGTCCGCCGCGACGCCGTGGTGGGAACCGGTGGCACGACCAGCGGTGGACTCGCAGATCAACGTCACCGGCGAGCCGTTCAAGGGCACCGACGAGCAGGGCAGGGTGCGCGGGTTCGTCGACGCGCACAACCACCTCATGACCAACGAGGGGTTCGGCGGCCGGCTGATCTGCGGGAAGCAGTTCTCCGAGCTGGGCGCCGCGGACGCGCTGAAGGACTGCCCCGAGCACCACCCGGCGGGGATCGGCGCGATCTTCGAGGCGATCGTGACGGGCGACCTCGACGGGCACGACCCGGTGGGCTGGCCGACGTTCCGCGACTGGCCGTCGTACACGACCGTCTCGCACCAGCAGAACTACTACGCCTGGCTGGAGCGGGCGTGGCGCGGCGGGCAGCGCGTGCTCGTCACCGACCTCACGAGCAACGCCGAGCTGTGCCTCATCCACCCGTTCAAGGACCGGCCCTGCGACGAGATGACGTCGGTGCGGCTGCAGGCCCAGCGCACCTACGAGCTGCAGGCGTTCGTCGACAGGGTGTTCGGCGGGCCGGGCAAGGGCTGGTTCCGCATCGTCACCTCGTCCGAGCAGGCGCGGGACGTGGTCGCGCAGGGCAAGCTCGCCGTCGTGCTCGGCATCGAGACCTCCGAGATCTTCGGCTGCCGGACGCTGCTCGACATCCCGTTGTGCGGCCGGGGTGACATCGACCGCGGCCTGGACGAGGTCTACGCGCTCGGCGTGCGCAGCGCGTTCCTGTGCCACAAGTTCGACAACGCGCTGTGCGGTGTCCGCTTCGACTCGGGCACGCAGGGCGGTGTGATCAACGCGGGCCAGTTCCTGCGCACCGGGCAGTGGTGGCAGACCGAGCGGTGCGAGGGCCCGCAGCAGGACAACCCGATCGGCACCGTCGGCCCGAACGCGCTGATCCCGCCGGGCGTCGTCGCGCCCGTCTACGACCCGGCGAAGCGGTGCAACGTGCGCGGCCTGACGTCGCTGGGCGAGTACGCCGTGCAGGGCATGATGCGGCGGCACATGATGATCGAGATCGACCACATGAGCGTGAAGGCGGCCGGTCGCACGCTGGAACTCGCCGCGCAGGCGCGCTACCCCGGCATCCTGTCCAGCCACAGCTGGATGGACGCGCAGTGGACCGAGCAGGTCTACCGGCTCGGCGGGTTCATCGCGGGCTACGAGAACGACCCCGGCGGGTACGTGGCGCAGGCCGCCGCCGCGGAGCCGTTGCGCCGCCGGTACGACGTGGGCATCGGGTTCGGCTCCGACTACAACGGCGTGGGCTCGCACCCGGCGCCGCAGACCGGCGTGACCTACCCGTTCCGCAGCTACCCGGACGGCCCGCTGGTCGACCGGCAGCGCACCGGCGAGCGCGTCTGGGACATCAACACCGACGGCGGCGCGCACATCGGCCTTCTGCCGGACTGGGTCGAGAAGGTCCGTCAGCTGGGCGGCGACCAGCTCGTGCGGGACATGCTGGGCGGCGCCGAGTCGTACCTGCGGACGTGGTCGGGGTCTCAGGCCTGGACGCCGTGAGTCCGCAGCGCGTGGTCGCGGAAGGCCCGGACGGCGGGCGGCAGCGGGTGGTCCCTCAGCCACGCCAGCCCGAAGACGCGGGCCGACCGCGGCGTCAGCGGTAGTTCACGGAGCCCTGGAGGCGGGGTGGTCTCGGCGTGCGTGAGGATCGCGACGCCGAGCCCGGCGGCGACCAGGCCGCGCACGGTCTCGATCTCCTGGCTCTCGAACGCGATGCGAGGGGTGAGACCGGCTGTCGCGAACATGTCGTCGGTGATCTGCCTCAGGCCGTAGCCGTGCTCCAGCAGGATGAGGTCCTCGTCCACGAGGTCGGAGAGCCGCACGACCTCGCGGGAGGCCAGCCGGTGCGCTGCCGGGGCGACGACGATCAGCTCCTGCTCGAAGATGACCACCGACTCGACCTCCGGTTCGTCCGGCGGCGGTGCGACCAGGGCGAGGTCGATCTCGCCCTGGAGCAGCCTGTCGACCACGGTGTAGCGGGCGTTCTGGACCAGCCCGAACCGCACGTGCGGGTGCTCGGCGCGGAACCCGCGGACGAGCTCGGGCACCACGGACCGGCCGAGCATGTGCAGGAAGCCCAGCACGACACGGCCCTTCTCCGGGTCGAGCTCCTCCTCGACCTCGCGCAGCCCCGGTTCGAGGGCGGCCAGCGACCGGGTCGCGGCCTCGGCGAGGAGACGGCCGGCGCGCGTGAGCCGGACCCGGCGGCCGGTCCTGGTGATGACCGGTGCGCCGAGCTGGTCGCCCATCTCCGCGAGCCAGCGGCTGACGGTGGGCTGGGGGAGCCCGACGCGTTCGGCGGCCCTCGTGACGTGCTCGTCGGCGGCAAGCGCTTTCAGCACCGCCAGCTTCGGAGCCAGCTCCAATTCATCCACGAATTGATTCTGACGCATTTCCGTATTGGACGTATGGCTTAGCGTCGAAGGCGTGAACAGGTTGACCGCGTCCATCGCCGCTTCGGGGTTCGCGTGCTTCGCGTTGCTCTACACGCCGCAGCCCGTGATGCCGCAGATCGCCGAGGAGTACGGGCTGGGGCCGGGCGGTGCGTCGCTCGCGCTCTCGGCCGCGACGCTCGCGCTGGCCGTCGTGGTCGTGCCGATCGCGATGCTGTCCGAGCGGGTGGGGCGCCGGCCGGTGATCGTGGTCAGCGTGCTGGTGGCGGCGCTGCTCGGGCTCGTGCTGCCGTTCGCCCCGGACTACGAGGTGTTCCTGGTCCTGCGCGTGCTGCAGGGCGTCGCGGCGGCCGGGGTGCCCGCGGCGTCGATGGCCTACCTCGCCGACGAGCTCGGCAAGCAGCGGCTCGGCGGCGCGATGGGCGCGATGATCGCCGGCAACAGCCTGGGCGGCATGACCGGGCGGCTGGTCACCGGCATGAGCGCGGACTGGCTGGGGTGGCGCGGGTCGGTGCTGCTCGCCGGCGTGTTCGGGCTGGCGGCGGCGCTGGTCGTGGTGTTCCTGCTGCCCAGGGCCCAGGCGAAGCCGAAGCGCGCGCCGCGCGGGATGAAGGCGGCGTTGCAGGACCCGGTGCTGCTTTCGCTGTACGCGGTGGCCGTGCTGCTCGTCGGTGCGTTCATCTCGTTCTACAACGTCGCGGGCTTCCAGCTCACCGGCCCGGTGTGGCTGGAGACGCTGGTGTTCCTGTTCTACGGCTTCGGCAGCACGTCGGCGGCGTTCGCGGGCAGGCTGGCCGACCGCTACGGGCGCGGGCGCGTGCTGTTGATGTGCATCGGCGTGCTGGCGTCCGGCGCGCTCGCGAGCCTGCTGTGGGTGCCGCTCGGCCTCGCGGTCGTCACCGCCGGGTTCTTCGCGGCGCACGCCACCGCCAGCGGCTGGGTCGGCGCGCGGGCACCGGAGCACGCCCGCGGCCACGCGTCCGGGCTGTACCTGTGCGGGTTCTACGTGGGCAGCAGCATCGGCGGCACGTCCGGCAGCACCTCGTACGAGGAGTGGGGCTGGGGCGGGCTGGTGCTGGTGGTCCTCGGCTGGCTGGCGCTCGCCGCGATGCTCGCGCAGAACTCGAACGCGCGGGTGAAGCGGGAGTCGGCGGGCGAGGTCCCGCCTCAGAAGTCCAGCGGGAGGGTGATGCGCGAGTCGACCGGTGAGATGGCCGTCGCGCCCAGCCGCGGCAGGTCCGGCCTGCCCTCGACCACGCCGACCGAGACCGAGCGGGTGTCCGCCGGGACCTCCACCACGATCGCGAACGGCAACGGGCCGCCGTCGTAGCGGGCGCCCACCTGCCGGGCGGTGGAGCCGTCCGGCAGTGTGACGGTGATCAGGTCCTTGGTGAAGACGCCGCCCGCGGTGTCGGGCAGGTTGCCGGTCGCCTCGACGCGGACCTCGAGCAACGCCTTGTCGGGCCCGGAGATCGTGGCGACGTCGTACTGGCTCTCGCCGAGCTTGACCGGGCGCTGACGGCCCAGCCTGACGCCGGTGATCTTCATGCCGAGCTCGCGGTCGCCGAAGCGGATCTTCTGGGTCGGCTCGGTGAAGTGGGCGGGACCGGCGGCGCGCTGCAGCACGTGCGGAGCGTTGTCGGAGCGCTTGCCGGACGGCAGCTCGGCGCGCTGTTCCAGCGACTTGGCGCCGAGGGTGCCCAGGGCGAGCGACTCGGTGCCCTCCTGCGGGTCCGGCACCGTGTAGACGACGAAGACCGAGCCGTTGGCGGGCAGGCGGTCGGCGGGCAGCACCTGGCGCTTGCCCGGCACCTCCAGCGCGAGCTCGGACGGCTGCGGGGCGAACCCCTGCCAGTTCGTCCGGTGGAAACCGCTGTCCGTCTCGTTGAGCTTCTCGACCTTCATGCGCACGACGCGCAGCCGTGAGCCGGTCTCCGCGCGGACGGTGCCGTCGGCGGTGAACCAGATGTCCGGGTTCGCCCAGGCGGTGACGGCCGTGGTGAGCAGGTCGTCGCGCAGCTTGACGTCGACGTCGCCCAGGCCGAGGTCGGCGTTCGTGCGCTTGCCGTCGTCGGGCAGCACGGCGAGGAAGTCGCGTCCGGCCGTGAGGTCCTGCTGCTTCGACGGGTCGAACTCCCTGCCGTCGGTGCGCACGAGCGTCCCGGACGGCGTGCTGCGGTTGCCGTTCTCCGGCACCTGCGGCGACTGCACCTCGTAGCGGACCTCGTCGTCGTTCTTGGTGACTTCCTTCATCGGCACGGGCACCCAGTCGGTGCCGGCTCCGGTGCCGGGAACCTGGACGGGCCCGCACCACAGCCGCTTGTCGACCTCGGACTCGACGCCCGTCTTGGAGAACCAGCAGCTGACCGCCGCCGCGCCCGCCCTGGCCACGTAGCCGTACTCGAGCGTGTAGGCCAGCTGCGCCTCGGCCTGCGCCTGCAGGTCCGAGGCCTCGGCGAGCTTCAGGCCCCCGACGGTGAGCTGCACGGCCGCCGGCTGGGCGGCGGGAGCTGTGGCGCATCCAGTCACCGCAAGCAGGACCGTCAGACCCAACAGCGCACCACGCACAGTCCTCGCGCCCCTCACCAGATGGATCGACAACGTCACTACTGGTTAAAGGCGGCGTTCACACGTCGGGGTTGCCCTGAAGGAGTGTGACTCAGATCACGCGACGATAGACCTCGACCGTCTGCTCGGCCATCGTGGACCACGAGAAGTCCTGCTCAGCGCGGGTGCGCCCGGCGGCGCCGAAGCGAGCCGCCCGGTCCGGGTCTGTGATCAACTCGTTGATGGACTGGGCCAATTCGAGTCGATATGTCGACAAGTCATGCTCGTCGTAGTGAACGAGAAGACCGGTCTCGCCGTGCACGACGACCTCGGGGATGCCGCCGACGTCGCTCGCGACGACAGCCGTGCCGCACGCCATCGCCTCCAGGTTCACGATGCCGAGCGGTTCGTAGACCGACGGGCAGACGAACACCGTCGCGTGGCTGAGGATCTGCCGCACCTCGGCGGGCTGCAGCATCTTCTGGATCCAGAACACGCCGGGCCGCGCCTCAGCGAGCTCGCTGACCGCCTGCCGGGTCTCCTCGGCGATCTCCGGCGTGTCCGGCGCGCCCGCGCACAGCACGATCTGCGCGTCCGGCTCGATGTGGTGCGCGGCCGCGACGAGGTGACCGACGCCCTTCTGGCGCGTGATCCTCCCCACGAACGCCACGACCGGCTTCTCCGGATCGATGCCGCGGGAGGTGAGCGCGTCGGTCTCGGTGACCGGGTGGTAGGCCGTGGAATCGATCCCGTTGCGCACCACGTGGACCTTCGCCGGGTCGAGCGAGGGGTAGGCGTCGAGCACGTCGGCCCGCATGCCCTCGCTCACGGCGATGACCGCGTCGGCGTGTTCGTAGGCGGTCCGCTCCGCCCACGACGAGATCCGGTAGCCGCCGCCGAGCTGCTCGGCCTTCCACGGCCGGCGCGGCTCCAGCGAGTGCGCCGTGACCACGTGCGGGATCCCGTGCAGGAGTTTGGCCAGGTGACCGCCCATGTTGGCGTACCAGGTGTGCGAGTGCACGAGGTTCGCGGTGGACACCGCCGCGGCCATCTCGAGGTCGACCGCGAGCGTGGTCAACGCCGCGTTCGCCTGCTCCAGGCTGTGGGGTGGGTTGTGAGCCGTGGCGTCGGATCTGGGCGCACCGAAGCAGTGCACGTCGACGTCCACGAGCTCGCGGAGATGAGGCACGAGGAATCCCACGTGCACGCCAGCGCCGCCGTAAACCTCCGGCGGGTACTCCCGGGTCAGAAGCGCAACTCGCACGGATCCACCGTAGATCACAATGACGCCCGTTGGGACAAACCGCTTTGCGTCTGGTTCAAGAACGATCGCACGGATAGGGTCACATGCTGTGAAGGGGCAGCCGCACGTTCTCGGAATTGTGCTCGCCGGTGGTGAGGGCAAGCGCCTGTGGCCACTGACGGCCGACCGCGCGAAACCGGCTGTGCCCTTCGGGGGCAACTACCGGCTGGTCGACTTCGTGCTGTCGAACCTGGTCAACGCGGGGCTCGCGAAGCTCTGCGTGCTGACGCAGTACAAGTCGCACTCGCTGGACCGCCACATCTCGACGACGTGGCGCCTGTCCAATGTGCTCGGTCAGTACGTGACGCCGGTCCCGGCCCAGCAACGCCTGGGCCCGCGCTGGTACACGGGTTCCGCCGACGCGATCTTCCAGTCGCTGAACCTGGTCCACGACGAGAAGCCCGACCACGTGGTGATCTTCGGCGCCGACCACGTGTACCGGATGGACCCCGGCCAGATGATCTCGCAGCACGTCGAGTCGGGCGCGGCCGTGACCGTCGCCGGCATCCGGGTGCCGCGGAACGAGGCCAAGGCGTTCGGCTGCATCGACAGCGACGCCTCAGGCAAGATCACCCGGTTCCTGGAGAAGCCGTCCGAGCCGCCGCACGTGCCGGACGACCCGGACGTCACCTTCGCCTCGATGGGCAACTACGTCTTCACCACCGAGGCGCTGCTGGACGCTCTTCGCGGTGATGCGCTGAACCCCGACTCCGATCACGACATGGGTGGCGACATCATCCCCATGCTCGTCGACCGCGGGAAGGCGCACGTCTACGACTTCCAGGACAACGAGGTTCCCGGGGCGACTGATCGGGATCGCGGGTACTGGCGGGACGTCGGGACGATCGACGCCTACTACGACGCGCACATGGACCTTGTTTCGGTCCATCCGATCTTCAACCTGTACAACCAGTTGTGGCCCATTCGGACCGCCACGCCCCCTATGCCTCCCGCCAAGTTCATCGCCGGGGGGTCTGCTGAGGATTCGATGGTCGGGCCGGGATCGATCATCTCCGGGAAGATCCACGGGTCTGTGATCTCGTCCGACGTCACTGTCGAGGTCGGGTCTGTGGTGCAGGGGTCCGTGCTGTTGCCCGGGGTTCGGATCGGCAAGGGCGCTGTTGTTCGGCGGGCCATTTTGGACAAGAACGTCGTTGTGCCCGATGGGGCTTTGATCGGGGTCGACGCTCCTATGGATCGGGAGCGGTACACGGTGTCCGCTGGTGGGGTGACCGTGCTGGGGAAGGGTGTTCGGGCTTACTGATCTTGTCGGACCCCCTGAGTAGGTTGAGTTGTAGGGGTTCCCAGGTCGGGGGGACGCCTGCGTCAGCGTGCCCGCCGGGTCGCGGGCGTGCGGTCTCTTTGCGGGCGGCCTGTTCCTGTTGCGTGCTTCCACCCAGGGGCTCTGCCCCCGGACCCCCGGCAATCTGATCGGGGGGACCGCGCCGCTCGTGGGTTGATGGCACGCCT
>NZ_DATLEC010000003.1:0-16010 GCF_035525475.1 Lentzea sp. | reverse complement strand
CAGCCCACGCTCCAACGCCCGACGAACGCCGACTTCGTCGTCCACGACCAGCACCCGAGGCTTCACACGCACAGCATGCCCGCAAGACGGACACCCCGCCCGCACCATCTCAGCCGACTCTCAGCAAGGCGAAGGCAAAGCCGAAGGCGTGCCATCAACCCGCCAGCGGCGCGGTCCCCCCGATCAGATTGCCGGGGGTCCGGGGGCAGAGCCCCTGGGGAAAGCAGGCAACAGGAACCAGCCGCACGCGAGGCAATCACCTACGAAACCCCTAAGGGTCACCCCCAAACCAAGCAAAACGATCATTCAAACCCCACAAAACCGCAGCTAGAGGTAGTCTCAGCACCATCTCAGCAACCTCCCACCAAGCTGTAACCACAAGCCCTTGGAGGAGGGGACCAAAAAGATGAACAAGCGAAAGGTGACCCTGGCCGCGTCAGCGGCCGTGGTGGTCACCGGTGCAGCAGGCCTCAGCCTGCTGGCAATGCCGGCAGGCGCAGGCCAGCCACCATCACTCCCATCAATCGACGCGGAAACGCTCGTCCAGCAGGTCATGACGAGCAAGCCGGGCGCATTCGGCGGCACGGTGGAGGTCGACAACAAGCTGGGCCTCCCGGCAATCGCCGAAATCCCGCAACTGGCGGACGGCAAGCACAGCGCGCGAATCTGGACCGACGGCAACGGCAAGGTCCGCCTGGCCCTGCCCAACGGCCAGTCCGAGCAGACCATCGTCGACGACGGCAGGACCACGTGGTCCTGGAACTCCGCGGACAACGAGGTCACGAAGTCCGAGCACCAGGCGGACAAGCCCGACAGGCCTGAAGCGAAGGACGAGCGGAAGGCGGCCGACCCGGCCTCCGCGGCCAAGGAGATCGTCGGCCTGACCAAGGAGTTCAGCGAGATCACCGTCGACGGCACCGCGCGAGTAGCGAACCGTGCCGCCTACGAGCTCGTGCTGACCCCCAAGGCCAGCGAGAAGACCCTGGTCCGCGAGGTGCGGATCGCCGTCGACTCCGAGCTCAAGATGCCGCTGCGGGTCGCCGTCCTGACCAACGGCACGGCGGAACCGGCCGCCACGGTCGGCTTCCGCGAGATCAACGTGGGCCCGCAGGACTCGAAGCTGTTCGAGTTCACCCCGCCGGCCGGCGCCGAGGTCACCACTCCGGAGGCCAAGGAGCAGCGCGGCGACAAGCCGGAGGCCGGCTTGGAGCAGGCTCTGCAGGGTGAGAACCCGCAGATCTTCGGCACGGGCTGGGACACGGTCGTCGGGGCGAGGATCCCGGCAGAGGCCATGACCCAGGTTCCCGCCGAGGCGCAGGGCCTGGTCGACCGGTTCACCAAGAAGGTCAGCGGCGGCTGGGGCAGCGGCAAGCTCTTCACGACCAAGGTCGCGACGATCCTGATCGCGGACGACGGCCGTGTCGTGGCGGGTGCCGTGCCCGAGCAGGTGCTGTTCGACACGATCGGACAGGTGAAGTGACCACCTCGACCAGCGCGCCGGTGACAGCACCGACGAAGGGGGCTGTCGCCGCGCGGACCAGGGGTCTGCGCAAGGAGTACGGGAGCACGGTCGCCGTGGACCGCGTGGACCTGGAGCTGCCGGAAGGTGCCGTGCTCGGCATGCTCGGCCCCAACGGGTCGGGCAAGACGACCACGATCCGGATGCTGCTCGGACTGGTCCGCCCCACGCAGGGGGAGATCGAACTGCTCGGCAGGCCGCTTCCTGAGGGCGCCGAGGAGTCGCTGCCACACGTGGGCGCGCTGGTCGAGGGTCCGGGGTTCCACCCGTTCCTCAGCGGGCGGGAGAACCTCGTCCGCTGTGCCGCGTTCGAACCGCTCCTGCCGAAGAAGCAGATCAAGCAGGCCGTGGAGGACGCGATCGAGCGCGTCGGGCTCACCCAGGCGGCCCACCGCAGGTACCGGGGGTACTCGCTCGGCATGAAGCAACGTCTCGGCCTCGCCGCGGCGTTGCTCGTGCCGCGCAAGCTGGTCGTGCTCGACGAGCCGACCAACGGCCTCGACCCGGCCGGCACGCGGGAGATCCGCAAGATCATCGCGGAGCTGCACGAGGCCGGCAGCACCGTCCTCGTCTCCAGCCACCTGCTGAGCGAGGTCGAGGCGACCTGCACGCACGTCGCCGTCCTGCACCGCGGAACCGTGGTGGCGCAGGGCGAGCTGACCGAGCTGCTGCAGGCGGGCGGGTCGGCGCTCCAGGTGATCACGCCGGACGTCGAGACCGCGCTCAGCGCGTTGCGGCAGGCGAAGATCTCCGCCCGCCCGCTGGGCGAGGGCCTGCGCATCGAGCTCGCGGGGACGAGCGCGCCGCAGGTGATCGAGACGCTCGTCAAGGCGGGCGCGCGGGTCTTCGAGGCGATGCGGTGGAAGACGGGGCTGGAGGAGCTGTTCGCCCGGCTCACCGAGGCCGAGGAGGCCGAGCGCGGGATGTCCGCCGTCGACACCCTGGACGGGGGCTCGCGATGATCACGCGTCAGTTCGGTTCCGAGGTGCGCTGGATGCTGCGCAGGCCTCGCACGCTCATCGGGTTGTTCGGCCTGGTGCTGGTGCCGATCATCATCAGCTTCGGCGTCTGGACGGCCGGCGACGAGGGCAACGGCGGTCCGGGACTCGCCGCGATCCTGCAGGGCAACGGGCTGGTCGTGCCGATCTTCACGTTGTTCCTGTCGCTCAACCTGCTGCTGCCGCTGGTGGCGTCGATCTGGGCGGCCGACGGGCTCGCGGGCGAGGCGCAGCACGGCACGTTGCGCGGCCTGCTGGTCGCGCCGGTGTCCCGCGTGCGGCTGCTGTTCGTGAAGCTGTTCGGACTCGCCGCGCTGTCACTGCTCGCCGTCACGCTGATGGCGGTCGTCGGGATCATCGCCGGCACGGCGTTCCTCGGCACCGACGGCATGATGACGCTCTCCGGCACGACCCTGGACACCGGCGAGGGCATCGTGCGCATCGCCCTGTTCGTCGTGCTGGTGACGTTCCAGATGGTGTCGATCGGCGCGGTGGCCCTCGCGGTCAGCTCGGCGACCGAGCACCCGCTGGTGGTGCAGGCGGCGACGATGACGACGATCATCGTGTTCCAGGTGCTGGGGCAGTTCTCGTCGCTGGACTGGCTGCACCCGTTCCTGATCACGACGGGCTTCCCCGGGCTGATCGACGTGATGCGCGACCCGATCCCGCTCGACCAGATCTGGGACAGCACGCTCCTCGCGGGCTGCTACCTGCTGATCGGCACGGGCCTGGCGGCGATCCGCCTCATCACCAAGGACAGCTAGCGCCGGAAACCGCCCTCGCTGTTGATCACCTGTCCGGTGATCCACTCGGCGTCGTCGGTGCAGAGCCAGGAGATCAGCCGGGCGGCGTCGTCCGGCTGACCCCAGCGCTTCAACGGCATCCGCTCGTGCACGAACGCGGCCAGCTCCGGCCCGGCCCAGCCGGTGTCGGTCGGGCCGGGGTTCACCGCGTTGACGGTGATGCCCCGGTCCGCCAGCTGGTGCGACAACGTCTCCACGACCGCGTGCAGCGCGCCCTTCGACGCCGCGTACGCCACCTCGCCGGGCATCGGCCCGAGGTTCTGGCCGGACGTCATGAACACGATCCGTCCGCCGCGCTCGCCCTTCCAGTGACGAGCAAACGCTTGCGCGAGCAGGATCGACGACCGCGTGTTCACCGCGTAGTGCGCGTCGAGCATCGCCGCGTCCAACGAGCCCAACGGCCCATCGCCACCAGACCGAGCGTGATTGCACACCAGCACGTCAACGCGCCCACAAGCCTCGGCTGCCGCGGCCATCAGCCGTTCCGGCGCATCGGGCTCGGCCAGATCCAGGCCCAGTCCCCGAGCACCGACCTCGGCCAGCACCTCGTCGACGGGATCCGCACCCCATGGTTGCGTCGCGTCGTGTGCGACGTGGTGCTGCACGAACAGGTCCGCGCCCAGACCGGCCAGCCTCGACGCGATCGCGTAGCCGATGCCCTGCCGCCTGCTCACACCGGTGACCAGCGCGACACGTCCCCCGAGAAGCCCCATGAGCCGCATGCCTACCCGACGCGTGCGACGCCGTCCAAGTCGATTGCGAGCCGCACCCGGTCGCCGATCTCGGTCATCGGCCCCACGGCCTCGTACTCCTCGCCGCCGACCTCGACGAGCAGCCGCACGTGGTCGCGCCGGTGCACCCGTTCCACCACGGTGCCTTCCATCAGGCCGTCGGGGTCGACGCGCAACGCCGTGGCGCGCAGCCCGACGCGCTCGACCGGCAGCCCCACGAACGAGCCGGGCACGAACTTGTTGCACCCCAGGAACTTCGCCGTCTCCACGTCGACCGGCGACGACCACACCTCTGCGGGCGGCCCCACCTGCACGATCCGGCCGCGCGACATGATCGCCACGCGGTCGGCCAGCGTGAACGCCTCGTCGTGGTCGTGCGTCACGACCAACGCCGTCGTGGCCGCCTCGCGCAGCAACCGCGCCAGGTCGACCGCGAGCTGCTCGCGCAAAGCCCTGTCCAGCGCCGACAACGGCTCGTCCAACAGCAACAGCCGCGGCGACGGCGCCAACGCCCGCGCCAGCGCGACCCGTTGCTGCTCACCGCCGGACAGCTGGGTCACCCGGCGGCCCGCGTACCCCTCCAGCCCGACCAGTTCGAGCAGGGACAGCACGCGCTTGTCGCGCTCTTCCCGCTCCACTCCCCGCATCCGCAGGCCGAACGCCACGTTCCCGGCGACCGTCCGGTGCGGGAACAGCTGTCCGTCCTGGAACACCAGCCCGAACTCGCGCCGGTGCACGGGAACCCCCGCCAGGTCGGCGGAATCCCACCGGACGGCACCGGACGACGGCTTCTCCAGTCCCGCCACGGTCCGCAGCAACGTCGACTTCCCGCACCCCGAGGGCCCGAGCAACGCCACGACCTCGCCGTCGGCCACGGACAGCGACACGTCCGACACCGCCGCCGTCTGTCCATAGCGGACGGTGATCGAGTCCAGCTCCAGCGCCATCAGAACTCCCCGCTGCTCGGCACGCGCAACCGTTCGATCAGCAGCACGCACCCGACCGTCACGACCATCAGCAGCGCGCACGCCGCGTAGGCCATCTGGCTGTTCAACTCACCGGGCCGCGACATCAGCCGCGCGATCACCACCGGCAACGTCGGCGCGTCCGGCCGCGCGAGGAAGCTCGTCGCCCCGAACTCCCCCAGCGCCACGACGTACCCGAACCCGGCCGCCGCTGCCAGCGACCTCCCGGCCAGCGGCAGATCGACCTCGCGCCACACCCGGAACGGCGAGGCGCCCAGCGTCGCCGCCGCCTGCCGCAGCCGTTCGTCGACGGCCCGCAGCACCGGCAGCACCATCCGCACGATCAACGGCGTCACGACCAACGCCTGCGCCAGTGGCACCAGCATCGGCGAGGTGCGGAAATCGCCCGGCAGAGCGTCCATCGTGACCAGGTACCCGAACCCGACGGTCACCGCCGACACCCCGAGCGGCAACATCAGGGCGGTGTCGAGCACCTCGGCGAACCGGCTCCCGGACCGCCGCAGCCCGACCAGCACCACCGCCGAGAACACCCCGACGACCAGCGCCACCAGGGTCGCGTCGAAGGCCGTCCGCAGCGAGTTCACCGCGGCGTCGATCCCGGTCACCGCCAGCGTGCCGCGATCACCGCGGGTGTTCAGCGCCACGTACCCGGCGAAGCTCCAGCCGTCCCGTGTGGACAGTGAGCGCGTCACCAGCCCGACGACCGGCGTCAGCAACGCCACCACCACGGCGACAGCGGCACCGACGACGTACCACTCGCCACCGGACGGTCGTCGCGCCAGCTCTTCCCTGCCGCGCAACGACAACGCGGTCTCCCGCCGGCGCCGGGCCAGCGCGCCCAGCACCAGCACCGCGAGCACGGCGAGGAACTGCAGCAACGACAGGGCCGCCGCCCCGGACAGGTCGAACAGCTCGACCGTCCGCAGGTAGATCTCGGTCTCCAGCGTCCGGTACCGCGACCCGCCCAGTACCAGCACAACACCGAAACTGGTCGCGCAGAACAGGAACACGACCGCCGCGGCGGACCCGATCGCGGGCGCCAACGCCGGCAGCACGACGGAGACGAACGCCCGCGGCCGGGAGGCCCCGAGTGCCCGCGCCGCGTCCTCGGCCCGTCGATCGGTGTGCGCCCACAACCCGCCGACGGTCCGCGCGACCACTGCGACGTTGAAGAACGCGTTCGCCAGCACGATCGGCAGGACCCCGCCGTCCGGCCAGAACGTCCGGAAAGCCAGGCCCACCACCACGGTCGGCAGCACGAACGGCACCATCACGGCGGCCCTGACCACACCGAGCCCGCGCAGCCGGCAGCGCGCCAGCACGAACGCCACGGGAAGCCCGGCGACGACTGCCACGACCGTCGACGCCAGTGCCTGCCCGAGCGTGAACCCGACGAGCTCCCAGGTCTCCCCGGCGAACACCGCCGTCAGAACACCGCCCTCGCGCAGCCCGAGCGACACGATCGCCAGCACGGGCCACGCGAAGAACAACCCCAGGAAAGCCAGCGGCAGCAACGCCGCCGCGGACCACCCCGTGCGAGAGCTCAGCCCTGCACGAGCTTGCGCCACTGCTCGACCCACGCTTCGCGGTTGTCCTTCACCTTGTCCGCGGGCAGCGTCTGCGGGTTCGGCGGCAACGGCGCGTCCTTGGCCCACGACTCGGGCAGCGAGACGCCCTCGCGGGACGGGTAGACGTACATCAGCTCGGCGACCTGGGCCTGGAACTTCTCGCCCAGCAGGAAGTCGAGGACCTTCTTGGCGTCCTCCGGGTTCTTGGCCCCGGACAGCACGCCCGCGTACTCGACCTGGCGGTAGCAGGTGTCCAGCACGGCCTTGGTCTTGCCGCCCTCCGCGGACGGCGACGACGCGTACGAGACGACGATCGGCCGGTCGCCCTTGGTGGCCGAGAACTCCTGGTTGTAGGCCTCTTCCCAGCCGCTCACGACCTTGACGCCGTTGGCCTTGAGCTTGGTCCAGTACTCCTGCCAGCCGTTCTCGCCGAACTTCGCGACCGTGCCGAGCAGGAACGCGAGACCGGGCGAGGACGTGGCCGGGTTCTCCACGACCAGCTTGTCCTTGAACTTCGGGTCGACGAGGTCCTCGTACGACTTCGGCTCCGCACCGCCGAGCTTGGCCGGGTCGATGTTCAGGCACACGTCACCGACGTCGACCGCCTGCAGGCGGTTCGTGCCGTCGGCCTGGTAGCGCTGCGCGCCCTTCGAGGCCTCCGGCGAGGCGTACTCGGCGAACACGCCCTCGGCCAGCGCGCGCGACGCGAACGTCGAGTCGACGCCGAACGCCACGTCGCCGATCGGGTTCGACTTGGTGAGCACCAGCTTGTTCGTGAGCTCGCCGGCGTCACCGCTCGCGAGCTGCTTCACCGTGATGCCGGAGGACTTCTGGAACTCGTCCAGCACCTCCGGCTTCACGGCGAACGAGTCGTGCGTCACCAGCGTGACCTCGTGCGACTGCGGCGCGGTCGACGAACCGGCCGAACAGCCGGTCAGCGCCACAGCCGCGGCGAAGACAGCGAAAATCCTTCTCATCTGTTCTCTCCCTACGCCGGTATGACCCGGATCAGGTGGACGGTCGAGGGCTTGCGAGCCCTCCTCTCAGCCCGGCGCTTCACCGGACTCCCGTGGCAAACGCGCAGCTTACGTGACGTGGTGGGACGATCAGGACATGGCCGAGCTGTTGAGCGACGATCAGTTGGACGACGTGCTGCCCAAGCTCTCCGACTGGACCGCCCAGGAAGCGTCACTGGTGCGGACCGTGGAGCTGGAGAGCTTCGCGAAGGCGATCATGGTGGTGAACCGGGTCGCGGAGATCGCGGAGAACGACAACCACCACCCGGACGTCGACATCCGGTACAGGACACTGACGTTCCGCCTGAGCACGCACTACAAGGGGGGAATCACCGCGCTGGACGTGTCCCTCGCCGAGGAGATCGACGGGGTCCTGGACGCGCTGGCCTGATCAGGCCAAGATGTGCGCTGCCGCCGCCGCGGAGTAGACAGGGATCACCCTCATGCGGTTGCGCACACCCCTTTCCGTCGCGGCACTGGCCGGCAGCCTCCTGATCGCGCCCGCGGCCGCCCAGGCCGTGCCGTGTGCCGTGACGGACACGATGGTCGAAGCCAGTGCGGCGTGGGTCACCAGGGGCACCGGCCTCGCGGAGAACACCTGGTCCAACGCGGGCTTCCACGTCGGCAACCTCGCCCAGGTGCGGACCACCGGCGTCAGCAACCACAAGACGTGGCCCTGGGTGCAGGCGAACGGCTACCTGCTGCCGCTGGACCCGGCGAACCCCTACGCGCCGGACGCCCAGGCGACCGGCGAGCCGTACCTCGACGTCGCGTACTTCCACCCGGAACCCGAGGTCCTGCAACCACTGCGGGACAACCTGCGCGCCCAGGTGGCGGACGGCGGAACGGGCTACTGGAAGTCGCCGGACGCGCTGAACATGGCGCTGCCGTCGTTCACCCGCGTCGCCGTGGCCGACGACGACAAGGCGATGCTCGACTACTCCTACCGGTCGTACCGCAGCCTGAAGAGCCGGACGTTCAACGAGCTCACCGGCCTGTGGAGCCTGAACGTGCAGACGAACGGCTGGGCAGTGCAGGGTCTGGCCAAGGCGGTGCTCGCGCTTCCGGCCGGCAACCCGTACCGCGCCGACTACGCCTCCACTCTGCGCAGGACCGCCCAGACGCTGCGGTTCCTGCAGCGCCACGACGGTTTCTGGGGTGCCGCCGGCAAGGACTCGGCGGCCACCGCGATGATCACCTACGCGTTCGCCGCGGGCATCAACGAGGGCGTGCTGGACCGCGACACCTACCTGCCGGCCGTGCGGCGGGGCTGGCAGGCGTTGCAGACCGCGCTCGACGCCGGCGGACTGCTCGGCTGGACCGCGGCCCGCGACTCGTGGAAGCCCGCCTCAGCCGGTGACTCGGCTGGGTTCGCCGTCGGCAGCTTCCTCCTCGCCGGCCAGCAGGTCGTCCGCCTCACGCCGGGTTGCTAGCCCGATCGCGACGAGCGTGAGCATGCCCGCGACGGGATAGCCCCAGCCGAGCAGCACGAAGACCCACGGCCGCGGGAAGTCCCAGATGTTCGGCTGGGCGAGCAGCAGGAACGAGATCAGGTAGCCGCCGGTCAGCAGCACCCACAGGCCGGCGGTGATCCCGCACAGGAGGTGCCCGCCCCGGTAGATCAGCCACAGCAGGGCGGGCACCATCCACACCCAGTGGTGACTCCAGGAGATCGGCGAGACCAGCAGGCCGAGCACCTGCACGCTGACGATCAACGCCAGCACGTCCTTGGTCCTGCTGACGGCGAACCAGGTCAGCGCCGCGGCCACGAGCACGGCGACGATGTAGATGGGCCCGGTCTTCACGTCGTAGCCGAACGTCCGGCTCAACGCGCCGCGCATGGACTGGTTGATCGCACTGCCGACCGGTCCGACCCGGCTCGCGTCACCGAGCAGCTGGAACCAGAACTTGTCCGACTGCGACGGTGAGATCGCCCAGCCGATCCCGTACACCACGACAAAAGCGACGAACGACCACACAGCGGCCATCCACCGCCGCTGAACCAGGAAGAACAGCCCGGAGATCGCGGGCGTCAGCTTGATGCCGGCCGTGAACCCCACACCGGCGCCACCGACCCAGTTCCGCGCACTGGCGAGCGTGCCGATCAGGATCGCCGCCAGTACCAGGTTGATCTGCCCGTAGTTGAGCGTGGTGCGCACCGGCTCGATCCACAGCACCAGCGCGGTCCACATCATCGCGCGGCGCGGGTCGTCGAGCTTCAGCAGCTTGAGGCTGGTGCGCACGATGAAGTACAGGCAGGCGAGGCAGATGATCTGCCAGACCCAGCGTGACGCCTCCCACGGGATCCAGCTCATCGGCGTGAAGATCGCGGCGGCGAACGGCGGGTAGGTGAACGGCAGCGGGAACACGTCCGCGTACTGGTCGAGCCGCCACTCGTAGAGGTCGCCTTGGAACAGATGAGGCGACCCGTTGCGGTAGACCAGCAGGTCGATCATGGTCATCTTCGTCTGGAAGGCGACCATGAACAGGTGCCCGACGACCGACAACGCGAGCAGCCACGGTGCTACGGAGAGCACACGCGCTTCCACAGCACGGAGTTTCACCCCGAAAACGTTACCCGAGGCAACTTTTGTGGGTACCCGAGCGTCAAGTAGTCGGGAGATCGTTCAAGGGGAGTTTTTCAAGTCATGTCTGCTGATGTTGTCGTTGCCGTTGTCGCTGCTCTTGCCATGCTGGGTGTTGCCTTCGGCGTCTTCGCCGCTGCCGCCCGCGCCAAGAACAGCTTGTAACCGTTGGACCGCGAGCAAAGGGGGGAGCCTCCACTGTGGAGGCTCCCCCCTTCGGCGTTGTCACCGGGGTGGCGCTGGTTTAGAAGTAGTGCGCGCGCCCGCCGACCGGCTTGCCCACGGCACCCAGGACGGCGAGGATCGCGCCGATCACCAGGAGCACCACGCCCAGCGTCGTCAGGATGCTGATGCCTGCCAGCCATCCGACGACGAGCAGAATGAGACCGAGGACGATCATTCCAACCTCCAGGTGGGGAATCCTGAACTAGAGGTACCCCACGAAGGTCGGTACAAACCTTCTCTTGATTATTTGTCGCTGATGAAGTTCGTTACGCCAAATGGACCAGCAACGCGCAGTGGTCGATTTGTGACGGCTTGTGCGCGGGCGACGGAAAACGAGGGCCTTCCAGCGAACGGGTCTTCAACGCTCCAGCGCTCCGATGATCAAGTACTGGGGATCAGCCGACTCGAGCTGGTCTCGCGAGACCGGCCCACAGTTGCGGTCCAGAGTGATTCGCATGATGTCCAGGAGGTCTGTTCCCTCCTTGGCAGCCGTGCGGTTCATCACGGCCTGCAGCTTCATGGCGATGATGGGACCAGGTTCCGCAACGCTCACCGACATGGCCGGGAGTTTCTCCGCGCTGAGCGACAACGTGGACGCGGAGGAAGCCGCTCAGGCGTGGGACTGAACGTGGAGGCGATCATTCGGATCGTCGGGAAGGGTGGCGATGTCCGCATCCGTGACTCCGAGGACGTCGACCTTCACCTCACCCCAAGGAGTGCTCACCAGCGCACCGACCGGCCCGCTCGGTACCGCACCGGCCGCCACGAGGAGTTGAAGCTGCGAGTCTTCTTCTCCAGTTCGGCGATCAACGGTGTCGAGGTCCGTGGTCACCCGGTACGGCGCAGTGAGCCGGCACATCACAGCGAGCCCTCCGACGAGCACCACTGGTCGCCCCGTCTGCTCGGCGACTACGGGGATCGCGCTGACGATCTGAGTCATCGGCCGTCCGGCCAGCACGATCACGGGCTTCACCAGACACGGTGCCAGGGCTTTCCCGGCGTCCAACCGTCCAAGATCTCGCGACCTCGCCCGGGATCCTGAGCGAGGTCGAGCGCGACGAAGAGCGGGTTCGCCAACGGCCAGATTTGGTCCGCCCAACCGGTCGCGTCAACCCGGCGAGTGCACACGAGCGATATCGGAGCGACACGTACACGACCCGCACGCGAAGAGGCCGTAGCGGCCACTCCGAGCAACTGGACGGCCCGCCGCAAGATGCTCTGATCAGAAACGTAGAAGTCAGGCGGATGGTCCACTCGAGTCGAGACGGGTGCACCGTAAGCCACCGCCGCCACGGTGTCGGTCAAGGCCCATCCCACCGTCGACTCGACGTCGTCCAGCCCTAGCCTCAGCGCAGCGGTATCCCGGTCATCCCATCCGCCACCAGGTCCCGGAATGCCGGCCAGATCACGACTCACAGGCCTCCAGTGCTCGGCGAGCTCCCAGAACAGCTCAGAGCCGGTAACCCTGTTCTCGCCATCCACAAGTCCTGCGGCCCGCAGTGCGGCGAAAGCCTCGGAGACCGAGCTCGGCGAGCGCGACAACTCCTCTGCCGCCGCGCGCACACCGAGCGTCCGAGCAGGATCGAGCAGGAGCAGAGCGGACAACTCGACGCCAACCTGTCCGCTGATTCCTCGCCGTTCAGCCTTGGGCCGCACCTGCGCTGGAACATCCGCGTCGATGAACAAGCCTGGGGCCCTCAACCTGAGATGCCCTCGGAGATCCAACCAGTTCACGCCGGCTCGACTCAGGCTCTCCCGAGCGGCCGCAGTGATCCTGTCGGCGACAACCACGTACGTCATGTCGTCGCGGAGGTTCTCCGGGCGTTGCCGAAGCTGACGGGTGACAGTATCCGCGGCGACAGTTGCAGCTGACTTGAGCTGCACGAAGAGCGTCGGCCCATCCGGACCCACGAGTACGGCGTCGATCTCCCGGTCAGATGCCGCCTCGTGCTCACGAGCTTCAAGACCGAGTGCTGCGGCTGCGGCGACGAAGGCGTCCACAACAGCGAGTTGTTGCTCGGCAGATCCCACGAACACATTGAGCACGTGTTCGGTGTTCGGTCAAAACCGAACACCGAACACCGCGGTCAGACGTTGAAGCGGAACTCCACCACGTCGCCGTCCGACATGACGTAGTCCTTGCCCTCCATGCGGACCTTGCCCGCAGCCTTCGCGTCGGCCTTCGAGCCCGCCGCGACCAGGTCGTCGAACGACACGACCTCGGCCTTGATGAAGCCCCTCTCGAAGTCCGTGTGGATCACGCCGGCCGCCTGCGGGGCGGTGGCGCCCTGCGGGATCGTCCAGGCGCGCGCCTCCTTCGGGCCCGCGGTCAGGTAGGTCTGCAGGCCGAGGGTGTGGAAGCCCGCGCGGGCCAGGGAGTGCAGGCCGGGCTCGTGCTGGCCGATGGACTCGAGCAGTTCGCGGGCCGACTCCTCGTCGAGCTCCAGCAGCTCCGACTCGACCTTCGCGTCGAGGAACACCGCGTCGGCCGGGGCGACCAGCTCGCGCAGCTCCTTCATGCGGGCCTCGTCGCTCAGCACGCCCTCGTCGGCGTTGAAGACGTAGAGGAACGGCTTGGTGGTGAGCAGCGACAGCTCGCGCAGCAGCTCACCGTCCACTTCGGACTGCGCGGAGAACAGGGTGCGGCCGGAGTCGAGGATCTCCTTGGCCTTCTTCGCGTTCTCCAGGGCGGCGCGGCGGTCCTTCTGCATCCGCGCCTCCTTCTCGATCCTCGGAACTGCCTTCTCGAGGGTCTGGAGGTCGGCGAGGATCAGCTCGGTGTTGATCGTCTCGATGTCGCTGGACGGGTCGACGCGGCCGTCGACGTGCACGACGTCCGGGTCGTCGAAGACGCGGATCACCTGGCAGATCGCGTTGGCCTCGCGGATGTTCGCGAGGAACTTGTTGCCGAGGCCCTCGCCTTCCGACGCGCCCTTGACGATGCCCGCGATGTCGACGAACGACACGACGGCGGGCACCTCGCGCTCGGAGCCGAAGATCCCGGCCAGCTTGGAGAGACGCGCGTCCGGCAGCGGCACGACGCCCACGTTCGGCTCGATCGTCGCGAACGGGTAGTTCGCGGCGAGCACGTCGTTGCGCGTCAGCGCATTGAACAGGGTGGACTTGCCGACGTTGGGCAGGCCGACGATACCGAGGGTCAAACTCACGGGGAGCGAGTCTACGGCAGTGACGGTCGTGTCCGATTCCCGCGAGCCTTAGCCGGTTCCCGCTGGCAGGATCGCCGGCATGGTCATTGACGAAGAACACGCGTACCGGGTGTGCTCCGCACGTGACGCCCGTTTCGACGGGTGCTTCATCCACGCGGTCCGCACGACCGGCATCTACTGCCGGCCCTCGTGCCCCGCGGTGACCCCGAAGCGCCGGAACAGCCAGTTCTTCCTGACGGCCGCCGCCGCGCAGTCCGCCGGTTTCCGCGCGTGCCGCCGGTGCCTGCCGGACGCGGTGCCGGGCTCACCCGAGTGGAACCTGCGGGCGGACCTCGCGGGCCGGGCGATGCGCCTGATCAGCGACGGCATCGTCGAACGCGACGGCGTCTCCGGTCTCGCGGCCAAGCTCGGCTACTCGGAGCGCCACCTCACCCGCGTGCTGACCGCCGAGCTCGGCGCCGGGCCGTTGGCGCTGGCCCGTGCCCACCGCGCGCACGCGGCGCGGCTGCTGATCGAGACCACCGAACTGCCGTTCGCGGACATCGCGTTCGCCGCGGGCTTCGCGTCGGTGCGGCAGTTCAACGACACCATCCGCATGGTGTTCGCCTCGACGCCGTCCGACATGCGTGGCCGCGGCAAGGCACCGGTCGGCACGCCGGGCCGGATCGTGCTGCGCCTGCCGTACCGGCCGCCGTTCGACTCCGCCGGCCTGCTCGCGTACTTCCGGGCGCACGCCCTGCCCGGCGTCGAGGAGGTCACCGACGACTCCTACGCGCGCACGATGTCGTTGCCGCACGGCGAGGCGACGGTCCGCCTGACGTTCCCGGCGGACCACGTCCTGTGCTCGTTGCGCCTCTCCGACGTGCGCGACCTGGGCGCGGCGGTGTCCCGCGTGCGCCGTCTGCTGGACCTCGACGCCGACCCGGTGGCCGTGGACTCGTTCCTCGGCGCGGACCCGGTCATCGGCCCGCTGGTCCGTGCGGTGCCCGGCATCCGGGTGGCGGGCAGCGTCGACGGCGCCGAGACGCTGCTGCGGCTGGTGGCGCCGTTCGAGGGCGTGCCGCTGCAGGTCCCGGACGGCACCCTGACCCATCTCTATTCGGCCGGTGACCACCCCGTCACCGAGGCGCTCACGAGCGGCAGACTGGTCGTCGACGTGGGCCGCTCGATCGAGGACCTGACCGAGGAGCTCGCACACCTGGCCGGCACTCCGGTGGCCGACGAGGTGGCCATGCGGGTGCTGGGAGCGCCGGACGTGCTGGTGCTCCCCCTGTCGATGCAGGACCTGGCTTCCCACGGCCCCGACTGGCGGCCGTGGCGCTCCTACGCGGGAGCACACCTGACGAGGAAGGCAGCAACATCATGAGCGTCGCGCACACGTCCACCGTGGACACCCCGGCGGGGCCGTTCACCGCGATCGTCGCGCAGGACGGAGCGGTGCTGGCGAGCGGCTGGACCGGCGACATCGCCCTGCTGACGCCGCAGATCCACGCGTCCCTGATGCCGTCGGAGATCACTCCCAGGCAGGACCTGGGCGACGTCACCAAGGCCGTCATCGCCTACCACGAGGGCGACCTGACCTCGATCGACACCGTGGAGGTCCGCCAGAAGTCCGGTCCGTTCCTGCAGCACGCGTGGGACGTCCTGCGCACCGTCCGCGCCGGCGAACCCGTCACCTACAGCGAGTACGCGGAACTGTCCGGTCGTCCCGCCGCCATCCGCGCCGCGGCCTCGGCGTGCGCGCGCAACTCGGTGGCGCTGTTCGTGCCGTGCCACCGCGTGATCCGGATTGGCGGCAGCATGGGCGGGTTCCGCTGGGGGCTCGACGTCAAGCGCTGGCTGCTCGCCCACGAGCGCTAACCGACGAGGTTGATCTCCGGTGCGTGGGCGGTCATCAGTTCCGTCTCGCACCGCGGGCACGAGCTGGTGACCGGGCCCGTGCCGGACCTCAGGTGCCCCTCGATGCCCAGCCAGTCGTCGACCCCGTTGTCCCGGCAGGCGTGGCACCCGACTCGGTAGTTCAGCCGCACCCACGGCTCCGCGGCCAGTTCCGAGGCCCGGACGTCGGGATCCTCCAAGTCGGTGAACGGCGCCCACCACGACGTGACGCGGCACCGCAGCCTGCGCTCGGTGCCGTGGTCGGTGGTGTCGAACGCAGTCACGCGGATCGGCGCGGGGTGCTCGTCGCCGGTGCACAGCCCGTACGGCATCCCGTGCCGCAACTGCACCACGCGGCCGACGCGCAGGCAGACGAGGCAGTCGTAGGTGAAGTCCAGCCGGTTCGACCACACGAAGTGGGCGGCCGGGGTGACCTCGACGCGGGCGGTGATTTCCACGTGGGACAGCACGCGCCGAGGGTAGGCCCGACTCAGGCCAGCGACATTTCCAACGTCGACCCGGAGCGGGCCTTGC
>NZ_DATLEC010000212.1:0-30809 GCF_035525475.1 Lentzea sp. | reverse complement strand
TCAAGGGCGCCTACGGCGTCGCTACGCGATGGGCCAAGGCCCACCCTTGACACCAGCGACACGGCGCTAACTGCGGCCAGGGCCGAGGGAGCGGGGGCGAAAAGCCACCGCCACCCAAGTCCCGGACTTCGACCGCAGGAGCGCCGATCATGAAGACCCGCAGCCACCAGGCCCCCGCTGGACAGTTCTCCCTCTGGGGCGTCTATAAGCTTGAGGCGCAGGCCGTCAGGTGGACGAGCCGCCGGGCATCACTTCCCGAAGCCGCGCCAATGCCGCCAGCCGCCAAGCCGACGATCGCCGAACCGATGCGCATGATGCCCTCGTTCCGGTCTGTCGCCAGCCTCATTCCGACCTTCGTCGAGCCCATCGGCCCATGCCAGAACGGCCCCTCGGTCCGCGTCAACGAACGGGCACGAGGGGCCGTGATGGTCGAGTTCCAGGCCGTCTCCAGGCCGTCAGAGGTCCAGAAGCGACCAGACCTGACCGGATGCAATGAGGAGGAAACCAGCAGGTCAGGGCAAGGGTGCCTCGATCGCGGCAGTGCTCAAAAGCTAGAGTCCCCGCATGACTTCGATGTGGGGCGCTCCGGTCTGGACGCGCTGGGCCAGGTCGCGCCGGGACCCGATGCAGGCGCGCTTCCTCACGCTGGCCTCCCTGCGCTGGGTCCTGCGCCACCGCGCCTACACCCCGTGGTACCTGGTCCGCTACTGGCGGCTGCTCAAGTTCCGGTTGCTCAACCCCCACGTGGTGCTGCGCGGCATGGTGTTCTTCGGCAGGCGCGTCGACGTCATGGCCCGCCCCGGCTACGGGCGCCTGGAGATCGGGCGCTGGGTGCACATCGGCGACGGCAACGCCATCCGGTGCCACGAGGGGTCGTTGCGCATCGGCGACAAGGTCGTGTTCGGCAAGGACAACACGGTCAACTGCTACCTCGACATCGAGATCGGCGCCTCGTCGCTCGTCGCCGACTGGGTCTACATCTGCGACTTCGACCACAAGACCGAGGACATCACCCTGCCTATCAAGGACCAGGGCATCGTGAAGTCACCGGTCCGCATCGGGCCGGACTGCTGGCTCGGGGCCAAGGTGACCGTGCTGCGCGGCACTCGTGTCGGGCGCGGGTGCGTGCTCGGAGCGCACGCCGTCGTGCGCGGGGACGTGCCTGACTTCAAGATCGCCGTCGGCATGCCGGCCAGGGTCGTGCGGGACCGGCGGGCCGACTACGAGGCGGACGCCCAGCGGCGTGCCGACATTGCGGACATGGCCCGCAAGGCCAAGGAGGCCTTGGCCAAGCGGGCGGAGGACGCTTCAGCCTGAGGTCAGGTGCAAGGCCAGCGGCGCGAGCTCCGGGCGTTTCGGCGTGAAGCCGTCGCCCGGCTGCCGGCCGATCAGCTTGTTGCGCGACCGCGAGTAGGCGACGGGCAGCACCTGGTCGCGCAGCCACCGCCAGTGGTCGAGCAGCGAGGCGGGAGCGGCGGCCCCGTCCAACGGCGCCAGCCACGACGCGTCGAACGGGATCTCCAGCGCCGACAGCAGGTGCCCGGCCAGCCGCCGGTGTCCCAGCGAGGACAGGTGCAGGCGGTCCGGCCCGAAGTAGCGCGAGTCGTGCACGCACTCGTCAGCGGCCACGTCCACCAGCAGCGCGCCATGACGCGAGGCAGCGGCACGCATGGCGGAGTTCAGCGCGAGAATGCGTGGGCGCATGCGCCACCCGAACGGCATGCGGTGCGAGATGTCGCTCAACGTGAACACGGCGACGGTCGGGGCGAACGACGTCACGGCGCGTACGAGGGCGTCGGCTCGTTGCTCGATCACGGCAGCGGAGGCGCCGGACATCACGTCGTTGCCGCCGCCGAACACCGCCACCAGGTCGGGCCGCAACGCCGACGCGGACGGGACCTGCTCCACCAGCATCTGGTCCATGCGGCGGCCGCGCACGCCCAGGTTGGCGTAGCGGAAGCCCGGTGCGTCCAGCACGGACGCGACCCTGTCGGCCCAGCCGCGGTACCGGCCGTCGGGGAGCAGGTCGTCCAGGCCCTCGGTACAGCTGTCCCCGAGCGCCACGAAGCGTTGGTATCTCATTCAGTCCTCGGTCACCTGTCGTTCACGGGACCGGCGACTGTAGCCGACCTAGGTGAACAGGTTGCCCGTCGCGATCTTGGGCCGTCCGAGCACACGCGGTTCGCGCACGCGAGCGGCCGAGTAGACCGCGGCCGTGTCCGAGGCGATGGTGGACCAGTTGAAGTCGGTGGCCAGGCGTGCCTTCGCGGCGCGGGCGCGGGAGGCGGCCGAGGAAGGGTCCGACAGCACGTCGCGCACGGCGCGAGCCAGTCCGTCCACGTCGCCGGGGGCGAACGACAGGCCCGTCTCCCCGTCCAGCACCACCTCGCCGAGCCCGCCCGCGGTCGAGGCGACCAGGGGAGTCCCGGCGGCGGCGGCTTCCAGGGCGACGATGCCGAACGGTTCGTAGCGCGAGGGCAGCACGACCGCGTCGGCCGCGGTGAGCAGCGCCGCCAGGGACCTGTCGGAGAGGTGCCCGACGAACTCCACGGCGCGCAGCACGCGGTGCTTGCGCGCCTGGTCCTGCAGCCACTCGGTCTGCGAGCCGCCGCCAGCCACGACGACGCGCGTGCCGCGGTGGTGACGGCGGATCCGGGGGAGGGCGGCGATCAGGTCCTGGATGCCCTTCTCCCACTCGATGCGGCCGAAGAACAGCAGCAGCGGGTCGCCGTGCGGCGAGTACGCGCGGCGGGCCTTGCCGACGTCGGACGCCCGCACCTTCCAGCCGCCGGGCTCGATCCCGTTGTGCAGCACGGAGACGTCGGCGGTGTCCACGTCGAACAGGTGCGCCACCTCGCCCCGCATCGCGGACGAGCAGGTGATCAGCGAGTCGGCGCGGTTCGCCAGCCACCACTCCACCGAGTGCACCTGCTGGTTCAGCGGGTGCGACAGCCAGCCGGAGTGACGGCCCGCCTCGGTCGCGTGGATCGTCGCCACCAGCGGCACGCCGAACGCCTCCGCCAGCGCGACCGCCGGGTGCGCGACCAGCCAGTCGTGTGCGTGGACGACGTCGGGACGCCACGGCCCGAGGGCCAGCCCCGCGCGCGTCATCGCGTGGCCCATCGCGAGCGTCCACGCCAGGAGGTCCTTCTCGAACACGAAGTGCGCGGGGTCCTCGGCGACGCGGACCAGCCGCACGCCCTCGCTCACGACGTCGACTGTCGGGTGGGTGATCGCGTCGGTGCCGGAAGGCTGCCGGCACAGCACGACGACCTCGTGCCCCTGCGCGGCCAACTGTGTCGCGAGCGCGTGGACGTGCCTGCCCAGCCCGCCGACCACCACCGGCGGGTACTCCCACGACAACATCAGCACGCGCATTCCGTTACCTCATTCCTCGCGCGTCCAGATGCCCGAACGGGCCGTCTGCCGCGCGGAGCTCCGCCGCTCTCGCACGTCCGCGACCGCCGCGCGCCAACGCCGCGAGCTCGCTGAAGCGATCGCTGTGAATCTTCGCGCGGTAGCGCGCGTAGTCGGCGGCCGAGTCCTTGGTGACCATGAAGGCCCAGTCGCTCGACAACGCCAGCAACGCCTCGCGCACGGCCTGGTCCAGCACCGGGTCCCGCACGTCCGACGAGAAGTCCAGCCCCAGGAGCTCCTGCTGCACCGAGGAGTTCAGCGACACGATGTCCGACACCTGCGCGCCGTCCCAGACGCGCCAGTCCTTGCCGCTGCCCCACGACGACGCGGGCAGCTCGACCGGCGCGCCCACGTGCCCCGCCTCGACGGCGCCCCGCAACGTCGTGACTCGGACACCCGCCTCCGGCAACGCGCGCAGCACGGCCTCCAGCCACAGAGGACCCTCGTGCCACCAGTGCCCGTAGAGCTCGGTGTCGTACGCCGCCACGACCAGTCCGCCGTCGATCGCCCGCAACCGGCGCACGACCGTCTCGACGAAGTCGTCGACATGGCGTGAAAGAGCTTCGCGCGCCAGCAACGGGTCGTACGGCTGTTTGTCCTCCGGCGCGACGTTCTTGCCCGTCACCCGCGACGGCTTCAGACCCGTCGGATGGTCGTAGGTGTGAAAATCCCGGTACGCGGCGTCACCCGGATAGCCGACCTTCGGCGACCAGACGCGGTACGAGACCTCGAGATCACGGCCGAACGCCAGCACGTCCGACGATCCGACGGGATGCGCGGTCGAGGTGTCGCCGTGCAGCGCGGGCCCGTCGACCATGAACCGCCGCACGCCCGCCGCCGCGTAGCCGTCCTCCATGCCGGGCGAGTAACCGCATTCCGGCGCCCAGATCCCTTCCGGGGCACGGCCGATCCGCAACGCGGTGTCGTCCAAACCGGTCCGCAACGCGAACGAACGCACCCGCGGGTCCAGCAACGGCTGGAACGGGTGCGTCGCCGGTCCGCCGAGCAGCTCGATCGTCGAGGAGTCCACAAGGGATCGCAGAATCGGCGAGAAGCCATGCCGCCACTGGGTTTCGAACTGCTCCAGCGCCCAGGACGACGCACGGTGCTCGTACGCGGACAGCTCCGGCAGCCGTTCCCCGGCGTAGTGCGAGCGCAGGTGCCAGTTGCCGAGCCAGTCGTGCGCGCCCCGCAACGAGTACGGGTCGTCGAGCTGCGCGGCCAGGACCGGCGTGACGCCGAGCGTGAGCACGTCGGAACGGCCCTCGTCGGCGAAGCGGCGCAGCATGTCCACGACGGGCAGGTACGAGTGCGCCCACGCCTGGTAGAGCCACTCCTCGCCGACCGGCCACGTGCCGTGGTGCGCGAGCCAGGGCAGGTGGCTGTGCAGGACCAGGCAGAACGTGCCCTCGGACGCCTTCGGGGTCACGCGCGCACCGCCACGGCAACCAGGTCGAGGCACGTGTCCATGTCGTCGGACGTGATGTCGAAGTCCTGCACCGTCACCGACTCCACAGCCTCCTTCAGCTCGGCGGGCCACGGCGCGCCGGACAGGGCGACTTCGACCTGTGCGTTGATGATCTGTCCGTTCAGGAGCGTGTCAAGCCTTCCGCCGTGACGCAGCCCCGTCAGTTCGTCAACGCGGAAACCAGCCTCCCGCAGCATCTCGTCCAGTTCGGACGGTGCGAGCTCCCTGGTGTGGAACGGGTTCAGCGGCGTGTCCTGGCCGGGCGAGAACGTCAGCCTGTTCGGCGTCGTCACGATGAGCGTCCCACCGGGACGCAAGACGCGCCGGCACTCCGCGAGAAAGCCCTCCTGGTCCCACAGGTGCTCGATGACCTGCAGGTTCGCGACCACGTCGACGCTCCCGTCGCGCAACGGCAGCGTCGCGAGGTTCCCCCGCAGGACGTCGAGCCGCGGGTACGCGCGGGCGACGTGCCGCGAGGTCAGCTCGTCGTAGTCGAGCGCGATCACCCGCTGCGCGACCGTGCGGATCAGCTGGGCGCCGTAGCCCTCGCCACAGCCCGCCTCCAGCACGACGGCGCCCGCGCAGTGGTCGATGAGGTGCAGGTACGCCGCTTCGTGGCGCCTGAACCAGTAGTTCTCTTCCGCGATACCGGGCACCGTGCGTTCGCCGGTCAGGGGGAGGGTCACGCCCGCCAGGTTACTTGCCAGTAGAGCGACGGCGAACTACCTGGTGCGCGAGCGTGCCCCCGCCCCGATCAGAACGGCGAGACCGTGACGGCGAGCGCGCCGGGACCCACGTTCGCACCGATGGCCGCGCTGACCTGCGTGAGAACGATGTCGCGCGCGTGCGGGATGCGCTTCTGCAGCAGCTGGAGGAGCTCGTGGCCGTCCTTCTCGGCGGCGAAGTGCTCCACCGCGAGGTCCACGTTGCGCCCGTACGCGAGCGCCACGGCCTTGTCGACGAGCTTCGCCAGGGCCCTGTCCCTGCCGACGACCTTGTCGAACGGCGTGACCTCGCCGCCCACGACCGTGAGCAGCGGCTTGACCGACAGCGCGTCGCCGAAGAGCTTCGCCACCGCGCTGACCCGGCCGGACTGGCGCAGGTACTGCAGCGTGTCGACGTAGATGAGCACGTTGGCGTCGCGGCCGCGCTGCTCGGCGACGCTGCGCGCGTTCTGGACGTTGCCGCCCGACTGCACGATCCTCGCGGCCGCGAGCGCCGCGAACCCGAGCGTCATGCCCGACGAGTGCGAGTCGACGATGAACACCGGCACGCGCGACTTGGCCGCGGCCTGCTTCGCCGCGTCCGTGGCCGGCGAGAGCTTGTGCGTCACGTGCACCGACACGATCGTCTCCGCGCCCTTGGCCCACGCGTCCTGGTAGGCCCAGAAGAACGCGTCCGGAGCAGGCGGCTGCGTCGTGATCGGGATCTGCGCCTCCATCGCCTGGAGCAGGCGGCCCGTCGGCACGTGGGCCTCGTCGATCAGCTCCGACCCGATCTTGAGCTGCATCGGGACCGTGATGATGTTGAACCGGTCCGCCAGACGCGCGGGGAGCGACGCGGTCGAGTCGGTGACGACGGCTACTCGTGAGGGCACGAACGATGAGGTTAACGAAGCGTGATCGCAGTGGCCACCAACGATCGAAGGCAATTCGTGTGATCTACGCCTGAGCGGTCGCTTTCCGTGCAGGGCGAACGCACGGAGTGACGCTGTCGAAAAGGGCCTCACCTTAACACAATCGGGTGACTGCCCGTTCTTGGAGTTGATCTAGAGAAGTTGTGTTTGCGCTGCAAGCCTTGGTTTTCCGCCTCGCTTCAGCGAGCCTTTCGTCCTTTGTCGACTCTGGTTGGTGCTACGCGGCATGGGTACGCTCCGCACAAACTTCGGCCTGGTTGAGCGAGTAGGTGACCATGGGTGCAAAAGAGCGGGAACTGGTTCCGCTGCACACCGCATTCGACGTCGTGTACCGAGGTTTTCACCGGCGTCAGGTCATCGAGCACATCGAGAATCTCGAGGAGCAGCTGCGCTTCACGAGCCTCGACCGGGCGGAAGCCCTCGCGCAGGCCGCCGATTTGCGCAAGCTACTGGAAATGACGCGCCAGGACCTCGAAGAGGCACGCACCAGGATCGAACGCCTGGAGACGACGTCGGGGTCGCACGCGGGCGCGACCGAACGGATGCACCGCATGCTCCGGCTCGCCGAGGACGAGACCGCGGAAATGCACCAGCGGACCGAACGCGAATGCGCCGACCTCCGCGCGCGCACCGACGTCGAACTCGCCGAGATGCGCGCCGAAGCCGAACGCGAGGCGGCGGTGATGCGGTCCGAGGCGGAGTCCGAGCTGTACGCCACGCGCCAGGACTGCGCGTCCCGTGCCGCCGCGGTGGAACGCCGCGAGCTCGAGACGGAACGCCGCTGCGCCGACCTCGAGGCCCAGCACCGCCAGCGCGCCGACGAGGTCGAGCGCGAGTGCGGCGAGGCCGTGGCGCAGGCCCAGGCCGACGCCGACCGGTTGCTGCGCGAGACCGCACTGCGGTGCAACTCGCTGGAGGCCGACGCCGAACGCAGGCGCGAGAAGGCCCGGCAGTTCTTCGAGCTCACCACGACCCGGCGCCGCAACGAGGCCGCGCGGCACCTGCGGGAGCAGGAGGAGCTGGCCAGGGCGCGTGCCGAGTTCGTGGTGAAGGTGGCGTGCCGCGAGGCGAACCGCCGCCTGGCCGAGGTCGCCGAACGGACCGACGAGCTGCACGAGCTCTGCCGCTCCGTCCACACGCAGCTGTCCGCGGCGCGAGCGGCCCTGTCGGTCGCCGCCGACCGCGTGGTCCCGGTGCACATCCCGGAACAGGTGGCCGCGTCGTGAGGCGCTGGGTGCCATTGGTCGCCGGTGCGCTGATGGTGCCCGCCTCGGTGACGGCGTTCGGTTTCTCGGTGTCCGGCGAGGAACTGGAGACAGCGCTGTCGCCGTCCCCCGAAGTGCCCGCGGAGCCCGCGGTCCTCTCGGGCCCGGTGCCCGTGTCGGACTTCGTCGCGCCGCTGCGCATGGAGCCCGCCGCGCCGCTGGTGCTGTCGGCGAGCGTGGCCCAGCAGACCGTGCGCGACCTGTTCTCGTCGCACGCGGTCAAGGGCATCACGTTCGCGCCGGGCACCTCGTTGCTGGTGGGCCGCGGCGAGGCCGTGCAACGGTCGCTGGCCGGCGTCCTGCGCAACGCCACCGGCACGGTGACGCTGGTCGCGCACGCGTGGAACGGCGAAACGGCCTCCCACCGCTGCGACGTGCTCGCGATGGAACGGGCCGGCCTGGTGCGGCAGTACCTGGCCGAGCAGGGGGTGGGCAGCGTCATCACGACCCGCGTGGTCGTGGACCCGGTCTGGGGTCCGCCGACGGACTTCGGACCTCAGATCGACGTCCTCATCAGCTAGGAGCCTTCGCAATGGCAGGGGCAGTCGGGATCGTCTTCGGGTTGTGCGTGCTGTCCTTCACCTTGGGGGCGGCCCTGATGTACGTGCTGGCGCGGCGCCGCGAGGATGCCGCGGTGGACGTGGCGGACGCGCCGGTGGAGCCCACGTGGGTGGAGAAACCCGCCGTCGTCGAGCCGGTGGACGACGACTACGACACGCGGCCGATCCACCGCAACCCGGTGGTGGGGCTGCCGCGGCTGGAACCGGCACTGGCGGCGCTGGCCGAGCCGGTTCTGGGGCCTGTCGTGGAACTGAAGCGTGGTGCGGGGGCGGAGCCCGCTGTGGCACCTGCGCCGGGCGCGGAACCTGCGCCCGGCGCGGAATCGAAGCCTGCTGCGGAACCGGTGCTCGCTGCGGAACCGAAGTCCGCTGTAGAACCGAAGCCCGCTGCGGAACAAGCGCTCGTTGCAAAACCGGCGCCCGTCACGGAACCGGCGCCTGTCGCGGAAGCCGAAGCAGCACCCGCTGCGGATCCGGTGCCCGTCACGGAAGCCGAAGCGGCACCCGCCGCGGGACCGGCGCCTGTCGCGAAGGCTGAGTCGGCGCCCGCCGCCACAACCGAGCCAGCACCCGCCGCCACAACCGAGCCGCCGCCCGTCGCCACCCCCGAGGCGGCACCTGCCGCGAAAGCCGAGCCGCAGCCGATCGCCGAAACCGAGCCGCAGCCGGTGCGACCGCCGAAAACTGTCGGTGCCGCTGGATACGATCGGGATGGGGACTCCGCGCCCCCCTTGGGGGATCTCGAAGCCCCCGAACCAACAGTAGCGACCGGCACCGACACTCCCGAGCTGCCGCCGCCCGCCGCGCCCCAGCCCGCCGAGCAGACGACGTGGGTGGAGCAGGAGGACTTCCGCCACCGCTACCTGCGGATGTTCGAAGAGGCCCGCCGCAAGGCCGACACCAACTGACGGCACCAGACCACCTGACGGCGCCATCGAGAGCGCCGGCCGAGCGCGGTGTCCGAAACTCGTCGGTTCATGTCCGAAACTCGCGGGACCCGGACCGCCCCGCCCTGGTATCACTCGATCATGACTTCCACCGCTGACCGCACCGAGCTCTTCCACGCCCTCCACCGCCCCGGCCCGCTGGTCCTCCCCAACGCCTGGGACGTCGCCTCCGCCCTCGTCGTCGAGGCGGCCGGCGCCAAGGCCGTGGCCACCACGAGCGCGGGCGTGGCCTGGAGCCTCGGCGCGCCGGACGGGGACAGCCTCCAGCGCGACCGGGCGGTCGATCTCGTCGCGCGCATCGTGAAGGCCGTCGGCGTTCCGGTGAGCGCGGACATCGAGTCCGGGTTCGGGCGTACCGCGGAAGAGGTCGCCGAGACGGTCAAGGCCGTGGCGGAGGCCGGTGCGTCCGGCGTGAACATCGAAGACGGTCTCGACGGGGGCGTGCGCGACGCCAGCGAGCAGGCCGAGCGGTACGCGGCGGCGCGTGAGGCCGCGCCCGAGTTGTACATCAACGCGCGCATCGACACGTTCCTGCGCGCGGTCGGAGAACCGGAGGAGAGGCTCGGACACGCCCTGGACAGGGCGGCGAAGTACCTCGAAGCCGGGGCGAGCGGCATCTTCGTGCCGGGCGTGATCGACCTCGGCGTCGCGAAGGAGCTCGCCGAGGGCATCGGCGCGCCGCTCAACGTCCTCGTGTGGCCCGGCGCGCCCGCCGTCGACGAGTTCGTCGCGGCGGGCGTGGCGCGGGTCAGCCTCGGCTCCGGTGTCGCCGAGGCCGCCTACGCCGTCGCCAGGAGGGCAGCTGAGGAGATGCTGACCCTGGGCACCTACAGCAGCGTCGAGAACGGCATTCCGTACGGCGATCTCAACGCGCTGTTCAAGAACTAGCGGTGCGACCCGGAACGGTGCCGGGTCACGCCACTAGTGCTTCTTGCCGCGGAACTTGCGCAGCAGCTGCTCGGCCTGCGCGCGCTTGCGCGGGTCCTGGGCCATCTGCCGTGCCTTGGTCTGGAGCTTCTGGCCCTGCGGGCTGCGCAGGAACCTGGTGATCTTGTCCATGAATGCGGCCATTGGTCCTCCAGGTGTCCGTTACGTCCATTTCAACGGACGAAACCGCACCTTGAGTTCCCGAGGGTCACACCGGCGAAACGGTGATGCCCAGCGCACCTGGTCCGACGTGGGCCCCGATGGCCGAACTCACCTGCGTCAGCATGAACTGGCGGACGTTGGGGAGACCGCGCCGGAGGTTGCGCAGCAACCGGGAAGCCTTCTCCTCCGCGTCGAAGTGCTCGACGGCCACGTCGACCGCGCCGGTGCCCGCGCGCTTGATCGCGATGTCCAGCATCCGGTTGAGCGCGCGGTCGGCGCCGATCACCTTGTCCAGCGGGGTGATCTGGCCGTCGGCCATGGTCAGCAGGGGCTTCATCGACAGCACGCCGCCCACGAGGGCCGCCGCCGCACCGATGCGCCCGCCGCGGCGCAGGTACTCCAGCGTGTCCACGTAGATCAGCTCGGTCGACCTGTCGAACCGGCTCTGCGCGGTCGCGAGCACCCGCTCGACGTCGCCGCCCGCCTCGGCCACCTTCGCGGCGGCCTGGACCGCGTAGCCGATGCTCATCCCGCACGTGTGCGTGTCGATGACGTGCACCGGGATGCGGACCTTGGTGGCGGCCGCGCGGGCAGCCTCGACGGTCTCGGACTGACGGCCCGACACGTGGATGGACACGATCGAGCGGACGCCCTGGGCCGCGAGGTCGGAGTACGTCCAGTAGAACGCGGCGGGGTCGGGCGGGATCGTCGCCACGGGCACGTTGGCGCGCATGGCGGAGACCAGGTCGGGGACCGGGATGCGGGACTCGTCGTCGGTGTGGTCGCCGATCCGCACCTGGATCTGGACCACCTCGATGCCGAGCCGATCGGTCAGCTGAGCCGGGAGACAGGCCGTGGAGTCCGTCACGATAGCTACTCGCCGGTACATGTCGGCGCAGCCTAGTCCCCCGAATGGGTTAGGTCTCAGTTGGTGGCGTCAACGGGTGACAACTGTCACGCTAGCGGGGTGCTTGCTCCTGTTTGCAGGGGGGCTACTGGCGGGTAACATCCGGGTGATGGCAGGGTCGTGAACACCCGGCGGCGCGGTTCTGGAGTCCTCCGCGCAAGCGTCGCCGCCCGTCCGCAGGAGGTCGAAGAGGACCTATGAACATTGTTGTCCTGGTCAAGCAGGTGCCTGACACCTGGTCCGAGCGCAAGCTCACCGACGCCGACCACACCCTTGACCGCGAGTCCGCGGATGCCGTGCTCGACGAGATCAACGAGCGCGCCGTCGAAGAGGCCCTGCTGTTGCAGGAGGCCCACGGCGGTGAGGTCACCGTGATCGCCATGGGTCCCGACCGCGCCACCGACGCCATCCGCAAGGCGCTGTCCATGGGCGCCGACAAGGCGATCCACGTCAACGACGAGGCGCTGCACGGCTCCGACTCGCTGGCCACGGCGAAGGTCCTCGCGAAGGCGATCGGCACGGTCGAGAACGTCGACCTGGTCATCGCCGGCAACGAGGCCACCGACGGCCGCGCGGGTGCTGTCCCGGCCATCGTCGCGGAGCTGCTCGGCCTGCCTCAGGTCACGCAGCTGCGCAAGGTCAGCGTCGAGGGCACCACGATCTCCGGCGAGCGCGAGACCGACGAGGGCGTCGCCTTCCTCGAGGCCTCGCTCCCGGCCGTGATCTCCGTGACCGAGAAGATCAACGAGCCGCGTTACCCGTCCTTCAAGGGCATCATGGCCGCGAAGAAGAAGCCCGTCTCCACGGTGACCGTGGCGGACCTCGGCATCGACGCGTCCGAGGTCGGCCTGTCCGGTGCGTGGACCCAGGTGCTGGAGGCTTCCCCGAAGCCGCCGCGCAGCGCGGGTCAGCGCGTCGAGGACGGTGGCGACGGCGGATCCAAGATCGCCGAGTTCCTTGTCGGCCAGAAGCTCATCTGAGGGAGGGGAAGACATGTCTGAAGTTCTCGTTCTGGTCGACCACGTCGACGGCGAGGTCAAGAAGGTCAGCTACGAGCTGCTGACGGCCGCGCGCCGCCTCGGCACCCCGGCCGCCGTGGTCGTGGGCGCCCCCGGCACCGCGTCGAAGATCCGCGAGTCGCTCGGTAAGTTCGGCGCCGCGAAGGTCTACGCCGTCGAGTCCGACGACGCCGTCAACTTCCTGGTGACCCCGAAGGTCGACGCGCTGGCCGCTCTCGCCCCGAACGCGTCCGCGGTGCTCGTCTCCGCGACCGCGGAGGGCAAGGAGGTCGCGGGCCGTCTCGCCGTGCGCATCGGCTCCGGCTGGCTGGTCGACGTCGTGGACGTCGAGGCCGACGGCACCGGCGTGCAGTCCATCTTCGGTGGCGCGTTCGTCGTCAAGGCGAAGGTCAGCAAGGGCACCCCGGTCATCACCGTCCGCCCCGGCGGCGTCGAGGCCGAGGAGTCCGCAGCGGACGCCGTCCTGGACGAGTCGGTCTCCGTCTCCGTGGACGCCGCCAAGGCCGCCCGCGTGACGTCCCGCGAGACCGTCACCGGTGGCGACCGCCCGGAGCTCACCGAGGCCTCGGTCGTCGTGTCCGGTGGCCGCGGCGTCGGCTCGGCGGAGAAGTTCTCGGTCGTCGAGGACCTCGCCGACTCGCTGAACGCCGCCGTCGGCGCCTCGCGCGCCGCGGTCGACTCCGGCTACTACCCGCACCAGTTCCAGGTGGGCCAGACCGGCAAGACGGTCTCGCCGCAGCTGTACGTGGCGCTGGGCATCTCCGGTGCCATCCAGCACCGCGCGGGCATGCAGACCTCGAAGACGATCGTCGCGGTCAACAAGGACCCCGAGGCCCCGATCTTCGAGATCGCCGACTACGGCGTGGTGGGCGACCTGTTCACCGTCGCGCCGCAGCTGACCGACGAGGTCAAGAAGCGCAAGGGCTGATCACCCGGTCCGGCACAATGGCCGTCCCGCCTCCAGGCGGGGCGGCCGTTCGTCATTTTCAGGAGATGCGTTGAGCAGCAACGGGTTCGTCGTTCGTGGCCACGGACTGGGCTTCGAGGACGAGGAGCAGACCATGTTCACGGTCGGCGTCGCCGAACAGCCCGACGGCGGTGGCAGGCAGCTGCTGATCACCGCGAGCGAGGACGACCTCGAGGACGCCGACTTCGACGAGGACTCGTACTGCGTCGTCGACGACGAGCACCGCTGCACCTACGGGGGCGTGAGCCGGGCGCGGCTGACCGACGGCGTGCTCGTGCTGGAGTTCACCGAGAAGGCCGTCGAGGAGCTCGAACTGACCGAGCCCGTCCTCACGCTCGAGCTCGACCTCGCACCGGACGTCGTGGCGGAGCTGGCCGACGGCTACCGGCGCGTCTTCACGTTCGGGCGCGAGAGCTTCCGCCCGGTTCTCTCCGGCGACCTCGCCTGACCGGGCAAATCGGGCACGTACCAGGGGTTAACCCACCTGCCACTGACCGGCCATCGTTCTGACCTGCTGTCATTCGCCAAGCCGGGATCACCCTGGTGCGCATGACGCAGCCGGAACTGCTTGTCAGCACCCCCGCCCAGCAGGACGGGGACGCCCCTCGCTACTCCCTGCTCGTCGCCCGCGACAGCGAGGAGGTCGTCGCAGCCCAGCGACTGCGCTACGAGGTGTTCGCCGGTGAGATGGGGGCGACGCTGCACACCGGCGTGCCCGGCCACGACGTCGACGAGTTCGACGAGCACTGCGACCACCTCGTGGTGCGCGACGACCGCACCGGCCAGATCGTCGGCGGCTACCGCATGCTGCCGCCGGAACGCGCGAAGGAGGCCGGGCGCCTCTACAGCGACGGCGAGTTCGACCTCTCCAACCTCGACGCCATCCGGTCCACCACGGTCGAGACCGGGCGCTCCTGCGTGCACCCCGACCACCGCAACGGCGCCGTCGTCAGCCTCGTGTGGGCCGGCATCGCGCGGTACATGCTGCTGAGCGGCCACAAGTGGCTCGTAGGGTGCGCCTCGATCCCCTTGCAGGACGGGGGAAGCCTCGCCGCCGGGGTGTGGGACACCGTGCACGCCAAGCACTTCGCGCCCGAGCAGTACCGCGTCACGCCGCACAACCCGTGGGACGTCGACTCGGTCGCACGCCCGGCGAAGACCGTGGTGCCGCCGCTGCTCAAGGGGTACCTGCGGCTCGGCGCCAAGATCTGCGGCCGTCCCGCGCTCGACGCCGACTTCGGTGTCGCGGACCTGTTCATCCTGCTCGGCATGGACCACGTGGACCAGCGCTATCTCAAGTTCTTCCTGGGGGAGACGGCATGAGTCACGCCTGGATGCCCTCGTCGCCGTGCGGCGACGGATGCGTCAGCGGAACGCCGCGAGAAGTCGGCAGGGTCAGGCAGGTCTGGCGCGCGGTCACCGCGGTCACCGTGCTCCTGTGCGGAGCGATGATCGCGATCGCGCTGCTGCTGCCCGGCAAGCAGCGGGAGAACGTCGTCCGCCTGTGGTTCCACGCGGTCCTGAGGGCGTTCGGGGTCAGGCTGCGGGTCCACGGCGCCAGGAAGTACCAGGAGATCCCGGAACGCGGCGTGCTCGTCGTGAGCAACCACGTGTCGTGGCTGGACGAGCTCGCGATCGACTCGGTGCAGCCGATCAAGCTCGTCGCGAAGAAGGACATCAAGAGCTGGCCGGTGCTCGGCAGGCTCATCACGGCCGCCGGCACGGTCTACCTTGACCGCGAGAAGCTCCGCGAGCTGCCGCAGGCCGTCAGCGAGCTCGCGGCGACGCTGCGCAACGGCAGCGCGGTCGGCATCCACGCCGAGGGCACGACGTGGTGCGGGCTCGCGTCCGGGCGCTACAAGCCCGCGTTGTTCCAGGCCGCGCTCGACGCCGGTGTGCCGGTGCGGCCGATCGTGCTGCGGTACCGGATCGGCGACCACGTCACCACGCAGCCCGCGTTCATCGGCAGCGACACGCTCATCGACTCCATCCGTCGGGTGCTGAAGGTCCGCGACCTGGTCGTCGAGGTGCACGTGCTCGACGAGATCGCTCCCGGCCGTGCCGGGACGCGCAGGGAGCTCGCGAAACTTGCCGAAGAGCAATCAACCCGCTTGACCTCGACCGAGCTGGAGATAGCACCATCAAGGGGTGACAGTCACCGCGCCCGCGCCATCTCACCTCTGGTCGCCTGAACGCCGCTGGCCCACGATCGGCATCCTCCTGCTGGTCACCCTCCTCGCCTTCGAGGCGATGGGTGTCGGCACGGCGATGCCCACGATGGTCCGCGAACTGAAGGGCGAAGCGCTCTACGCGTGGCCGTTCCTCGCGAACCTCGCGGCCAGCGTCATGGCGACGGTGTTCTCCGGCCGGCTCTCCGACCGCAGGGGCCCCAAGCCCGCGGTGCTGGTCGGCGTCGTGCTGTTCCTCGCCGGACTCGTGGTCGCGGGCATGGCGGAGACCATGGCGGTGCTGCTCGCCGGCCGCGTGCTGCAGGGCTTCGGCGCGGGGTTCCTGATCGTCGCGGTCTACGTGCTGATCGCGGTCGCCTACCCCGAGGAGTCCCGGCCCGCCGTGTTCGGCGCGCTGTCCGCGGCGTGGGTGATCCCGTCGCTGGTCGGGCCCGCGGTCGCGGGCTGGGCGACCGAGCACCTGAGCTGGCGGCTGGTGTTCCTCGCGATCGTGCCGCTGGTGCTGATCGGCAGCGTCCTGCTGGTCCCCGTCCTGCGAGGCCTGCCGCAGCACTCCGCAACCCCGCCGGTACGCAGGTACCTGCCGCCCGCCGCGGTGGCCGTCGGGCTCGGCGTGGCCGGCCTGAGCTGGGGGTTGCAGCACAGGACGTGGTGGCTGATCGCGGTCGCGTTGCTGCTGCTGGCGCCCGCGCTGCGCATCCTGCTGCCGAAGGGCACGCTGCTGGCCCGCCGCGGCCTCCCCGTCACGATCCTCGCGCGCGGCATGCTGGCCGGCACGTTCTTCGCGGTCGAGTCGTTCATCCCGCTCACGCTGACCGTCGTGCACGGCTACTCGCCCCTGGAGTCGGGCCTTCCGCTGACCCTGAGCGCGCTCGGCTGGGCGGGCGCGTCGAACTGGGCGTCGCGGCACCCCAAGATCGAACGCCACACGCTCGTGCGCGTCGGGTTCCTGTTCACCGCGGCCGGCATGGCGGCCGTGACGCTCATCGCACCCTCGTGGGGTCCCGCGTGGCTCACGCCGGTGCTGTGGGCCGTCGCGGGCGCGGGCATGGGCATGGCGACGTCCAGCGTCGGCGTGCTGATGATGGCCGCATCGCCCGAGGCCGACCGCGGTTTCAACTCGGCGGCGCTGCAGATCTCCGACATGGTCGGCTCCGCCACCATGATCGGGCTCGGCGGCGTGCTCGTCGTGGCGACCGCGCCGACCGCGGGCGTGGTCGTGCTGAACCTGTCGATGGCGGCGTTGGCCGTGGTGGGAGCGATTCTGACGGGGCCCCGCATGCGGGCTACCCTGGAGACCTGATGGCTTATCTCGACCACGCGGCCACGACCCCGATGCACCCCGAGGCGGTCGCGGCGATGACCGAGGCGTTGTCCACCCCGGGCAACGCCTCGTCGCTGCACACCTCGGGCAGGCGGGCGCGCCGCGCCGTCGAGGAGGCCCGCGAGACCATCGCCGAGGCCCTGGGCGCCCGGCCGTCCGAGGTGCTCTTCACCGGCGGCGGCACGGAGAGCGACAACCTCGCGGTCAAGGGCATCTACTGGGCGAGCGGCAAGCGCCGCGTGCTGGCCTCCGCCGCCGAGCACCACGCCGTGCTGGACGCCGTCGAGTGGCTGGAGCAGCGGGGCGCCGAGGTCACCTGGCTGCCCACCGACCGCTTCGGCCGGGTGTCCGCCGAGTCCGTGGCGGACGCCCTGGACGACGACGTCGCGCTCGTCACCACGATGTGGGCGAACAACGAGGTCGGCACGATCAACCCCGTGCACGACATCGCGGCCGTGTGCGCGGAGCGCGGTGTTCCGTTCCACACGGACGCGGTGCAGGCCGTGGGCGCTGTCCCCGTCGACTTCGCCGCTTCCCGCGCCTCCGCGCTGACCATGACCGGCCACAAGGTCGGCGGGCCCTACGGCGTCGGTGTGCTGCTCCTGGCGCGTGACGTGAAGTGCGCGCCGTTGCTGCACGGCGGCGGCCAGGAGCGCGACGTGCGGTCCGGCACGCTGGACGTGCCGGCGATCGTCGGCCTGGCGCGCGCGGTGCGGATCGCGGTGGACGAACAGGAACAGCGTGCCGTCGAACTGACGGCGTTGCGCGACGAGCTGATCGCGTCGGTGCGCGCGGTCGTGCCGGACGTGATCCTGAACGGCGACCCGTCCGACCGGCTGCCCGGCAACGCGCACCTCACGTTCCCCGGCTGCGAGGGCGACAGCCTGCTGATGCTGCTCGACGCCCGCGGTGTCGAGTGCTCGACGGGATCCGCGTGCACGGCCGGTGTCGCGCAGCCGAGCCACGTGCTCGTCGCGATGGACGTCGAACCGGCGCTGGCGCGAGGGTCTTTGCGCTTCTCGCTCGGGCACACCTCGACGCGCGCGGACGTCGAGGAGCTCGTGTCGGTGATCGGTCCGGTGGTGGAAAGGGCCCGCACGGCGGGTCTGGCAGGCATGAGGCGTTCCCGGAAGGTGGTCAAGCAGTGAAGGTCCTCGCGGCGATGAGCGGTGGTGTCGACTCCGCGGTGGCGGCGGCACGCGCCGTCGAAGCGGGACACGACGTGACGGGCGTGCACCTGGCGTTGTCGGCGAAGCCCGGCACCCTGCGCACCGGCGCGCGCGGCTGCTGCACGGTCGAGGACGCGCACGACGCCCGTCGCGCGGCCGACCTGATGGGCATCCCGTTCTACGTCTGGGACTTCGCCGAGCGCTTCACAGAAGAGGTCGTCGAGGACTTCGTCGCGGAGTACGCGGCGGGCCGCACGCCCAACCCGTGCCTGCGCTGCAACGAGCGGATCAAGTTCGAGGCGTTGCTGGACAAGGCGATCGCCCTGGGCTTCGACGCCGTCTGCACCGGTCACTACGCGCGCCTGGAGATGGTCGGCGGCCGTCCGGAGCTGCGCCGCAGCGCCGATCTCGGCAAGGACCAGTCGTACGTGCTGGCCTCCCTGACCGCCGAGCAGCTCTCGCACGCCATGTTCCCGCTGGGGGACACGACGAAGGACGACGTCCGGGCCGAGGCGGCGTCGCGCGGCCTGTCGGTCGCGAAGAAGCCGGACAGCCACGACATCTGCTTCATCCCCGACGGCGACACGCAGAAGTTCCTGGCCGGTCGCATGGAGACCAGGCCGGGCCTGCTGATCGACGACGCGACCGGCGCGGTGCTCGGCCGGCACGCGGGCGTCCACGAGTTCACCGTGGGGCAGCGCAAGGGGCTTGGTCTCGACGGGCCCGCTCCCGATGGCCGGCCCCGGTACGTGCTGGCGTTGGAGCCGGTGTCGGGCAACGTGCGCGTCGGCGCGGCGGAGAAGCTCGCGGTGACGGGGATCTCGGCTTCCTCGCCGGTCGCGCACGTGCCGCTCGACGGGCCTGTGGAGTGCGTCGCCCAGGTGCGTGCGCACGGCGGCACGGCTCCGGCGGTCGCCGAGTTCGTCGACGGCGTGCTGCGGGTGCAGCTGCGCGAGCCGTTGAGGGGCGTGGCGCCGGGCCAGGCCGTGGCGATCTACCGCGAGGACGCGGCGGGCGACGTCGTGCTGGCCAGCGCGACGATCGACGCGACCAGCTGATCGGCTCGTCGACGCGGTCGACGTCGTGCTGGACGTCGGTTGCGGCACCGGGCAGATGCTGACCGCGGCACGGGAACGAGGGCATCGCGGCCGTCTGGTCGGCATCGATCCGGACGCGCCGTCGTTGGAGCGGGTTCTCGGTCGTCGTGACGACGTCGGGTGGGTGCTCGCGAAGGCCGTCGCGACGAGCCGGCACGCCGATCTGCGGAAGTCGTTGCGCGCCATCAGGTTTTCACTGCGGCAGGCGGGAGGTTCGCCTTCGACACCCGCAACCCCGTCCGTGAGCCGGAGCAGTGGGTGTTCTCGGAGATCGAGGTCGACGACTTGGCCGTCGCTACCGGCTAAATCGCTTGTAGCGCTGGGGAAGCAGATCTAGCGTTCGCTGCGTGACGTTCATGGACACGGTGTTCCTCGACCCGAAGCCTGACCTGGCCGCACGGGCGCGCAACGCGTTCCGGTGCTTCGTCAGCCCCTCGGACCGGCGCAAGCTGAGCGGTCAGGCCCGTCGTGACGACGTGCCGGTGTGGGTGGTGTCGCCGTTGCGCAGGCTGGGCGCGCGCCGGTTCCGCCGGTCTAGCTGGGACGCCACTCCGAGTTCGCTCCGCACAGGAGCACGCAGGGCAGCTCAGTCGTCACGTCGCCCCTGAGGAACGCCGCGAACGCCGCCGCGGCAGCGGGTTCGACCGCGATCCGGAACTCCTCCCAGAGCCGGTCGCGGGCCGAGAGGATCTCCGCGTCGGTGACCAGGGCCGAGGAGACGTTGTGCCGCTGGAGGATCTCCAGCGGCAGCTCGCCGGCCCGCGTGGCACCCAGCGCGTCCGCCGCCACCGAGCTCACCGCGGAGTCGACGGGCTCGCCGGCCTCCAGGGCGTTGTGCATCGCGCGGCAGTTCTCGGGTTCCACGGCGATGATGTGCCGTCCACCGGAAGCCAGGGCGGCGCCGGCGACGAGCCCGCCGCCTCCCACCGCGACGAAGATCGTGTCGACGTCCGGGGCGTCCTCGACGATCTCCTGCGTGACCGTGGCCTGGCCCTCGATGACGGTCTGGCTGTTGTAGGCCTCGACGTAGGGCAGGTCGAGCTCGCGGGCGGCCGCGGACGCTTCGGCGTAGGTGTTGCCGTGGCGGATCAGCTTGGCGCCCAACGCTTCGATGCGCCTGGTCTTGGTCTCGGGCGCGGTCACCGGGACGAACACGGTGGCGTGGGCGCCGAGCAGCTGGGCCGCCTGGGCGACGGCGATGCCGTGGTTGCCTCCCGAGGCCGTGACGACCTCGGAGGAGTCCAGGGCCAGCAGGGTGTTCACCGCGCCACGGATCTTGAACGACCCGGTGAGCTGGAGGTGCTCCAGCTTGAACACCAGCGGCCGGCCGTCGGCGGACGCGTGCATGACAGGGGTGCGGCGGACGTACTGCGACAACGTTCTCATGTGACCAGCTTCCACAAGAACTGCGCGAGAGTCACGATCCCCAGCAGGAAACACACCAGGACGAACGTGCCGCCGACCATCACGATCAGGCAGGCGCCCCAGGACGTCTCCTGGTCCGGGGTCGTGTCGAGCTCGCGCCGCAACTCGGCTCGGGCCTGTTCGTGCAGCGACGCCAACCGGTTCCTGGCCGTCTCGGTGGGAGCCTCCTCCGCGGAGCCCTGCCACGAGAGCGCTCCCAGTCTTGCTTCCGCGCGGCGGTAGGCCCGTTCGAACGCCCACGTCTCGTCCGGGTCGCGGCCGTCGGACAGGTACGTCCAGCGGCCCGCCTGGGCCGGCTGGCCGAGCACGCGGTAGACCTCGGCGAGGCGCTCGCGCAGATCGAGCCGGTGGGGGTAGGTGCCGACGAGACCCGCGACGCGTTGACGTGCCCGAAGCACGCTCGCGAGGTCGCCACGCCGCAACTCCTCGGCCGCTTTGTGGAGCGTCAGCTCTACCGGCATGAACAACAGTTTTGCAGGTGGGGCTAGCTTTGACCCGTGTTCGGCCTATCGCTGCTGGTCTCCGGCCTCGCCTGGTGGCTGGGGCTCTACCTGCTCGCCCGCGACCCCCGCAAGCCGGTGCTGTGGTGGGCGGGCACCGGGATGATCGGCTACGCGGTGGCGGTCGTCGTGCCCCATCCCGTGCTGCTGGGAGTACCCGCGCTGGCCTGGACGGGTGCGATCCTGGTGCTGGCGCGGCCGGAGTGGGTCCGGTGGTGGCTGGTCGCGGTGGTGCCGTTCCTCGCGGCGTCGTTCTGGTTGCCGTGGCTCGTGTTGCTCCCTTTGGCGGCATCCACCGCCCTAGCCATAAGGAAACGCGCTTACTTTTCACTCGTCGGAGTGATGTTCGGGCTCTCTGCTGCCGCTTTCCTGCTCCGGCTCCTGCCCGACGCGGCGACGCTGCCGATGATCGGCCTCGACCTCGTGGTGTTCGGGGTGCTGGTCGCGGTCACCGACGCCGTCGAGGAGGGCGAGGCGATCCGCGCGGACATGCTGCGGTCGTTGGTGATCGCCGGCTTCACGGCCGTGCTGTTCGGGTCGCAGGTGGTGCTGTTCGGCGGTCCCGAGCTGCTCGCCTTCACGACGGTCGCGGCGGCCATCGCGGTGCAGGTGCTCGCGAACCCGCTCGCGTCGGTCGTCGACCGTCTCGCCGTGCCCGCCGTCGCGGCCGAACGCGCGTCGTTGCGCGAGGCCGCGGAGTCGTTGCCCAAGCGCCTGCCGCTGGTCACGGACGACCCGGCGGAGTTCGCTCGTCTCACGCGCAAGGCGTTGAGCCACTACGGCGATCTCGGGAAGCTCGTCGCGAGCCCGTTGATCGCTTTGACGGACGAGGGACCGCCGCTGGACCGGGCGGCCCAGCTGAAGAGTTTGCTGTTCGCCAGCATTCAACGGCTCAAGCCCGCCGGCGGTGAGTTCGGCACGAGCGACGAATGGCGTTATTACAACGCCGTCTACTTCTACTACGTCAAGGGAATCCGCCCCTATTCGGTGCGGACCAAGCGTGAGGACCTCGACCCCGAGGACCGCCGCGCGTTGCAGTGGTTCGTGACACAGGTGCCGGAGCGGACCCTCCACAACTGGCAGAACGCCGCCGCACGCCTGGTCGCGGCGGACCTGATGGCAGGGGTTGGCAGCGTTTGACGTGGTTCTGGCAGCGTTCGCCGGGCCATCGTCGGGCCATGCTGAAATTCGCCTTGAAACTCGACGGTGTCGCTTCGCTCGCCCTGGGGCTGCTGACCCTGCTGATCCGCCCGGACGTCGGGATTCCGGTGGGCTGGCAGATCGGGCTCGGTTCTTTCTGCGTCGTCTACGGCCTGGGTGTCTTCTTCTTGGGCACTCGCGCCGTTCCGGACCGCCGAATCGTTCTGCTGGTCATCATCGGCAACGCGGTGTGGGCCTTGGACAGCATTCTCGTCGCCGGGCTGAAGTGGTTCCCGTTGACCGGTCTCGGCGTCGCGCTGGTGCTGGCGCAGGGCCTCGCGGTGCTCGGGTTCGCGGTGCTGCAGGCCATCGGTCTCAGGAGCGCAGGGTCCGTGAACGACCGCGGAACTCGGCCACGATCTCAGTCCCTCGCCTGACCGTGATGTCGTAGATCCCGCTGCGGCCGAACCGGGTCCGTTCCACCGCCTCCGCCACCAGCTCGTCGCCCTCGTGCGCCGGCTTGATGAAGTCGATCTCCGCCGTGGCGGCGACGGTGACGGACCCGGCCCTGTTGCAGGCGCAGGCGAACGCCGTGTCCGCCAGCAGGAAGACGTAACCGCCGTGCGCGATGCCGTGACCGTTGATCATGTTCTCGGTGACCGTCATCCGCACCAGCGCGTAGCCGTCGCGCAGCTCGACCGGCGTGATGCCCAGCGCCGACGAGGCCTTGTCGGCGGCGAGCATCTCAGCAGGACCATTCATTCGTGGCAGCGTAGTCACCCTGGCGGTGGTGTCACGCGGCGTTCACGCCGACTTACTGTCCGGATGCTCTTTCGCTGAAAAACGGAGGTGGTTGTCATGGGTGGGTGTTCTTGCTGCAGCTCGTGCACGGGTCCGAGCTGCGGGTGCTGCGGCTCCTGCTGACGGCTCCGGGCGAACGGGAGAAGGCCGGTGCGGGGATTCCGCGCCGGCCTTCTCCCCGCAGGGGAAATCAGCCCGTGTAGGTCTTGAACATGTTCGTGAATTCCCAGTTGGACTGCGAGATGCCACTGCACGTGGGGGAAACTCCGCCGCCGGGGCACGAACCGTTGTCACGGCCGGCAGACCAGAACGCGATCCGTCCGACGTGGTTGGCCTTCGCGTAGTCGAGGACCTTGCGCGCGTCGGCCTGAGTCGTCGTCGGGCCCGTGTCGTTGCGTCCGATCATCGGCGTGAGGCCGAGCAACGCCTTCAGTTGCGCGTCGGACTTCGACGGCCAGATGGCGCGCATCTGTCCGAGGGTGGCGTTGGAGGCGTTGACCATCGCGTCGCCCCAGTTGCCCGTGTAGCCGAAGTTCATCAGCATCGGGTTCACGAGCACGGTGACGCCCTTGGCGGCCGCGTCCTTCAGGACGTCCACCGAGTACGGGTCCATGCCGTAGTCCTGACCCTGGATGCGCATCGTGTAGCTGACGGTGGTGCCGCGGGTGTCCTGCAGCCGCTTCAGCGCCGTGTTCACGATCGCCTGCGGGATCGTCGCTTCCACGTCCACGTCGATGCTGTTCGAGCCCACGGCGTCGAGCACCTTCACGTAGGCGTTGTACAGGGCGTCGGCGGTGGAGCACACGTGCTCCAGGTACGGGCCCATCGCACCGCCGGTCGCCACGATGACGCTGCCGCCCTGCGCCTTCAACGCCTTGGTGTCGTTCACGATGCGGCTGTCGTTCAACGGAACCGTGCCGCCCCACGCGGGATCGCAGCCGGCGGACGAGCCCAGCGCGAACGCGAGCGTGAAGTGCTTCTGACCGGTCGCGTTGGCCACGTCGACCAATGACGGCGTTGGCATCGTGATGTCGATGTACGGCGCGACGCGCGCGCTGCCGGGCGTCGGCGGCACGTCGGTCGTCGTGGTGGTGGGACCGGTGGTCGTCGTCGACGTGGTCGTGCTCGTCGTCGGCGTGCCACCGCCGCACGGAACGCCGTTGAGCTTGCAGTTGGCCGGTAGCGCCGAGCCGTTCACCAGGAAACCGAAGCTCGTGGAGGCGCCCGCGCCCACGTTGCCGTTGTACTCGCGGTTCGTGAACGTGTGGTGGGTGCCGCTGCTGGTCAGCGAGGCGTCCCAGAAGGAGCCCACGGTGGCTCCCGCGAGGTCGAACTCGAGCTTCCAGCCCGCCACCGCGGCCGTGCCCGCGGTGATCGTGAACTTGCCCTGGTAGCCGGAGCCCCAGGTCGAGTCCTGGCTGAACGCGGCGGAGTCGCCGGCGGCGGAGGCGGTGGGGGCGATCGCGACGAGTCCGGCCACGAGTGCGGTGGCGGCCCCGGCGGTGAAGAGGGCGAAACGAGTCATGGGAAGTGGTCCTTCCGGCAGGGGAGGAAGGGAGTGGTGCCGGGAACGCGGGGCGCGTCGCATCCCCGGCACCACGTCTGTGGGCGCTTCGCACTGAGAGCGCCTGGTCAGTCACGGTAAGTGGCCTAGACCATAGCGTCAATGGGTCTAGACCTCTTCTGTCCGGCGGACAGTGGAACAATTCGCGGGTGCGTGGAGCCACTGGAATCGGATCACTGCCCGGAACGGACATCGACGAGGCGGCGAGGGTTGTCGTCGGAGAGCTGCCGGAGCTGCCGCACGTCCCGGAGCTGCCTGCGCGGGGCGTGGGCGCGGACATGGTCGGCCGCACCGCCGGCCTGCTCGTCGACCTCGCGATCGAGGTCGTCACATCCGGCTACCGGGTGACGCCGCGCCCCGGCCGTGACCACCGGCGTGCAGCCGACCTGCTGCGCGGCGACCTGGACGCGTTCGACGAGGCGTTGGAACGCGCGGGCGCGCAACCGTCAGTCGTGAAGGTGCAGGCGGTCGGGCCGTGGACGTTGATGTCGAACATCGAGCTGATGCGCGGCCATCGGGTGCTCACGGACCGCGGCGCCGTGAAGGAGTTCTCCGAGTCGTTGGCCGAGGGGTTGCGTCAGCACGCCGCCGAGGTCGCCAAGCGGACCAGGGCGAAGGTCGTCGTGCAGATCGACGAACCGGGCCTGCCCGCCGTGCTGCAGGGCCTGCTGCCGACGCCGTCGAAGCTCGGCACCGTGCCCGCGGTGCCCGGACCGGACGCCCGCACGGTGCTGGCCACCGTGATCGAGGCGCTGGGCGACCACGAGGTGATCGTCCACTGCTGCGCGCCGCACCCGCCGTTGACGCTGCTGCGCGAAGCCGGGGCGTCGGCCATCTCGTTCGACGCGACGCTGATCAAGGGTGCCGAGGCGCTCGACGAGATCGGTGAGACGTGGGAAGCGGGCACGACGCTGGCGCTGGGCCTGGTGCCGAGCACGGACCCCGGCTCGCCCGTGACGTTGAAGGAGGTCGGGCAGCGGGCGTTCACGCTGGTCGACCGCCTCGGTTTCCCGCGGTCGATCCTGGCGGAGAAGGCGCTGCCCACGCCGACGTGCGGCCTGGCCGGTGCGACGTCCGGCTGGGTCAAGCGCGCGCTGTCGCTGACCCGCGACCTGTCCTCCGCCTTCTCGGAGCCGCCAGAGGGCTGGTGATGTCCGTTTCGGGCGGCTAGTCTGCTGCGACTATTAGGAAACTTTCTTAACCGAAGGCCTGCGGTCAGGCCTGGACCGGGAGTTCCCCTCATGCGCATCAGACGTGCGGCTCTCGTCGCCGCAGTGCTCACCGGCGTGGTCGCGGCACCTGCCCAGGCCGCCCCGGCCGGGCAGGTCAGGCTCGACCAGATCGGGTTCGGCCCCTCCGAGGCGAAGCACGCCTACGTCCTCGGCGGTGCCGCGAACACCCGGTTCGCGGTCGTCGACAGCCGCGGCCGGACCGTGCTGACCGGCAGGACGGGCGCCTCGACGGGGTCGTGGAGCGAGAAGTTCCCCGCGGTGCACCCGATCGACTTCTCGTCCCTGAAGGCGGCGGGGACCTACCGGATCAAGGTCGGCTCCGCCGTGTCGCCGACGTTCAGGGTCGACTCCCTGAAGAAGCTGTTCTCGCCGGTGGCTCACAACACCGTCGAGTTCTTCCAGGCCCAACGGGACGGTGCGGACGTCATCCCCGGCCGCCTGGACCGCAAGCCCGCACACCTCACCGACCGTTCCGCGACGGTCTACGAGGCGCCGGTGTTCTCCGGTGAAGGCGGCGACGAGATCGCGGCGCCGCTGAAGCCGACGGGTGTGACGGTTGATCTGGAAGGCGGCTGGTTCGACGCGGGCGACTTCGTGAAGTTCACGCACGCGTCGTCGTACTCGACCGCGTCGATGCTGCTGGCGTTGCGCAACAAGCACGACGCCGCGCTGTACGAGGAAGCCGAGTTCGGCCTGAAGTGGCTCGACAAGGCTTGGGACGAGAAGACCGGCGTCCTGTACGCCCAGGTCGGCATCGGCACGGGATCCGAGGAGTTCGGCTTCGTCGGCGACCACGACGTGTGGCGCCTGCCAGAGGCCGACGACCGGCTCGACGTGAAGCCCGGCGACAGCGAGTACTTCATCAAGCACCGCCCCGTGTTCCGCGCGAACGCCGCCGGCGAGAAGATCAGCCCGAACCTGGTCGGGCGCGTCGCGGGCTCGTTCGCGCTGGCCGCGCAGATCGAGTCCCGTCGCGATCCGCGCCTTGCCCGTTCCTACCTCGAGAAGGCGGCTTCACTCTTCGCGCTGGCCAAGACCTCGGACGTCGGTGAGCTCGTGACGGCGTTCCCGCACGCCTACTACCCCGAGGAGTCGTGGACCGACGACATGGAGTTCGGCGCGACGCAGCTCGCGCTGGCCGCCAAGGCGTTGAACGACAAGCGTTACGGCCAGTTCGCCCGTGCCGCCACCCACTGGGCCGAGGAGTTCCTGGCGACCGGCGACCCCGACACGTTGAACGTCTACAACATCTCCGCCCTGGGCCACGCCGACCTCGCGCCGTTGCTGAAGAAGGGCGTTCCCGGCGCCGAGGTGACCGAGAAGCAGGTCGTGGGCGACATCGAGCGGCAGCTCCGCAAGGGTGCCGACGCCGCTCGCACGTCGCCGTTCCGCACCGCCGCCGACGTCGGGACCTGGGACGTAGGCTCGCGCACGTTCGGCTACATCACCACCGCCGCGCTGCACCGGAAGCTGACCGGCTCGCAGGAGTACGCGACCTTCGGCACCCAGCAACGCGGCTTCGCCCTCGGCACGAACGCCTGGGGCACCTCGCTGATCGTCGGTGTCGGCACGAGGTTCCCCGAGTGCCCGCACCACCAGGCGGCGAACCTGTCCGGTTCGTCGTCCGGCGGCTCGAAGGTGCTGGTCGGCGCGGTGATCAACGGCCCGAACGACGCCTCGCTGTTCGGTGACCTCGGCGAGATGCCGCCGGGTTCCGCCGACTGCACCAAGCCCTACACGCGGGAGTTCGACTCCGCGAAGTCCGTGTTCGCCGACGACCTGCGCTCGTGGCCGAGCTCGGAGCCGGCCATCGACTTCACGGCGACGGGCGTGCTCGGCTTCTCGCTGATCGCGCACTCCTGACCGGTGCGGCTCAGAGCCGGTTGAACGGCTCCGCGTACCGGAACGGCCCGGCTGGGACGTCCGCGAACAGCCGGGCCTGGAAGTGCTGCTCCCACCCGGGAACCGGTGGCGTGATCCCGAACTCGGACGCGAGCCGGAAGCCGAACCGCGAGTAGTAGCCCGGGTCGCCCAGGAGGATGACCGCGTGCTCGCCGCGCGCTTCGGCCGCTCCGAGAACGGCGTGCACCAGAGCCTTGCCGATGCCGGTCCGCTGGTGGTCCGGGTGGACGCTGAGCGGCCCGAGTCCCAGCGCGGGTACGTCGCCGACGTACCCGCGCGTGCACACCACGTGTCCCAGAACTCCCTCCGCGACCAGGGAAAGCTCCGGGATCCACCCCTCGTCCGCACGCAGCTGGTCGACCAGCGGGGCTTCCGGCCCGTTCTCGAACGCGAGGTTGGTGACGTCTCGGATGGCGTCGATGTCTGCGGGCGTCTCCCGCCGGATCAGCATGACGCGCACTGTGACCAAAACCGTTGCCGCGCGCCACCCGATTTCCACTGCTGCCGGTGCGAAGTCGTCCTTATGATGACGATCTGTCCGAGGAGGGTGCGTTGATCGTCTTCGAGGGTCCCGCCGAGTTCGACGCGTGGCTGCACGAGAACGGCGCGAACGAGACCGAGCTGTGGATCAAGTACGCCAAGAAGGGGTCGGGCCTCAGGACGATCACCTACGACGAGGCGCTCGACGTCGCGTTGTGCCACGGGTGGATCGACGGGCTCGTGCGGTCGGTGGACGAGACCTACTACTCGCAGCGCTGGACGCCCCGCACGCCGCGCAGCAAGTGGTCCAAGCGCAACTGCGCCAAGGTCGAGAAGCTCATCGCGGACGGCAGGATGCTGCCGGCGGGCCTGAAGGAGATCGAGAAGGCCAAGGCGGACGGCCGGTGGGACGCGGCCTACGCGGGGCCCGCGACCATCGAGGTGCCCGACGACCTGATCGAGGCGCTCAACGCCAACCCGAAGGCCGCCGAGTTCTTCAAGACGTTGAACAGCCAGAACCGGTACGCGGTGCTGCTGCGCATCCACGACGCGAAAAGGCCGGAGACGCGGAAGAAGCGCATCGCCCAGTTCGTCGACATGCTCGCCGAAGGCCGCAAGCTCTACGCTTGAGAATCATGAAGTGGTTCCGCCGCCGCAAAGCCGACGACGTCGTCCCCGCCCACCTGCCGAACGCCGACGAGGCCGCGCAGCGGTTCTGGGAGCGGTGGTTCGAGCTGGTGCCGGTGGTGAGCGCGGCGCTGGGCGACGGCGAACCGCACCGCGTCGAGGACGAGCTGAAGACCCTCGTCGAGGGGCTGCACCCGGACCTGGTGTTCTCGCTCGAACAGGGCCACATGGCGATGTACGCGCTGGTGGTCACCGGGCAGGAGGACCCGCGGCTGCGCCCGTACACCGACGCGTGGATCAAAGCCGCGCCGCCGAGCGACATGGTGTGGGAGTTCCACGACTCGGTGCCGCCGGTGCCGGACCCGACCGAGGTGGTCGTGAACCTCGGCGAGGTCAGGATGCGGCTCGGCGACTACCGCGTGGTCGCCCAGGTGGACGGGGACGTCGTCGACGTCGCGGTCTACCACCCGGCCCTGTCCGAGCTGAGCGACCAGCAGCGGCAGACGATGACGTTCCTGCCCCTGGACGTCACTCTCGGCGAGCGGCTCGCGGGGGAGCGGTTGCGGCGCGTGGAGACCGCGCAACGGGAGCCGGAGGGCACGATCAGCCTGCTGGAGCTGCGTTCACTCGTCCGTGAGCTCGCCGGGCGTTCGCGGGGCTGAGAAAGTGTCGGACCTGGTCACTAAGCTGTGGGACGTGACCAGCGAGAGCCTTGAAGACGTCCCCGCAGAGGTGCGCGAGCGGCATGCCGTGCTCGCGGAAGAGGTGCGCTCGCACCAGTTCCGCTACTACGTGCTGGACGACCCGATCGTCACCGATGGTGAGTTCGACGCGATGCTCAAGTCGCTGGAAGCGCTGGAGGCCGAGCACCCCGGTCTCGCCACGCCCGAGTCGCCGACGCAGCGCGTCGGCGGCACGTTCTCGACGGAGTTCAAGGCGGTCGACCACCTCGAGCGGATGCTCAGCCTGGACAACGTCTTCGCCCAGGACGAGCTGACGGGCTGGTTCGAGCGGGCCGGGAAGGAGATCGGCTCCGGCACGCACTTCCTGTGCGAGCTGAAGATCGACGGCCTCGCGATCAACCTGCTGTACGAGAAGGGCAAGCTCACGCGGGCGCTCACCCGCGGCGACGGCCGCACCGGTGAGGACGTGACGCTGAACGTCCGCACGATCGGCGACGTGCCCTCGGTGCTGAAGGGATCCGACGAGTTCCCGGTGCCCGGCCTGGTCGAGGTGCGCGGCGAGGTCTTCTTCGCGGTGGAGGACTTCCTGGCGCTGAACGCGTCGCTGGTCGAGCAGGGCAAGCCGCCGTTCGCGAACCCGCGCAACACGGCCGCGGGGTCGTTGCGGCAGAAGGACCCCAAGGTCACCGCCTCGCGCAAGCTGCGGATGATCTGCCACGGCATCGGCAAGACCGAGGGCTTCGAGGTCGCACGCCAGTCGCTCGCGTACGAGGCGCTCAGGTCGTGGGGCCTGCCCGTGTCGTCGCACACCGAGGTGCTCACCGACCCGGCGGACGTGCGCGAGAAGGTCGAGTACTGGGGCGAGCACCGGCACGACGCCGTGCACGAGATCGACGGCCTCGTCATCAAGGTCGACGAGGTGGCGCTGCAACGGCGCCTGGGCACGACGTCGCGCGCCCCGCGGTGGGCGATCGCGTACAAGTACCCGCCGGAGGAGGCCACCACGACGTTGCTGGACATCCAGGTCCAGGTGGGGCGCACGGGCCGGGTGACGCCGTTCGCCGTCATGGAGCCGGTGAAGGTGGCGGGCTCGACGGTCGCGCGGGCCACGTTGCACAACGCCTCCGAGGTGAAGCGCAAGGGCGTGCTGATCGGCGACCGCATCGTCATCCGCAAGGCCGGGGACGTGATCCCCGAGGTGCTGGGCCCGGTGATCGACGCCCGCCCCGCCGACGCCCGCGCGTTCGAGATGCCCCTGACCTGCCCCTCCTGCGGCCACGCGGTGCGTCCGATGAAGGAGGGCGACATCGACATCCGCTGCCCCAACGCCGCCGGCTGCCCGGCTCAACTGCACGAACGCCTGGCCTACCTCGCGTCCCGCTCGGCCCTGGACATCGAGGT
>NZ_DATLEC010000201.1:0-17876 GCF_035525475.1 Lentzea sp. | reverse complement strand
GGCCATGCGGATGCCGCGCTCGGCCAGTGCGATGGAGAGCTCGTTCATCTCCATGTCGGCGGCGCGGGCCAGGACGAGCACACAGGGCTGCGGATTGCCGTCGCCCTCGTCGACCATGCCGAGGCGGTGCACCTGTTCCTGGAAGTCCAGGCATTTGGGCGGCGAGCGGAAGAGGTAGTCCTGACCCTGGAGCAACAGGGGTCTGGCAGCCTCGGACGGGGCACCTGGCACCCGTCCGTCAGCCGACCTGCTCAATCGTCCTTCTTGCTGCGGAAACTCTGCCCCGCCTGCGCGTACTCTGCGGCGTACTGCGCCAACGCGGGGTCCTCGATCTCGCCACGACGAAGCTGTGCGGCCAGCTCCTCGAGAGACATCGGGATCACCTCTCTCCCCACACGGGCGAATCACGCATTCAGGTGATGCACCAGCCGTAGTCTCTGGTTCACGTAACGCAATGTCAAGGCGGCCCTCGGAGCTTTACTCCGATTGGGCGCTCAAGTTCGGCCTATGGACCAGCAGAGTGCCCCGAACGAGATCACGTTCGGGGCATCTCACCACTTACAGAGAGTGAAGGTCAGCTTTGCACTGCGCGGTCGAAGTCCGACTTCGGGTCGTTGATCTGACCGAGGGCGACGACCTCGCGGCCGTAGAACAGCGCCTGCGTCCAGTCCATCAACACCCGCAGCTTGCGGTTCACGGTCGGCATGAACATCACGTGGTAGCTGCGGTGCATGAACCACGCCGGCAGGCCCTTGAAGCGCATGCCGAACACGTCCGCGACGCCCTTGTAGAGGCCGAGGCCGGCGACCGAGCCGAGGTACTTGTGGAAGTAGTCCTTCGGCTGCTGGCCGCGCAGCGACGCGACGATGTTCTTCGCGAGCAGCTTCGACTGGCGGATGGCGTGCTGCGCGTTCGGCACGCACGTCGCCGTCGGGTCCTCCTCGGTGCGCGAGAGGTCCGGCACCGCGGAGCAGTCACCGGCGGCCCACACGCCTTCGAGGCCCTGGACCTGCATGGCGGCGGTGCAGCGGACGCGACCGCGCTCGTCGAGCGGGAGGTCCGTGTTGCGCAGCACCGGGTTCGCCTTCATGCCGGCGGTCCAGATGATCGTGTCGGAGTCGAACTCGGTGCCGTCGTCGAGGACTACGTGGCCGCCCTCGAGCGACTTCACGCGGGTGTCGAGGTAGATCTTCATGCCGCGCTTCTCGAGCGCCTCGACGGTCCACGCGCCGAGCTTGGCGGACACCTCGGGCATGATCCGGCCTGCGGCCTCGACCAGGACCCAGTTCATCTCTTCGGGCTTGATGCCCTCGTAGTAGCGGAGCGCATACCGCGTCATGTCCTCGAGCTCGGCGAGCGTCTCGATGCCCGCGAAGCCGCCACCGATCACGACGAAGCTGAGCAGCTTCTTGCGCAGTTCCGCGTTGTTCGTGCTCGCGGCCTGATCCAGGCGCGACAGCACGTGGTTGCGGACGTAGATCGCCTCGCCGATCGTCTTCATGCCGATGCCGACCTCGGCCAGGCCGGGGATCGGGAGCGTGCGGGAGATGGCACCCAGCGCGGAGACGAGCACGTCGTACTCGATCTCCTCGACGTGACCGTCCGACAGCTCGGTGGTCACGATCTTGCGCGAGTGCTCGATCCTGGTGACGCGGCCGGTGACGACGTGGCAGCGCTTGAGCACCTTGCGCAAAGGGGCGACAACGTGGCGCGGCTCGATCGAGCCGGCCGCCGCCTCGGGCAGGAAGGGCTGGTAGGTCATGTGCGGCTGCGGGTCGATTACCGTCACGGACGCCTCACCGGAACGCAGTTTCTTCTGCAGTCCGAGAGCCGTGTACATCCCGACGTACCCACCACCGACAATGACGATTCGTGTGGGGTGCGACTTCACAGCAGCCATACACACATGGTTGCACCACGACCCCATTTTTCGCGCGTCCGGAGGGGCTGTTGTGACTACCGTCGCCGGGTGATGCCGGACACGATCGCGGCTGACCTGCGACTTGAGTGGAAGTTGAGCCGTTCTCCCTGAGAGTACCGATTCAGATCCTCAGCGCGACGACCCCGATGACGGCCGTCAGAGCCCCCAGCCCGAGCAGCTCCACGAGCCCGATCCCGGCACCCGACGGGATGAACGCGGCGAAGGCGGCGACGCCGAAAGAGATCACCTGGACAATGGCGAACCGGCGTGCCGGCGCTTTCAGCGCGGCGGGCTCGATTCTCGTTTTCACCGGAACGACCGCCGCGAGCGCGGACGTCACGTGAATGAGGTGCAACGCGGGGATCATCAACAGAACACCGAGCCTCAGCGGGTGCCCCTCGCCGAACGCCATCGCGACCGCCGCGTACCCGATCAGCAACGCCGCTCCGGCGCTTCCCGGCATCAGCGCCGTGACCACCGCCAGCGTCGCGACGATCACCAACGGCGCGATGGAGCCGGCCTCCAGGTGAAGGATCAGCGCCACGGGCAGCGCGGCGAGCAGGATCGCCAGTCGCATCAGCATTCGGTCGTCACCCGCACCCCGTGCTCGGCCATGCGCCGCAGCCGTTGGCGGTGTTCCGCCGCGATCATCTCCGCGGCCACCTCACCCCACGCCGCCTCCTGGTCGGGCCGCAGCGGCAACGGCAGCGTGTTGATCGCCAGCACGACGTGACCGTGCTTGCGCGTCTGCACGGCCAGCTCGGCGATCTCGTCGTCGAGGAACGGCGACAGCAGCACCACGACGGACCCGTGCGGCAGCTTGCGCAACGCCACGCGCGACGCCCACCCGGCGGCCTGCACGCACACGACGAGCTGTGTGCGGATCCGCATCAGGTGCCGTCGCCCCACCCCGGAACGGACGTTGAGCTGCGGCCGGCCCAGGTCCATCAACGCCACCCGGTCGCCCTGCCGGAGGTACCCGGCGGCCATCGACGCGGCTCGGCGCACAGCGCGGTCCAGGCTGCCGTCGGGACGCGCCGTGGCGCCGTAGTGGGGTGAGGACCAGTCGGCGACGGTCTGACCGACGTCCATGCGCGTGTCGAGCGCCAGCACGACCTCCGCGTCGGCCTCGGCGTGCCGCTCGCGGACGTGGACCGTGCCGGTGCGGGTGGTGACGCGCCAGTCGATGCGCTTGAGCCTGTCCCCCGGCTGGAACGCCCTGATGTCGCGCAGCTCCGTCGAGTCGCCCGCCCGCGGCGACCGGTGGACGCCGACCAGGCCGGCGGGACGTGGCGGCAGCGGGCCGGACGGGTGGTGCTCGACCGGCGGCAGGATGGTGCGGACGTGCTCGGTGCCGACGACCGGCCCGTAGACGTGCATGCCGTCAGGTCCGGCGAAGAGGTGGTCGAGGCGCAGGTCGACACCGGGGCCCCACGCGTCGCGCCGGATCTCGACTGGCAGGTCGGGCGAGTGCGCCGGGACGGCCTTGACGCCACCCGGCAGCTTGACCACGGCGATCTCCGCGTCCGCCCCGTCGACGTGCGCGACGGTGTGCACGACGCCGGCACCCGCGCCGCGCGGCACCGGGCGGACGCTGACCGTCGGTGTGCCCTTCGGTGTGTGGCTGAGCAGCACGGAGAGGATCAGCGGCACGCCGAACAGCACCATCTCCACCTGGTGCAGGAACATCCCGGCGACCACGAGCCCGACACCGAGCCAGACCGCGCGCGAGTAGGCGTCGGTGGGGTGCCAGTGCGCGCCGTGCGACTGGGCGAAGGCCTCCCTGATCTTGTCCGCTCTGCTCATGCGCTGGGCGGGCCCGGGACCTTGCCGAGCAGCTCGGTGACGACCTGCACGCCGTTCACGCCGGACGTCCACGTCTCGGGCTTCAGCACGAGCCGGTGCGCCAGAACGGCGACCGCGCACTCCTTGACGTCCTCGGGCGTCACGTACGCGCGTCCGTCCAAAGTGGCCAGGGCACGGGCGACGAGCACGAGCGCCTGGGCACCTCGCGGTGACGCGCCGACCTCGACCGACTGGTGCTTCCTCGTCGCCACGGCCAGGTCGACGCAGTACCGCAGGAGATCGTCGTCCACAGTGGTCCGTTCGAGCTCCGCCTGCAGCTCGGCCAGACGGCCCCTGGCCAGCACCGGCGACACCTCGGCCTCTTCACGTTGCCGCGCGATCCTGCGCCGCAGGACCTCGACCTCCTCGTCCGCGGGCGGGTAGCCGATGTCGAGCCGCACCAGGAACCGGTCGAGCTGCGCCTCCGGCAACGGGTAGGTGCCCTCGTACTCCACGGGGTTCGAGGTCGCCAGCACGTGGAACGGCCTGGGCAGCGGGAACGTCCGGCCCTCGACCGTGACCTGGCGTTCCTGCATGGCCTCCAGCAGTGCCGACTGCGTCTTGGGCGGCGTGCGGTTGATCTCGTCGGCCAGCAGCAGCCCGGTGAACACGGGCCCCTGGTGGAACTCGAACTCGCGGCTGCCGGGGTCGTAGAGGAACGACCCGGTGACGTCCGCGGGCAGCAGGTCCGGCGTGCACTGCAGGCGGCGGAACTCCAGGCTGAGCGCCTGCGCCAGCGACCGCGCGATCAGCGTCTTGCCGAGCCCGGGCACGTCCTCCAGCAGCACGTGCCCGCCCGCCAGCACCGCCGCGAGCGCGAGCCGCACGGTCCGCGTGCGCCCGACGACGACCTTGCCGATCTCGTCGAGGACGGCCTTGGCCTCCAGTTCGATCCTCACTCGACCCTCCTGAGCCTTTCCGCGAGTTCCTTCGGATCCGGCATCTCGGAGGCGTCGATCCCCAGTCGTGCGAGCCGGGCGCGGAACCGCTCCCGGTAGCGCCGCGGCTCCTCCGCCGCCTCCTGCAGCCGGCTCGCGAGCGTGCTGGCGTGCGAGGTGCTGATCGAGCCGGGCGGCGGCGGTGCCGCGCTCCAGACGATGTCCGTGGCCCGCGGCAGCCTGACGACCAGCACGGCGAACGCGGTGGGCGGCACGGCCAGCGCCGCGGCCCACAGCGGCGGCGCGCCGAGCCACCAGACGACCACGCCGATGACGACCCCGGCCACCAGTGCCAGCACCGTTCTCATGCGAGCTCCCCGACGATGCGGTCCAGTTCCTGCCGGGCCTCTTCCGCCTGCTCGTGCGTCACGTCCTCGTGCCCGAACCGCGCGCGCTGGTAGAGGTCCTTGAGCACTTTCGCGTCGACGCCGAGACTGTTCGTGAACTCGGTGGGCGTCTGGTGCGGTTCTCTCGGCTCCGTCGCCTCGAGCGCGAGCCAGGCAGCGATCACCGCGTCGCGCGGCGGCCGTTGCGGGTGCGCGGTGAACTCCTGCAACGCCTTCTCGACACGGCGCACCACGGGCACTGGTTCGACGTGGTGGCTTTCGACCTCGATGCCGCGCACACCGCCGCGGCGGCGCCAGCGGGGCAGCTCGATGGCGAGGACGATGCCGACCAGTCCGAACAGGAAGAGTCCGACGAGGAACAGCAGGAACACCGTGAACGGCACGGCCACCACGTCGGGCAGGTCCTGCGGCAGCGCGAGGTCGAGGGCGGGTTCGCGGTTCTGCGGCGGCGGCCGGTCGTCCAGCCGGTTCACCAGCGTGATCGGGGACGCGCCGCTGGCCGCGACGACGACGATCAGCAACGCCGCCACCGCCACCCCCGCGCGCCACCACCTCATGCCGGTCAGCCTTACACGGTTCCGGCAGAAGGGAATGATCCTTTGGCGAACTTGCGGGTGTCGCTACTCGAAGACCTCGTCGGACACCAGGCCGTCGAGGAACGACCGGAAGTCGGGCGCCAGCAGCAGCTCCGACTCGTGGTCGGCGTCCAGCCACACGACCGACGGCTCACCATCAGGCCCGCACTCCCGGTAGTCCAGCGCGACCCACGTGTGACCGTCCCCGGACAGCAGCACGACGGGTGACGGCAACCCCCACTCCCCGACCAGGTAGGGCGTGTCGAGCAACGTCAGCGCGCGTCCCTCGGGCCCGATGCCCATCAGGCTGTCGAACGGGACGTGGTCCGGCGCCCACGAGGTCGCCTCTGCCGTGGGGAACGCGGACCGCGAGTCCACCACCGTGCCGCCGTTCCGCACGCGCAGCAGCTCCAGCAACGCCTCCGGCAGCCGCACGCCGAGGACCTTCTCGGCGTCACGGACGGCCTCGTCGGTGAGCGGTGGCTGCACGCCGTAGGTGCCGGTGCTCCAGAACTCCACGGCGCGCATCCTAGGCACTCCGGTGAACGCGGTCCTGCTGCTCGGTCACCTCGACCGCAGGCGGTCGAACTCCCGCAAGAGGTCCTCGACCAGCACCACCATCGACATCTTGATCTCGTCCGGGTCGGTGAAGCCCGCCTCCGCGTCGGCGGCCAGCCGCGGAAGCAGTTCTTCTGGCCCTGCGGCGAGAGCGCGGAGGTCCTTGACGGCATCCGCCACCACCGCGCTCGACAGTTCGTCCGCCGCGACGACCGCCAAGCTCGACGCCAGGGACTCCGTGTCAATGACACGGAGCAACCGAAGGACGTCGAGTCCGTCCTTGGGCTTCAGGCGGTGGAGTTGCTCGCGTCGTTCAGCGATCTTGACCACCTTCGACACCACGAGAGCCGCAGGTCCCGCCACCTTGATCTCGAACGTCCTGGCGTCGCGAGGATCAAGCGCGCCGATCCTGCGGACCTCGTTGTCCACAACGGCGGGTTCCAGGCCCAACGTCCGGCGCGCGGTGGCCTTGTCCTCGTGCGGTGGTGGGAGGTGAGCAGATCTGCGGCCGCCCTGACCGCACAGCGCCTCGGGTGCCATGAGGTCGACCGTGATGTCGCCGGGACCCGTCCAGCTTCCCGGTTGCCTGCCGGGAGCGAATCCGGCGGCGTGCATGGCATCGACGATCGAAGGCTCGTTCGCCAGCCGACCGGGCACCAGCGCGAGGTCCGCGTCCGTCGTGGTCGGTGCTGTCACGAAGTCCGCGGCGCCCGCGTGCAGGTAAACCGCCTGCGCACCGACGAGGACGACGGCGTCACGGTGCGGGCCCAAGCCGTCCAGGGCGTCGAGGAGAACTGCCCGCGCCTTGACGTACTCCGGCGAAATCATCGTTCCCAACCCGATTCGTTCGTTTCGAGCGCTGCCATCAGCTGCACGGCTTCCTCCGTCGACCGCCCAGGCCCGGTGAGCAGGTCCACGACCACTTGGGCCGGCGGCGCGTACTCGACGCCGTCGAGGCGTCGCGCCTTGTCGTGAACAACGCGGTCGTACGGCCGCATGACCATCACGTTGGCTCCACGTTCGGCAGGTCTCAGACCGAGCTGCCTCATCAGCTCGAGTGGATCTTCGGCGTACAGGCTGAGCGAAACGAGAGGAGACACGGGCGTCACGCGGTCCGGGAGGTACGCGCGCACGGCCGCCGAACCGGTGACGGTGACCCGCGTACCAAGAGACGCCAAGGCGTTCAGCGCATGGCTCAACCCCCTCGGGTCGAGAGTCGCGATGACGTCGTTCGAAGTCGTCACCTTGTAGTCCTGTGCCCAGCGCTCCAACAACAACCGTTTGCGAACAGAGGTCACAACGCCGTCTTCGCTCCTCATGATCGCCGCTTCACGGTCCAGCAGCTCGAGAACTCTCGCGCTCGTCGCCGCTCCGACCCCGGCGCGTTCAGCGAGCGTGCGAACGCCCACCGGCAGCCCGGTCTCGGCCAGTGCGAGCACCACCTTGGCCGCCGCAGGTCCGCGGAGGGACTTGAGCAGCCGATCTGCGGGATCTCGAAACCCGCTGCGCTCGGCCCCGACGCGATCGAGGAAGACCGCGGGCTCATCGAGCTTCAGGCGCACGTTCCCGCTCAGGTCGAACCAGCCCATCCCGTGCTCGTCCAGGTGCGCGCGGACCGTCGGCGACACGAACGGCGCGACCAGCACCATGCCACCGACGGGAACACCGCCGCCGGAGAAAACGTCCACATGAGCCTTGAGCTGCCGGGCGACCGCCGAGACATCCCTGGGAACGACCTGGTTCCTGCATTCGACCAGAACGGACGTGCGCGTATCGTCCGGCGCGCTGATCTCGGCCAGTGCGTCGACCTGCCCGACTCGCCGGGTACCAGGAACAGGTGGCTCCAGCGCAAGCCGAACGGACCACGTGGACGGCAACAGCGAGCGGAGCTGATGCTCGAACGAGCCGATCAGCTCCACCTCGGACGTTCCATGTTTCCGGCTGTTCCGTGACACATGGAACACGCTACTACGTGGAACAGCTCCAAGGTCGTCGGTAACACCACGCGGTCGGCTGAACCGCCGCCGGCGCTCGTCCTAAGCAGGGGCGATGGCCCGGCGGAGCACGTCCTGCAGCATCTGCTGGGTCAGCTTCCCGGTGTAGGTGTTGTGCGGCGACACGTGGTAGCACCCGAAGACCCGCAGGCCGCCCGTCTCCACCTCCACCCCGTGCCCGAACTTCGGCCGTTCCGGTCCCAGCAGCGGCAGGAACGCCTTCCAGCCGAACCCGCCGAGGACCATCACGGACCGAAGGTTCTTCATCAGCCCGATCTCCTCGCGCAGGAACGGCGAGCAGCGGTCGCGTTCCTCGGCCGTCGGCTTGTTCTCCGGCGGTGCGCACCGCACGGGCGAGGCCATCCGCACGCCGCGCAGTTCCATGCCGTCGTCGCGTGCCCACGCGTGCGGCTGGGAGGCCAGTCCCAGCTCGTAGAGGGCCCGGTACAGGAAGTCCCCGGAAGGGTCACCGGTGAACATCCGGCCCGTCCGGTTTCCGCCGTGGGCGGCCGGGGCGAGGCCCACGATCAGCAGCGAGGCGTCCATGGGGCCGAAGCCCGGCACCGGCTTGCCCCAGTAGTCCTGGTCGCGGAACGCCGCGCGTTTCTCGGCAGCGACGGACTCGCGCCACACGACCAGGCGTGGGCACGCTCGGCAGGCCGTTATCCGCTCGTCGAGTTCCGTAGTGTTGCTCCCATGTCCGAGGAGAAGACCGAAGAAAAGCCCGAGTCTCCGTCCGATGACCTTGTCACCACCCAGCACAGCATCACCGTCAAGGGCCGCGAACTGAACTACACCGCGACCACCGGGCGTGTCGTGCTGAGGGAAGAAGTGGTCAAGGACGGCGTTTTCGAGGGCCACAAGCCCAAGGCAGAGGTGTTCCTGACCGCGTACACGCTCGACGGCGCCGACCCGCTCAAGAGGCCCGTCACGTTCGCGTTCAACGGTGGACCGGGTTCCGCCAGCGTGTGGCTGCACATGGGGCTCCTCGGGCCCCGCCGCGTGCTCAGCGGTGACGTCGGCAACCTGACCCCGCCGCCGTACGGGATCGCGGACAACGAGGAGAGCCTGCTCGCCGAGAGCGACCTCGTGTTCATCGACCCGGTGTCGACCGGGTTCTCGCGGGCCGTGCAGGGCGAGAAGCCGGGCAGCTTCCACGGCTACCAGCCCGACATCGACTCGATCGCCGAGCTCATCCGCCTCTGGACCTCGCGCAACGGCCGGTGGATGTCGCCGAAGTTCCTGTGCGGCGAGTCGTACGGCACGCTGCGCGCGGCCGGCCTGGCCGAGCAGCTCCAGAAGAAGCACGGCATGTACCTCAACGGGCTCATGCTGATCTCCTCGGTGCTCGACTTCGCGACGCTCGAGTTCAACGAGGGCCACGACCTGGCCTACACGCTCTTCCTGCCCACGTACGCGGCCATCGCGCACTACCACGGCCTGCACGGCGACCGTCCGCTCAAGGAGGTGCTCGCCGAGGCCGAGGACTTCGCGGTCCGCGACTACCCGTACGCCCTCGCGCGCGGCAACCGGCTGTCCGACGTGGAGCGTGCCGCCACGATCGAGAAGCTGGCGCGGCTCACCGGCCTGACCGAGGAGTACGTGGACGCGGTCGACCTGCGCATCGAGCACATCCGGTACTTCACCGAACTGCTGCGCCGCGACCGCAGGACCGTCGGCCGCATCGACGCCCGCTTCACCGGCTGGGACACGGACTACGGCCGAGAGGGCATCTCCGCGGACCCGTCCATCGACGCGATCGTCGGCCCGTACGCGGCCACGCTCAACCACTACGTGCACTCCGAACTCGGCTACTCCAACGACCTGCCGTACGAGGTCCTCTCACGGGTCATCGAACAGTGGTCGTACAAGGAGTTCGAGGGCAGGCACGTGACGACCGCGGGCAAGCTGTCGGCGGCGATGAGGGCGAACCCGCACCTCAAGGTGCACGTCGCGTTCGGCTGGTACGACGGCGCCACGCCGTACTTCGCCGCCGAGCACCTCCTCGCGCACCTGCAGATCCCGAAGGAGCTCACGGCGAACATCGAGTCGGCCTACTACCCGGCCGGCCACATGATGTACGTCCACGAGCCGTCGCGGATCCAGCAGTCGGAGGACCTCGCGAACTTCGTGCGGAACTCGTCCAACACGTGATCCTGGACCTGACCGACGACACCGTCCTGCGCGAGCTGTGGACGGTGCAGCGGCTGGCTTACGCCGTCGAGGCCGAGATCATCGGCTTCGACGGCATCCCGCCGCTGCACGAGTCGCTCGACGACCTCCGCTCGTGCGGCGAGACCTTCCTCGGCATCCACGACGACGAAGGCCTGGTGGGCGCGGTGTCCTACCAGCTCGACGGGTCCACTGTGGACATCTGCCGCCTGGTCGTGCACCCGCGGGCGTTTCGTCGTGGGATCGCTTCGAGACTGCTCGACGCACTGCCCGACGGGCCGCAGACCGTCAGCACGGGCACGAAGAACGAGCCGGCGTTGCGGCTGTACCGCAAGCGCGGGTTCGTGGAGACCGGTGAGCGCGAGGTGGGTCCCGGCGTGTCGATCACGGATCTCGCCAGGGAGAACCGCTGATCCTCCTGCTCGACGGGATGATCAGGCCGACAACGCCGCCGTGGCCAACCACGGGTCAGAGCAAGCCGTGGCGCCTCCAGGACTGCTCGACCGTGCCGGACGACACGAACCTCGTGTTCGTGGGCGTGCATCGCTCTCAGGGCGAGCTGGAGCGGCATGAACGGGCGCGGGCGGGCGCGAACCCGGAGCGGCCCCCGCACGCCGGGCCTTCGACGAGCTGAGGGGCCGCACCCGCGGGTACGGCCCCCCAACCAGCTGACACAACGGTCAGACGACCGCGCGCTCCTCGGCGAAGTGGCACGCGGCGGGGTGGCCACCGTTGCGCACCACGAGCTCGGGAACCTCGGTCGCGCAGATGTCCTGCGCCTTCCAGCACCGCGTGCGGAACCGGCAGCCCGACGGCGGGTCGATCGGCGAGGGCACGTCACCCGTCAGGCGGATGACGTCGCGCCGGCCGCGCTGGGTCGGGTCCGGCACCGACACGGCGGACAGCAGCGCCTGCGTGTACGGGTGCATCGGGCGCTCGTAGATCTCGTCCTCGGTGCCGATCTCCACGATCTTGCCGAGGTACATCACCGCGACGCGGTCCGACAGGTGGCGGACCACCGACAGGTCGTGCGCGATGAACACGTACGACAGGCCCATCTCGGACTGCAGGTCGCCCAGCAGGTTCATGACCTGCGCCTGGATCGACACGTCCAGAGCGGACACCGGCTCGTCGCACACGATCACCTTGGGCTTGAGCGCGAGCGCGCGGGCGATGCCAATGCGCTGGCGCTGACCGCCGGAGAACTGGTGCGGGTACCGGTTGATGTGCTCCGGGTTGAGGCCGACGGTCTCCAGCAGCTCCTGCACCTTGCGGCGCCGGTCGCCCTTGGGCGCGACGTCGCTGTGGATCTCGTAGGGCTCGCCGACGATGTCGCCGACCGTCATGCGGGGGTTCAGCGACGTGTACGGGTCCTGCAGCACGATCTGGATGTCGCGGCGCAGCTTGCGCAGCTCCGCGCCCTTCATCGCGAACATGTCGCGGCCCTCGAAGCGCGCGAGGCCCGACGTCGGCGGTTCCAGGCGCATCAGCACCTGGGCCAGCGTGGACTTGCCGCAACCGGACTCGCCCACGACGCCGAGGGTCTCGCCCTTGTTCAGCGAGAACGAGACGCCGTCGACGGCCTTGACGTGGCCCACGGTGCGCTTGAACAGCACGCCGACGCGGACCGGGAAGTGCTTGACGAGGTTCTCGACCTCCAGGATGGGCTCAGCCACGAGCGACAACCTCCTCCGCGATGTGGCACCGGCTGGTGCGGCCCATGCCGAGGTCGTGCACGGCGGGGACCTCGGTGGGGCAACGGTCGAACGCCCGCGGGCAACGCGGGTGGAACGGGCACCCCGACGGGATGTTGGTGAGCGACGGCGGGAGGCCCTTGATCGTCTTGAGCTCCTGGCCGCGCAGGTCCACGCGGGGCAGGGACTCGAGCAGCGACTCCGTGTACGGGTGTCCCGGCGCGCGGAACAGCTCGTAGACGTCGGCGTGCTCGACGATGCGGCCCGCGTACATGACCGAGATCCGGTCCGCGACGTCGGCGACCACGCCGAGGTCGTGGGTGATCAGGATCATGCCCATGTCGCGTTCCTTCTGGATCTCCGCCAGCAGGTCCATGATCTGGGCCTGCACGGTGACGTCCAGAGCGGTCGTGGGCTCGTCCGCGATCAGCAGCTCCGGGTCGAGGGCCAGCGACATCGCGATCATCGCGCGCTGCCGCATGCCGCCGGAGAACTGGTGCGGGTAGTCCGAGACCCGCCCCTTGGCGTTCGGGATCTTGACCTGGTCGAGCAGCTCGACTGCGCGCTTGCGGGCATCCGCCTTGGACATGCCGCGGCGGACCTTGAGCTGCTCCTCGATCTGGAACCCGACCGTGAACACGGGGTTCAGGGCGGACAGCGCGTCCTGGAAGATCATGGCGATTCCCTCGCCACGAACCGCGCGACGCTCGTCCGCCGACTGCTTGAGCAGGTCCTCACCGCGGAACTTGATGGTGCCCCTGGTGATGAACGCCGGCGGCATGTCCAGGATGCCCATGATCGTCTGCGCCGTCACGGACTTGCCGGAGCCGGACTCGCCCAGCACGGCGAGGGTCTCCCCGGCGGAGACGTGGTAGGACACGCCGTTGAGCACCTTCGCGACGCCGTCGCGGGTGCGGAATTCCACGTGGAGATCCTCGACCTCCAGCAGTGGCTGAGTCACAGGATTCCCCTATCGGGACTTGGGGTCGAGGGCGTCGCGCACGGCGTCGCCGAGCATGACGAAGGCCAGCACGGTGATCGTGACGAAGCCCGCGGGGAACAGGAGCATGTGCGGCGCCGACTGGAAGTAGTCGCGCGACTCGGAGATCATCACGCCCCACGACACGACCGGCGGGCGCAGGCCGATGCCGAGGAACGCGAGCGTCGCCTCGGCGCCGATGAAGGCACCCAGGGCGATCGTCGCGTACACCAGCACGGGCGCCACGGTGTTCGGCAGCAGGTGCCGGAACACGATCCGCAGCGGCGACGCACCGAGGCCACGCGCGGCACGCACGTAGTCCTGCTGCTTCGCCACGAGGGTCGCCGACCGCATGATGCGCATGGCCACCGGCCACGACAGCACGGCGATCGAGAGCACCACCTGAGTGATGATCCGGACCACGCCGGGGTTCTCCGTCGGCGCGTTGAGCGTCGTCAGGATGACGATCGCGCCGAGCACGAACGGGATGCCGGCGAAGATGTCGGCGAACCGCGAGAGCAGCGAGTCGAGCCACGTCTTCGCGTAGCCGGCGATGATGCCGACCATCGACCCGATCAGCACCGTCAGCAGCGTCGAGAACAACCCGACGAGCAGCGACGCACGCGCGCCGTGCATGGCACGGGCGTAGACGTCGTAGCCCTGCAGGTCGTAGCCGAACCAGGCGTCACCGGACGGCGCCTGCAGCGACTTGTCGAGGTCCGCGTGACGCGGGTCGACCGATGTGAACAGCGTCGGCCAGATCGCCATCAGCACGATGACCGCGATGATCACCAGCGAGATGATGAACGTGGGCTTGCGGCGCAGCTCGCCCCACGCGTCGCTCCAGAGCGAGCGGGGCCTGCGCTGCTTCTGCGTCGAGTCGTCGAGGTGGCTGGCCTGGTCGACACCGGCCGCCGCGGACGCCTCGAGTCCGGCTCCACCGGACACGGATCCTGGGTCACTCATAGCGAATCCTCGGGTCGAGAACGGCGTACAGGAGGTCCACGAGCAGGCTGGCCAGCAGGTACACGAGGACCAGCAGGGTCACGATGCCCGTGACCATGATGCCTTCCTTCTCCTGGATGCCGCGGAAGATCAGGCCGCCGATGCCGTTGATGTTGAAGACGCCCTCGGTGACGATCGCGCCGCCGAGGAGGCTGCCGAGGTCGGTGCCGAGGAACGTGATCACCGGGATCAGCGAGTTGCGCAGCAGGTGGATGCCGACGACGCGGGACTGCGGCTGGCCCTTCGCGATGGCCGTGCGCACGTAGTCGGCGCGCCGGTTCTCGACGATGCTGCTGCGGGTCAGCCTGGCGACGTAGGCCATCGAGAGGCTGCCGAGCACGAAGCCGGGCAGGACCAGCTCGCCGAACGACGGGTCGGAGCTGACCGAGGTGTCCATCAGGTCGAAGCCCTGCGGGCCGAGGTAGAGCCGCAGCACGAAACCGGTGACGAAGACCGGCAGCGAGATCAGGAAGAGGGTCGAGACCAGGACCAGGTTGTCCAGGAAGCCCGACTTGCGCAGACCGGTGAGGACGCCGGCGATGATGCCGATGAGCGCCTCGATGATCAGCGCGATGATGCCCATCTTGAGCGTGATCGGCCACGAGGTGGCGATCTGCTCACCGACGGAGACGCCGTTGAAGGTGGTGCCGAAGTCACCGACGACCAGGTTGCCCAGGTACTTGAAGTACTGGACCAGCAACGGGTCGTTCAGGTTCAGCTTCGCGCTCATCTCGGCGATGTAGGCGGGATCGCACGGCCGCTGGCCGCACTTGCCGGCGAAGGGGTCCTGCGGGATCGCCCAGACCAGGGCGTAGATCAGAAAAGTGGTCCCCAGGAAGACCGGTATCAGCTGCAGCAGACGGCGCAGCACATAGCGACCCATGAGGTCGGCTCCTTGCGTGGTGGGGGCGCCCCGAGTCTGAACACCGCTCCGGCCCCGCACCCGTAACGTTCGACGGACGCGGGGCCGGACGGTTCACTCAGGACTCAGGTGTTCGGAATCAGGCCTTGACGCGGAACGACTCCAGAACGCCCTGACGCTTGAACGACATCTTGGCGTCGAGCAGGTTCTTCGAACGGCCGCCGATGCCCTTCTCGTTCCAGGTCGGCATGGAGGGCAGGTCCTTGGCGATGATGTCCTCCGCCTGCTGGTAGAGCTTGATCGCCTCGTCCTCGTTCGCGGTCTCGTCCGCCTTCTTCAGCAGCGCGTCGACCTCGGGCTTCGAGTAGTTCGAGTCGTTCGAGGAACCACCGGTGCGGTACAGCGGGTTGAGGAAGTTCTCGATCGACGGGTAGTCGGCCGACCAGTCGGAACGGCTCATGCCGGTCAGCTGCTTGCCGTCGACGATCTGCCGGAACGCACCGAAGTTGGTGGCGCCGACGAACTCGCACTCGATGCCCAGGGCCTGCTTGATGCTGTTGCACGCGGCCTCGAGCGGCTCCTTGCGGCCACCGTCCTGGTTGGACTGGATGGTGAGCTTGCCGGTGAAGCCGGACTCCTTCAGCAGCTGCTTGGCCTTCTCCGGGTTGTACTTGCAGTACTCGCCACAGGTGTCGGCGCGGTAGCCCTTGATGCCGGGCGAGACGAAGCTGGTGGACGGCACGTACGAGCCGGCCAGCACGGTCTTCGTGATCTGCTCCCGGTTGATGGCCATCGAGACGGCCTGGCGCAGCTTGATGTTCTGGAACTGCGGGAGGTACTGCGGGAACGCGATCGCGCTCTGACCCAGCAGGTCCGCGGTCACGACCTGCTCACCGAGGTCCGCCTTGTACTTCTCGCCGACCTTGGCCGACGGGGGCAGGGCCTCCATGAAGTCCAGCTTGCCCGCGACCAGGTCCTGGTACGCGGTCTCCTGGGAGGAGTAGATCTTGTAGTCCAAGGTCTTGAAGTGGACCTTGTCCTCGCCCTTGTAGTCGTCGAAGCGCTCCATCTTGATCAGCGCGTTCGGCGTCCGGGAGACGAACTTGACCGGGCCGTTGCCGATCGGCTTGGCCTCGGCGGCCTTGGGGTCCGCGAAGAACGAGTCGGCCATCGGCGAGAACGGCGTGTAGCCGATCATCGTGGTGAAGACCGAGGTCGGACCGTTCAGCGTGACCTTGAACTCGTAGTCGCCGACGAGCTCGAGACCGGACATCTTGTCCTTGGCCGGCTTGGCGTTCTCGTCCTCGGGGTGGACGTCGGAGAAGCCCTGGATCACGGAGAAGAACGACGCGGCCTGCTGGGCGTTCGGCGCGTACGCGGCCCAGTTCCAGGCGTCGACGAAGTTCTTCGCCTTCACCTCGGTGCCGTCGTGGAACTTCCAGCCCTGCTTGATCTTGATGTTGTAGACCTTGGCGTCGGTCGAGTTGATCGACTCGGCCATCAGGTTGTAGGGCGCGCCGTCTTCCGCCTTGTACCCGACCAGACGCGAGAACAGGGAGTCGGTGACCTTGCCACCGCCCGCCTCGGTCGTGTTCGCCGGGAACAGCGTGCTCTTGGGCTCGGTGCCGTAGATGGACACCGTGCCGTCCGGGTTGTCCTTGCCATCGGCGGCGTTGTTGCCACCGCCACCGCCACCGCCGCATGCGCTGAGCGTCATGGCGAGCGCAGCTGGCAAAGCCACCCACGCAACCCGTGATCGCGACATCAGTCTCTCCCGCCTTTCCCCGGCGCCGCCGCAGATATTGCGGGCGCGCGCCTCCCCGGGAGGTCTCGTCCACCTCCCAAAACGTGAGAGGACGTTAACCGGGGCGTCCAGTGGTACGCGCACCGAAAGCGGTCACAAAGTCGTCACGATCACCTCAAGAGCACCTTAATTCGGCGCTAGACCAGCGAAAACGCGATGCCGTCGAGGATGTCGTGCTCACTGCACACGAGCGTGCGAATACCCGCGCGATTCTCCAGCTCGTCGGCAATCGCGCGCAGTACCACCGCTCCACCGCAGATCACGTCCACCCGACCGGGGTGCATGGGCCCCAGCGAGGCACGCTCATCATGCGTCATGGAGAGGATACGGTCGGTGATTTCGCGAACATTGTCAAGTGTGATGCGGCTGAGGTGAATGTCGTCGCTGTTGTACACCTCCAGCCCCTGGACCAGGGCTGACAATGTCGTAACGGTCCCGGCGACCCCGATCCACGTCTTCATCTTCTCGACGGGCACCGTGGTGAAAGCTTCTTTGATCGCCTCGCGCGCAAACGCTTCCGCGTTCTCGATCTCGTCCTTCGCGGGCGGATCGGACTTGATGAACCGCTCGGTCAGCCGCACGCAGCCGATGTCCATCGACCGCGCGGCCTCGACCTCAGTGCCACTCCCGAGGACGAACTCGGTCGAACCACCACCCAGATCGGTGACGAGGAAGGGTCCCTCCTCCGGGTCGAGGTCGGCCACCGCGCCGAGGTAGGACAGGTGCGCCTCCTCGTCCCCGGTGATCACCTCGGCGGGAGCGCCGAGGATCGCCTCGGTCATCCCGAAGAACTCGTCGCGGTTGCTCGCGTCCCGCGTGGCACTGGTGGCGACCATGCGCGCGCGCTCGACGCCCTTGCGTTGCATCGTGCGCGCGTAGTCCAGGAGAGCCTGGCGCGTCCGTTCGATCGCATCGGGGTGCAACCGCCCGGTCGCGTCCACGCCCTGCCCGAGCCGGACGATCTTCATCTCGCGGTGCACGTCCCGCAGCCAGGCCGTGCCGTCCTCGCGCCGGGTGACGTCGGCGACCAGCAGCCGGATCGAGTTGGTCCCGCAGTCGATGGCCGCAACGCGCGACATGGCACTCCTCAGTGGTTCCGATGTTCTCCGGCAAGCATCGCGTACACGAAGAGATCGCCCCACTCGCCCTTGAAGATCTCGTTGTGCCGGAAGTGCGCCTCCC
>NZ_DATLEC010000094.1:0-59593 GCF_035525475.1 Lentzea sp. | reverse complement strand
CACCCAGTGCTGCACGCCGCCGAGCCTCCCGGCGAGCCATCGTCCCATCGATCCCGTTCCACACCCCAGGTCACGGATCGTCAGGGGGGTTCGGTTCACCAGAGTTTCGCGGACGATCTCCACGAGCTCGGTCGAGCGCGCCTGTGCGTCGGCGATCTCCCGCAGTGCCAGCCATTCCGGGGCGAAGGTCATGGCCGCAGACTAGCCAGCACCCTCCGCAGATCCTCTGTGGACTCGTCCCAAGTGGACAGAGAGGCCCGCCGGACCCGCGCCCTGACCCTCAGCCCGTCCCGGAACTTCTGGTCCTGGAACCAGCAGGTCAGCGCGGCTTCGAGGGCACCTTCGTCCCCGGCGGGGACGAGCACCCCGCCGTCGCCGAGCGCGTCGGGAACCGCGCTCGCGATGACCGGCAGACCGCGGGCGAGCGCCTCGGTGACGACCATGCCCCAGGTCTCGGCCCGGGATGCCAGCACGAACAGGTCGGCACGGGCATAAGCGCTGTTCAGGGCCTCGCCGACGAGCGGGCCCTGGAAGCTCACGCGCTCGTCCGGCGGGAGCTGCGCGAGGAACGGCCGGTGCGGGCCCACGCACGTCAGCCGCCAGTCGGCGTTGATCCGCCGCAAGACCCTGACCAGCACGTCATGGCCTTTGCGGGGTGTGATGGACGCGACGCAGAGCAGGTTGTGCACACCGTCGGTGCCCGTGGCGACCGGCGCCGGATCGGTGCCGGGAACGACGACGTGGACGTTCGCGAGCCCGTGCCGGACCCTGATGTCCCGCGCGGCCGTCGGGCTGGTCGCGACCACCGCGCTCACGGCCCGCAGGACCTGGCGTTCGCACTGGTCGAGGAACCGGGCCGTCGCCGGGTCGAGCCCGGTCTCGTCGGCCAGCGGCAGGTGCACGAGCACGGCGAGCCTCAGCCGTCGCGCGTGCGGGACGACGACCTCGGGCAGTCCACAGGCGACCAGGCCGTCGAGGAGGACGACCTCGCCGTCCGGGATGCCCGCAAGCGCTTGCTCCACCACACCGGCGTCGTGCGGACGCGGCCAGTCACCAGCGACGGGCAGACGCTCCATGCCCGCGCTCACACGCAGGTCGTAGACGTTGCCGCCGCTGGGACTGGCCGGATCGCCGGCGTCAGCGGGAAGGACGAAGCGCACGTTCGTAGCTCGCCCACGCCACATGGGACTCGTGGAGTGTGACGGTGATCCCATCGATGCCGTGCGCGCCCTCGCCCAGAGCACCCTCGGAGATCTTCTCCGCGAGCTGGTCCGCGATGTGCTTCGCGAGCCACTCCGTCGAGGTGTTGATGCCCGCGAACTGCGGTTCCTCGTCCAGGTTGCGGTAGTTGAACGCCGCCAGGACCTTGTTCAGCTCCTGCGTCGCGAGTCCGATGTCGACGACGATGTTGTCGGCGTCGAGTTCGGCACGTTTGAACGTTGCGTCCACCAGGAACGTTGCTCCATGCAGACGTTGTGCCGGACCGAAGACCTCGCCGCGGAAGCTGTGGGCGATCATCACGTGATCGCGGACGGTGATGCTGAACAGGATGACCTCCGCAGTGCGGTCGGGTTACGGTGCGATCTCGCATCCGAGCGTAGCTGCACGCTCGGAAGGCGCTTGGTGACGAGGGGACCGGGATGTTCGAACAGACCTTCACCGAAGACGACGTGGCGGAGTCCGACCTGGTGACCCGCCGCGGCACGTTCCGCGCGGTCGCGTTCCGCGCGGACGGTCACGAGCACATGGCCCTCGTCTACGGCAAGACGAAGCTGCGCGAGAACGTGCTGGTGCGCATCCACTCCGAGTGCATGACCGGCGACATCTTCGGCGCCATGCGGTGCGAGTGCGGCGAGCAGCTCGACGCGGCGTTATCCGCGATCGTGCGTGAGGGCAACGGGATCCTCATCTACCTGCGGGGCCACGAAGGCCGCGGAATCGGTTTGGTGGCAAAGGTTCGCACGCACGTGCTGCAGGACGCCGGCATGGACACGTTGGACTCCGCCACGTCCCTGGGGTTGCCCGTGGACGTGCGCGACTACACGCCCGCGGCGCGGGTTCTGAAGCACCTGCGCGTGCAGTCCGTGCGGCTGATGTCCAACAACCCCGACAAGATCGCGGCGTTGGAGGACAACGGGATCGCGGTCGCCTCGCGCGTGCCGTTGCTCATGGCGCCCAACGCGCACAACATCGCGTACCTGAAGGCGAAGCGCGACCGGCTCGGTCACGACCTGCCGCAGGTCGAGTCCTTCACCCTTCCGCACGCCCGCTGACCATCGCTTTCCCAGGATGTGGCGCGCAGACCCTCAATGCCGGCGCTGTGAGCGGGGCGTGCCTTCGACGGTGAGCGAACGCTCGCCGGTCCTGTCACGGTCATCGCCGAGGTCTTCGACCTCGGCGACCGCGACCGGTCCGTGCTGGAGCAGCGGTGCCGGCACGGCGGTCGACGACTGCCAGTTCACCGGACACGGTGCGTGCGCCGTCTCCGGCACCGATGGCGGGATCGCGGCGGGCAACCCCCACGGCGTCACCGCGCACGCCTTGGGTCAGATCGTGACGACGACCTTGCCCCGCGACCGTCGCGAGTAGACGTGCTCGATCGCGTCGAGCCCTTCGGACAGCGGGAACTCCCTGTCCACCGCCGGTCGCACGTGGCCGGCCTCGATCAGCACGCGCAGCTCGTCGAAGACCTCGCCGCGTTCGGTCGACATGAGCATCACGAGCTTCTGCGACACGAACAGGTTCAACGCCGCCGCGCCCAGCGCCCGTTCGAACCCGCCCGTCAGCGATCCCCCGGTCTCGGCACCGACCAGCACCAGCGTGCCGCGCGGCGTCAAGGCCTTGCGCAACCGGGACAACGACCGGTTCCCGCCGCAGTCCAGGACGAGGTCGTAGGTGCCGGTGAAGTCCGCGACCGTGTAGTCGACGACCTCGTCGGCACCCAGCGACCGCACCAGCTCCACCTTCGGCGTGCTGCACACGCCGGTCACGTGCGCGCCAAGGGCTTTCGCGATCTGCACGCCGTACGACCCGACGCCACCACCGGCGCCGAGCACCAGAACACGTTGTCCTGCCTGCACTCCGCGCAGGCCCTGCAAGGCGGTCCCGCCCGAGATCGGCACCGCGGCCGCCTCGGCGAACGAGATGGTCGCGGGCTTGCGCGCCAGCCGTGAGACGTGCGCGACGGTGTACTCGGCGAACGACCCCTCACACGTGCCGAACACCTCGTCGCCCGGCGAGAAGCCGGTGACACCGGGGCCGATCTCCTTCACCACCCCGGAGACGTCGCGTCCGGGGACCGGCGACTTCGGTCCGCGGAACCCGAACCCGAGGAACCGCACCAGGTACGGCTTCCCTTCGAGCAGGTGCCAGGTGCCCATGTCGACGCCCGCCGACCGCACCTCCAGCAGAACCTCGCCCTGCCCTGGCACAGGCACCTCCAGGTCACCGAGCACCGCCGATCCGTATCTTCGCTGCACGAGAGCCTTCACTCGTCCTCCTCCGGGTACTGGAACACCTCTTCGAGCGACACCTGGAACACGCGGGCGATCTTGAACGCCACCTCCAGCGAGGGCGAGTACCTGCCCTGCTCGATGGCGATCAGCGTCTGGCGCGTCACGCCGATGGCGGCGGCGAGATCGGCCTGCTTCATCTCGCCGTGCGCGAACCGCAGCGCGCGGATGGAGTTCGTGACCTTCGTCGGCTTCACGGCATCCCCCGCCGGTAGGCCACGACCTTCGCCGCCGAACCGAGCACCGCGGACAGCACGAAGCACAGGTAGAGCACGTTGGCGATCCAGAAGTGCGCCGCCTCCGCCATCGCCAGCGCCATCGCGGACACACCGCCGATGACGACGAACGACTGGCCGACGTGGTCGCCGAACCGGCCGATCTCGCGGTCCCGTTCGTCGACCTGCAACCCCTCGTTGCTCGCGGCGATGCCGAACCAGACGCCCGAGACGATGCCGGCGACGATCCCGAGCCCTATCGTCCACAGCGCCGCGCCGATGTAGGGCACCTCCGTCAGCGGCCGCCCGTCCGTCCGGCTCAGGACGACCACCGCGTACACGGCGTAACCGAGCACGGCGATCAAGCCCAAAGCCCACGCGCGCTTCTCTTCGAACGCCACGTCCCGCTCCCGATGTCAAAGAAACCTGACATCACTAAAGTAAAGCGAACCGGACACCATGTCAAACATCTTTTACATGATCGCGCGGAGGCCGTATGGCGGTCGACTACCTCCGATCGGACCCATTAGCGTGCGGCCCATGCTCCGTCCGATCCTTGTTGCGTGCACGCTTGCGCTCACGGCGTGCGGTCATGCCGTGACAGCGGAACCTCCCGCCAACGCCCGCACGCAGCAGCACACCCCGGCCGCAGCACCACGCGTGCCCGATCTGTGCCCGATGCCCGACAGCGGGTTCGAGTGCGACTTCCAGAAGCGCATCAAGGCGGCCCAGGCGTACGCGGAGACCAGGCCGGGCACCGTCGGCATCGTGCTGCGCGACCGCAAGGCCGGAGCGACCTGGCGCAACAGCAACGCGGCCGACATGACGTGGACCGCGTCGACGATCAAGCTGGCGATGGTCGTGAACCTCCTGGAGCGCCACCGCGCCGGCAAGATCAAGCTGACCGCCGACGACCGCAGGCTGATGACCGCGATGCTGCACAGCTCCGACGACGACGCGGCGGACACGCTCTGGAAGCGCTACAACGGCACGACGTTCAACGCGGCGTTCGGCAGGTACGGCATGACGGAGCTGACCGCCCAAAAGGGATATACCACCGCATTCCCCTACTGGGGCTTCGAGAAGTGCACGACGAACGACCTCGACCGTTTGATCAACTACGTCCTGGACGAGGTGCCCGCCGAGGACCGCGCGTACATCGTCGGCCAGATGCGCGACGTCGGTCCCGAGCAGCAGTGGGGCGTCTGGGGACCGGACTCCGGCACGAAGAACGGCTGGTCGGAGGAGGACGGCGGCTGGGTGATGAACTCGGTCGGGTTCATCGGACCGGACGAGCGGTACACGATCGCGATCATGAACAACCTCAAGGGCGAGGGCGGCTACGACGAGGGCCGCGCCACCGACACGGAGATCACGCGCCTCCTCTTCCGCTGATCGCCGCAGGCGTGCCTGCTCCGGTTGCTAGCGTGGTGACGACCTTGCAGGGAACTGGGGAAGGGGTCGCCGTGCCGGACAGAAGGGCACAGCTGGAGGAGAAGATCCGCGCGTTCCAGGAGCAGGCCGCGAAGGCGGGCCAGCTCAAGGACAAGATCTCGGACCTGCGCGGGCAGGCCCGCAGCGCCGACGGCTCGGTGACCGTCACCGTCGCGCCGTCGGGCGCGGTGCTGGGGCTGCAGCTCAGCCCCACCGCGATGAAGTACAGCCACACGCAGCTGCAGCAGGAGATCCTCGCGACGATCCGCGCGGCGACGCAGCAGGCCGCGCAGGTGCTGCAGGACACCGTGGCGCCGGTCCTGGGCGACCAGGCCGAGCGCTTCAAGGACGCGTTCAACGCGCACTCGGGCGTGGTGATGCCGGACACGCCGCCCCAGCAGCCGATGCCGCCCCAGCAGGTGCAGCCGCCGATGCCGCCGCGGCACATGCCACCTCCTCCTGTGTCGAGGCCCGCACCGGGGAACCGTCCGAGGCCCGCGCCGGTCTCAGATGACGACGACTTCGGCGGCAACTCGATCCTGAGGTGATGGGGGCATGACGGGATTCCAGGTGCAGGGCGGTGCGCTCACGGCGCACAGCCACGGTTCGGCGGAGGCCGCAGGCCACTTCGGACAGCTGGCGACCCTGCTCGACCAGGCACGCGTGAGCGACGACTGCTTCGGCCCGCTCGGCGAGCTGCTCGCGTTCAAGTACTTTGAGGGCTTGAAGGAATGCCAGGACATGGCCACCAAGGCCAAGGGCTTCCTGGAGGGCGTGGCGGAACGCACCGAGCAGACCGCCCAGACCTACCGCGACGTCGAGGACGCGATCCACCAGGGGCTGCAGAAGTTCGGCTCCGGTGGCGGCCCCGGCTCGCTGGGAGACCTCACCAGCGCGGGCGACGCCAACCGCAAGGGCGACTTCGAGCAGAACGCCGGCTACGGCAGCTCGTGGGCGAGCACGAGCGGCGACATCTCGCGGGCTTCGAGCCCGCCGGACGTGGCGATCGCCGCGGTCAACGCCCGCATGGAGCAGCTGCAGTTCGTGATGAGCCCCGGCCAGTCGTTCATCGACAACGGCCTCGGCTTCCTCATCGGCATCGTGATCAGCCCGATCGTCGAGCTCGTGCTCGAACCCGCGATCGGCGACCCCGAGCAGATGCGCAGCACCGGCACCGGCTGGGGCAAGGTCGCCGACTGGGTGCAGCAGGCGGGTGAGCACGAGAAGAACCGCGCCACCGCGACGTCGCAGCCGTGGACCGGCGAGGCGGCGGACAAGTTCCGCAAGCAGATGGACGAGTTCGGCGTGGGCGCCGAGGCGTTCGCGAACGAGATCCGCGGTCTGCAGCAGATGCTGGAGCTCGCCGCCGACCTCTTCGACGCGTTCGTCGAGATCTGCATCGACATCCTGCAAGAGCTGGTCATGGGCCTGATCATCGAGTGGCTGGCCGCGCTGGCCGCCTCGTGGATCACCGCGGGCGCCTCGATGGCCGCCGCGGGCGTCACCACCACCGCCCAGGTCGGCGGCACGATGGCGCGCCTGGGCATGAAGGTCAAGCAGCTGCTGGGCAAGCTCAAGCCGTTGATCGACAAGCTCGAGGACCTGCTGCAGGCGCTGCGCAAGGGACCGTTGAAGAAGCTCGTCGAGAAGGCGGAGGGCCTGCGCGAGGGCAACATGGCCGAGAAGTGGGTCATGCGCAAGATCGACGCCAACCCGCTGGCCAAGATCGTCACCAAGGCGGACCCGGCGACGATGGCGTCCAAGACGGGCAACCGCTTCGCCGGCCGGTTCGGCGTCGACGGCCAGGGCTCCGACGCGTTGACGACGAACCTCACCGAGGCCGGTCTGCGCATGGCGGGCCTGAGCGGCACCTCGCACGTGCCGACCGCCATCACCAACGGCGTCATGGAGAACGCTCCCGGCATCGCCGTCGAGCAGGGCATCAAGTACGGCTACAACAAGGGTCAGGACCCGTCCTCCGACGAGGAGCGTGCTGACGCCGTGAACCGGGGATTCGAGTACGAGTGATCTTCTCGGCGCCTCTCGGCCCCGGCCACATCGCCCGGCAGCAGCTCTGCCGGGCGGGTGAGCACCTGGTCTGGGCGATGTACCGGCAGACGTTCTACTACGCCGTGGACGGCCTCGACCAGCTCGGCGCGCCGGGCCGTTCCCTGTTCACGCGCGGTGTGTCTGCGATGGGCCGGGGGGTCGGCGACCTGGCCCTGACCGTGCTCGGCGGCGGTGGCGACACCGGCGACGACAAGGCCCCCGCCGCCGACCACCTGGTCTTCGGCCCTTCCCCGCGCTCTTCTGCCGCTTCCGCTCTGTCGCGGTTCGAACCGGGCAAGCGCGTCGAGCGCCTGTGGGCGTTGACCTCGGAGCGGCTGGTGGTCGCCGAGCGCGCCGCCGCTGCCCCGGCCGAGACCTCGAAGTCGTTCCTGGGCAAGGCGATCGGGTTCGGCAGGGAGGTCGGCAAGATCCTCGCCGACACCCGCAAGAAGTACGGCGAGCACGTCGAGGGCGAACCCGTGACCGCACCCGCCTTCGAGGTCGTCCTCGAGTTCCCGCGCGCACAGATCGCCGCGGCCGAACCGGGCAGGGTGACGTTCACCGACGGCTCGGGCGTCGAGTTCCTGCTGGACTCCCCCGCCCCGGCCGACGACGACGTGGTCGTCCGCGAGCTGACCGAGTTCTGGCTGCGTCCCGGCGAACACCTGGTGCTCGGCCTGCCCCCGATCGTGGGCTACGTGGGCGGCGTCGTCGGCGGCACCCTGCACGTCCCCTGGACCCCAGCCGGCCCGATGCCCGCGCTGGAGCTGGACAAGCTCCGGTGGCCCCTGCCTGCGCCGCCGTCACCGCCGGACTGGATCGACGACCCGACGCTCGGCTACTGGGTCGAGGCCCCCGCGGCGTCGTGCGCGGCGGTCCAGCTGGCAGACCACTTCGCCTTCAGCCGCGGCAACGCACGACTCGCGGTGAGCGACCAGCGCGTGGCCGTCGTCTACCCGACGCACCTGTTCGAGGCCAAGCCCTCCAGCGTGTTCACGACGTTCGCGGAGATCCCGCGCGGCGCCGTGCGGTCGATGGAGAACGCGTACGCCGGCCAGAGCCTGCCGGCGCGACCGGTGGTCAGGCTGACGTTCGCGGACGGCTCGTCGCTGGCCCTGCGCAGGCCCTGACCCGGTCCGCACGCACCGAACCGACCTACATGCCCACCATCTCGGCGTTGAGCAGCGCGTCGGCGCGGTGTCGACCTTCGCGCCACCTCGTCATCGCGCGAGGTCCGGCACCTGGGCGACGAGCTCTTCCGGCGCCGAGAGCCGCCACGCCTCGAACACCAGCTCCCGGAGCTCGTCGGCGTCGACGCCCTCCAGGTGCACGACCACCCAGCCGAACCCGCCCGCCGTGAACTGCACCTCGAACACGTCGGGCCGTTCCGCCACGAGCGCCAGCTGCTCGGACAGCGTCTGCTTCAGGCCGACCGTCCGCGTGCGCGGCCAGTAGTAGCCGAACACCTTGCCCCGCACGCGGAACGTGTCGTACTGCTGACCGGAGGAGCGCTTCACCTCGGCGAGCGCGTCCACGATCTTGAAGAGCTGTCTGTCCGATGTCGCCACTACCGACCCCCAAAGCCGAAGGCACGCAGTATAAATCGGTCAAATCCTCAACGGCCTCCTCAGGTGTTCGGCTATCAGCGCCGCGTGGGACAGCGGCGTTCTCAGGTCTTCGACGTCGCCGTTCGTCGTGTAGTCGAGCAGCACGACGTCGGACGACTCGGCCAGCTCGTGCAGCCGTGCGAGCTCGTCCCGCAGACGGTTCTCCAGAACCCAGCGGTAGGCGGGTGAGTAGATCTCCTGCCGGGCTGTGCGGTAGTCGAGCAGGCGGTCGCTCGCCAGGCCCGCGCGGTGGCCGCGGACCGGGCCGAAGCGCCGGACCGTGCGCTTGAGGCCCTTCATCGACGTCACGCCCAGCTTCGACGGGTCGACGTCGGCGTTCTCGAAGACCTTCAACGCCTGCCAGAGGCCCTCGACGGACGCGCTCGTGACACCCGGCGACAGCGGGACCGGAATGTCGCCGTGCGGGTAGAACGGGCTGAACCGCACCCACGGGTCGGGACCGCGGGAGGTCACGTCGATGACCACCGCGTCCGGACGCTGCACCTTGCGGCGCTTGCTCGCCACCTCGATCGGCATGGTTCGAGGATGGCAGGAGGGTCTGACAATTCTTGAGGGTCAGCGCAGGGTCAGCGCACGGGTTGCGCTGTCGGCGCTGTGACACGGTTCCGTTGGGTCAGCACCACACACACGAGCACGACCGCGGCGGTCGCGAGAGCCGGCCAGCCGACCGGTTCACCGAGGACCAGCGCCGACCACATGAGGGTCAGAATCGGTTGCGCCAGCTGGATTTGACCGATCTTGGCCACCCCACCCGCCGCCAGGCCCGCGTACCAGGCGAAGAAGCCGAGAAACATCGAGATCAGTGCCACGTAGGCGAAACTGGCCCATACCACGGGCGTGGAGCGCGAGAAGTCCGCTGTGTACAAGGAAATCGGAATGGTCACGGGCAGCGAGACGACCAGTGCCCAGCACACGGTCCGCGCGCCGCCCAGTTCACGGGAGAGCGCGCCACCTTCGGCGTATCCCAGGCCGCACAACACGACCGCGATGAGCAGGTAGACGTCGGCGGTACCGAGCGAGCCGGAGAAACCGCCACCGGTGGCCACGAACGCGAGGACCGCGAGCAGGCCCGCGCCGCTGGAGAGCCAGAACGCGAGCGGCGGGCGTTCGGAGGCGCGCAGCACCGCCCAGATCGCCGTGGACATGGGCAGCACGGCGATCACCACGGCGCCGTGGGCCGAAGTCTGGGTGGTGAGGGCCAGGGACGTGAAGAGCGGAAAGCCGATCACGATGCCCACGGCGACGACGACCAGGCGGCGCACCTGCGTTGCCGACGGGAGCGGCGCACGTGATAACGCCAGGTAGGCGATCGCGAGGACACCGGCGACGAGCGCGCGTCCGAACGCGACGAACCACGGGTCGAGTCCGGCCACTGCCAGGCGGGTCGCCGGGAGCGAGAAGCTGAACCCCAGCACGCCCAGCGCGCCGAGTGTTACCCCCGCTGGCACGATAACGTTACTCTTGACTCTCATGAATGAGGATAACGCAGCCGTCCGCGTTATCGAGGAGCTGAGAGCGACAGCACGTGCGGGTCGCGCGGGAGACCGCATGCCCTCGGTGCGCGACCTGATGGCACGGCATCGGGCCTCACCCGCGACGGTGCAGCAGGCCATCCAGCGCGTCGCCGCCGAAGGGCTCGTCGAGGTGCGGCCGGGCCGGGGCAGCTTCGTCGCCCCGCGCACGACGACCTCCGCCCACGACCTGTCGTGGCAGGCCGTCGCGCTCGGCGAGGGCAGGCCGGGCGAGGAGCTGGTGGCGAACCTCCTCGCGGTGCCGAAGCCCGAGGCCATCCCGTTGACCAGCGGGTACCTCGACCCAGATCTGCAACCGACCGAGGCGCTCGGCGCCGCGCTCATCAGGGCCGCGCGCCGGCCCGCCGCGTGGGGACGCGTACCGGTCGAGGGCAAGGAGGAGCTGCGCGCGTGGTTCGCGAAGGAGGCGGGCGGCGAGCTCAGGGGCGGCGACATGACGGTGTGCGCAGGCGCTCAGGAAGCGCTCGCGACCGTGTTCCGCGGGCTCGGCGACCGCGGTGACGCCGTGCTCGTCGAGTCGCCCACCTACCTCGGCGCGATCGCCGCCGCGCGCGACGCGGGGCTCAAGGTCGTCCCGGTGCCGGCGGACCAGGACGGGGTGCGGCCGGACCTGCTGCAGGCCGCGTTCGAACGGACGGGCGCGAAGCTCTTCTACTGCCAGCCGCTGCACGCGAACCCGCACGGCGCCGTGCTGTCCGACGAGCGCCGCGCCGAGGTCATGCGGATCGTGCGCGGCGTCGGCGCGTTCCTCGTCGAGGACGACTGGGCGCGCGGCTTCACGATCGACGGCACCGCGCCGCCGACGCTCGCCTCGCAGGACACCGACGGCCACGTCGTCTACGTCCGCTCGCTGACCAAGGTGGCCGCACCGGGCCTGCGCGTCGCCGTGATCGGGGCACGCGGACCGGCGGGCACCCGGCTGAAGAACACCCGGTCGCGCCAGGACCTGTACGTCGCGGGACCGCTGCAGGAGGCGGCGATCGACTTCGTGACGTCCCCCGCCTGGCGTCGCCACCTGCGCACGCTCCAGCAGTCCTTGAGGGCCCGGCGCGACGCTCTGGCACGCGCCGTCGGCGAGCACCTGCCGGAACTCGGGGTCGCGAGGTCGTCGGGCGGCCTGCACCTGTGGGCGGAGCTGCCGGACGGCGTCGACGACCTGGAACTGACGACGGCAGCCGCGGCACGTGACGTCGTCGTGTTCCCGGGACGGGCTTGGTTCGCCGCTGAACCGCCGGGCGGTTTTCTCCGTTTGACCTACGGCGGAGCACCTGAGCACGTGCTCGTCGAGGGCGTCCGGCGACTGGCAGGCGCGATGTCCGCCGTGCGGCGATGACCGGCCGAGTGATTTGCATCATTCATTAACTTGACTCATTCCAGAAAAGACGGCAGGGTAGGTGTCGTGCCCACGGCTTCCGACTTCGAGCGCATGTTGCGTGGAGCGTCCCTGCGGGTGACGGCTCCCCGGATAGCTGTGCTGTCCGCGGTGCACACCCATCCGCACGCCGACACCGACTCGATCATCGGTGTCGTGCGTCAGAACCTCGGCGCGGTCTCCCACCAGGCCGTTTACGACGTGCTCCGCGCGTTGACAGGAGCCGGTCTGCTGCGCCGCATCGAGCCCCAGGGCTCGGTCGCGCGGTACGAGGCCCGTGTCGGGGACAACCACCACCACATCGTCTGCAGATCCTGCGGTGCCATCGCCGACGTCGACTGCGTCGTCGGCCACGCACCGTGCATGGACGCATCCGACGATCACGGGTTCGTCATCGACGAGGCCGAGGTCATCTACTGGGGCACCTGCCCCGAGTGCACGACCGCCGCGAAAAGTTCTTGAACACCCGGAAGGAATTCTGTGTCCGACAGCACTGACGCCAAGCTGAGCGACCTGAACGAGGAGGAGGCCGGCGGTTGCCCGGTCGCCCACGGCCGCCGCAGCCACCCCACGGAGGGAGGCGGCAACCGTGACTGGTGGCCCAAGCAGCTCAACCTGCGGATCCTCCGCAAGCACCCGGTCCAGGCCAACCCCTTAGGTGGTGACTTCGACTACGGCAAGGAGTTCCTGACCGTCGACCTGGACGAGCTGGCGCGCGACGTCGACGCCGTGCTCACCGAGTCGAAGGACTGGTGGCCGGCGGACTTCGGGCACTACGGCCCGTTCATGATCCGCATGGCGTGGCACAGCGCGGGCACGTACCGCACGTACGACGGCCGCGGTGGCGCCGGAGCGGGCATGCAGCGCTTCGCCCCGCTGAACAGCTGGCCGGACAACGGCAACCTGGACAAGGCCCGCCGTCTGCTGTGGCCGGTCAAGAAGAAGTGGGGCCGCAGGGTCTCCTGGGCCGACCTGATGATCTTCACGGGCAACCGCGCCCTGGAGACCATGGGCTTCGAGACCTTCGGCTTCGCCGGCGGCCGCAACGACGTGTGGGAGCCGGACGAGGACGTCTACTGGGGCCCCGAGACCGAGTGGCTCGGCGGCGACACCCGCTACAGCGGTGAGCGCGAGCTGGAGTCCCCGCTCGCGGCCGTCCAGATGGGCCTCATCTACGTCAACCCCGAGGGCCCGAACGGCAACCCGGACCCGCTGGCCTCCGCCCGCGACATCCGCGAGACGTTCGGCCGCATGGGCATGAACGACGAGGAGACCGTCGCGCTCATCGCCGGCGGCCACACCTTCGGCAAGGCGCACGGCGCCGGCGACCCGTCGCTGGTCGGCGCGGAGCCCGAGGGCTCGCTCATGGACACGCAGGGCTTCGGCTGGATCAGCACGCACGGCACCGGCAAGGGCCGTGACGCCATCACCTCCGGCCTCGAGGTCACCTGGACCCAGAAGCCGACCCAGTGGACGAACCTGTTCTTCCAGAACCTGTTCGGCTTCGAGTGGGAGCTCACCAAGTCCCCCGCCGGCGCCCACCAGTGGAAGCCGAAGAACGGCGAGGGCGCCAACACGGTGCCGGACCCCGAGGACGGCACGCTCAACCGCACGCCGATGATGCTGACCACGGACCTGGCGCTGCGCTTCGACCCGATCTACGAGCCGATCTCGCGCCGCTTCCTGGAGAACCCGGAGGCGTTCGCCGAGGCGTTCTCCCGCGCGTGGTTCAAGCTGACCCACCGCGACATGGGCCCGATCCAGCGCTACCTCGGCCCGCTGGTGCCGCAGGAGGAGCTGATCTGGCAGGACCCCCTCCCGGCCCGTGACCACGAGCTGATCTCCGCCGAGGACGTGGCCTCGCTGAAGGCCAAGATCCTGGAGACCGGTCTCTCGGTCTCGCAGCTGGTCAAGACCGCGTGGGCCTCGGCCTCGTCGTTCCGCCAGAGCGACAAGCGCGGTGGCGCCAACGGTGCCCGCATCCGCCTCGAGCCGCAGCGCGGCTGGGAGGTCAACGAGCCCGACCAGCTCGCCCAGGTCCTGCGCACGCTGGAAGGCGTGCAGGAGGCGTTCAACAGCTCCGCGACCGGCGGCAAGAAGGTCTCGCTGGCCGACCTGATCGTCCTCGGCGGCGCCGCGGCGATCGAGCAGGCCGCCAAGGCAGCCGGCCACGACGTCGAGGTGCCGTTCCTCGCCGGCCGGGTCGACACGACGCAGGAGCAGACCGACGCCGAGTCGTTCGCCGTCCTGGAGCCCGTCGTCGACGGCTTCCGCAACTTCGGCGGCAAGGCGACCCCGCTGCCCTCGGAGTACCTGCTGATCGACAGGGCCAACCTGCTCGGCCTGTCGGCCCCGGAGATGACCGTGCTGGTCGGTGGCCTGCGCGTGCTGGGCGCCAACCACGGCGGTTCCACGGCCGGTGTGCTGACCGCCAAGCCGGAGACGCTGACCAACGACTTCTTCATCAACCTCCTCGACATGGAGACGGAGTGGAAGTCGGTCACCGAGGACCAGGAGAACTTCGAGGGGCGTGACCGCGCCTCCGGTGCTGTCCGGTGGACGGCCACCCGCAACGACCTGGTGTTCGGGTCCAACTCCGAGCTTCGCGCTGTTACTGAGGTTTATGCCAGCGACGACGCTTCGGAGAAGTTCGTGGTGGACTTCGTCTCCGCTTGGAACAAGGTCATGAACGCCGACCGGTACGACGTCTGAGTTCGACTTGTTTTCGGGTGCCCCCAGGCCTACTTGGCCTGGGGGTGCTTTTTTGCGTTGCGGGTCTTGTTGCGTTAGCCGGGTGGCGTTCCAGCGGAGGGGTCACCTTCGCCGAGCGGGTCGCGTTCCAGCGTGGTTGCTCAGGCAGTGTCGACGCGGTGGGGTTCATCGCCGCTTCGCGTCGACAGCGATTGGGGTACACCGCTTCCCGGCGGTTCATGGGGCTGTCCGGCTCGCTTCGCATCGCCACTTCGGGGCGTACCGGCAAGTACCGCGCCGGGCCGTTTTCCGTCGGCATCGCGTTTTGTCGTGCGCGGCGGTCAACGGTGTTGCGTTATCGCCTGACGCGTGGCAGGACCGCTGTGGCTTCCGGGTCTCCCTTCGAGCGCTGGCGCAGCCTGGTCACGACGAAGAGCGCAATGGCGATGGCGACCGCTGCCAGCACCAGCTTCTGGAAGACGCCGGCATAGGACTCGACGCGGTGCCAGTTCTCGCCGAGTGCGTAGCCCGCGCCCACGAATAAGCTGTTCCAGATCAGGCTGCCCAGTGTGGTGAGGATCAGGAACTTCGGGAAGTTCATGCGTTCGACGCCTGCGGGCAGTGAGATGAAGCTGCGGAAGAGCGGGACCATCCTTCCCAAGAACACGGCTTTGGTGCCGTGGCGGGTGAACCAGGCTTCGGTCTTGTCGAAGTCGGACACCCTGACCAGCGGGATGCGGGCCACCAGGTTTCGGGTTCTGGCGCGGCCCAGGAGCATGCCCGCGAAATAGACGATGACGGCGCCTGCCACTGAGCCGAGAGTGGTCCAGAACAGGGCTGCGGGCAGGCTGAAGACGCCTTTGCTCGCGGAGAAGCCCGCCAGCGGCAGCACCAGTTCGCTCGGGATCGGCGGGAACAGGTTGTCGAGGCCCACGACCACGGCCGCGCCCACGCCTCCCAGCGATTCCATCAGGTCTACCGCCCACTCGGCCAGCATTGGTTCCCCCTCGATGACGGGACAAAAGGTCGAGGTCAACGCTAAGAAGAAGGAAGGGCCCGGACCATGAGGTAACCCGTCGAGAATCCTGGGGGAAACCGCAGTCCGGGATTACGGTAAACCGCAATGCCGGGGTGCCGGAGGGCCGTTACGGTGGCGGTTGTGCACCAGGATGAGCAGCTCAGCGCCGGGGCGTTGGTGCGGAGGTGGTTCCGGACGCTCTACGGGGTGTTGGTGGGGACGTTCACCGCGGTGCCCGGGCTGGGGGCGGCGGTGCTCGGGTTCGGCGTTGTCAGGATGACCGAGGTCGAGCTGTTCCGGATCGCCCGGTACGGCGATGCGGCCGACGCTGATCCGTTGACGCCTCGGCGGTGCCGGCGCTATCTCGGCGTGCGGTGGCTCGTGGCCGGATTGGGCGCCGGCGTGCTGCTGATGTTGATGCTGTACCTCGTCACGGCGTTGTCGATGGTCACCGCGTGGCTCTTCGACGGCGAGTGGGGGCTGGTGAAAGACGGCGACGTCGTCGACACGCAGCTGATCCTCGTGGCGGCGGTGCCGGGGACATTGCTCATCTTCGGCGCGCTCGCCGGTGTCAGCGGGGTGGCGGTGCTCGACCGGTGGCTCGCCACGACGATGCTCGGCCGGAGTCAGCAAACGCTGCTGCGGCAACGGGTTGCGGAGTTGACGAGCACTCGGGCCGAGGTCATCGAGGCCATCGACGACGAGCGGCGGCGGATCGAGCGGGATCTGCACGACGGTGTCCAGCAGCGGCTCGTCGCGCTCGGCATGTTGATCGGGCGGGCTCGGCGCACCCAGGGCGAGGAGCAGCTCCAGGCGTTGTTGCGGCAGGCGCACGACACCGCGGGCGAGGCCATCGACGAACTGCGGGAGGTGGCGACGCGGGTCTACCCCGCCGTGCTCGACGACGCGGGGCTGGACGCGGCGCTCGAGGTGCTGGCCGAGCGGTCGAGCGTGCGGGTCGAGATCAACAACGAGCTGGAGTCGTCACCGGGCACCGCGCTGGAGACGGTGATCTACTTCGTGGTGTCCGAGGCCGTCACCAACGCGGCCAAGCACGCGGGCCCGTCGGTCGTCGAGATCTCGATGTGGCCGGCGAAGGACCAGATCTCGATCATGGTGTGGGACGACGGCATCGGCGGCGCCGACCCCGCTGGCAGCGGGCTGTCGGGGCTCGCCAGGAGGGTCAAGGCGGTGGACGGCGACTTCGAGGTGACCAGCCCGCCCGGCGGTCCCACCAGGATCTTCGCGAGGGTGCCGTGCGCGTGATCCTGGCCGAGGACTCGACGCTGCTGCGCGAGGGCCTGGTCCGCCTGCTGGCCGAGGAGGGCCACGACGTGGTGGCCGCCGTCGGCACCGCCCCGGAACTGCTCAGGGCCACCGAACAGCACCAGCCGGACATCGTGGTCACCGACGTCCGCATGCCGCCCGGCCACAAGGACGACGGCATGCGCGCCGCCCTGCAGATCCGCGAGCGGTGGCCGGACGTCAGCGTCCTGGTGCTGTCGCAGTACATCGAGAACCGCTACGCCACCGAACTGATCACCGGCACCGGCGGCAAGGTCGGCTACCTGCTCAAGGACAGGGTCGCCCAGGTCGACGAGTTCCTGGAGGCCCTCGACCGCGTCGCGGCGGGCGGCGCGGCGTTCGACCCGGAGGTCGTCCGCCGCCTGCTCACCAGGACCTCCCACGTCGACCCGCTCGAAACCCTGACGGCGCGGGAGAAGACCGTTCTCGAACTGATGGCGCAGGGCCTCACGAACACCCGCATCTCCGAGTCCCTGCACGTCTCGCTGAGCTCCACCGAGAAGCACATCAACGCGATCTTCGACAAGCTCGGTCTCAGCGGCGAGGCGGGCCTGAGCCGGCGCGTGCTGGCCGTCGTCCGCTACCTGGGCAGCTGATGATCGACGACCTGCTCCGCACACCCGGCGCGGAGGCACGCAAGGGCGCTCGAACGGATCGGGCGGCTCGGTGTGCCGTTCACTGTGCCGGAAATCATCGAGGACCGGCTCGGCCTGCCGCTAGGTGAAGCTCACGTCGTCATCCCGTACCCGCCGGGCGAAATCTCGTACCTGCCGGGCGAACAGTCGGAGACCGAACAAGCGGAGACCGCGAGCGACGAGGCCGTCTGCGAGGTCCATGACGCGTTGGCCGACGTCGAGCCGGATACCGAACCTGCTGCGCTGCTGGACGAACCACCGCGGCACGCGGGACAAGCACGAGTCGCCGGCTCGATCAGCGAACGCGTGTTCCCGCTGCTCACCCAAGACGAACGCGATCGGCGACCCCGCGCTGGACGCGGCCGCCTTCGCCGGCTTCGGCTGGCCGCTGGTCAAGCGCGTCCGGCCCGCATCATACGAACGGGCGCGCACGCACGCCGCGATGTTCCCGCTGACCGGCGCGGCGTCCGCGCTCCGGCAGGACGGCGACCCGGAACGGTTCCTCGCCTGGTTCCGCCGCAGGTGCGCGGTGCGCGAGCACCCACCGGCGAGTTGACCGCACAGCGGAACCCATTGACCCGCAATGAATCCGAAGTCGCGGAGTGACTTCACCCGGACGGAGGAGTTGATCATTATGATGGTCGGGTGCCCCTGAGACGCCGACCTCTCGCGTTACTCGCTGCGCTCGCGCTCCTCGGCGCGGTCACGGCGTGCACCAGCGAAGCGGCCGGCGACCCGGTGGGCAAGCCCGCCTCGCAACCGGCGCCGACGGCGGAGACGAACGCGCCGCCGCCGCTCAGGGACAAGCTCAAGCTCGCGGTCGAGAACGGCAGGCAGAGCGCCGGCACGGTGATCGCCGGGGTCGGTGACGCGGTCTACAACTACGCGCCCGCCGTGATGGCCGAGGGCGGCAAGGTCCGCACCTGGTGGTGCAGTCAGATGGGCGTCGCCGCGCCGAGTGGGGACGACATCCTCTACAGCGAGGGCCCTGCGGCTGACGGACCGTTCACCACGGCTCATCCCGTGTTCTCGGGCAGTGGCGGCAGCTTCGACGCCATGCACACGTGCGACCCGTCGCTGGTCAAGATCGGCGACACCTACTTCATGTACTACACGGGCGCCAGCAGGGACGACCACGCCAACGGCAGCTCCGTCGGTGTCGCCACCAGCAAGGACGGCGTCAGCTGGACTCGGGCCAACGGTGGTCAGGCGATTCTGGGATCGTCCGGCGACATCATCCGCGAGAACACCTACGGCACGGGCCAGCAGTCGGCCATCTACCTCGACGGGTGGGTGTACCTGCTGTTCACGGACACCACCGGGTTCGCGGGGGCCACGAACGGCGCGGGGCAGTACGTGTTGCGGTCGAAGGACCCGCTGTTCGCCAGGGGTGTCGAGACGTTGAGCCCGCAGGGCTTCAAGCCGGTGCGGAAGACCAACGAGGCCCGCACGCGGTCCGTCGTCGAGGCGTTCAGCGCGGACTGGATGTGGATCGACGCGGCGTCGGCGTTCGCGATCGCCCACTCCACCGACGAGGGCACCACCATCACGTTCTGGAACAAGGAGTTCACCCGCCACCCGTACGAGCCCGTGGTGATTCCCGGTGTCTGGAAGGAAGGTCCCGGTCTGGTGCGCACGCCGGAGGGGCACGCGCCGGTCCACGCCGGGGGTCCGTGCGACAAGGTGGCCATCGACGTCCTTCGCGCCACGTCGAGCGATTCCGGTGCCCCGACGAACATCCGCCACTTCGGGATCGACGCGTTGGGCCTCAACGGGTGTGCGACGCCGGACGAGGCGAAGGTGCTCGACGGTTACTCGGTGCCCTCGCCCGAACGGACCGCCGACGTGGTCGTCAAAGGCAAGGTCGTGCGGTTCGAACGCGGGTCGGCCGCGGCGAAGTACGCGCGCGGTGTGATCGCGTGGCGGCCGAGGATCGTCGACTCGTTCCAGGTCGCGGTGCGGGTTCCGGCGGCCGCGCCCGCGGTGCTCGGGCCGGACGGACTGGCGGGGCTGCTCGTCGGCGACAAGCTCGTGGTCATCAGCTCCCTCGAGGTCGCGCAGTCCAACTCCTCGGAGGTCACCGTCGTGACCAGGGAGCAGTGGGACCGCTACGAACGCCTGATGAGCTGACCCGTAGCGTGCCCGGTGTCGAATCGGACTTGGGGGCTCGGATGACGACTACTGGCGACCGTTCGGCGGAGTTGGCGGAGAGGGTCATCCCGCTGCCCGCGGAGCCGCCGCACGAACGAGCGTGGTTCGGCATGGCGGCCGCTTTCCTCGGTTCGATGGCGTTCCTGCTGCTCATCCCCGCCGGCTGGGCCCGGCTCGACCACCTGTGGGCCGAGGACGGCGCCGTGTTCGCGGCCGAGGCGCTGCGGTTCCCGGCACTGCGCAACCTGGTCGAACCGTACGACGGCTACCTGCACACGGTGCCGCGCCTGGTCGCCGAGGTGGCCGCGGTGCTGCCGATCGAGTGGACCGCCGCCGTGTTCGCCGTCACCGCCGCGGCACTGCGGGCACTGGTCGCGCTGATCGCGTTCGCCGGGTCCAAGGCGTACATCGAGTCGACGCCGCTGCGGTTCGCGTTGGCAGCGCTGGTGATCGTGCTGCCCGCAGGCAACTCCGAGACCTTGGACAACCTGTCGAACCTGCACTGGTTCCTGTTCTACGGCGTCTTCTGGGCGTTGTTGTGGCGCAACGCTCCGCGCGTTCCGGTCGCGTTGTTCGTCCTCCTCGCCGCCCTGACCGGCCCGCTGGTGCTCGTGCTGGCGCCGATCGCACTCGTGCGGTTGTTCCTTCCGCGCAAGGAAGTGCCGCTCGCGTTCCTCGGCGGTCTGGTCGTGCAGGCCGTGACGGTGGCCCTTTCGACCAGGACGGCGTACTCGCACGACGAGGCCGATCCGGTGCAGGTGCTGCTCGCGAGCCTGCTGCGGGTGCCGGTCGTGGCGTTCGCCGGGTCCGAGAAGCTCGACGACCTCTACCCCGCGATGGGCAACTTCGTGATCATCGCGGCGCTGCTCGTCGCCCTCGTGCCGATGGCGGCGGGGCTGAGGTTCGGGAACCGGGCAGGGCGGACGCTCGTCCTGACGACGGCCGTGCTCAGCGTGGTCGTCATCCTCGCGTGCCTGCTGCTGAACTGGTCCGGGGTCTTGCAGGCGCAGCAGCCCGGCGTCGTGATGGCCGGGCAGCGGTACAGCATCGCGCCCTGCCTGTTCCTGTTCACCGCGATGTTCGCAGGCCTCGACCAGACTCCGGCGCCCACCTGGGCCCGCGCGGTGGTGGGCGGGAGTCGTTACCTGGTCATGTTCTTCGTGGTGGTGAGCATCTTCTGGTACCTGCAGGAGACGTCGCCGGTGCTGAAGGGCGTTCCGTGGGACGAGAGCGTCGCGAAGGCGCGTGCCGGGTGCGCGGCGGGCGCACCGGAGGCACGGCTGGAGCACGAGCCCGCGGACTGGTCCTTCAGCGTTCCGTGCGGCGACCTGGGGTGAGCCCCGGTCTCACGACCGGCTGAGGTGGTCCTGGAAGAAGGCGCGGAACGACCGGGCGGGCCGGCCCGTCACGTCCTCGACGGTCGTGGTGACCCGGTCCTCCGCACCGCCGCGGATGTCCTCGTCGAGACCGGCGAGCAGCGCGGCGAACTCCGCCGGCACGGCCAGTGCGATCCGGTCGGTCATCTCGGCCGTGCTCACCGAACGGTGCCGGACCGCACGGCCGGTGAGGTCGGTGATGATCGCGGCGGCGTCGGCGTAGCTGAGCGCCTCGGGACCGGTGATCAGGTGATCGGTGTTGTGCGGCACCGGATCCGTCAACGCACGCGCGGCCACCGCGGCGATGTCGGCGGCGTCGATGAACCCGACCCTGCCGTCACCGGTGGCCGTGACGATCTCACCGGACCGCACCCCCGCCGCGACCGGGTGATCGCCGGTGAAGTTCTGCATGAACCACGACGGCCGCAGCACCGCCCACTCCGGCATGGCGCGCACGAGCGCGGGAAGAGCGCCCATTCCCGTGGCGCTCTCCGGCACCGCGGACGAGCTCAGCAGCACCACCCGCCGCACGGACCGCGCCCGCGAGAGGAACGACTCGACCACCGGTGCCGGGTCCACGACCCCGACCGGAGGGATGAGGTACACGCTCTGCACACCGTCCAACGCGCCGTCGAACGTCGCGGGCACGTCCCAGTCGAAACGGACCTGGCCCGGCCGCACCGGTTTCCTGGTGCCCACCACGGCGTCGGGCAGCAGCGGGACGAGCAGGCTGCCCGTCGTGCCCGTGCCGCCGATGACCAGCGTGGTCACGACTTCCACTCGTGCAGGTTCAGCGGGTTCCAGTAGTCCCGGTAGCTCACGATCTCACCGTCACGGGTCTCGATGACCACGATGTAGGAGTACCGGTACGGCTCGCCCGTCGCCACCACGACGCCCTCGGCGTCGAACTCGAGGATGGCGACGTCCGGGTTGGTCGTCTGGTGGACGACCTGCTTGGGGAGGGCCTTGATGTCGTACATCTTCGGGTAGTCGCGCACGTAGTCCTCGACCGCGGCGCGCCCTTCGACCCGGGAGGGCCAGCCGGACGGGGCGAACGGGAACTCCGCCACGCCGTCCTCCGCCCACAGCCCGGCGAAACCGATCATGTCCTTGTCGAGCAGCAGCTGCAAAGCCCTCGGGATGAGGTCCACGGATGTCCTCCGAAAGAAATGGACGAGACGGTCCCGTCCCGTCCACAACATTAGGCGGGACGGGACCGTCTCGTCCAGTCCTATGATGTGCGCCATGACCAAGCGCACCCCCACCGGCGCCGCCGTCCTGCAGCCGCAGGTGACGAAGGCGATCACCGAGGCCGTTCTCGACGAGCTCGCACAGACCGGCTACGGGCGGCTGTCGATGGAGGCGGTGGCCAAACGCGCGGAGGTCGGCAAGAGCGCGCTCTACCGGCGGTGGCCGTCCAAACAGGAGATGGTGGTCGCGGCGCTGTCGGAGTTCTCCGTGCCACTGGCCGAGGTCGAGGACACCGGGTCGTTGCGCGGCGACCTGCTCGCGACGGTCACGGCGGTGCACGACTGGCTCACCCACCCGCGGTTCGCCACGATCCTGCCCGACCTCACCGCCGAGGCGGTCCGCAGTCCGGCGTTGTCCGAGGCCATCGCCAGGACCATCGGCGGACCGCGCCGCGCACTCGGCGCCGTGACGTTGCAGCGGGCGGTCGACCGGGGCGAGCTACCGCCGGACCTCGACCTCGAGATCGCGCTCGACCTGGTCGCTGCACCGGTCTACTGGCGGCTGTCGGTGCGACGCGCCGAGGTCGAGCCCGACTACCTCGAACGGCTCGTCGACCACCTGTTGCGCGCGCTTCAGTGCTGATAGCTCGGGTGGTCGATGTACCCGTTGGGCGTCTGGAACCAGGTGTCCCGGCCGGGAGTGGCGGCGAGCGGCAGGCCGAGCCGGAACCGTTCGACGAGGTCGGGGTTGGCGAGGTACGCGCGGCCGTAGCTGATCAGGTCGGCGCCGTTGGCGAGCCAGCGCTCCCCCTGCTCGCGCGTGCTCTCGTCCGGACCGATCTGGCCGCCGGGGTTGAGGATGAACGCGGTGGGCCACGCCTTGCGCAGCCCCATCAGCACCTCGTCGTCCGCGGTGACCATGACGTGGATGTAGGCGATGTCCGGCAACGCCTTCAGCAGCTCGCCGTAGAGCACGGGCACGTTCTCCTCGACGATGCCCTGGATCTGGCCGCCGGGGGAGAGCCGGATGCCGACGCGCTCCGGTCCGATGGCGTCCGCGACGGCCTCGACCGCCTCGACGGCGAACCGGATGCGTCCGGTGGTCGAGCCGCCGTAGCCGTCGGTGCGCTGGTTGGCGCTGGAGGACAGGAACTGCTGGATCAGGTACCCGTTGGCGCCGTGCAGCTCCACGCCGTCGAATCCGGCCTCGACCGCCCTGCGGGCCGCGTCGGCGAATGCCGCGACCTGCTCGGCGACCTCCGCCGTCTCGAGCGCGCGGGGAACCGGTGCCGGCGCCATACCGGTGGGGGTGAACACCTCGGTGCCGGAGGAGATCGCCGACGGACCGACGGGGTGGTGCCCGGCGACGTCGGGGTGGCCGATGCGGCCGCCGTGCATGAGCTGGGCGAAGATCCGGCCACCGTTGACGTGCACGGCGTCCGTGACGACGCGCCAGGCCTCAACCTGCTCGTCGGTGTGCAGACCGGGCATGAACGGACCGGCCTGGCCGACCGCGTTGGGCTGCACGCCTTCGGTGACGATGAGGCCGGCGGTGGCACGCTGGGCGTAGTAGGTGGCCGTCTCCGCGATCGGTTTGCCGTCCACGGCCCGTGAGCGGGTCATCGGCGCCATGACGAGGCGGTTCGGGAGGGTCAGGTTTCCGAGTCGGTAACTGCTGAGAAGCATGAGAGCTAGGCTAGAAACCTGACATTGACGTCAGAGATAGCTTTTGTGGCGGAGGTCTCATGAGAATCGGCGAGCTGGCGGAACGGACCGGCGTGAGCGTGCGCGCGTTGCGCTACTACGAGGAGCAGAAGCTTCTCGAAGCCGAACGCAGTGAGAGCGGGCAACGGCGCTACACGGAGAACGCCATCAGCCGCGTGCGCCTGATCCAGCAGCTCTACGCCGCCGGGATCTCCAGCTCGGGAATCCTGGAGATGCTGCCGTGCATGGCGACGGGCATCGCATCGCCGCAGGTGCTCACGAAGCTGCACGGTCACCGGTCGTCGGTGCTGCGGCAGATCGAGGAGTTGCAGGAGACTCTCGTGCAGCTCGACACCGTGATCGCGGGGGCCGTCAGGAGCCACGACCACGGTCTGCCGTGCCCGCCTCGGTGAGCGCGCACGGCAGACCGTCCCGTCAGATCGTCGCGGCGTCGATCACGAACCGGTACCGCACGTCGCTCGACTGCACGCGGTCGTAGGCGGTGTTGATCTCCTCGGCGGAGATCAGCTCGATCTCCGCGCCCAGGCCGTGCTCTGCGCAGAAGTCCAGCATCTCCTGGGTCTCCGCGATGCCGCCGATCATCGACCCTGCGAGCGTCTTGCGACCGCCGAGCAGCCGGAACAGGTTCAGCGAGATCGGCTCCTCGGGCGCGCCGACGTTCACGATCGCGCCGTCGGTCCTCAGCAGCCCGAGGTAGGCGCCGAAGTCGAGCGGGGCCGAGACCGTGGACAGGACCACGTCGAACTTCCCCGCCAGCTCGCTGAACGTGGCGGGGTCGCTGGTGGAGCGGTAGTCGTGGGCGCCGAGCTCGAGCCCGTCGTCCTTCTTGCGCAACGACTGCGACAGCACGGTCACCTCGGCGCCGAGCGCGGCGGCGATCTTGACGCCCATGTGGCCGAGCCCACCGAGACCGACGACGGCGACCTTCTTGCCGGGAGCGACGCCCCAGTGCTTGAGCGGCGAGTAGACGGTGATGCCCGCGCACAGCAGCGGCGCGGCCACGTCGAGCGGCAGCCCGTCCGGGATGCGCACGACGTAGTTCTCGTCGACCACGATCTGCCGCGAGTAGCCGCCGTAGGTGACGTCACCGCGGCGATCGATGCCGTTGTAGGTCATGGTGTTGCCGTTCGCGCAGTACTGCTCCAGCCCGCGCAGGCAGAACTCGCACTCGCGGCACGAGTCGACCATGCAACCGACGCCGACACGGTCGCCGACGGCGTGACGGGTGACCTCGGAGCCGACCTCGACGACGACGCCCGCGATCTCGTGGCCGGGGACCATGGGGAAGATCGCCTCGCCCCAGCCCTCGTTGACCTGGTGGATGTCCGAGTGGCAGATGCCGGCGAACTTGATGTCGATCAGGATGTCGTGCGGCCCGGCCTCCCGGCGCTCGACCGTCGTGCGCTCCAGCGGTGCCTTGGGTGCCGGAGCGGCGTAGGCAGCGACGGTGCTCATCAGGTTTCTCCTCGTTTCGTCGTGTCGGTGACGACACTGCCCCGGTTCGAGAGGTCCACCCAGGCACCTGGTTTTCGTACGACTGCCGTGCGTACCACTGGCAGTAGCAGGCACGACGTCCTGGGCGCGGGGATACTCGGACCCATGACCGTCGATCCGCGCACCGAGCTGAGCGACTTCCTGCGCAGCCGCCGGGCTCGCCTGTCCCCCGACGACGTCGGGCTGCCGCAGTACGGCAGGACCCGCCGCGTGCCCGGTCTGCGCCGTGAGGAGCTGGCGCAGCTCGCGGGCGTCTCCGTCGCGTACTACACGCGGCTGGAGCAGGGCAACGGTCACAACGTCTCGGCCGAGGTGCTGGACTCGATCGCCCGCGCGCTGCGGCTGAACGACGCCGAGCGCGAGCACCTGAACAACCTCACGCGCAGCAAGCCGCACAAGAAGAAAAAAGAGCAGCGTTCCCCGCTCCGGCCCGCGTTGCGGCACCTGCTCGACGGCATCGCGGTGCCCGCCTACATCGGCGGACGCCGCTGCGACATCCTCGCGTGGAACCCCATGGCCGCGGCGTTGTTCGGCGACTGGGGCGAGCTGGCGCCGCGCGACCGGAACTGGGCGCGCATGATCTTCCTGCGGCCCGAGTGCCAGAACCTCTTCGTCAACTGGGAGACCAAGGCCGCCGACGTCGTCGCCTTCCTGCGCCTGGACGCCGGGTGCTGCTCCGACGACCCGGAGCTGGCCGCGCTGATCGGCGAGCTGTCGCTGCGCAGCGAGCTGTTCCGGCAGCTCTGGGCCGCGCACGAGGTCAAGGAGAAGAGCTTCGGCACGAAGCTGGTGCGGCACCCGCTCGTGGGCGAGATGACGCTGTCGTACGAGACGCTGCGCATGCCCAGCGAGCCGTCGCTGTTCCTCACCACCTACCACGCCGAGCCCGGCACCCAGTCCGCCGAGGCGCTGCAGCTGCTCGCCAGCTGGGGCAAGGACGCGAGCCGGGCCGGGGCGTCTGCCAGGACCCAGGCGTGAGAACGCCACGGCTGGAGATCGAGTACTGCACCCGGTGCCGGTGGCTGCTGCGCGCCGGCTGGACCGCGCAGGAGCTGCTCACCACGTTCACGACCGAACTGGGCGAGGTCGCGCTCGTCCCCGGCACCGGGGGCGTGTTCGACGTCCGGCTCGACGGCGAGACGCTGTGGTCGCGCAAGGAGCAGGAGGGCTTCCCGGACCTCGCCGTGCTCAAGCGGCTGGTGCGCGACCGGGTGGCGCCGGAGCGGTCCCTGGGCCACACCGACCGCGAGCACTCGTGATCACGTCGCGGTGACCGCCCCCATCACCACCGCGGCCTGACGCCTGCCCAGCAACCTGCTCACGGAGAGCATCAGCCGGTTCGCCCTGCCGACCGCGATGCTCGGCGGCGGGTTGCGCCGGTCCAGCGTCCGCAGCGCCGTCTCCACCACCAGCTCCGGCGGGACCCGCCGCGCACCGGCGGAAGCCTGCTCCCCCGCGACGTCGAAGAACTCGGTGCTGGTCGCGCCGGGTGAGAGCGCGAGCACCTTCAGACCGGCCCGGCGGTGCTCCGTCCACAACGCCTCGGTGAAGTTCAGCACGAACGCCTTCGCCGCGCCGTAGACGGCCATCTTCGGCGTCGGGTGGTACGCGGCCATGCTCGCGACGTTGACCAGGATCCCCCTGGCCTCGACCAGCTCGTCGAGGAACGTCCTCGACAGCTCCACGACCGCCGAGATGTCGAGCGCGATCTCGGTCCGCAGCCTCTCGACGTCCTCCTCGGCGAACGGCCCGTACGTGCCGAAGCCCGCGTTGTTGATCAGCCCGGTGAGCTTCAGGTCCCGCTTCCGCAGCTCCGCGGCCAGCCCCGCGACGGCACCCGGTTCGGTGAGGTCGCACGGCAGCACCGTGACCTCGACGCCCTTCAGCTCGGCGGCGAGCGCTTCCAGGCGATCCGCTCGGCGAGCGACGAGGACCAGGTCAGAGCCCCTGCGGGCGAGCTCTCGGGCGAACTGCGCGCCGATCCCGGCACTGGCGCCGGTGACGAGGACGCGCGCTCCTCGGTAGTCGACTGTCACTTCAAGGCCTCCTTGGCATCGAGTGCCAAGCTAGCATCAAATGTCGCGATGGCGCCATGACGCTAGGCTGGAGGGCATGTCGGAACGTCTCTGGGACCGCACCCGGCGCCGCGTCCAGGAAGAGGTCGCGGACGCCGCGCTGGCGCTGTTCCTGGAGCAGGGGTTCGAGGAGACGACGGTCGACCAGGTGGTGGCCGCGGCCGGGATATCCCGGCGGTCGTTCTTCCGCTACTTCGGCACGAAGGAGGACATCGTCTTCGGCGACCTCGCCGAGCAGGGGCCGCTGATCCTGGAGGCGCTGCGGGCCCGTCCCGACGACGAGCCGATCTGGGACGCGCTGGGACACGCCTTCTCGGCGCTGACCACGCACGTGGACCCGGAACGCGGCGTGAAGATCTCGAAGCTGTGCATGACCAGCCCTTCACTGCGGGCGGGCCATCTGGAGAAACACCTGCGCTGGCAACAGGTCCTGGCGCCGGAGGTCGAACGCCGCGTCGGCACCGGTGACGCGCCCGCCGGTCTTCGCGGCGAGGCGATCGTGGCCACCGCGCTGGCGTGCCTCGACGCGGCCACCACCGCCTGGCTCGGCGAGGACGGTGGCGACCTCGACGAACTGCGGCGGCTGTACGGGATCGCGCTCTCGGCCGTCCGAAGTGGATGACGGTCGTCAGTCCGTCCTGATGAACCCCTTGGCCACCATCCAGTCCCTGGCGACCACGCCCGCGTCCCTTCCGTCCACGTCGACCCGACGGCACAGCTCGATCATCTGGTCGTTGGTCAGCGCGCGGCTCACGGTCTCCAGCGGGCCACGTATCTGCGGATACCGCCGGAGGAACTCGGCCCGCACGGTCGGTGCCACGTTGTACTGCGGGAACGCCTTCTTGTCGTCCTCCAGCACGCGCAGCTTCTGCGCGGCGATCCGTCCGTCGGTCGTGAACACCTCGCCGACCGGGCACGTGCCGCCGGCGACGGCCGAGTAGATCGTGCCGATGCCGAAGTTCTTCACCTCGGTGGCCGGGAGGCCGTAGGTCCGTTGCGCGGCCGGGAAACCGTCCTGACGGCTGGTGAACTCGGTCTCCAGGCAGAACACCGCCTGGTCCGGGTTCTGCGCGAGGAACGCCGCCAGGTCGGACGTGGTCCTGAGGCCGTGCCGCGCACCGTAGGCCTCGGTGACGGCGAAGGCGTACTGGTCGTTGAGCGGGGAGTAGGCGAGCCACTCGACGCCGAACCGGTCGAGGTCGGCCTTCTTCGTGGCGTCGTACTGCGCCTGCTCACCGCCGGGCACCGGCAGCTCGTTGCCCTGGTAGTTGATCCAGCCGGTGCCGGTGTACTCCCAGCTGACGTCGATCTCGCCGGTGAGCAGGGCCTGCCGCGCGGTCTGCGAGCCCTTCAGGTCGGTCAGGTCGACGACGTCCGCCCCCGCCGCGGACAGCGCCATCTCCGCCATGTACCCGAGCAGGATGTTCTCGGTGAAGTCCTTGGACCCCACGGTGATCTCGACGCCCCGCAACGACTGGTCGAGCTGGATCGAGCCGGGGAGGACCTCGTACGGCAACGCGGAGTTCAGGTCGAGGCCGCATCCGGCCAGAAGCAGCACCAGGACCGGAACCAGCCTCTTCATCGCGCCCCCTTCGGACCGAACCACCGCTCGATCACCGCGCCGGCCCAGTCGACCAGCAGCGCGAGAGCCGCCGCCAGCACCGAACCGGTCACCAGGACCTTGGTCAGGTTCAGCTTGTAGCCGGTGTCGATCAGCAGCCCGAAGCCGCCGGCGTTGACGAACAACCCGAACGTCGCCGTGCCCACCGCGAGCACCAGCGAGGTGCGCAGGCCGGCGAGGATGAGCGGGACCGCGAGCGGGAGCTCGACCCGCCACATCACCCCCGACGACGACATGCCGATGCCGCGCCCGGCGTCCACAAGGGACGGATCGACCTGTTGCAGGCCAACGATCGTGTTGCGCAGCACGGGAAGCAACGAGTAGAACGCGAGCGGCAGCGCGGCCACCCACAGCCCGCCCGACGCGCCGGTGAACAGGAACCACAGCACCAGCACGCCCAGCGCCGGCGCGGCCTGGCCGACGTTCGCGACCGCCAGGAACACCGGGGCGAGCCAGCGCGCCCACGGCCTGGTCGCGACGACGCCCGCCGGCACCGCGACCACCACGACGATCGCGGTCACCACGACCGTCATCGCCAGGTGGTCGCGCAGCGCCGTCAGCAACGACGACGCGTTCAGCGTGCTCTTCTCGGTCGCGCTCAGCTCACCGCCGAACACCCACGCCAGCACGCCGCCGACGATCAGCAGCACCAGGACGGGCTGCGCCCAGAACCTGATCCGCTCGGCCGTCACGCGGTCGCCCGCAGCCGTTGCACGACCTCGGTCACCGTCGCGAGGTCGAGGGTGCCGACGTACTCGCCGCGGTTCCCGGTGACGACCGCGCGCCCGCCCTCGGTGATCATCGCTTCCAGGGCGTCGCGCAGCGTCGACTGCAGTGTCACCGAGTCCAGCACCGGCTGGCCGATGTTCTCCAGCGACGACGCGCGCTCGAGGTCGTTGCGCTGCACCCAGCGCACCGGCCGGTCGCGCCGGTCGAGCACGAGCAGGAACCGCTCATCACCCAGTTCCACGGTGGACGGATCAGCGTCGGCGCGAGCGGTCACCGCCTGGCCGAGCTCGACGTCCCTCACCCGCGTCAGCGTCAGCGCCTTCAGCGACGCGCCGGCGCCGACGAACCCGGCCACCGTGTCGTCCGCCGGGTTGGCGAGGATCGCGTCGGGGGTGTCGTACTGCAGGATCGTCGACCGCTCGCCCAGCACGGCGATCTTGTCCCCGAGCTTCACGGCCTCGTCGAAGTCGTGCGTGACGAACACGATCGTCTTGTGCAGCTCGCCCTGCAACCGCAGCAGCTCGTCCTGCAAGTGGCCGCGGGTGATCGGGTCGACCGCGCCGAACGGCTCGTCCATCAGCAGCACCGGCGGGTCGGCGGCCAACGCCCGTGCGACGCCGACGCGTTGCTGCTGCCCGCCCGAGAGCTGGCGGGGGAAGCGGCCGGCGAACTCACCGGGGTCGAGCCCGACGAGGTCCATCATCTCCTCGACGCGGGCCGCGATCCTCTTCCTGTCCCAGCCCAGCAGCCCCGGCACGATCCCGATGCTCTGGGCCACCGTGAAGTGCGGGAAGAGCCCCGCCTGCTGGATCGCGTACCCGACGCGGCGCCGCAGGTCGTCCGGGTCGATGCGCAGCGCGTCCTCGCCGCCGATCGTGATCGTGCCCGACGTCGGCTCGATCAATCGGTTGATCATCCGCATGGTCGTGGTCTTGCCGCACCCGGACGGCCCGACGAACACCACGATCCTCCCGGCGGGCACGACCATCGAGAAGTCGTCGACGGCGGCCGCCTTCTGCCCCGGATAGCGCTTGCTGACGTGGTCCAGCCGGATCTCGATGCCTTCTTCAGCCACGGACGCCCCTCGAGACGGTGAGACGGTCGACGAGCACGTAGACGCCGTCGAGCAGCAGGGCGAGGACCACCACGCCGATCGTCCCGGTGAGGGCCTGGTTCACGGCGTTCGCGCTGCCCGCGTTGGCGAGCCCGGAGAACACCTCGGAACCGAGACCGGGTCCTTTCGCGTAGGCCGCGATCACCGCGATGCCCATCAGCATCTGCGTGGCCACGCGCATCCCGGCCAGGATGGCGGGCCACGCGAGTCTCAGCTCGACTCTGGTCAGCACGCCCATCCGGCTCATCCCGATGCCCCTGGCGGCGTCGCTGACCGCCGGGTCCACCCCGGCCAGTCCGACGACGGTGTTCCGCACGATCGGCAGCAATGCGTAAAGCACCAAAGCGACGACCGTGGTGTCCGCGCCGAGCCCGAAGACCGGGATCAGCAACGCCAGCAACGCGAACGACGGAATGGTGAGAACCGTGCTCGCCAACGCCGTGGCCAGCGCGGATCCGACCGGGCTGCGGTAGACGGCGACACCGATCACCACGCCGAGCGCCGCCGCCAGGACGGTGCACTGCACCACCGCGCTGACGTGCAGGAAGGCTTGCATCGACAACCGGTCCCAGCGATCGGCGACGTACTGAAGCAGATTCATCCTCGTGGCCCCGCCCTCGAAGTTGGCGTCCACCCAACACCACTGTGGACGGACCGGCAACCGTTCGAGGCCCAACCAGCATTCCCACCTGACAGGAATCCGTTGCGCCTCAAGGCTGTTCTGGTAGACCTCCTCGGCTGAGAACCGGGTAGTTCGCTCCAGCAGGTTTCGAGCCATCGCTCATACGTTCTTCAACTAAACCGAAACGCCCTCACACCTGCTCACGCCCGGACCGCTTGGGGGATTTCTGAGATGTCGCACGAAGCTGAAGTGGACGGCGGCTGCCTACCCGACCTGCTGCGCAAGCAGGTCGAGGTTCAACCCGATCGCACAGCCGTCGTCTTCGGCGAAGAGAGCATCACCTACGGCGAACTCTTCGAGCAGAGTTCGGCGCTGGCCACACACCTGCGCAGACTCGGCATCAGCGCGGACGACTGCGTGGGCATGTTCGTGGAACCGTCGCTCGACCTCGTGGTCGGCGCCTGGGGAATCCTGTGCGCCGGCGGCGCCTACCTGCCGCTGAGCCCCGAGTACCCGGAGGAGCGCCTCCGGTACATGATCGAGGACTCGCGCACGAAGGTCGTCGTCACCCAGCCGGCGCTGAAGCAACGGCTCTCCGAGCTCGCCCCGAGCACCACGCGGATCGTCACGCTCGACGACTGCGACGAGGCGTTCGACGACGGCTTCTCCCCCGCCGACACCAGCCTCGCCTACATCATCTACACCTCGGGCAGCACCGGCAGGCCCAAGGGCGTGATGATCGAGCACCGCAGCATCGTCAACCAGATGCTGTGGCTGCAGGACGCGCACTCCATCGACAGCACGAAGCGCGTGGTGCAGAAGACGCCGATGAGCTTCGACGCGGCGCAGTGGGAGATCCTGAGCCCCGCGGTCGGCAGCACCGTCGTGATGGGACGCCCCGGCATCTACCGCGACCCGGAGATGCTGATCGAGACCATGCGCGAGCACCGTGTCACGACGCTGCAGTGCGTGCCGACGCTGTTGCAGGCGTTGATCGACACGGAGGAGTTGCACACCGTCACGTCGTTGCGGCAGGTCTTCAGCGGCGGCGAGGCGTTGTCCCGCACGCTGGCCCAGAGCTTCGTCGACACGATGCCCGCAACCGCTCTCATCAACCTCTACGGGCCGACGGAGACGACGATCAACTCGTCGTCGCACGTGGTCGACCCCGCGGAGCTGGCCGAGGCGCCGAACTCCATCTCGATCGGCCTGCCCGTCGCGAACACCACCTACCTGGTGCTCGACGCGAACCGCGACCTCGTCACGCCCGGCGAGATCGGCGAGCTCTACATCGGCGGCGTGCAGGTGGCCCGCGGCTACCTGCACCAGCCGGAGCTGACGCGGGAACGGTTCGTGGACGGCATGTTCCGCACCGGTGACCTGGTGACGCAGAACCTCGACGGCACCGTGCAGTTCGCCGGCCGCGCGGACAGCCAGGTCAAGCTGCGCGGCTACCGCGTGGAGCTGGACGAGATCCGGCTCGCCATCGAGACCCACGACTGGGTGCGCAACGCCGCGGTCATCGTGAAGTCCGACGACCGCACCGGGTTCCAGAACCTGATCGCGTGCGTCGAGCTGAACCCCAAGGAAGCAGCCCTGATGGACCAGGGCAACGCGGGCGCGCACCACCAGTCGAAGGCGAGCCGCCTGCAGGTCCGCGCGCAGCTGTCGAACCCCGGCGTGCGCGACGACCTCGCCGGGCGCGAGACGGTCGAGCTGCCGGGCGAGGAAGCCTCGTGCCTGCAGCGGAAGGTCGTCTTCTCGCGCAAGTCGTACCGCTTCTACGAGGGCGGCCAGGTCACCGACTCCGACCTGGCGCGGCTGCTGGAGCGCAAGCCGATCGGCGCCGGGTCCCACGACCCGAAGGACGTCCGGTTCAGCGAGCTGGGCGAGATCCTGCGCTACTTCGGCGCGCACTTCAGCGACCAGCGGCTGCTGCCGAAGTACGGCTACGCCTCACCGGGTTCGCTCTACGCGACCCAGCTCTACCTGGAGCTGCACCACATCGCGGGCCTGCCGGCGGGGTTGTACTACTACCACCCGCTGCGCCACCAGCTCGTGCTGATCTCCTCGCTCGACGAGGGCGCGGAGCCCCAGGCGAAGCTGCACTTCATCGGGCACAAGGCCGCGATCGAGGCGGTGTACCTCAACAACATCCAGGAAGTGCTGGAGATCGAGACCGGCCACATGCTCGGCCTCTTCGAGGAGATCCTGCCGGGCTACGGCCTCGACATCACCGCGTCCGCGTTCAAGCCGGAGACCAAGGGGCTGTTGGACGTCCCCGAGGAGGACTACTACCTCGGCACGTTCGAGCTCTGCGCCTACACCGGTCCGCGCGAGGACGACGTCGACGTCTACCTGCAGACGCACGCCGGCCGCGTCCCGGGCCTGCCCGGTGGCCTGTACCGGTACGCCGACGGCGAGTTCGAGCGGCTGTCCGACGAGGTGGTGCTGCGCAAGCACGTCATCGCGATCAACCAGGCGGTGTACGAGCGGGCGAGCTTCGGCGTCAGCGCCGTGGCCCGGTCGGCGGAGCTGTGGCGGCGCTACATCGACCTCGGCCGGACCATGCACCGGTTGTCCGCCAACGACGTCGACCTCGGCTTCATGTCCTCCGGCTACAGCTCGAAGTCGAACAACGACCTCCCGTCGGCCAAGCGCATCTGCGGGATCCTGAAGGACATCGGCGAGAGCGACGGCCCGTCGTACTTCTTCCTGGGCGGCAAGGTCTCCTACGACCAGCGCCGCAGCCCCGGCATGAAGGAAGACGTCGTCCACATGAAGGGCCCTGCCGAGCTGATCCGCGACGACCTGGTCAACTTCCTGCCGGACTACATGATCCCGAACAAGGTCGTGGTGCTCGACAGGCTCCCGGTCACGGCCAACGGCAAGATCGACGTCAAGGCCCTGGAGGCGTCGGACAAGACCGACGTCGACGACCAGGACCGGCCGTTCATCGCGCCGCGCACCATCACCGAGCGCCGCATCAGCGAGATGTGGAAGAAGCTGATGAAGCGCGAGACCGTCTCGACGCACGACGACTTCTTCGAGACCGGCGGCAACTCGCTGATCGCGGTCGGCCTGGTCAACCGCATCAACAAGGACTTCGGCACCAGCCTCCCGCTGCAGGTCCTCTTCGAGTCGCCGACGATCGAGCAGCTCGCCCGCCGCGTCGACGGCCTGCACGACGGGCCGGTCTCGCGGCTGGTCCCGTTGCAGCCAGGCGGCGACGCGACGCCGGTGTTCTGCTGGCCCGGCCTGGGCGGCTACCCGATGAACCTGCGCACGCTGGCGAGCCGGTCCGAGCGCCCGTTCTACGGCGTGCAGGCCCACGGCATCAACGAGGGCGAGACGCCGTACCGCACGATCCGCGAGATGGCCGAGGCGGACCTCGACGCCATCAGGGAGATCCAGCCGGAGGGCCCGTACACGCTGTGGGGCTACTCCTTCGGCGCGCGGGTCGCGTTCGAGACCGCCTACCAGCTCGAACAGGCCGGTCACGAGGTCGCGAACCTGTTCCTGATCGCCCCGGGATCGCCGAAGGTGCGCTCGGACCGGGCGAGCGACGAGGCGTCGTACGACAACAGCGCGTTCGTCACGATCCTGTTCTCGGTGTTCGCGGGCAGCATCACGGACCCGAAGCTCGCCCGGTGCCTGGAGATCGCGAAGGACGAGGACAGCTTCGCGGCGTTCATCAGCAGCGAGTTCCGCGACCTCGACAGCGAGCTCGTGCGGCGGATCATCCGGATCGTCACGGAGACGTTCTCGTTCAAGTACACCTTCAGCGAGCTGGCCGAGCGCACGATCAAGGCGCCTCTCACCATCTTCAAGGCGCGGGGCGACGACTACTCGTTCATCGAGGGCAGCGAGGGCTTCTCCGTCACCGACCCGGTCGTCGTCGAGCTGGAGGCCGACCACTACAGCCTCCTGCGCGAGCCCGACATCGACGAGCTGCTGGCGTCGATGGACCGGCGCGGAGCGGTGCAGCAGGAAGTCGCCCGCGTGCCGGTGCTGCTGTCCGACGAGCAGATGTCCGAACTGATCGCCGCCGTCACCAAGGCCGTCACCCTCGCCATCGCGGCGAACCAGTCGTGAGGAGGCTCCCGTGCCACACGTGACCATCAAGCACTTCCCGAAGCAGCTCACCGGCGAGCAGTCGGCCGAGCTGGTCGCCGGCATCACCGAGGCGGTGACGAAGGCGTTCGGCTGCGACGAGGGCGTGGTGTCGATCGCCGTCGAGCCGGTCGCGCAGGAGGAGTGGCAGGACCGGGTCTACGGGCCGGAGATCGTGGGACGCAAGGAACTCCTGCACAAGACCCCGGACTACTGAGGCGCAGATGAACATTCCCCTGGTGTACAGCGAGGAAGTGGGCGAGGCGATCACGGCCGGGCAACCGGTCGTGGCGCTGGAGTCCAACGTCATCACGCACGGCCTCGACTACCCCGACAACGCCGAGACGGCGCGCCGGGTCGAGGACGCGGTCCGCGCGGGTGGCGCGGTGCCGGCCACGATCGGCATCGACAACGGCAGGATCCTGGTCGGCCTCTCGGAGAACGACATCGAGAGGTTCGCGACGACACCGGGCATCCCGAAGGTCAGCAGCCGGGACCTGCCGATCGTGCTGGCACGCGGTGGGATGGGCGCCACGACGGTCGCGTCGTCGGTGATCGCCGCCGAGCTCGCGGGGCTGAAGTTCTTCTCCTCAGCGGGAATCGGCGGCGTGCACCGCGGCGCCGAGCGCACGATGGACGTCTCGTCGGACCTGGTGCAGTTCACCCGGTCCAAGGTCGCCGTGGTGTGCGCGGGGGCGAAGAACATCCTCGACCTCGGGCTCACGCTGGAGTTCCTGGAGACGCACTGCGTTCCGGTCGTCGCCTACCGGTCGGACGACTTCCCCGCGTTCTACTGCGTCTCCAGCGGTTTCCGCAGCCCGCACCGCGTGGACGACGCCTCGGTGCTCGCCAGGGCGATCGAGAACCACTGGGCGGTCGGCAACCCCGGCTCGTTCCTCGTCACCACCCCGACCAGGCTCGCGGACGCGATCGACGGCGACGAGGTCGAGTCCGTGATCACCGAGGCGGTCGGGCGCGCGGAACGCGAGGGCGTGAGCGGTCAGGCGATCACGAAGTACCTGATGCGCGCCGTCGACAGGGCCACGGAGGGACGGTCCGCGAAGGCCAACCAGGCGGTGCTGGTCAGCACCGCCGAGGTGGCCGCCGAGCTCGCCGTCGCGCACGCGAAGGAGTACTCCTCATGAGCAGCCGGTGCGTGATCTTCGACCTGGACGGCACGCTCGTCGACTCCCCGCGCGGGATCATCACGACGTTCGCCGCGGTGTTCGCCCAGCTCGACCTGCCCACGGCGGACTCCGGCACGATCCGCGGGACCATCGGGCTGCCGCTGCCGGCGGCGTTCGCGAAGGTGCTCGGCGCCTCCGAGGACGAGCCGGCGGTCACGACGTGCGTCGAGCTGTACCAGTCGACGTTCCGCAAGATCGTGCTGCCGATGGCGACGCAGCTGGTGTTCCCCGGCGTGTTCGACGGGCTGCAGTCGTTGCGGGAGGACGGTTTCCTGCTGGCCGTCGCGACGAGCAAGTTCATCCGCAACGCCGAGGCGCTGCTCACCGCGGCCGGCCTGCGCGAGGAGTTCGCGGTGGTCGTCGGCGCGGACCAGGTCTCGAAGCCCAAGCCCGACCCCGAGTCCGGCCTCGTGGTGCTGGAGAAGCTCGGTGTGGCCGCGCGGAACGCCGTGATGGTCGGCGACACCACGCACGACGTGCTGATGGCGCACGGCGCCGGGATGTCGTCGGTCGGCGTGACCTACGGCGTGCACAGCGTCGACCAGCTGCTCAGCGCCAACCCCACCTGGCTCGTCGACTCGTTCGCCGGGGTCGTGGCGGCCGTGAAGGAGTGCTCGTGACCTCGATCGACGCGTACCTCGAGAAGAACGTGCACCTGTTGCCGCAGACCAGACAGCTACGCGCACTGCACACCGTCGTCCGCGACCGCGACGCCTCGCGGGAGGACTTCGTCTTCTACACCGAACGAATAATCCGGCTGCTCGTCGAGGCAGGCCTGGACCTGCTGCCGTTCGAGGAGCACGACGTCACCACCCCGATCGGCGCGACCTACCACGGCCTGAGGTTCGCGGACAAGCTCGTCGCCGTCCCGGTCATCAGGGCGGGCGAGAGCATGGAGGGCGGCCTGCGGGCGGTGGTCCCGGGAGTTCGGATCGGCAAGATCCTCATCCAGCGGGACAAGGACACCAAGCAGCCGAAGCTCTACTACTCGAACCTGCCGCACGACATCGCGTCACGGCAGGTGCTGCTGCTCGACCCGATGCTGGCCACCGGCGGCACTGCCAACGCGGCGATCCAGGTGCTGCTCGACCGGGGAGTGCTGGAGGAGAACATCGTCTTCGTCACCCTCATCACGGTGGCGGAGGGCATCGAGGCGGTGTGCTCGCGCTACCCGCTGGTGCGGATCGTGACGTCCGCGATCGAGGAAGGGCTCACCCCGGACGCCTACATGCTGCCCGGCATCGGCGACTTCGGCGACCGGTTCTTCGGCACCGACGAGTGACGGGGGAAGCCATGAGGGGCAACCGGGTGCTGGCCGACTCGGCGGTCACCGCGCTGGCGCCGATGATCTGGGGCAGCACCTACCTCGTCACGACGCAGCTGCTGCCGCCGGACCGGCCCCTGCTCGCCGCGGTCGTCCGCGCGTTGCCCGCGGGCCTGGTCCTGCTGCTGTTCGGACGGGTCCTCCCGAAGGGGATCTGGTGGTGGCGGGCCCTGGTGCTGGGCACGCTCAACATCGGCGCGTTCTTCTTCCTGCTCTTCGTCTCCGCCTACCACCTCCCCGGCGGTGTGGCGGCCCTCGTCGGCTCGGTCCAGCCGGTGATCACGCTGGTGCTGGCCGCGCTGGTGCTCGGCGACAGGATCCGGCTGCCCCACGTCCTCGCCTGCGTCGCCGCCACCGCGGGTGTCGCGTTGCTGGTCCTCAAGGCCACCGCGCAGCTGGACCTCGTCGGCGTGCTCGCCTCGGTCGGGGGCGCGATCTGCATGGCGTCCGGGATCGTGCTCACGAAACGGTGGCAGCGCCCGGTCAACGTCCTGCTGTTCACCGGCTGGCAGCTCACCGCCGGCGGTCTCGTGCTGCTGCCCGCGCTGTTCCTGCTCGAAGGCCTGCCGAGCACGATCACCGGCACCAACGCGCTGGGCTTCGGCTACCTGATCGTGCTCGGCTCGCTCTTCGGCTACTCGGTCTGGTTCCGCGGCACGGACAGGGTGCCCGCGATCGGGTTGTCGTTCCTCGGCTTCTGCAGCCCGATCGTCGCGACGGTCCTCGGGTACGTGTTCCTCGGCCAGACGTTGTCGTTGCTCCAGTTCGTCGGCGCCGCGGTCCTCATCGGAGCGATCGTGCTGGTGCAGCTGACACCGGTGCGGAAAGCCGTGGCGGAGCCGGAGCTTCAGCGCACGACGTCGTAGACGAGCTTCTGGACGCCGTTCGCGTAGGTCTCGCTCTCGACGACCTTCAGCATCTGCTTGTCCTTGTCGGTCTGGCTGAACATCCGCTTGCCCGCGCCGAGCAGCACCGGGAACACCAGCAGGTGGTAGCGGTCGATCAAGCCGGCGTCGGACAGGTCGCGGTTGAGCGTCGCGCTGCCGTGGACCGAGATCGGGCCGCCCTCGGTCTCCTTCAGCGCGGCCACGTCGTCGAGCGAGCGCAGGATCGTGATGTCGCCCCAGTTGTCGACGAGCTGGTCCTCCTCCAGCGTGGTGGACACGACGTACTTCGGCATCACGTTGTACCGCGGGAAGTAGTCGAGCGTCGGCCACACCGGGGAGAACGCCTCGTAGCTGACCCGGCCCATCATCATGGCCGCGGCCTCTTCCTGCTCGCGGCCCTTGATCTCGTAGGCCGCCTCGTCGAACTCGATGTCCTTGAAGGTCCAGCCGGCGCTGCGGTGACCCGGTTCGCCACCGGGCGCTTCGACGACGCCGTCGAGGGAGACGAAGGCGGTGGCGATGAGGGTGCGCATCTGGTTCTCCTCGGTGTTCGCGCTTGCTGTCATCAGTGCGTCGAACGGGAGGCGCCGGGAATCGACACCTCACGTCAGGAGATCTTCAGGCATGACTCCCGGCGGTGCCGGACCGGTCAGGAATCGAGAAGCACCGCCGGGGTTCCCGCTCCTACCGTCGTCCTCATCGCCAGGACGACAGTGAGGACAGGAAGATGAGCAGCACCAAGGGGATCCGCCAGTTCCACCGCGTGGTGAGCATGGTGTTCATGGCCACGGTCGTGTTCACGGCGGTCGCGCTGACCGTGGACAGCTCGGTGGTGTGGGTGTCGTACGTGCCGCTGCTGCCGCTGTTCGTCCTCATGGGAACCGGCGTCTACATGTGGTTCCTGCCGACGATCGCCCGCCGCCGGGCCGCTCGCCGCGCCGCTGTCTAGAGCCAGCCGCGGTCCCGGGCGGTGTTCGCTGCCTCGGACCGGTTGCGCGCGCCCAGCTTCGCCATCGCCGTCGACAGGTAGTTGCGGACCGTGCCCTCGGCGAGGTTCAGCCTGACGGCGATGTCGGCGTTGCTCGCACCGGTCGTGACCTCGCGCAGCAGCTCGCGCTCCCTCGGAGTGAGCGGGTCCGCGCTGTCCCAGGCCGCCATCGCGAGCTCCGGCGCCACGACCCGTTCGCCCGCGTGCACCCGGCGCAACGCCGAGACCAGGTCCGCGATCGGCGCGTCCTTGAGCACGTACCCCGCCACGCCCGAGTCCATCGCTCGGCGCAGGTACCCGCTGCGGGCGAACGTGGTGATGATCAGGACGCGCGTGGCGTCGCCCCGGCCGCGGAGCTCCTGGGCGACGTCGAGACCGGTCCTGCCCGGCATCTCGATGTCGGTGAGCAGCACGTCCGGCCGGTGTTCCGCGACGGCCGCGAGGGCTTCGACGCCGTCGCCCGCGGTCGCGACGACCGTGACGTCGGGCTGGAGGTCGAGCAGCTGGGCGAAGGCGCCGCGCACCATCGCCTGGTCCTCGGCGAGCACGACCCTGATCACGTCGCCACCCGCAACGGCACCGCGATCGTCACCGTCGTGCCGGCCGACCCGGTCCGCCGCACCAGGCCCCCGAGCGCCGCGATCCGTTCGCGCATCCCGGTCAGCCCGTTGCCCTCGGGCCCGCGGCTGCCGATCCCGTCATCCGCCACCACCACCCGCAGCTCACCCTCACGAGCCTCGATCCCGATGTGACAGGTCGACGCGTGCGCGTGCCGGGCCACGTTCGTCACGGCCTCCCGCAACGCCAGCGCCAGCTCGTGCTCGGTGGAGCCGACGATCACCAGGCCCTCGTCCCGCCGCACGACCACCTCGACCCCCAGGCTCGTCAACGCCGCCCGAGCCGCCTCCAGCTCCGTCTCCAGGCTCGCACTGCGCCACCCGCTGACGGCGTCGCGGATCTCCCCCAGCGCGAGGCGGGCCGTGCGTTCGATCTCCGTCGCCTCCTCGGCCGCGCGAGCCGGGTCGGCGGCGACCAGCTGGGCGCGCACGATGATCGCGGTCAGCGTGTGGCCCAGCAGGTCGTGCAGGTCACGCGCGATGCGTTCCCGTTCGGCGAGGGTGGCGAGGTGCTCGACGCGGGCGGTGCGGATGCGCAGCTCGGCCGCGTCGCGTTCCCGTTCGGACCACTCGACCTGCACGACGCCCACCAGCCACAGGAAGACCAGCGACGGCAGCAGCCCCCACAGCCGGTACGGCATCGGCACCGTCGACACCACGGTGAACAGGCAGATCAACGCGGACAGGCCGACGAACCACCGCATCGCCGCCCGCCGCGACTCCGCCAGGCCCGCGAACGCCGCCGCGTAGACGAAGAGCACCGCGGCACCGGTGTTGAACGGCGTCACGAGCGCGCCCAGCACCACCGTGGGCACCAGGCACCACCAGCGGACCAGCGACGGTCGCTGCCACGACAGCACGTACATCGGGACGAACACCGCGACCACGACGGCGACGAGCGCCCAGTCCACCCAGTCGGTGCCGGGGTCGAAGATCGGCGACCACAACAGGTTCCCCAGGTACAGCAGGTGGAACCAGCGGGAGATACCGGTGACGTTTTTCATGACCGCGCGTGACGATACGACACCGCGGCCAGCGCCGCGGCCACGATCGCGGTGCCCGACAGGAAGAGCACGTGCGTCAGCGCGGGCGCGCCGGTCAGCTGGGCGAGCGCCAGCCGTGCCAGGTGGTAGGTGGGCAGGAACCGCGCCACGTCGGCGAAGAACGCCGGCATGATCTCCAGCGGCATCCACAGCCCGGACAGGACGGCCGACGGGATCAGGATCGCGTTGAGCACCGCGGCGGCGGCGCCCGACCCCACCTGGAACCCGATCGCGAGGCTCAGCAACGCGAACGGCAACGCGCCGAGCATCAGCACGGCGAGGACCCGCAGCACCGCGGGCAACGGCGCGTCGAGCGCCCCCGTGACCGCTGCCGTCGCCGTCATCGCGAGCAGCACGCCCACCGCGTAGGGCAGCGCCGCCACCACCTTCGCCGCCAGCGTCACGCCGATCGGCACCGCTGAGACCTGCTTGGCCCGCAACCAGCCGCGTTCGCGATCGGCCGCGACGCCGATGCCGGGGTTCATCAGCACGACCGAGATCACGCCGAACGCGCCGAACGTGGCGAGCATCGTGGTCCCCGCCGACACCCCGCCGCTGCTGAACTTCCCGAACAGCGAGACGAACAGCGCGAAGAACGCCACCGGCATGATGATCGAGAAGAACAACGCGGCCGGTTCGCGCATGATGCCCCTCAGCTCGTCCGCGAGCTCCACGCCGAAGACCTTCGCGTTCACGCCGCACCCCTCTCCATCAGACCGGCCACTGCCTCTTCCAGCCCGGCGCTCTCGACCCGCAGGCCGGTCAGTCCGGGGTCCTGCGCGAGCCAGACCCGCAGCAACGCCTCGGGCGTGCGGGTGCCCAGGTGCACGTGCTCGCCGTCGATCCGCACCGACACCACGCCGGGAAGCGCTTCGAGCCGCGCCCTGTCCCACGCCGTCCGCGCGATCACCGTGCGGTCGGGCAGCCGCGCCACCAGCTCGTCCGGCGTGCCACTGGCCCGCACGCGCCCGCTCTCCACGACCACCACGCGGTCGGCGACGGCCGACGACTCCTCGATGAGGTGCGTGGTGATCAGCACGCCGGTCCCCCGCTCACGCCGTTCCGCGAGCAGCTGCCAGAACCTCCTGCGGGCCGGCAGGTCCAGGCCCGCGGTCGGTTCGTCGAGCACCAGCAGCCGCGGATCGGCCACCAGCGCCATGGCGAGCTGCAGCCGTTGCTTCTGACCGCCGGAGAGCTTCGACGCCCGACGCCCGGCCAGGTCCGTGAGATCCAGCTCGGCCATCACCGGCCCGGCCGCCGACCTCGGCACTCCCGCACGCACCGCGGCACCGGTGACGAGCTCGCCCACCCTCACCGTGTTCGGGAACCCGAGCGACTGCTGCACCACCCCCAGCTGCCGGCGGGTCGCCGCGACGCGCGGATCGCCACCGCAGACGCGAACCGTGCCCTCCCCGGCCGGGAGCAGCCCGATCACCATGTTCACCAGCGTCGTCTTGCCCGCGCCGTTCGGCCCGAGCAGCGCCACGCACTCCCCCGCGCCGACGTCGAGGTCGACCCCGTCCAACGCTCGCGTGGCACCGTAGCTGTGCCGCGCCCCGCGCACTTCGAGCACCGTTTCCATGCGTTGAGCCTGGTCGAACGGGCCGGTCGCCAGTAGTGAGGCGCAGTCACCGGGCCGGCGTGACAAATGTCAGCTTGACCCTGCACCACGGTGCAGGGCCCATCGTGACGGCCATGACGAGAGACCAGTCCGCCGTGACCCGGTGGGGCAGAGCAGGTGCGCTGTACGACTTCGTGGCGAGCATCGCGTTCGTGACGCCGTGGACCGCCGGGCCGGCGATGGACCTGCTGGGGGTGAACGGGGACACACCGGCACTCCTGTTCGCCACGTTGTTCGGCACGGTGGTGGTGATGTGGTCGATCGCCCGCTGGCGGCGCCCGGAGCCGTTGCTGATCGGCATCGACACGGCCGGCAGGGCGCTGTTCAGCCTGTGGTTCGTCTGGGCGTTGCAGAGCGGGCAGCCGGAGGTCCTGGTGGCGTTCCTGGTGCTGGAGCTGTTCTGGGGCGCGGCCCAGCTGCGCGCGCTGGTCCGGAGGTAGCTTGCCGTGGTGCGCATATCCGAACTGGCCCGTGCCGCCGGGGTGGGCATCAGCACCGTGCGGTTCTACGAGCGCCGCGGCCTCGTCGTCCCGACCGCCCGCACCCGCGGCGGTTACCGCCACTACGACCGGGAAGCGCTGCGGCGCCTGAAGTTCATCCGCCGCGCCCAACGGCTCGGCTTCACCCTCACCGAGGTGGAGCAGATCCTGTCCGCGTCCACGGCACCCGGCGACCTCGGTGACGTGATCACCGGCAAGGTCGCCGAGATCGAGCAGCGGATGCACGACCTGGAACGCGTGCGGCTGGCGTTGCTCGACGTCGCCACCAACGGCGTTCAGGAGCAGTGTCCCGTGGTCGCCGCACTGAACGACTCGTAGGCTGCCGGTGGCGAACGGGAGGTCGGACAGGTGGCAGACACCGCGGTGGCCGAGGTGATGGCCGAACTGGCCGCGCTGGAGGACCCGAGAGCACGCGCGGTCAACGAGAAGCACGGCGACGACCACGGCGTGAACCTGGGCAAGCTGCGCGCTGTCGCCAAGCGCCTCAAGACCCAGCAGGACCTGGCGGCCGGGCTGTGGGCGACCGGTGACACCGCGGCCCGCCTGCTGGCGTTGCTGATCTGCCGCCCGAAGGCGTTCACGCGCGACGAGCTCGACGTGATGCTGCGCGAGGCCCGCCGTCCCAAGGTCCACGACTGGCTCGTGAACTACGTCGTGAAGAAGAGCGCGCACGCCGAAGACCTCCGCCGGACGTGGTTCTCCGACCCCGACCCGGTGGTCGCGAGCGCCGGGTGGGCGTTGACGATCGACCGCGTGGCCAAGAAGCCCGACGGTCTCGACCTGCCGGGACTGCTCGACCAGATCGAGGAGGAGATGAAGGACGCTCCCGAACGCCTGCAGTGGGCGATGAACCACTGCCTGGCGCAGATCGGCATCGAGCACCCGGACCTGCGTGCCCGTGCGATCGGCATCGGCGAACGGCTGGAGGTCCTCGAGGACTACCCGACGCCGCCGAACTGCACGTCGCCGTTCGCCCCGATCTGGATCCGCGACATGGTGCGCAGGCAGAGCTGAGAGCGCTCTCGCAGTGTTCAGCGCGTGTTCCCGTTCCCGTCAACCTCCAGTCCGATGTGGCCGGACATGCTGCCCGCATGGCCGAACAGTCAGAGATCGGGCGCCGCACGCTGCTGCAGGCCGCGTTCGCCGCACCCGCCACCGCCGCGCTCCTGGGCAGCACCGGAACCGCCGGGGCCACGCCGGGTCCAGGCCCGGACGACCAGCGGTTCACGATCGCGGTGCTGCCGGACACCCAGTACCTGCTCGACGAGGGCGGCTCGGACCCCGAACCCGTCCGGGAGGCCCTGCGGTCGCTGGTGAAGCGGCGGCGCGAGGCGAACATCGTCTTCCTGGCCCACCTCGGGGACGTGACCGAGCACGGCACCGAGCAGGAGATGCGGACCGCCGACTCGGTGTTCGGCGTGATCGGCGGCCAGCTCCCGTACAGCGTGCTGGCCGGCAACCACGACGTGCCGGGCGGCACCGACGACCAGCGCGGGCCCACGCCGTACTCGCGGACGTTCGGACCGGACCGGTTCAGGCGGATGAAGACGTTCGGCGGCGCCTCCCCCGGCGGCTACAACACCTTCCACGTGATCAAGGCGGGCGGCCGCGAGTGGCTGCTGCTGGCCCTGGACTGGCGGGTGTCGGACAAGGGCGTCGAGTGGGCGCAGGGCGTGCTCGACCAGCACAAGGACCTGCCGACGATCCTCACCACGCACGACCTCGTCAGCGACAGCCCGCAGGCCGTGCTGTCCGGCCACGGGCAGTTCCTCTGGGACAGGCTGATCCGGCACAACGACCAGATCTTCCTCACGCTCAACGGGCACTACTGGCCGTCCGGGCGCACGACGCTGACCAACGACCACGGCAACCCCGTGCACCTGCACATCACGAACTACCAGGAGCGCTACTACGGCGGCGCGGGCATGGTCCGGTTCTACTCGTTCGACCTGGCGCGCGGCGTGATCGACGTCGAGACGTTCTCACCGTGGCTGCTGACCAGGCGGAACACCCTGCCGGAGGCCGAGACCGCTGAGCTCAGCGGTGAGATCGACAGGTTCACCGTCGAGATCGACTTCCGCACCCGGTTCCCGCGGCCCCTGCCCGCACCCCGTCCCGCGCGTGCCGTCCTGACCAGGGACACGGTGGCGTACTGGCGTTTCGACGCCGAGGGCCTGCCGTCCGCCGCCGAGGGCCCCGTCGCACCCGGCGCGGTCGTCCGCGACCTCACCGGCAAGGGCAACGACCTCACCGTCGAGCACCTGCACTCCAGCGCTCCGGACGTGCTGACCTGGTCGCGCGACCACCACGACGACCAGCCGGCGCACGCCAGCCTGTTCTTCGGCGGCGGCAAGGGCCCCGACCGCGGCGCGATCCTGCGCACGTCGGCCGCGGCGCCGATCACCAGCGCGAAGTTCGAGTCCGGCTACACCATCGAGACGTTCCTCAAGCTGCCCAGCCCGTTCGTCGGCGACCACGCGTTCATGGGCGTGCTGAGCTGGGAGGGCCGCGCCGGTGACGCGGGCAAGCACAGCGGCTGGTCCGACGACGAGCCGACCTGCAGCCTGAACGTGTCCGGTGAGCGGTTCCTGCAGTTCGTCGTCTACCCCGTGCCCGGCGACGCCGACCCCACCTCGTGGAGCCACGCGATCCCCGTCGGCCGGTGGACGCACGTCGCGGTGGTCAACGACGGACGGCGGACCACGATGTACGTCGACGGCGCCAAGATCGCGCGCAACGCCGCGGAGGAGTCCAGGGGCATCACGACCCAGGGCAAACCGTTCGTGATCGGTGCGACCGGGTTCGCGCTGAAGTACGGCCAGGGCTTCTACGGCTCGATCGGGGACACGCGCGTCGTCGGCAGGGCGCTGCGCCCCGACCAGTTCCTGACCGGCTGATCTCAGCCCGTCGCGAACCGGGAGTGCTCCGGGGTCGGGGGGAGCTCGAGGAGCTCCCCCGCGACGTCGAGGAACTCACCGCCGCGCTGCCACAACGCGTGGTCGGGATCGACGACGAACGGGTCCGCCGGGTCCACGTCCTCCTGGCGGACCCGGTAGGCCAGCGCCTCCGACTCCGAGTAGGCGAGCACCGTCTCGTTGGTGCCCTGCCACACCCTGCGGAACATGACGGCGTTGACGCACGTCATCCGGTCTTGCACGACGGACCGCTGAAAGCCCCGTCGTAACAACGACTTCATGCATTCTTGGACGCTGCTCGCGTGGTGTGCCAAGTCACTCCGCCCCTACCTGGTGAGCTGCCGATTCTGACGAACGGGGATGACGCGCTCGCCGTCCGTCACTCGATCAGGTCAAACTTTTCGGGCAGGTGCACAACGCGGAGTCGCTCTTTTCGTGCACACCGCTCACCGAAGACGACCGCTTCGGGCGATGGCACCGCGCCGCCCCCGTGCGCCAACCTCTGCCGGTGGTCGACATTCGAACCCCTGACCCGCTGGCACCGCTGTACGAGCGCGCCGCGACGCAGATCCCCGGCATCGCCGAGAAGGTGCTGGAGGCGTTCTTCACCAGGTCCGCCGCCTACCGGCAGCTGCCGCACCAGCTCGTGGACCGGGAGATCACCGAGGCGGTGACCCGCAACCTGCAGGTGTTCCTGCGGGCGCTGCGGGAACAGCGGCCACCGGCGGCCGACGAGCTCGCCGACCAGATCGCCACGGCGGTGCGCAGGGCGCAGCAGGGCGTGCCGCTCGACGTCGTGCTCAGCACGTACCACGTCGCCGCGCTCGTCGGGTGGTCGGCGATGGCGGACGTCGCGGAAAAGGACGAGGTGGACGACCTTCTGGCGACCGTGCCCGCGCTGCTGCAGTACCTGAGCGTCGCGGTGCCCGCCGTCGCCGCGTCCTACCTCACCGAACAGCAGGCCCTGCACGCCGAACGACGGGAGGCGGGCCGTGCGCTGGTCGCGGCGCTGCTGACCGGCAGGGAGGCCGAGCCGCTGGCCGAGCGGATCGGTCTCGAGCTGTCCAACCACCACGTGGTCCTCGCCGTGCGGGTCGCCCTGCCCCCGCCCGCCGAGGCCGCGGACGCGAGGTTCGCCGCCCACGCGCTGGTCCGGCGGCTGCGGGCGGAGCTGCCGAAGCACGCGCTGTCCGCGCTGGACCACGACGGCGGCACCGTGCTGCTGCCCACGTCGGCCGAGACCGTGGAGCAGGAGCTGGCCGACGCCGCCGACCTGGTCCGCAGGCTGCACACGGCGGCGGGCACCGGTCTGGTCGGCGGGATCGCCGCCGCGGAGAGCCGCGAGGACGTCCCCACCGCGGCCAGGCAGGCCGCCGACATCGCCGAGCTGGTCCAGCGGCTCGGCCGCCCGCCCGGCGCGTACGTCCTCGACGACGTGCTGCTCGAGTACCAGCTGTGCCGCCCCGGCCCCGGCCGCAAGCGCCTGGCCCGCGTGATGGACAAGCTGGCGGAGCACCCCGACCTGCTGCACACGCTGCGGGAGTTCCTCGACAACGACCACAACCGCCACCGCACCGCCGAGAAGCTGCACCTGCACCGCAACACGCTGAACTACCGCCTGCGCCGCGTCACGGAGCTCACCGGCTACAACCCCGCCGACCCCGCGGACGTCCGGCTGCTCGCGGCCTCACTGATGGTTCACGACCTGCGTTCCTGAGCCCAGAACCCGCAGTGGTGCTCCGCCGCCAGGCCGACGGTCCCACGGCGTCCGGTGCGAGCGACTGGACGTGCGGCCGTCCCGTGGTGGATCCGGGCCAGCCCGGATCCCCGCCGCGGGCGAACGCGGCCCAGCGGTCGATCATCCACTCCGACAGCCGTCGCTGGGCGGGGCTGAACTTCGGCGCGTTGCCGCCGAGGTCGTAGAAGTCCCACAGGTCCGACGCGTGCACCCGGCGGCATCGCGGGCGGTACCGGTGAGAGCCGCGGTCCCGCACGACCCGCTCCGCATCACGGCCCTGCCGAACAGCCCGGCCGCAGAGGGCGGGGTGAGCTGCGCGCAGACGCTCATCGCACCGGCGGACTGACCCGCCAGCGTCATGTTGTGCGGGTCCCCGCCGAAAGCGCCGATGGTGGAGCGCACCCACCGCAACGCCGCCTGCTGGTCTCACAGCCCGAACGTCCCGGAGCCCGCGAGACCCGGCATCCCGAAGAACCCGAAGATCCGCAGCCGGTAGTCGACGGGTCACGCTGGCATTCCAGGGGCGCCGCGTAACGAATTCCCTCGAACACCCTCGTACCGCCGCTGACTTCTCCCCGCACGGCACCGAATTCGGTCCGCACGACCGATTTGTCCGCAGCGCCGGCGGCAGTTCCGCCCGATATGACCAAAGCCGCCACAACGGGCACCAGCCACAGTTTCCTCACAACGAACCCCATTCGTTTCCCAGCAAGGACATCGCGATCGGGGCGTCAGGTGAGCCGCGGAAGTCGCTCGTTCCACCGACGAAGGTGAACGCCGGAAACGACGAAAGGTGGGCAGCGAATTCGCTGCCCACCTTCGATCACACGATGTCGATCAGTCGCCGTACGGGTTCTGCATCGAGACGTGCACGTGGTCGTAGTGACCGCCGGTCACACCGCTGCCCGCGGTGTAATCGCGCCAGCCCTCGGACGAACGGGCGACGCTCCAGATCTTGCCCTGCCAGATCACGTACCGGACGTCGAGCTGCGACGCGTACTTCTGCACCCAGCGCGCGAGCTTCCAGCCCTGTTCCTTCTGCGACGCCGACGGGTAGGACCCGATCGCGTTGGAGATGGTGCAGTCGAGCGCGTTGCCGGTGTTGTGGTTGCTCGTCGACGGCTCGTAGCTGCGGTAGTCGCCGACCCAGCAGTCCTTCTCGCCGGTCAGGCGGGCGATCTGGTCGTCGACGAACTGCGTGCGGGCCGTGGCCTGCGGCGCGCGGGCGGCCGCGGACGGGTTCGGGTTGCTGGGCGGAGCGGCGTACGTGCCGCCACCACCGCCGCCACCACCGTTGTCGGCGAACTTGTGGGACGCGTTCTCGTTCTTGAGGTCCGAGTTCAGGTTGGCCTTGGCACCGGCCGCGACCGTCTGGTGCGGACCGGCGTAGCCGCTGTTGAAGTACACGGTCACCGAGCTGCTGGTGCGGTTCCAGACGGCGGCGGCGTTGTTCTTCACGCACAGGCCCTGGCCGTTGCCGGCGCTCTTGAACTCGTAGCAGCTGGGCTGGTCGTCGCCGTAGTCGGAGATCGACGTGTCGAAGTCGGACACCGAACCGGCCTGGTCGCTGTTGTAGTACAGGCAGAACTCACCCGACTCGCAGGCACCGTTGCGCGCAGTCGCCGCGTTGGCCGCCCCCGCACCGAAAGATGCGCTGATCAGCGCACCCATCATCACCACAAAAACAGATTTCTTCAGCACCCGTGAGCCCTTACTCGTGCAGGGAGATCCTTCGTTGTGAGATGAAGGATCGCGACCGGCGCTGACATTCCGCTGACACCGGCCGCCACCGGTTTGTCAGGCGCGCGGAAAGTCGTCCAGGCGAACGGCCTGGGCCCTCGGGTACTTCCTGCCGGCCAACGGAACGGGCGACCCCGTGAACGACACGGGAGTGCCCGCCAACAACAGCGTCAGCCCTTGTGGGAGATCGTCGCGGGAAACGAACCAGGAACCACCGCGACTGTCGGTGATGAACCCGTGCGCCTGACCCGACTTCCAGCTGGCGACCGTTCCTCGCCGGCGTCCGCGAGGTGATCCCACCGGCGACGCCACGGCCTCGGCGGACCGCACGAACGCGCGCCGCAACGGGTAGCCGGCCCTGTCCGCGGGGTCGAACAGCGCGTCGAACCCCGGCGTGAACGGCGTGGCGGCCCGCAACGGCGCCGCGGTCCGCGGGGTCCAGGCCGGCGGCTTGTCGACGACCCGCACGTCGACGACCGGCACGACCACGTGCACACCGCGCTCGGTCAGCCGTGTCACGAGCGGGGTGAAGTCGGCGTCCCCGGTCAGCAGGACGACCCAGTCCAGCGGCACCGACATGGCCCGGTCCCACGCCTCCAGCGCGAGGTGGACGTCGACGCCCTTCTCCTTGCCCCCGACGAGAGGCAGGTCGTGGCGGATGATCCCGGCCGCGGTCAGCGCCGCGTCGAAGGACACGGCAGGCGTCTCGATGCGGCCCCGCGCGTAGTGCGCCTCGGCGACCACGCACTCGTCGAGCGGCAGCCCGGTCTCCCGGTGCACGTACCAGCGCAGCGCGTCGTGCAGGCCGTCCAACGCGATCCGCGCGGCCCTGCGGTGCGCGGTCGCGTAGAAGTCGCTGAGGTACGCGAACCACGTTCCGTCGTAGAACACGCCGATGCGGACGATCTTTCCCACCGGACGACACTACCTCCCGGCCTGGTCACACCAGGCCGTGCGACCGCGCGTACAGCGCGGCCCGGGGTGGCGGTCCCGGCCGCGACCAGCCGGATGAGGTGGTACTGGCGGTGCAACGTGATCAGGATGTCCTCGATGCTGTCGCTGAGCCCGAGGGTCTGGATGACGCGGAGCTTCGACCGCACGACCTCGGTGTTGCCGGCCGCGGCGATCTCCAGGTTCAGCCAGTCACCTCCGCCCGCGTGGCCGAGGGACATGCCGCTGTCGTAGTCGACCAGCGCGACACCGACAGCGCCGCCGATCGACATGGCCTCTTTGAGCGCGGTATCGATGTTCATCAAATTCCACTTCCCTACGTCAACTGGTGGCCGAGGCGACACGGCGGACCGCTCGTGCCCCGGCCGCGTTCGGACAAGTCCCCACAAAGACGTCATTGACGAGCGCAATGAACCGAGGATGGACATGTGCTGCGACCACTACTTCGTTCGGCGGACGGCGCGCTAAGGCGTCAGGATCGACTCGATCCGCTCGATCGCGGGCCGGGACTCGTGGAGCAGGCGCCCGAGGTTCAGCCCCTTGTCCCCCAGCGCGACCATCAACGACATCCGGCCGATGGCGTACACGGCCATGTAGCCCTTGTTGCCGAACACCACGGTCTGGCTGAGCTTGCCCAGACCCATCACCTCCGCAGCCTGGCGCGCGATGCCGAGATCGGCGGCCGCGAGCGCGGAGATGTGCGCGGGGTCGACGCTCTTCGCCACGTCGGAAATGATCGGAATACCGTCGGACGCGGCTATCACCGTGTCGGTGACCCCGGCGACGTTCTCCCGGAGCTGCCGCAACTCGGCGACCAGGGCGTCGTAGTCCACTGCTGTTCCTTCCTGTTCAGGAAAGGCTGAACGGTTCATACGGAGCGCCCTGCCTCCGACAGTTCTGCCCGAGGGCGCAACGAAGCCAGCCCTCACGCGAAAAGCTGAACGACACGTCCGGCGAGGCGATCTCCAGCACCCCTTCGCCGATCATCCGGAAAATCTCGACGGTGACCGGATAAAGACCCGGCCGACCGCGAAGGCAACATTCCGAACGCAGCCAGATGATCGCGTATCAGAAGTCACTCCGAGTCAATTCGACATCACAGAACGGGTAACCGGCCACACTGACCACCCAATCGTGCAGTCACCCACATCGAAAGGGCACCCGCCGTCGTTACTTCTTATCCCCCGCCACCCCATGAACACGCCGGTGTCACACGATCGAGTGAAGCATTCCACGCCGACCAGCAAACTCGACCAGCCGGTTTGTTCCATAACTAATCGACCACCGACCGATCCATCAAAGAAATACATCAACGAAGTATCGAAATGCCGCCGCCATCAGAACTGCGGTCTCGCGCTATGCAGGTCGGAGATCTTCGCGTTGACGGCGACGGAGACCTGGGGCGTCCGGTAGCCGAGCAGGTGGTTGATCCTGATCATGTGCTCGTTGTCGCTGCCGGTCCCGGTGTGCACGCGGTCGATCTCCGGCCGTTGTTCCCGCAGCCACCGCAGCATCCGGGCCTTGACGCACAACCCGAGCCCACGACCGCGCTCGGAGGGGACCACCACGGTGTCCCGCTGAACACCCCGACTGGGCAACGTCGGATAAAAGTCCAACAGGGTCAACGCGGCAACTTCACCCGTGGCCTCGTTCACCGCAAGCACACCGCGCCGACCGATACCGCTGGCGCGCAGCTCCGCCTCCGCCTCCCGGACCCCGACGGCAGTCCACACCGGAAACACCACACCAGACTCACCGATCGGCGCGTCACGCATGGCGGTGAGAGCGCGGGCGAACGAGCCCACCAACTCCTCCGGCACCTCACCGGACCACTCCACCACCCGGTACCCGGCGGGGACGGGCACGTCCCACCCCTCGACAACAGTCCTGCCGCGCGCCTCCAACAGCGGCAGCAGATGCAGGACGGCAGTGCCAACGCCCGCACGCCGCCAGCCAGGGGCGACCGTGATGCTCGTCCGAGCAACCTGGTCGTTCTCGCCTTCCAACAGGTACACCTGAACCGTCGCCAGAAACTCACCGTCCCGGCGCACACCCCAGAACTCACGCGGGCCGTATCCCGCATCGGGCAGGCGCAGGTCGGCGACCCACCCGTCGAACGGAATCGCCTCCCGATCGGGCTTCTCGGCCTTCCGCACCGCCATCGCGAACGCGTGCCAGGCCAGCAGATCACCCAGCTCCGCCTGATCAGGGTCCAACGCTTCGAGCCCGACGTTCCGGGTCATCCCCGGCCCCTCGGTCGCGCACGCACCAGCCCTGGCGTGCTACCGCGTCCGCACCGCGTCGTAGAACGACTTCGCGAGCTCACGCAGCGGCCCCCGACACGGCTCCGATCTCGGCGCTGGCTTGTACGAGGGCTTGCTCTCGAAGATCAGCACGGCGTTGACGTCGAGGATCATCAGCGTGCAGCCGCCTCCGTCCTTCGGCGTCGGCCACTTCGCCTTCTCGCCGACCTTCACGTCCTCGGCCGCACCGTCGTCAGCCGGATCCGCTATTGGTCTGGACGTCACGTCGTACACCTCACGAGCCTTGAGCCAAGCCGGCGCAGAACCAAGATGAGCCTCGCGGCCTCCGCGCCTTGCTCACGTCGGGCCACGACAGTTCTCGCCGGACAGACAAAACACGAATCGCCCGCCTACCTGTCTGCGCAGGTAGGCGGGCGATTCGTGTGCTGTATGAATCGTGGACCTGACCACACAGCATGAGAACTCCGTTGTGGCTGCTCAAGGGTCCGAGCTGCTGATCCCGCCGGTGGGCTTCCGCGTCAACCGCGCATGCCACTCCGCTCCGCCCGAGGCCTCACCGTCAGACGCCGGATCGGGTGGGTGACCGCGACGGGCAGGCGCCCAAGGGTGGAAGGCACGCCGCCCACCTCGGATCACCCGTCACAGCACGGCGTTCAGCAGAACGGTGAGCAGGACCGACAGCACCACGGAGATGATCAGCGTCGTCAGGCATCCCGCGCGGCCACCCAAGAACTCGACCTGGGTGTTGCCGAAGCGCATGACCGACTCTCGCTTCCACTGGCTCCGCTCGGGTCACCGGCCCATGGTGCGATCGGTGACCTGGTTCCGCTTCCGTCCCGCCAGGCCTGCCAAGCCCAGCAGACCGAGGAGGCCCAGCAAACCCCAGTTGCCGCTGCTGTCGTCGTCGTTGTTGTCGTCCTGAGCCGTCACCACCGTCGTAGCGCGCGGCGCAGCGCCGTCGGCGAGCGCCGAAACCACTGGGACTCCGGCGAGGGCTGCGCCGAGAACGAGAACAGCCACGAGTCGCTTCGCGGTATCCATGTCATCTCCTCCGGACGATCGTTTTCAGAAACTCCGGGGTACCGCCGAAGGAACCACGCATGTACTGATCGGCGAAAATCACACGTTCGAGTGCAGCTCTGGGCACCGCGTACCTGTCACGCCCGCCTCCGCGGCCCCGGCGAACGCGCCAACGCCCAGCTCAAGGCCTGGCGCATCCTCCGCAAACTCCGCTGCTGTCCCCGCCGCGCCGGCCAACTGGCCAAAGCCATCCACGTGCCACAGACCACCTCGGCGGCGCCCGTTTCCGGCTCACCCACCCAAGATAAGTACGCGCTGGACGAACATCCGACCATGCCGATGAGCGGAGTTGCCTTGGTCGTACACAGGGAGAGACGGGCTTGACTCGTCCGTTGAAGCATGGGGTGGTTGTCCCTGTCGGCTGTACAGGTGTGGTGGCGGCATACTGGTTCGTGAGGTTGCCCCCAAAGACCGGACACCGGGGTCATGCCACGAGGGCGGGCCTTGACGACAGCTGACGCGGGTTTCGTGGGGTGTTCGGTGGTCGAGTGTCGACTGTAGACGGTCGGGGTCGTAGTAGCCGAGGTAGAGAACACGTCGCTGCGGGCGTCGGCGCGAGTGGCCCACACGGTGGTGCCGATCTCGGCTTTGAGCGTGGCGAAGAACGACTCGGCGACTGCGTTGTCGTAGCACGAACCGACTCGGCCTACCGACGGTCGCGCGCCGAGATCGGTGATCGTGGTTCGGAAGTTGACCCGCCGGTCGCGGCGGCGCAGCGTGGCGGTGATCCTCGGCCGAGCGTAGGCACCGCGGTGCCCGGCGTGGACCTCGGTGATGTCCCCGACGAGCCGCTCGTCGGCAGCCTGCTCGGCGCGCGCGGGCGCGGGCGCGGCGGCCAGCCACTCGTAGAAGCCAGGACGACGCACGTCCAGGACTCGGCACAGCCGGGCGACGCCGAAGACGGCGCGGTGTTCGGAGATGAACCGGTAGCTGCGGGTCAACGACCCATCTCCTTGACGAAATAGGCGGCTGCCTTGCGGAGGATCTCCTTCTCCAGCTCGGCTACACGCTTGCGCAGCACCCGCAACTCCTCCTGTTCGCTCGCGGAGACGCCGGGCGACGTGCCGCAACGGCCGGTCCGAGGACCGGGCCGGCTCGACCGCGTCCTCGCGGAACTGCTCGGGAAACTTCGACGAACGTGACACCAGGACACCCTTCCCCAGAGCAGTGTCCGGGATCAGGGTGTCCGGTTCGCAGGGGCGATCTCAGTCACCACCGCGCCCGTCGGGTCGGTCAACTCGCCGGACCTGGAGCAAACCCAAGACCCTATTTCACCCAGCGCCGGACCGTGCTCCAGTTGTGCTCCAGTTGGCGATGTCCAGGAGGGCCTGGAGCTGTTCGACCATGTCGAGGAGGTAGTGGCCGTCGCCCTCGGGCATGGCGATCAGCAGCGTGGACAGCGCGGCTTCGTCGAGGCGTTTGAGCACGAGGTTTGCGGTCGCAGCTGAGCAGGAGTCGAGCCGACGCGCGTCGTCCCGGTCCGAATGAGCGTCGTCGGGTCGTTCCGACAAAGCTCACCGGCCGGTGCGGTGGTTCCTCCATCGCATCGGCCGGTGAGGGTGTTCAGGTAGGACGGCTTCTACTTCGTGGCGCACAGGACCTTGTCGAAGAAGGTGAGAACTTCCATGATGCGAGCTCCGTCGTTCGTCGCGACGATGGTGACCGCCCTGCCATCGGGGGTGATCGCGGAGCGGCTCTGGAAACCGTCGGCGTCGCCGCCGTGGCCGCGCACCACGCCTCCGCAGCTGAGCGGGATCTCGGTGAGACCCAGACCGTAGCGCCATCCCGGGAGAATGGCGGACGCATCGACCGTCTGACGCATCTCCGCCATCTCGCGGGGCTTGAGCAGCCGGCCCGTCTGCAGGGCGACGAGGAACTTGTTCACGTCGCTCGGGGTGGCGATGATCTGCCCCGCAGCGCCGGCGATCGACGGGTCGAACCGGGTGATGTCGATCAGTTCACCGGGGATCTCCTTGCCCTCGTCGTCCGTGGGCGGCAGGTAACCCTGCGGGTGTGGCGCACGGATCTCGCGGTCGCCCGGTCCCGGGTAGTACGTCTCCTTCAGCCCGATCCGGTTGATGATCTGATCCGTGATCACCTCGGCGAGCGGCCGTCCCGCCGCCTTCTGCGCCACCAGGCCCAGCAGCACGTAGCCGGCGTTGCTGTACTTGAACGCCCGGTCCTGTCCCGGAGCGACCGCCGGTGCTTGCGTCAACGCCGCGTCGAGCAACTCCCTGGCGTCGAAGTACCGGTCCTTGATCGGCAGGATTCCCCTGGGCATGAGGGGCATTGCCTGGGTCATCCCGCTGGTGTGGTTCAGCAGCTGCCTGATGGTGATGTTCCGGCCATCGACCGCCGCACCGTCACCGGTACCCCGCACCACACCCGGCAGAATCTTCTCCACCGTGTCGTCCAGCGCGAGCTTGCCGTCTCCGGCCAGTTGCAGGATCGCCACCGCGGTGAACATCTTGGTGCTGCTGGCGATTCGCACGTAGCCGTCCGTCGGCACCTTCGACTTCGTCCGAATGTCCCCCACCCCGGCGGTGTAGTTCACCACCCGGCCGTCCCGGTTCCGCACCGACATCAGCGCCCCCGGCAGAGTTCCGTCCTTGACCAACTCCTCCAGGCCCGCCTGCAGCGACTTGTCGCGAACCGGCGTCGACTTCTCCTTCAACGCATCCGCCGAGGCCGCCGAGGCCGCCGAGCTCACCGCGATACCGGCAACCGCCACCGCCGCGATTGCCGCCACGACCACACCACGACGACGACGCGCTGGGCCCGGGCTGGTTCCGGCCGGGCGACTCAGACCTTGTAACAAAAGACACTCTCCAAATTGGACGTTCGCGCTGACACCCATAGTGTTGCCGCGGCCCCCGGCTCCCGACGATCCCCCGCGCTGCACAACTCTGGTACAGCCAGCACCACCTCCATCGACGCCCCGGCCGGCCGGATCCCGCGGAGACGCACGTGCGGCAAGGGCTCGGGCGGATGCGTTGAGCACCCACCCGAGCCCTTGCCGTTGTGTGGCTTCCCAGTGCGGAAGCTGCCTGTGCTCTGCCCAGGGGTCAGTTCGCGCAGAGTGCGGCGTCGAAGAGCGCGGCCCGGTCCGCGGCGACGGATTTGTCCTTCACCGATCCTTGCGTCGCGGTGACCACGATGGTTACCGCGCGGCCGTCATCGGTGACCGCGTTGTCGTTCGCGTAACCCGGGATGACGCCGCCGTGGCCCCACGCGACCTTTCCACAGCTCAACGGGATGCTGAAGATGCCGAGTCCGTAGCCCTGGCCCGACTTCGGGTCCGTCGCGTCCGTCGGGATGGTGGTGCGCAGCTGGGCCAGCTGGGCCGGTTCGAGAAGCTTCCCGCCCAGCAGCGCACTCAGGAAGGTGGTGACATCACCAGGCGTGGAGATCAGCTGGCCGGCCCCCCAGCCCCAGCTCGGGTCCATCTGCGTGAAGTCGAGCAGCTCGTCGGTCACCGGATTGCGCTGGTAGCCCTGGGGGTGCCGGCCGCGGATGTCCTGCTCGCCGACCTCGGGCGCGTACGTGTCGCGCAGACCGATCCGCTCGATCACCCTGGTGGTCACCAGCTCGTTGAACGGGCGACCGGTGACCCGCTGGGCGATCATCCCGGCCAGGACGTAGTTCGTGTTGCTGTAGGACCAGCCGCTGCCGGCGGGCTTGCCGTCCACCCTGGCGTTCGCCAGGTCGAGCAGTTCCCGCGGTTCGAGGTAGACGTGCTGGTACGGAAGCAAGTCGCCCATTTCCGGAAACAACGACTCGGTGTACTCGGGCAGGCCGCTGTTGTGCTGCAGCAGCTGGCGGACCGTGACCTTGTTCGCGTCCACGCCCTTGGCCCGCACCAGGCCCGGCAGGTACTTCTCGATCGATGCGTCGAGCTCCACCTTGCCCTCCCCCACCAACTGCAGTACGACCACAGAGGCGAACATCTTGCTGGCGCTGCCGATTCGCACCCTGCCGTTCGCCGGTACCTTGCTACCGGTCCGCAGATCACCGACCCCGGCCGTGTAGTGGCGGGTCCGGCCGTGCTGGTCCCGGACAGCGGCCAGCGCTCCAGGGTGCCGGTCGGTACCGACGATCTTGTCCAAGCCCTGCTGAATCGCATCGCGGCGAGGTTCGGCCTGGGTGATCGGGGCCGGGCCGACGAACGCGAGACTGCCCGCCGCGACCGCGACTGCCGCCACGGTGGTCACACGGCGATACCGCGGCGAAAAAGGCCGATCTCGCTGGGAAGAGGATTTGAACAAGGCAGCCACTCCTAGATTCCGCGCGGATGTCGATCCTGCGCACATCGAACGGCCTCAGTCTGTTCACCCCCATCCAGGTCGACAATCCAGCCTGCTGGACAACAGAAGTAGCGGTGCCACCCCGGTGACCGAGCTGCTCACGCCCCAGCGGATCGTCCACAACAGCAGGTCGACCTGAATCCGACTTCGGCTGTGTCGATCGGATAAGGTCCGGCAGGGAGGTGGCATGGCACAGGTGCGGGAACGACTGCGGTCGACACTCGATGCCATCGCGCGCCTCCTCGGCGGCTTCGGCACGGCGTTGCTCGCACTGGCCGTCCTCGTCTGGATCGGCGTGGTCGGGCTGCTCAGCTGCGTCGGTGCCGGCATTCTCCTGGTGCCCTCCGCCCTGCGCACGCTGCGGTCGGTCGCGAACCGGGAACGGGTCCGGCTCGACGTTCTCGCCCCCGACGCGGTGCCGCAGCAGACGCGCGCCGCGCTGCGCGACGTGGCCGTGCGACGTGAGCTGGCCTGGCTGCCGCTGCACGCCACAGCCGGTTTGGCCATCGGGTTCGTCGCGATCGCGCTGCCGGCCACGATGCTGCAGAACACGACCTACCCGTTCTGGTACTACGTGCTGCCACCCTCGGACAACACTCCCACCTTCCTCTTCTGGAACATCTTCTCGAAGGTCACGGACCTCACCGGCGCGTTGGTCGTGGCGCTGTCCGGCGTGCTCTCCGCCGCCTTCCTCGTCGTGCTCGGGCCGGCGCTCGTCCGGGTGCAGGAGTGGCCGGGCCGGCACCTGCTGGCGCCTCCCCCTGGCACCGGCCTCTCGCTGCGGATCACCGAGCTGACCGTCACCCGCGCCGCCGCTCTCGACGCGCACGCCG